>DASWMJ010000093.1:0-166307 GCA_036399775.1 Chloroflexia bacterium | reverse complement strand
GCACAAGCGTGCCGCACTCTGTCAAGTACCTAGTCGCCCACACAACGTGGTCGTCTGCCGATACCCAGCTCCCTGATAACGGTGGAGTGTCCGGCGCAGTCTACTAGCGTGAGCATTCGGTGCGCAACTCCCAGATCCATTCAACACTCGCGCTGGTGCCGGCTCACACCTAACCCGGCTCTCTGTACCCCGCTTGCGTGCCTACTCGTTCTGTTCACAGCCTTTTTGGTATGCGGTTGTTGTGTTAGTATAAAGGCTATGTTATACGCTGTCAAGAGGGTGACGCTGATGGATTCTGCGGGCAACCATGATTCTAACCGCCAAGACGCCAGGCCTGCCCTCGATCGTAGCGAAGGGACGCCAGGGTTCTCCTGGTTTTTGCCGGGGCTGTTGCAAAGACGGAAGGATGGGGATAACCACCCCTGCTTCCTTGTCATTCCGAGCGAAGCTAAGAATCTCGTCCCTCGCGTATTAGGTTGGGGTAAAGAAGTAACGCAAAGGCAAGAGGGCATGCGAGGGACGAGATTCTTAGCTTCGCTCAGAATGACAAGGGAGAGTCGGTTCGCTGCCGTCTGTCACATATTTAACTCTGTATCCACCCTGCGGTTCTTGCGTGCATTAACGTCATGGCGCTCCACTTCGCGCTACCAAAACCTCTGTATGTCATCTTGGCGTCCCTTCGCTACGCTCAAGGGCATTCCCGGCGTCTCGGCGGTTAGCGTAACCGTTGCCCACTATGCCGGTGGGATTGCGTAGATGGAGTCCGACCTGAGGACCAGGGTGCTTGTAGACCCCGGCAGCGGCGCAGGCCCCGTGCCTGAGCAGCCAACAGAGAGCGCGTCCACTCAGCAGCCAGTGGCTACGGACAGGCAGCGGCTCGCGCTCAACACCGCTATCGTGGGCGGGGCGTTCGTGCTGAGTCGCGTGCTTGGGCTGGTGCGGGAGGCGATCATCGCGGGGCAATTCGGCACCACCGAGCAGAAGGACGCCTATGTAGCCGCGTTCAGGGTGCCCGACACGCTCTTCCTGCTTATAGTAGGCGGCGCGGTTGGCTCGGCCTTCATCCCCGTCTTCACAGGGCTTATGGGCAAGGGCGAGGAGAGCAAGGCATGGAACCTCGCCTCCACGCTCATCAACGCATCGGTTGTGCTGCTCAGCCTGGGCGGTATCATCATGGGGTTCGCCGCGCCCGCGCTCGTCGGCACGATAGTAGCCCCCGGCTTGAAGCCAGAGCAAGAAGCGTTGGCGGTCGAGCTTGTGCGCATCCTGCTCCTCTCCCCACTTTTCATGGGGCTGGGCGGTTGGGCGATGGGCATCCTCAACGCCCGCCAGCATTTCGCCCTGCCCGCGCTCGCGCCGGTCTTCTACAACCTGGCGATCATAGCGGGCGCGGTCTTTCTCGCGCCCTACTTCGGGATACACGGCGTAGCATATGGCGTGGTAGCGGGCGCATTACTCCACTTCGTAGTGCAACTGCCCGGCCTGCGCCGCGTTGGCATGCGCTACCGGCTGCGGCTCAACGTGCGTGACACCGGGGCTGCCGAAGTGGGCAAGCTGCTGCTGCCCCGCATCGTCGGGCAGGCGGCATTCCAGGCTAACATCGTGGCTATGACCTCGATAGCCTCATTCCTCCCCAGGGGCAGCATTTCGGCGCTCGATTACTCCTATATGCTGATGATACTGCCGCATGGAGTCTTCGCCATGTCGCTCGCGACCGTAACCTTCCCTACGATGGCGGCCCAGTACGCCGAGCGCAACCTCGACGGCGTTAGAGGCACGCTGGCGAGGGCCGTCAAAGTGCTCCTCTTCCTGACTATACCGTCTGCCGTCGGCCTCTTTTTGCTCCGGTCTGAGATTGTAGCCTCTCTCTTCCGCTTCGGCCTCTTCGGAGAGGAGTCCACCGCGCTCGTAGCCGATTCTCTGGGTTTCTTCGCGCTTGGATTGGTAGCTTACGCGGTGGTGGAAGTCCTTACGCGTGGCTTCTACGCTTTACATGACACCGCCACGCCTGTAGCGGTGTCGGTGGGCACGGTACTGCTCAACCTGGGCATCAGCTGGGCGCTGGTGGTTGGCGTAGGCTGGCGAAGCCACGTCGCATTGGCGCTCAGCCTGGCGATTACCACAACAGTCGAGATGGTGCTGATGTGGGTGCTGCTGGGGCGCAAACTGCCGGGCTGGGCGCTCCGGCGCGAGGGGTTGCTGCCGTCAATTTCGAAGAGCGCGCTGGCGGCTGCCGCAATGGGGTTTGTGCTTTTCGGCCTGCTCTACCTGCTACACGCTCTCCTCCCAGGCTCCTCCACCGACAAGTTGGAAGCTATAGCCCTGGTGGTAGTAGGCATCGGCGCGGGCGGGCTGGTCTACCTGCTGGTGGCAAAAGCAGTGCGCTCCGAAGAGGTAGAGGAAGCCTCCGGCCTGCTGTTGAGGCGCATACGGCGGGGCAAACGCGACTAACGAAAGGGCATCTCCACTAGTCCTATAGATTGCACGTTACCAAATGGTCATGCATGATTAGGACCTTAGCCTATTGTGGTAAGCCCTACCATTTCGGTATACTTGACCAGAAGATATTCCACGGCAGCTAGACCCTCCCTCTATGCGCGCTCTTGCTTGCTATTTTTCAGAATATTGAAGGAAATCGCAATTATCCAGGTATATCAAAGAAAGAGGCAATTATATGGTCAGTACCAACAGGCAACAATCGAAGCATAAAGCAATCGTCCTTTCCGCGCTCGTAGTGGGCATGGCGTTTTTCGCCGCGTGGACTTTCTCCCAGGGTGGGCACGCCAGGGCCGCATCCCTCGCCAAACAGGACAAGCCTCTGCCGCCCCCGGTAGCTACCGCAGTCATCACGCCATTACCGGGCCAACCTACCTTTACTCCCATAATACCCGTGCCGGTGCCCACAGGACAGCCCGGCTCCTGCCTCCCCCACTTCTCCGACGTGGCAAGCACCGACTGGTTCTTCGAGCCGGTAAAGTGGGCCGTCTGCCGTGGCGTAGCAGGAGGCTACTCTGACGGCACGTTCCGCCCAGGCAACAACTCCACTCGCGCCCAGATTGCCAAGATAGTAGTGCTCTCCAGGGGCATGGTGCTGCGCGTCCCGGATCGTCCCAGCTTCACCGACGTTCCCACCACTTCTTCCTTCTACGTCTACATAGAGACGGCGGCTTATAACGGCGTCGTTGGCGGTTACTCTGACGGCACGTTCCGCCCTGGCAACGATGTCACGCGGGCGCAACTCTCCAAGATGACCGTGCTGGCGCGCGGCTGGACCCTCGTCTCGCCCGCCACTCCCACCTTCGCCGACGTGGCCCCCGCCTCCCCCTTCTATACCTACATAGAGACGGTAGCAAGCAGAGGCGTAGTGGGCGGCTACGAAGACGGCACCTTCCGCCCCGGCAACAACGCCACCCGCGCCCAATTATCCAAGATTATGCAGAACGCTTTCTCCACGCCATAACGTATTGCGTAGTACGTATTGCGTAGAGCCAAGTCTGCTACTCAAGCCCTTACGCAATACGTACTACGCAATACGTTACGGCAACAAGTGTGTGCCGTAAGCGTATGTGGCGACTACAGCGCCGCTACTATTCAGCAGTTCCAGCGCGTCTCCGCAGTTATTCCATATAGAGCTATTGCTGTTGAAGCTGTAGGGGTGGCCCGGCTCGGTATAAACTTCGATTGTGCCGCCCGCCGGTATCTGCGCTCCTGACGTGAAGGTAAACTGTTGCGAAGAGTCGTTCTTATCCTTCAACGTCCAGCCGCTTACGTCTACGGCACTTGTCCCCTTATTCCTCAATACGACATACTCGTTGCCGGAGTATTTCACGTCTGCGATCTCCACCTGCCCGACGCTGCTGACGCTGCTCTTGCGGTCCTCGGCTACCGGCTCGCAATTCGTGCCGGTGGGCGTTCTAGTGCCCTGCGGTTGAGGCTGGGGAGGAGTGGGTTGTCCGGCAGGTACGGTGGGCTGTGGCTGCCCTTCGCCTCCCGGCGCGCCGCCTGGATACTTCTTTTTCAGTTGGAACGTGCCTAGCTGGCTCAATAGCACGTCAAACGGGACTGGATTCTCCGGGTGCTTCTCAAACACTGCCCTCTCGAAATACTGCACCGTATAGGGTTTGCCGTCCAGGTCGCTGACCTCTGTGAACTCGTTGCTGATGGGGTAGCCTTGCTGCGCCAGGCCGCCATTCTTCTGCCAGTAGTCCAGGAATGCGCCACCCACGTAGAATCCAGTTTCTTTGAAGAGTTGGTCGCTTTGCGTGTTAGCCTGCTGGTTCGGCGCGCCCGCCTCTCCATATTTTGCCCGGTACTGGAACGTGCCCAACTGGCTCAGCAATACGTCATATGGAGCGGGGTTCTCAGGGTGTTTCTCAAAGACCGCGCGCTCGAAATACTGCACGGTGTAGGGCTTGCCGTCCAGGTCGTTGACCTCCTGAAACTCCTCCGAAAGAGGATAGCCCTGCTGCGGTAGTGCGCCATGCTCGCTCCAGTATTTCAGGAATACGCCTTTTACTGTATGCTTCGTCTCAGCAAAATAGCGCGTGTCGGCACCTTGCGCTTCAGCGCTGCCTGATAAGACGCCTGCCAGGGTCGTCGCGAGTAACACAATCGCGACTGCAAGATATGTAGTCGGTGATGTTGTTCGTTGGCTCATCTTTGCGCCCCTTTCGTTTGCTCTAATCCTTCATGCCTGCTATAAACCTAGATTCACTTCTGACTCTGCTATCTTCACAGCACGCTCCGCGATGGCAAGATGCGCTGGTTCCATACTCGACCGTAGAAACTCTACTGTTTCCCGGTAGAGCCGCACCGCAGCTAGAGCGCGTGAGGTTGCGGGTGTAGCGTCCCCAACTTCAGCGTCAACACCTGCCACTATGCGATGGTCTTTCGCCCATTCCGGCCCCGCGACGGCTTCTACCTGCTCGTAATAGGTGTTGTCGCTCTTGACCAGCACGCCGCGCTGCACTGCCACCGCCTCCGTCAGACCTGGGAGCAACTTTGCCGTCGCATAGGCAAGCGCTAGCTCGTTTCCCCTGGGAGTTTCAGTCAGAACCTTGTGTACCTGCTCGGCAAGCGCCATTACAGTATAACTTGCGTAACTATCGGCGGCAGGTTGCAACGGCTCCCAAACGAAGGCGTCAATATCGCGCAAGAGATTGCCCACAGAGCCATTCTTATCAAGCAGTATAGTGGCGCCTCGCAGACCTGGCACAACGAAGATAGCCCTGTTCGGGCGCGAAATCTCTTCTCGAATTCCAGCTACGTTCTTGAATGCTATGCTAACAAGGTAGCCGTCTCGATAGAAAAATTGCTTTGGTGGAGGCTGCACATCATCCTTTACAAAGAGCGCAACGTCCACGTCGCTATAGAGACCAGCGTCCCCTCTCGCGTGGCTCCCTCCCAGGACGATGCCCAGGATGTCTGAGCCGTCTAGTTCAGGGACAAGAGTCGAGAGGAAGTCTTTAGGTAAATCAGTTCTGCTCATGCTAATAAACATGCCCGCTCAAGATCGCGGCCTCAGGCCGCTCTACCAGCGTAGGTGTATGTCTCAACCTTGACGCTTACCGGGCAACCCAGTATAATTGATAAGCATTTTCGGGGTGTAGCGCAGCCCGGCAGCGCGCCTGCTTTGGGAGCAGGAAGTCACAGGTTCAAATCCTGTCACCCCGACTAGTTTACCTCACTGCACATTAGGGTGCGGTGGCCTCCGACTGACTGTTTCCTTTAGCTTCCCTTGAGTTGCTTATCTGCTTGGCGGGCCATGTTATAGGCATAGCAACCAGCCGCCCTTTACCGTATGGAAAGGGGTTCATCGCGGGCATGAATGTCAAAGATATCGAATCGGCTATCGCACAGCTTCCGCCATCCGAGCTTGAGGAGTTTACGGCATGGTTCGAGGAGTTTCTAGCGGAAGCGTGGGATGAACAGATCAAGGTGGATGTTCAGGCGGGGAGACTTGATGCTCTTCTCCAACAAGCAGAGTGGGAGTTTGAAGCAGGGGTAAGGATCAAGTAGTCAGATACGTCCGAATCGTGCTTGACACGCGCACACCCATGCTATATAATAATACACTGTGCGTATTGCGCGCCGCGTTTTAGATTAAGAGGAGAAGTATGCCGACAATCAACCAACTGGTACGCAAGGGACGAAGCTCGGTCAAGAAGAAGACCAAGGCTCCCGCGCTACGATTCACTCTGAAGCCTAACAGCCAGACTGTACGTCGTGGGAAAGGCTCGCCCCAGAAGCGCGGCGTCTGCACCCAGGTGCGTACAATGACCCCCAAGAAGCCCAACTCGGCGCTCCGCAAGATCGCCCGCGTAAGGCTCTCCAACGGTATGGAAGTGACCGCCTATATTCCCGGCGAAGGCCACAACCTGCAAGAGCACTCTGTAGTGCTCATCCGAGGAGGCCGCGTGAAGGACCTCCCTGGCGTGCGCTACCACATCATACGTGGCACGCTCGACGCCCAGGGTGTAAAGGACCGCAAGCGAGGCCGCTCCAAGTACGGCACCAAGAACCCGGCCAAGGCGAAGAAGGGCAAGAAGTAATTGCAAATTTTGAATTTTGAATTCTAAATTAGGTATTTCCAATTCAGAATTCAAAATTCAAAATTCAAAATTGTGATGAGGGAGATAAATGCCACGACGAGGTAGATACGAGAAGCACCCGCTTCTTCCTGATGCGCGATATAACAGCCTGATGGTGTCGCGGTTCATCAACAAGCTGATGATGCGCGGCAAGAAAGGTCTGGCCGAGCGCATCATGTACGAGACCATCAACGAGCTTGAGCGGCGTGCCAAGCGCCCCGGCATCGAGGTCTTCGACCAGGCGTTGCGCAACGCCACCCCCGTGATTGAGGTGAAACCGCGCCGCGTGGGTGGAGCGACCTACCAGGTGCCCGTCGAGATCAAGGGCGACCGCCGCCAGGCGCTTGCTATCCGGTGGATACTCGGTGCCGCCCGCAAGCGCACAGGCAAGAGCATGGCAGAACGTCTAGCCACAGAACTGATGGACGCCGCCAACAACGTAGGCACCACCATCAAGAGGCGCGAAGATACCCACAAGATGGCGGAGTCGAACAGGGCGTTCTCACACTACAGGTTCTAGTCAGTCTGTAAGTGGACCATTTTGAAAGCAACCAGGCCCGTGAAGAGGGTATAATACCTCTGTTTCGGGCCTTTGGCATTTAAGAATTCGAGCAAACAAAGGCTACAGACAGTACAACATCATAGGAGGGGTAAGAGATGCTCACAATTGAGACAGGCAAACGTAAGCACAGAAACCTGTACGCTATGTTCTCTGTAATGGCGATGTTAAGCTTGCTCATCGCACTGCTCCCGGCGCAGCCTTACGCTGTGTTCGCCCACCATACGCCCGCACCCACCAGCGTAACCATCGTGGGCAGCCTGCAATCTGAGCTTGGTTGCTCCGGCGACTGGCAGGCCGATTGTGCCGCCACTCACATCACCTATGACTCCACCGACGACGCATGGCAGGGCGCCTTCTCGGTCCCCGCAGGCAGTTGGGAGTACAAGGGTACCCTCAACGACAATTGGAACGAAAACTACGGCCTGCACGCCGCGCCGGGCGGGGCTAACATCCCCCTCAATCTCGCGGGCGCATCTACGGTCAAATTCTATTACGACCACAAATCGCACTGGGTCACGGACAACCGCAGCAGCGTGATCGCCACGGTGCCCGGCAGCTTCCAGTCCGAGCTTGGTTGCTCCGGCGACTGGCAGCCCGACTGCCTGCGCTCGTGGCTCCAGGACATAGATGGCGACGGCATCTACTCCTTCGAGACAACAGCCATTCCCGCAGGCAGCTACGAGTGCAAAGTCACCATCAATGAGAGTTGGGACGAAAATTACGGCCAGAACGGCGTGCCGGGTGGGGCAAATATCCCCTTCACCGTACCCGCAAATGGCGCGAGAGTGCAGTTCAGATACGACTCGGTCACCCACATCCTGACTATCCTGGCGGGGCACGGCCATGACAACAACGTGGAGTGGGACGGTCTGCGCCACGACTCCCGCGATACCCTCTACCGGACACCGGGTGGCGCGGTACCTGCCGGCACCCCCGTCACCCTTCGCTTCCGCACCTTCCACAATGATGTTACGGGCGTGGCCCTGCGCGCTTACGACCTCAACGCTTCCGCCCAGAGCTTCTACCAGATGCAGCGCGTGGCCGAAGGCGTATCGTGCTACCAAGGCGGCCTGGAAACCGAAACGTGCGACTTCTGGGCCTACACCATCAACTCGCCAACGCCTAATAACTTCTGGTACCGCTTCGTAGTCACAGACGGCACCGATACCGACTACTATGCAGACAACACCCCTGCCTACGACGGTGGCCTCGGCTCGGCCAGCGATGACGCGGTGGACTACAGCTACGCGCTCATGTTCCACAAGCTGGACTTCTCCTCTCCGTCCTGGGTAAAAAGCTCGGTCATTTACCAGATATTCCCCGACCGCTTCCGCAACGGTAGAGCGAACAACGATCCGCAAACCGGCGACGTGCGCTACGACGACCCTGTACTCAAACTCCCCTGGAATATTCTGCCGGAGGGTTTCTGCCGCAACTACGCCGACGCCGCTACCAATTGCCCCTGGCGGTTCGACTCAACACCGCCCGCCACCAGCCCGACGATAGAGCAGCCGCGTGGCCGCGACTATATGGGCGGCGACCTGAAGGGCGTTGACCAGCAGCTTGATTATCTCAAGTCTATGGGCGTGACCACTATCTACTTCAACCCCATCTTCGACGCGGGTTCCAATCACAGCTACGACACCCAGGACTACACGAAAATTGACCCCTACTTCGGCACCGACAAGGACTGGGAGAACCTCGCCAAGCACGCCGAGCAGCGTGGTATGCGCCTGGTGCTGGATGGCGTGTTCAACCATATGTCGTCCGACAGCCCATTCTTCGACCGCTACCACCATTACAACACCGTTGGCGCGTGCGAGTCGGCATCCTCGCCCTATCGCAGTTGGTTCCACTTCCGGCCACCCCAGGGTTCGGAGCCTGCGGCGTGTGCGCCCTCTACGCCCAGTGGCAACGACACTTACTACGACGGCTGGTTCGGCTTCGACAGCATACCTGTGCTCACTAAGACCAACCCGGACGTGCAGGCGTACTTCTACGGCAGCCAAAACAGCATAGCGCGCACGTGGCTGCGCGATGGCGCGGATGGCTGGCGGCTCGACGTGATGGGCGACGCCTCTTTCCCCAACGGCTACTGGGAGGGTTTCCGCTCCACCGTGAAGGGCACCGATCCCAACGCGGTCATAATCGGCGAGCTATGGCAGAAGGACAGCACGCTCCTGCGCTACCTGCGTGGGGACCGCGCCGACACTACCATGAACTATCGCCTGCGCGACGCCGTGATCGGCCTGCTCGCTCCGGGCAACTTCGATCCTAAAGGCTTCGGTGACAGTGGCCGGCCAATCGCGCCGTCCGAATTCGCGGCCCGCATACAGTCTATCCGCGAGGACTACCCGGACGCGGCGTACTACTCTCTGATGAACCTGCTCGACAGCCATGATACCGAGCGCCTCCTGTGGACGCTTACTCCCGGCCAGGAGACCCGCGCCGACAAGGAGTTCGACGCCGCCAACCTCGGGGTAGGCAAGCAGAAGGTACGCCTGGCCTCCCTCATCCAGTACACGATGCCCGGCGCACCTACCGTCTACTACGGCGACGAGGTAGGCATAACCGGCGACGACGACCCCGACGATCGCCGCACCTACCCCTGGGCTGACCTCGGCGGCAACCCCGACACCGGTATGCGTGCCCACTACACGGCGCTCTCCCAGAAGCGCAGCACCCTCCCCTCCCTCGTCAGCGGCGATATAAAGGTGCTCCTGGCCGACGACGTGGCAGGCGTTGTTGCTTATGGCCGCAAGGCCGCCAACCAGGCGTCTATCGTCCTGGTCAACAAGAGTGCCTCCACCCGCAACGTGACGGTGCCGGTGGCAGGCTATATCCCTAACGGCATTACCTTCAATACTGCTTATGCCGTTGGCAACCCTGGCAGTGGCAATTATGCTGTGAGCAACGGCGCGATCCAGGTATCGCTTAACGCTGGAAGCGGCCTCTTGCTCACCACGCCTGCCGCTGTTGACCTTACACCACCTGCCGCCCCGTCGGGCCTACAGGTGACCAACGAAGGCAATGGTCAGGTCTCGCTCAGTTGGAACGGAGTCGCAGGCGCTGCCGGCTATAACATCTACCGCAGCCCGGTCGGTGGTGGCGGTTGGGTGAAGGTCAACGCGACACCAGTTAGCAGCACTACTTTCACCGATACGGGCCTGCGTAACGCCCAGACCTACTATTACACGGTACGTGCCCTGGACAGTGTAGGGAACGAAAGCGGCCCGTCCAACGAGGTGTCCGCCCTCCCGCATTACACCATCGGCTGGTCGAACCTACAGTGGCCGCCTACCCTCAACCATACCATCAGCGTGACCCAACGGACGGATAACGTCTACGGCCAGGTGTGGATTGACGGCGTAACCAACCAGCCCGGCCCCACCCAGGGCCTGCTCGCCCAGTTAGGCTATGGCCCCGATGGGAGCAATCCGGCGGGTAACTCTTCCTGGGCCTGGGTAGACGCCACCTTCAACACGGATAGCGGCAACAACGACGAGTTTGTGGCGAGCCTCTTGCCTGAGCAAGTTGGTACGTTCGACTACGCCTACCGTTACAGCACCACCAATGGCCGCGACTGGGTATATGCTGACCTGGACGGCTCACCGAACGGCTATAGCCCCGCCCAGGCCGGTAGCCTGACCGTAAACTCAAGCGGTGACACCACGCCGCCCGCCACCCCTACCGGCTTCCACGTCGTATCAGGCTCTCCTGCGGGCATTGAGTTGGGATGGAACGCCGTTACCGGCGACCCCACACTCTACGGTTACGAGATACTGCGTAGCAACTCGGCGGGTGGTCCCTTCACCTTGCTGGCGAGGGTTACTGCTACCGGCTACACCGATACCGCCGTCAACCAGGGCGCGACCTACTACTACGCCATCCGCTCCGTAGACAACTCTTTCAACCGCTCGGCCCCCTCCTCACCGCCTGTATCAGGCACGGCAGAGCTGCGGTTGGTGACGCTCATATTCAATGTTACAGTGCCCGCCAGCACAGACAGCACCGGACGTTCTGTATACATAGCAGGCTTCCTGGACAGGCTAGAGCCGCCCGGACCGCAGTGGAACCCAGGTGGAGTGTCGCTCACCCGCGTGGACGCTACGCACTGGACGATCACTCTCACCGGTAGGGAGACGGTCCAGATTGAGTACAAGTACACGCTCGGCGACTGGGACCATGTAGAGAAGGACGCGGCGTGCGGCGAAATCGGCAACCGCCTGCTCACACTGAGCTACGGCACAAACGGCCAGCAGATCGTCAATGACACGGTAGAGAACTGGCGCAATGTCGCGCCTTGTGGCAACTAATGGTATCGGGTTAGAACGAGCATAAAAAGAAGAAGCTGGGCAGCACGACCCAGCTTCTTCTTTTTATGCTGAATACACAGAGTTAGCGTGCGTCGAAGATAGAGGTCACAGCAACCTCGAACCCCTCCAACAAGGCAGAGATGGCCGTATCGCCACGCCTGAACACCCCATGCTCAATGTATTCCACCCCTTCCAGCCGCAGCACCACGACCGTCTCATCTTGTGGGTCAATAATCCAATACTCCGGTATGCCTGCGCTAGCATAGTCTGCACGCTTCTCAACCTTGTCTCGCTCAGGGTTGTCGGGGCTGACGATCTCCATTACCAGGTCAGCTCCTAACCAACGAGCATTCTGCCGACGTGGGTCATCGGCATCGAGCAAGACCAGCAGATCGGGTTCGCGGAACTTCCTCTGGGGAATAATGAGGCGTAGGGGCGCGAATTGAACCTTGCCCCCCAGTGGATACAACAACGTGTGAAGTGCAAGGAATAGGAAAGCCAAGATGTTCTGATGCTTATCCGTAGGCATGGGCAGCACCTCAATCGAACCGTCCGTGAATTCGATCAGCCGGTTTGTCTGGTCAGTGATTCGAAGGTATTGCTCTTCAGTCCACGTCCCTTGAAGGGTATGTGCATCTCCGAGAGCCTCGCCGTCCGCCGTAACAAGGCGTACCATCGGGGTGTATATAGCAATAGCCATAGTACTTCCTCTAACAGATTCAATTTAGCGTGGGGTGTTGATCTTATTAGCTCAAGTATAGCACCGCCACATACGTGCTGCAACGAGGCAGCCGTCAGAGTATTGGCACAAAAGCTGCATTCCTCTCATATATGTGGTATAATAGACGTAATTGCCATAAAATAAGACCTTTTACAAAATCGGAGGAATAATACTGTGCCCAGGGCATTTCCCTTGGAAAAAACAAGAAATATAGGCATCATAGCCCACATTGACGCCGGTAAGACGACCACTACCGAGCGCATCCTGTACTATACAGGCCGCATCTATAAGATGGGTGAAGTGCATGAGGGTTCCGCCACGATGGACTGGATGGAGCAGGAGCGAGAGCGTGGTATCACCATCACCGCAGCCGCCACCACCGCAGAGTGGAACGACCACCGCATAAATATCATTGATACTCCCGGCCACGTAGACTTCACGGTTGAGGTAGAGCGTTCCTTGCGCGTGCTCGACGGCGGCGTGGTCGTATTCGACGCGGTTGCAGGCGTAGAGCCGCAGTCGGAGACGGTTTGGCGTCAGGCCGACCGCTACAACGTGCCCCGCATCTGCTTCGTCAACAAAATGGACCGCACGGGCGCGAACTTCTGGCGCACCATTGACATGATCAAGGACCGCCTGAACGCCAACCCCGTGCCTATACAGATACCTATCGGCCTGGAGTCTGGCTTCAAGGGCCTGATAGACTTGATAGAGAACCGCGCTCACATCTACACCGATGACCTCGGCACCACGATGGAGTCGTCCGACATCCCCGCAGATATGGCAGACGAGGCCGCCACCCAGCGCGAGAAGATGATCGAGCTTATAGTCGAGAGCGACGACGAGCTTACCCTGCGCTACCTGGAAGGTGAGGAGATCACTCCCGCCGAGTTGAAGGAAGCCCTGCGACGGGCCACTCTCGATTCGCGCCTGGTGCCCGTGCTGTGTGGCTCCGCCCTCAAGAACAAGGGCGTGCAGCTTCTGCTTGACGCCGTGATTGACTACCTGCCTTCCCCTCTCAACGTGCCTGCCGTCAAAGGCCTGGTGCCGGGCGAGGAAGAGCCTGTCGAGCGTCCCACCGACGAGAACGAGCCGTTCGCCGCGCTCGTCTTCAAGATCGTGGCCGACCCCTTCGTGGGCCGCCTGGCTTACTTCCGCGTCTACTCAGGCAAGATAAACTCCGGCTCTTACGTGCTCAACAGCACCAAGAACAAGAAGGAGCGCATTGGCCGCCTGATCCAGATGCACGCCAATCACCGCGAGGACATCCAGGAAGTGTACGCGGGTGACATCGCCGCTATCGTAGGCCTGAAAGAGACCTTCACCGCCGATACGCTGTGCGACCCCACCAGCCCTATTATCCTTGAGAGCATTAAGTTCCCTGAGCCGGTCATATCGGTGGCGGTAGAGCCTAAGACCAAGATTGACCAGGACAAGATGGACAACGCGCTCGTCCGCCTGTCCGAGGAAGACCCCACTTTCAAGGTGAGGACTGACCCAGATTCGGGCCAGGTAATCATCTCAGGCATGGGCGAGCTTCACCTGGAAGTTATCCTCGATCGCATGTTCCGCGAGTACAAGGTCGTCGCCAATCGTGGCCGCCCACAGGTTGCCTACAAGGAGACCTTCAAGCGTCCCGTCAGGGCGCGCGGCCTCTTCAAGCGGCAGACAGGTGGACGCGGTATGTTCGGTGATGCGGTTGTGGAGTTTGAACCCCTGGATCGCGGCGGCGGATACGAGTTCGTCAACAAGATCGTGGGTGGATCTGTTCCGAAGGAGTACATCGCTCCGGTAGGCAAGGGCATCCAGAAGAAGATGGAGTCGGGTGGCCGCGCGGGCTATCCCCTGGTGGACCTCCGCGCAACTCTCGTGGACGGCTCGTACCACGAAGTAGACTCCAGCGAAATGGCCTTCGAGATCGCCGGTTCGCTGGCTCTGCAAGAGGCGATGGAGAAGGCGGGCACCTCGATCCTTGAGCCGATAATGCGAATGGAGATCGTCACGCCTGAGCAGTTCATGGGCGACGTGATAGGCGACCTCAACAGCCGCCGGGGCCACGTCGAGAGTACCGAGTCGAAGTCGGGCGGAGTGATTGTGCGGGGCTACGTCCCCCTGGCTAACCTCTTTGGCTACACCACCGACCTCCGCTCGATGACGCAGGGCCGTGCATCCTCATCCTTCGAGTTCGACCACTATCAGGAAGTGCCCCAGTCCGTCGCCACCGAACTGCTGGCTAAGGCGAAGGCGTAAGACTAGACGAGACAGTTATATAGTGGTATGTTGGTAGAGGCTCGGCGCACTGCGTTTGAGCCTCTCTTTCTAGTGCAAAGCATAGGAGAAATGTAGCATGGTACTTGCAATAAAGAGCGATCCAGTGCCGTTACGCATAGACCCTGAGGGCGCTATCCGAATAGGCAAATCTCGTATAACACTTGAGCTTGTTGTTCAATCGTATTACGAGGGCTTGACAGCCGAGGAGATTGCGGCACGGTTCGATACGCTGGACGTGGGAGATGTCTACTCCGTGCTCGGCTACTACCTGCATCATCAAGATGAGGTGCATGAATACTTGCGCGAGCGTGAGCAATATGCAGCCGACATACGGGCCAAAATAGAAGCACGTCAAGGGCCCCAGGATGGGCTGCGGGAGAAACTGCTGGCAAGGCTCCAAAACAAGTCTTGAAGCTACTCGCCGATGAGAACATAGAACCACAGTTGATTCGCGGACTGCTACGCAGGACGCCCGATCTTGACGTTGTCTCAGCGCGAGACGCGGGGTTACTTGGCTGGAGCGACCCGGAGCTGCTTCAGTGGGCGGCGGATCAGGGATACGTGGTAATCACATACGATGTAAGCACAATGCCGAACTTCGCTTATAAGCGTGCTGAGCAAGGTAATCCCATGCCTGGAGTGATAGCAATCCGGCTTTCAGCCCCAATTGGACAGATTGTTGAGGACCTGCTTATAGTGCTAGGAGCGAGTCTGCCTGGGGAGTTGGAGGGTCAGGTAATTTACCTGCCCTTGTGATAAAGGCCAAATCGTAGACACAACAGTCGGCTGGTAGTATCGTGATAGAGGCCCTGCGCGATGGTGTTTGGGCCTCTAATCTTGTCCTGATGAAGCCTAATGATGCAATCGAGGAAAACGGGAGCAAAGTCCTGATGCGTTATCCTGCGACAGCAAACAGTAACGCGGGGATCGCACTCGTCGTACTGTCTGCGGTCTCGTTTGGGGCCATGCCGATCCTGGCTAAGTTAGCATATGAGCAGATGGACTTTGCTCAAGCCAGTGAGGTTAAGACCTTGCTTGCCATACGCTTCTGCCTGGCTGCCGTCTGCATGTGGCTGCTCTGGGCCTGGCAGCGGCGCACAGGAAGGGCCGAGCCTGTGCTCCTTCGCCCGGCCATGCTCATCCCACTTGTGGCGATGGGCGCTCTTGGTTACGTAGGGCAATCTTTCTCTTATTTTACTGCCATCGGCATAATTTCTGCATCAACGACGGGGCTTCTGCTTTATACCTATCCGATGCTGGTTACCCTTATGGCATGGCTCTTTTATCGAGAAGCGCTCACCCCGCGAAAGCTCGCTGCCCTGGCACTCGCCACCCTGGGCGCGCTGATGGTGTTGGGCATGCTGGGCCCACTGCTCGGCTTCGGCGGCTCATCTTTGGGCGTCATTGATCCGGTGGGCGCTGCGTGGGGTATTGCGGCGGCTGTAATCTATTCAGTTTATATTATCGCGGGCACGCGCTTTGCCGCAGGAGTGCCGCCCATCT
This sequence comes from Chloroflexia bacterium, assembly GCA_036399775.1. Taxonomy (GTDB): domain Bacteria; phylum Chloroflexota; class Chloroflexia; order QHBQ01; family JADMIH01; genus JADMIH01. Next base: position 150,344 of record DASWMJ010000093.1, on the reverse strand, counting down.
TCACCAGCACGATTATTATCTCTTCGGCAGCGGTAGTGTATACCGTGTGGGGCACGCTGTCGGGCGAATTACGGCTGGACATAGGCTGGGAGGTTTGGCTGCTGGCAACAGCCATTGCTGTTATATGCACGGTAATAGCGATCGTGACCTTCTTTGCTGGCCTGAAGCTGGTCGGACCTTCGCGCGCCGCCATCGCCAGCACCTTCGAGCCTGCCGTTACCGTCTTTCTTGCGCCCCTGATTTTGCAGGAACGAATTACGCCGGAGCAAATTGTTGGAGGAGCACTGGTACTCCTATCTGTCATGGTTCTGCAATGGCACACCAGACCACAAGTACAGGAAAGCATATGACTTGCTTGCTACCCCATTCCTACATAACATATAATCTGCGTAGAGAAGGGGTGATAAATGGAGCAGATAACCGAGCAATCACAGCAAAGAACGGCACAGCAAATCCTCGACATGCTGATGCAACATCGTGCCCGGCTGCGGGAGTTCGGCGTTCAGAAGATTGGGCTTTTTGGTTCGTACAGTAGAGGCGAAGCAGGGCCGGAAAGTGACATGGATTTCTTGGTCGTCCTGGAACGTCTCACCTTCGATGATTATATGTCTGTCCTGTTCTTCCTTGAAGATTTGTTCGGTTGCAAAGTGGACTTGGTTCCTGAGAAGGACATTAAACCCCGCCTGATACCCCACGTAATGCAGGATGTAATCTATGCTGAGGGACTATGAGCTTTACCAAACCTACGCCGCACAATTGAGGATATATTGGCCCACTAAGAATAATAGCCCAACAGCTATTGAACTAACTCGCTACCGCCTCTCAAGTTGCGACTAACTTCTTTCATAACGTATAATCTACATAGAGAAATAGGATGGATGTGTATAAGTGAGCCTGATGGGGCGAGTATGTGAGCATGGCAGAGGGTGGTAGAGGGGCAGCGTCAGTGGCATCTGGCATGAAGGAACTGGAGGCACAGGTAAAGACCTGCCAGTTGTGCCGGTTGGCGAAGACGCGCACCAATGCCGTGCCGGGCGAGGGAAATATCGGGGCCGAGGTGATGTTCATAGGCGAGGGGCCTGGGTACCACGAAGACAAGCAGGGCCGCCCGTTTGTCGGGGCGGCGGGACAATTCCTCAACGAATTGCTCCAAATCGCGGGCCTCTCTCGCGAGAGCGTGTACATAGCCAACGTAGTCAAATGCCGCCCCCCGAACAACCGGGACCCTGAGCCGGACGAGAAAGCTGCCTGCGCCCCCTACCTTGAACGACAGATAGCCCTTATCAACCCGCGCGTGATAGTGACACTGGGTCGCCATTCGATGGCGGGCTTCTTCCCCGGAGAGCGCATCAGCCAGATACATGGCACAGCAAGCGTGGTGGATGGCCGCCTGTGCGTGGCGATGTACCACCCGGCAGCTGGTCTGCACCAGGCGAGCCTCGCCGACATCATACGCGCCGATTTCCGCAAGCTGCCTATATACCTGGAACAAGCCCAGCTAATGGCCTCGCCTCCCAAAGAAGTCGTGCGGGAGCAGGTCGCGCAAGCCGAATCGGCCCGCGAAAGCGTCATACACAGGGAAGAAACGGCTGTCGTGCTCGAAGCCGCTGCCGAGCCAGTGATAGAGCTGAAAGATCAGGCGCAGGTAGCGGTAGTAGCGGAGGCGCCGGCGGTTTATAGCCTTGCGCCTGAGCCTGAGCAACCGGCAGTTGAGCAAGCCGCGCCTGAGGCAGTTCCGGTTATGGAGAAAGCGAAAGCGCCCACACGAGCCAGGAAGCCCAGGGCGACGAAAGAGGAATACAAACAGCTATCGTTCTTCGACCTGTAAATATTGCCCGGCGACTGAAGTCGCGGGCAACGCAAACGAAGTCCGCCTGCGCGGACTATGCTGGATAGAGTAGTCGCCGTAGGGCGACTTTGTAAACGTTGCCCGCGACTTCAGTCGCATGGGCAAGATAGCCCTTGACAATATAGATGGCAAACTCCGAAGTACAGGACCTCACACCGGCCATAGCGACACTAGCCCCAGCCGAAAATACGGAAGATTCAACCTACCCCATGTCCAGGGCAGGCAGGCGGCAGGCGCTTGTGCTCTTCGTGGGCGCGGTGAGCATCTGGGCCTTTGCTCTCTGGACGTTTGTGACCATACTGGAAGACGGCGTGGCGGGCGTTGAATGGGTGTCAGGGGCATTGATGCTTGGCATCCTGCTGGTGGCCCCAATGGTGGGCTGGGCGCTCCTTGAGGAAGCGTACAGCCGCGTGACCACGAGCGTTCGAGGCATACGCTACCGCACGCTCGCGGGTATTGACCTCACATACTCGTGGGAAGAGGTTTCAGGCTTCAAAAGCAAGAGCAGCCGGGGCAGGGTTGCCCGCTTCTTCCTGGGCGATGAGGGTGAGGATAAAGCTAGTGAGAGAGTCCGCGATGTTGAGGCGGACAGCGACATTGACAAAGAAAACGAGGACGAGCCGGAAACGCGCTTGCTGGAAGTCAGGCAGGACCGCACGGGGCAGATAGCCAACCCCCTGGTGCGCTTCTTGCACAGACAGGCGCATGGCGCTCACATCCCTATCTTCGGTGGGCTGGAAAACCACAGCACGCTAACCGGCGAAATAGCCTCGCGATTAGAAGGAAAGAGTTGATATAACAAAATGCAAGCACAACAACAGTATATAGACCCCCAACCCACCACCAACCACATACGTTTCATACCGATAGGTGGCCTCGGTGAGGTGGGTAAGAACATGGCCGTCGTCGAATATGGCGACGACATAGTAATCATAGACCTGGGCATGGGCTTCCCTGAAGAAGAGATGTTCGGAGTGGACCTCGTCCTCCCAGACATAAGCTACCTGGAAGGCAAGCAGGACCGCATACGCGGCATCTGCATCACCCACGCCCACGAAGACCACATAGGCGGCATCCCCTGGCTGCTGCCGCAGGTGAAAGCGCCCATATACGCCACGCCCCTGTCGCTGGGCCTCATCTCCAACAAGCTGCGCGAGCGCGGTCTGCTGGAAGAAGCCGATCTGCGAACCGTCCACGCCGGCGACGTGGTAGAGCTAGGCGCTCTGCGTGTGGAGTTCGTCCACGTATGCCACTCCATCCCCGACGCCTGCCTCCTGGCGGTGCATACGCCCCTCGGCACTATCGTGCATACGGGCGACTTCAAGTTGGACCCCACTCCCGTAGACGGCATCCTGACCGACTACGAGGCTCTGGCGCGGCTGGGGCGGGAGGGGGTGCTGGGCCTCTTCACCGACTGCGTACACGTAGAGACCCCCGGCTACACGCCATCAGAGCAGGCGGTAGGTAAGACGCTCGACCCCATCATCGCCCACGCACAAGGCCGCATCATCATCGCTACCTTCGGCTCGCTCATCTCGCGCGTGCAGCAGATAATTGACATCGCCTACAAGTACAACCGCAAGGTCGCTCTGTTGGGCCGCAGCCTCGAAAACAACGTCAAGGTAGCGGCGGAGCTTGGCTACCTCGATATACCGGACGGCGTGATCGTAGAGGTGCGAGAGACCGGCAAGCTGTACGATAACGAAGTGGTGGTGATATGCACGGGCGCGCAGGGCGAGCCGACCTCGGCCCTGACGCGCATAGCCAACGACGACAGCCGCCACTGGCATGTCAAGCCGGGCGATACCTATATCCTGTCGGCCACTCCCATCCCAGGCAACGAGACGAGCGTGGGCCGCGTCATCAACAACCTCTTCTCGCAGGGCGCGGAAGTGATCTACAGTTCTATGGCGCAGGTACACGTGTCGGGCCACGCCAGCCAGGAAGAGCACAAGCTGATGCTCAACCTGCTTCGCCCCAAGTACGTCACTCCCATACACGGCGAGCGCCGCCACCTCATGACGTACTCGAAGGTCGCCCAGTCACAGGGCGTGCCGAAGGAGAATATCTTCCTGGTAGACAACGGCTCGGTTGTAGAGTTGAACCAGGAGGAAGCCTACATAGCGGGCAGGGTGTCGGCAGGCAACGTCTTCGTAGATGGTTTGAGCGTGGGCGACATCGGGCAGGTTGTCATACGCGACAGGCAATTGCTTGCGCGTGATGGGGTGTTGCTGGTGGTCGTCACGGTTGACAAGCAGACGGGACAGTTGATAGCGGGTCCCGACATAGTAACCAGGGGCTTTGTGTATGCTGCGGAGGCGGGCGAATTGCTGGACGACACGAAGGAGCGCGTTCGCACCGCCCTCGCCACCCATAACCGCACCGGCAACACCCCGCCTGATTGGAACTACCTCAATAAGAAGGTCAGAGACGCCGTCAGCCAGTACCTCTACGACCAGACCAAGCGCCGCCCGATGGTGCTGCCGGTGGTGGTTGAAGTCTAGAGATTTTAGATTTTCGATTTTGGATTTTAGATTATGCCCAAGACCCCAACTTTGTACGCTTTCCAGACGAACCCAATCTAAAATCCAAAATCGAAAATCTAAAATGGAGAATGTATGTCTAGCATTGAGAAAGCCGCCGAAATCATAGACGCCAATCCTGAGCTGGCCGATTTCGTGGGGCCTGTGCCTTTTGAGGAGGTATGGGTCGCGGAGGGGCAGCTTGAGGTGACTTTCCCGCAGTCATACCGCGAGTTCCTCCAGAGGTACGGCGCGGGCAGCTTTGGCAGCAGGTCGGTGTACGGCCTCGGCGTGCCCGATACCGGCCTGCCCAGCGTGGTTTATGCTACCCAGGCATTGCGCGAGTCGGACGACTTCTTCCCCGGCGACCTGGTGGTTGTCGAGGATACGGGCGAGGGTGACCTTCTTTGCCTTGCTACATCCCGGATGAACGAGGAGAATGAGTGCCCCGTCGTTCAGTGGATACCGGAGATGTCGTTCGAGGAGCAGATGTTCGAGGTGGTGAATAAGACCTTCGCGGGCTTGCTATTACGCATCGCAAGGAGAGGGGCGGGGATGTGATGCGTGTTGCGTAGCTCGTATTGCGTATAACGTGACGCGGGCTGCTGGCAGCGCCCGGCGGATAATGAAGATTAACAACGTGACCCGGCAAAGTGATGGAATGAAGCAACATACCCTGCATCAGCTTTCACTCCTCCCCTTCTATGCAGGTTGGGGTATCTACAATCAGCGTCTTGTCGCGGCCATAGCGCCCCTTACACAAGAGCAGCTCGCCTTGCGCCTCACGCCACAAACCTGGTCGATTGGCATGTATGTGACGCATATTGTCGCAAATCGCGCCTGGTGGTTCCACGCACGGATGGGCGAGGGGAGCGACGATCTGACCTCCCTCGAATTATGGGCTTTGGGGGTCTGCGAGGCGGACGTGGACCCATTACACTCGGCGGCAGAACTGGTTGAAGAGCTTGAGAAGACCTGGCAGATGATCGAGAATACACTTGCCCGCATGACCCCTGCTGATCTTGAGCAGGTCTTCCCGCCCCTGGGCCAGGCGGAACGTGAGCGTCACGCGGCGCTGGTCGGGCCTGCGCTTCAGCCATACGCCCAGATGTGGTTAGATACGACGCGTCTGACTGGAGAAGTGAGACCCGCAGTTTCGCTCCAGTCGATCATCTGGGGTGTGCTTGAACATGACATCCATCATGGCAGTGAAATCTCTACCATTCTCGGCGCACACGGCCTGCCGGTAGTCGAGTTGGAGTAAGAACAGGAAGATATTACACCTAATCATCAGGTTGGTGAGCCAGAGTGCAAGCACCCCCACCTTCACCGCCGGTACGCGCACGCTCAAGAACCGCCTGGATTGCGCTGGTTGTTGTGGCGCTGGGCGTGGGGCTTGTGGGAGCGCTGGGGAGCGCCTTAATCAACCGCGTAAATACCCCGCCTACTCCATCTCCTACCGTTGCGCTTATCTCGCCAACGAAAATAGCCGGTGATGCCTCCGCTGATATTTTCCAGCTTTCACCGCCGCCGGCCACACCCACTATACAACTCAGCCCAACAAGAACTCGCATCGCGCCAACCGAGCCACCGGCACAGCTTCCGCCACCGACCCAAACCACCTTACCCTTTTCCCCAACACCTGCTAACACGTCTACCATAGCGCCTCCCTCTAATACTTCTACTGCCACGCCCATTGCCCTTGCAGAAGCGAGTGTTGAGGGTGTCATTGATGGCGACACGCTGGATGTTATGCTGGATGGTAAGGTCGAGCGGGTCAGGCTCATCGGAGTAGATGCGCCCGAAACGAACGGCCCTCCCATTTGCTTCGGCGCTGAAGCCACCGCGAAGGTAGAAGAGTTAGTGGGACGTTCTGATGGCCGCGCGCTCCTCGAAAAGGACGTGTCGGAGACGGATAGGTACGGCAGGCTCCTGCGTTACGTCTGGTTGGAACACCCGGACGGCAGGCGCATGCTGAATGAAGAGATTGTCAAGGAGGGCTTCGCGCAGGTCAGCACGTACCCGCCCGACGTAAAGTACCAGGGGCAGTTCCTCGCAGCCGAGCGCGAAGCAAAGGAGGGTAAGCGCGGGTTGTGGGGCGCGTGCGGTGGCTTCGGCGTGCTGCTTCCCACTCCTACCAGTCTGCCCGTGCCCACCCCCATCCAGCCGACCTCTCCACCCTCTCTGCCCACCACCGCTACCAATCCCCCGCCCAGCGACTTGCCTTACGACCCCAACGGCCCCGACCGCGACTGCCCCGACTTCGCCACACAAGAGGAAGCGCAACGCTTCTTCCTCGCGGCGGGTGGGCCTGATAGCGACCCGCACCGCCTGGATGGGGACCACGATGGTATAGCGTGCGAGACCCTGCCGTGAACAGTAACGAATAGTATTGCGCTGTTAGTATTGCGCTGTGTGTCTTCCTCTGCTATAATCTGCTATGTAAAGTCGCTGCGAGCCTATTAGCTGCTCGTCTCGTGCCGTCTAGATTTGCGGGAGTAACGTTCGCTATTGCTCGGCGGCATATTTAGCGCAACGCGGGAGAACATTATGAGCTACTACGGCCCGAACTCTGTACCGCCCAACCCACCTTCACAATTGCTGTGCCCCAACTGCCGGGGTGGAAACCCATTCGACGCTACGGTGTGTATGTGGTGCAGGCAGCCGATTGATAGAGCGCGGGTCATGCAGCCATACCAGCAGGGCGGGCAGCCCACTACGCACATGCAGCCTTACCCACAACAGCAGCAGTATCCCCAACAATACCCGCAACCCCAACAACATCCCCAGCAGTACCAGCAGCCCTACCAACCTCAGCAGGCGGCGCAAGGCGGATACCCGCAGCCTGCCCCGTACCCCTACCCTTATCCGCAGCAGACGCACATGAACGTCACGGTCAACAGCGCACCGGCCCCTATGCCGATGGCTGCACCTGTAGTCATGGTCGCTCAACAGAAGAGTGTGGCCGTCGCTATTCTTCTCACTTTCTTCTTCGGGCCGCTTGGCATGTTTTATTCTACGGTGGTTGGCGCTATTATCATGCTTATCGTCAACGCGGTCCTGACATTCGTCGCTCTAGCTCTGACTGACTTAATGGTATGGCCTCTCTGCATAACGTGGCCTATCTGCATAATCTGGGGGGCGGTAGCGGCGGCATCTTCAAACAAGCCAACAGTGGTAGCGCGCTACTAATTCGGAAGCGGTGGAGGAAGACGATAAGACTAACAATAAAAAGTGGCAGTCCGGCATGGAACGCCGGACTGCCACTTTTTATTTACCACATACAGATCTCATGCGATGGCATGCATGTTGCCGTCCCTTACTCTGTACGCTTACAGGAGGATGCCCATGCCCCAGATAGACACTAAAGCACGCGAGAAGTGGCCCGCGCCTCACCCCTACCCCGACCCACCTGAGCTAGAGGCACAGGTCGCGCAGGCGCAGGCTGAAGCCACCACGGACCCTCTGCGGGCGAAGGCGCGGGCGGTGCTGGCGTTGCTGCGGCAGGAGTATGGCGAGCCTGACTGGCCCATCCTCGACCCCCTCGGCACCCTCATCGAGATAATGCTGTCGCACCGCACGGCAGACCCGCAGACCTGGGCCGCGTTCAACGAACTTCGCCGCCGCTTTCCAACCTGGGAGGCCGTGTGCGACGCTCCCGTTGCAGAGATAGAGGAGGCTATCCAGGGCACCACCTGGCCTGAGCAGAAAGCGCCACGCATCAAGGCCGTGCTGCAGCGCATAGTTGACGAGCACGGCAGCCTGGACCTCACCTTCCTCTACAACATGCCTCTCGCGGATGCGGACGCCTGGCTGCAAAGCCTGGGAGGTGTGGGGCCGAAGACGTCTGCCTGCGTGCTGTTATTCGCCTGCCATCGCCCCATCTTGCCCGTTGATACTCACCTGCACCGCGTCAGCATACGCCTGGGCCTGATCGGGCCGAAGGTGGATGCCAATGCCGCCCATCCCCTCGTGCAATCCCTCCTTCCCGACCCCGCCAACGAGCATGATGTGCTGGCCTTCCATCGCAATATGCTCCTGCACGGCCAGCGCATATGCGTGTGGCGCGACCCCAAGTGCGCAAAGTGCGTCGTCCGCCAGTGGTGCGACTACTTCGCCACCCACCCGGAGAAGCAGGCAGAGGCGAGAGATCAGAAATCAGAAGTCAGAAATCAGCAGCAAAGCGGATAAAAGGCTGACTTCTGACTTCTGATTTCTCATATCAGACTTAAGAACTACTTTGATAAACATCAGAATAAGACCAATGGCCGTACTTCCACACGCTCGAATCTGGTATAGTTACGTGACAGAAAATTACTAAAAACCGGCTCCCGCCTTCGTCAATTACATAGGACGAATTAGATAGCTAATGAATCGGAAGAGGCTGGTATTGGGCAGTCTCATAACATAATGACTCAGGTGGATATTATGAATAGCAACAAATCACAGTCGAACAGTTTATGGTCCCGTTTGATGGCCTGGATACGCAACACCCCCCTTATGCGATACCCCGATCTGGGACTTATCTCTATGGGTATTTTTATAATGCTCATCGGCGTGGGCGCGATTGTGCCTATACGAATGATATATGCACGCGATCACGGCGCGCTTCCGTTCGAGCTTGGCCTCATGGCGTCGGGATTTCTGCTGGGGCAATTTGCATTCCAACTCCCCGGTGGGTGGGCGTCAGATAAGTGGGGCCGTAAGCCTCTGCTGGTGGCGGGCATAGCTATCGCGGGCGTGATCTCCTTCCTCTTTCTGGCGTGGGACAACCCCTGGTACTTCATCGTGCTGCGCTTCATAGAGGGCGCGGCGAGTGGGGCCATCGCCCCGGCAGCCAACGCCTACGTTATTGATACGGTACCCGCTAAGGAGCGTGGGGTGGCATTCGGCTGGCTCGGCTCAGCTTTCAGCGCAGGCTTCATGCTTGGACCTGCCGTTGGCGGTTTCATGGTTGACGCGCTCGGCTATGCATCCCCCTTTATCTTCGGGGGCGTGACTATATTAGCGACGGCATTCTTCCTTGCTGTCAAGATGCGCAATATCAAGCCAGGGGAGAAGCCTGCTGCCGGTATCGAGGAGCCGACGTCTGATGCCGGGCAGAAAGTTCGCAGGCAGGTGCCCCAGAGGCTTTTCGTACCCGCTCTCATAGGCGCGTTAGTGCTGACGATAGCCAGCGGGTTTGGCGATGGCCTTTTCATCTCCATATGGACGCTCTGGCTGAATGATCTGCACGCTTCCAACTCCTTTATAGGGCTTACGTTTATAACATTCTCCCTGCCTTTGATGCTGTTGATGCCCTCCACAGGGAAGATGGCCGACAAGTACAGGCTTGCGCCGTTGATCGCCATACCAGGCGCGATGATAAGCTTCGTCTACTTCACATATGGCGTTACCGAGAACCTGTTCGTAATCGCCGCCATAGGTCTGCTGGAAGGCGCTTTCATCGCCATCATGATCCCCGCCCTGAGCGCCTACGTAGCAAACCTGTCGCCCGATAACGCCAGGGGCCGCTTGCAGGGTATAATCAGCACCACGCGCACGCTGGCGGGTTTCGGGAGCGCGATGGTTGTGACGTTCCTGTACAGTATAGACTCGACTTACCCGTTCTTCATGCTGGCGGGAGTGCAAATCGTCATAAGCATAGTGGGTGGTTTGCTGGTGTGGAACGTAGAGAAGCGTACCAACGCCGTCGAAGAAGCGCCAGACCCGCAAGCTACGGTCGGTAGGGGGCATGCCCTCACGCCTCAGCTAGAGGCCGCTACGAAATAATAATGTGAAACGCCGACAACACCGGCTATGATAGCTGCAAGCAATAAGAGGGCTGCCCGATAAGAAAGGGCGGCCCTCTTGCTACGTGGCGTTATCATAGTTTTTCTTCGCACCCATTCATGCGTAGGGACGTGATTTATCGCGCCCTGGCGAGGATCGTCAACCAACTTTACGCTCTAACCTTGACATTCACCTCTTGTTGACAGATGATATGCTTAAGGAACAGAGTAAGCATAATCACCAAATTCGGTACTCAGCACTCGCTATTCGGAGGAAAGCAATGGCCTCTACACTCAGCAAGACGCGCGGCAACGGCGCTAACATCAAGCAGAACGGCGCTGTGGGCGTCGCAGACGAGCAGCACGAACCGGCAGCCGCACAACACGTAGAGCACGCCGAGCGCAACCCCGGCACGCCCCTCGACCTCGATTGGGTGTACAGCACGCGCATCAACAGGAGCGCCGTGGAGCGCCGCGCCGCCACGATCCCCACTCGCCGCACCGTCAAGAAAGAGTGGCAGGCCGCCTGGCTTCTGCGCGCCGTCACCTGCATGGACCTCACTACCCTGGCGGGTGACGACACCCCCGGCAACGTGCGCCGCCTCTGCGCGAAGGCCCGCCGCCCCTTGCGCGACGACCTCCTTGAGGGGCTGGGCGTGCAGCGCCTGGGCATCACAGTAGGCGCGGTCTGCGTCTATCACAACCTCGTTTCGGTGGCTGTAGAGGCCCTGCAAGGCACGAGCATCCCGGTAGCGGCGGTCTCCACCGGCTTCCCGGCAGGACAAAGCCCCTTTGAAGAGAAGATACACGAGATACATGCCTCGGTAGCGGCTGGCGCGAAGGAGATAGACATAGTCATATCGCGCGCTTACGTGCTCACCGGTAACTGGCAGGCCCTGTATGACGAGGTGAAGGCGTTCCGCGTGGCCTGCGGCGATGCTCATATGAAGGCTATCATCGCCACGGGAGAGCTTGCGACCCTCAGAAACGTCTACCAGGCAAGCATCGTCTGCATGATGGCGGGGGCCGACTTCATCAAGACCTCCACCGGCAAAGAGCCAACCAACGCCACCTTGCCGGTCAGCACGGTGATGGTGCGCTCGATACGCGAGTACCTGGACAGGACGGGCTACAGGGTGGGCTTCAAGCCCGCGGGCGGCATCCGCACCGCCAAGCAATCTCTCGACTGGCTAATCCTGATGAAAGAGGAGCTGGGGACAGATTGGATGAAGCCCAGCCTCTTTCGCATAGGCGCAAGCAACCTCCTTACGGACATCGAGCGCCAGTTGGAGTTCTACCTGACGGGGCGCTACTCGGCGGCTTACAGGCACCCTATGCCTTAGGAGCGACGATGAATCGCGCCGACTTGCAGCAATTGGCAGAATTGAGAATTACAGAAGCGAAGGTACTACTCGATAATGGTTTCTATGCCGGGGCATATTATTTGGCAGGCTATGCGGTTGAATGCGCTCTAAAAGCTTGCATAGCCAAGAAGACACGGCGCTTCGATTTTCCCGATAAAGACCTGGCTAATAAAGTCTTTACGCATAATCTTGAGATTTTAGTAAAGAATTCGGGATTAGAGAATGATTTGCGTGCCCATGCTCAATCGAACAGCCAGTTCGAGGACAATTGGAAGGTTGTGAAGGACTGGAATGAGGAGAGTAGATATTGAACGTCAGTCGTGAAGCATAAGGCTTTAGATATTCACACGGCTATTGCTGATAAGGAAAATGGAGTGCTATCATGGCTGAAGAAATACTGGTAAAAGAACCACTTACGAAGGAAATGATTGAGGCGGGCGAGGCACTTGAGAGGATATTGGTGAGTGCACGTTTTGACCTGGCCGCTATATTTTGGCTCTATACGTCGGAGGCTAATAAGTGGAGGCTAATGATAGCATCGCCTCAAGTTGACAACGAAGGTCCCAAGAAAACCTACGCAACGATCCGGGAAATACTGTCCAAAGCAGCCAGTATGGCACCCGACCTTGATTTGTGGAGTATCACCGTACTCGGCTCAGGTGAGACACTTGTTAGAACTTTGGCAGGCGCTAACAGGCATCTGGGTCTGTCCAACAAGAGATTACCTGGTATCTACTTGAATGGCGTCAATATAGAAGATATGTATGTTTATTACATCGCTGACTCCGTAGAGCCTTTGAGAGGCTCAGACTGGTATATTTGAGAGTTAGGGAGAAAGAACATTAGATGTCTGAACCCACCACTACCAACCCAAGAGTTGTAACCTGCGACCCCGTGGAGGGATATTCCCCGCAGGTAGGGCGCTACGTCGCTCAGCTAGATGAGTTGCGCCACAACCTCAAGCGCCAGGTCCAGGGTCTGAGCGTGGAACAGCTTGACTGGCACCCTGACGAGCAGACGGAGTCGATAGCCACCCAGATGTTGCACCTGGATGCCGTCGAGTGGTCGTGGATGCACGAAGACATATTCGGCACGCCGGATGACGAGTACCCCGGGGAGTGGTTCGAGGCAATGCCGATACGCGCCGGTGTGCCCCAGGTTACAGACAGGCCCGTCGAGTGGTACCTGGCTAAATTGGACGCGACACGCGAGGAGACGCTGAGGTTGCTGAAAGGCTTCACGGACGCCGACTTGCCGCGCCTGGTGGGCGAGGCTATCCTGCCCGAAGGGCAAGAGAGGAAGGAAGTCTACACTATAGACTGGATAATCTGGCACATCATCAGCCACGAGGCGTCGCACATCGGCCAGATAGAATTGCTGAGGCGATTGGGACCCTCTTCCCTGTGAAAGCATACGAATTTCGCACGACAATAGCGCCAGGAGGGAAACTCGAGCTACCCGACGAGCTAATACATCTCTTGCCGGACAATCAAGAGGTTCGCGTCATAATCTTTGTCAATGAACCGGCAGATAGTGACGCGGAAGTAGCTTGGTCGCGTCTAGCGGCAGAGCAATTGTTCAGAGGCTATGCCGAGGCAGATGCTATCTACGATCAGGTGCGATGAAGGTACTCTGTTTTGGCGGAATAGTTTTCTTGGAGGCACGCATGGCGACCATAACCGACATCTTCGAGACGCTTGAATACGGCCCCGCGCCCGAAGCGGCAGGCCCCGGCCTCGACTGGATAAAGAGGCACGAGCCGTTCGGCCTCTTCATAGACGGCGAGTGGCGCAAGCCTTCCGGCGGCCAATACTTCGACTCGGCGAACCCCGCCAACGGCAAGCCCCTGGCGAAGATAGCCAAAGCCACCGCAGGCGACGTAAACGACGCCGTCGCTGCCGCCAGCCGTGCCTTCGACGGTTGGAGCAAAACGCCCGGCCACGTCCGCGCCCGCTACCTCTACGCCATCGCCCGCCACATCCAGAAGCACTCACGCCTCCTCGCGGTGCTCGAAAGCCTAGACAACGGCAAGACGATACGCGAGACCCGCGACATAGACATCCCCCTGGTGGCCCGCCATTTCTACTACCACGCGGGCTGGGCGCAGCTTATGGAGGCGGAATTGCCCGGCATGGTGCCTGTGGGCGTGGTCGGGCAGATTATCCCCTGGAACTTCCCTCTCCTGATGCTCTCCTGGAAGATCGCCCCCGCGCTCGCTATGGGCAATACCGTCGTGCTCAAGCCCGCCAGCTACACGCCCATTACGGCCCTCGCCTTCGCGGACATCTGCAAGGAGGTTGGCCTGCCGCCGGGCGTGGTCAACATCATCACAGGCAGCGCGGGCGAGGTGGGCGACGCCATGCTGACCCACCCCGACGTAGCCAAGATCGCCTTCACCGGCTCCACCGACGTAGGGCGGCACATACGCCAGGTCACCGCGGGCAGCGGCAAGCGCATCTCCCTGGAATTGGGCGGCAAGTCCCCCTTCATCGTGTTCGATGATTCCGACCTGGACAGCGTAGTAGAAGGCGTGGTGGACGCCATATGGTTCAATCAGGGGCAGGTGTGTTGCGCGGGTTCTCGCTTGCTGGCACAGGAGGGGATAGCCGACCGCCTGACCGAGAAGTTGCGGGCGCGCATGGAGCGGCTGCGCGTGGGCGACTCGCTGGACAAGGCGGTGGACATAGGCGCGATAGTCGCCCCCGTGCAGCTTGAGCAGATTAGAAAGCTGGTCGAACTGGGAGAGAAGGAGGGCGCGACCCTCTGGCAGCCGTCATGGGCCTGCCCCACCGAAGGCTGCTTCTTCCCGCCGACCCTCTTTACCGAGGTATCTCCTGCTTCTACCATCGCCCAGACGGAGATATTCGGCCCCGTGCTCGTCTCTATGACCTTCCGCACGCCCTCAGAAGCGGTGGCTCTCGCCAACAACACGCGCTACGGCCTCGCCGCCTCGGTATGGAGCGAGAACATCAACCTGGCCCTTGACGTAGCCTCCAAGCTCAAGGCGGGCACGGTCTGGATCAACAGCACCAACCTCTTCGACGCGGCATCCGGCTTCGGCGGCTACCGAGAAAGCGGCTATGGCCGTGAAGGTGGCAAGGAGGGCCTGTACGAGTACATACGCCTGGCGTGGGAGGAACCAGGGGTCAGGGGTCAGGGGTCAGGGGTCAGGGACGCGCAGGAGGAAACATCTTCCAACAAGAGGAAGAAAGGCTCTCAAGATAAGGCAGCCGGAAACGGGCACCATCCTGACAGCGTAGACGCCCTGACCCCTGACCCCTGGTCCCTGACCCCTGGCATTGACCGCACCCCCAAGATGTTCATTGGCGGCAAGCAGGCGCGGCCCGACTCCGGCTACAGCATGGCTGTCTACGGCGCAGATGGCACGCCCATCGGAGAGGTAGGCGAAGGGAACCGCAAGGACATCAGGAATGCAGTGGAGGCTGCACACGCCGCATCCGGCTGGGCTTCCAGCACGGGGCACAATCGCGCACAGATACTTTATTACATCGCGGAGAACCTGTCGGCGCGCTCCGCCGAGTTTGCAGATCGGCTACGTCAGATGACGGGCTGCGCTCAAGAGGAAGCCAGCCGCGAAGTAGATGCTTCTATCGAACGGCTCTTTACCTATGCGGCCTGGGCCGACAAGTATGATGGGCTGGTGCATCGCACGCCCCTGCGTAACGTTACGCTTGCCATGCCTGAGCCTATCGGCGTCATGGGTATCGCTTGCCCCGATGAGTTCCCCCTGCTAGGGTTTGTGTCCCTTGTCGCCCCGGCGATTGCGATGGGCAACGCTGTGGTCGCTATCCCTTCCGAGCGACACCCCCTGAGTGCCACCGACTTCTACCAGGTGCTTGATACCTCCGACGTGCCGCCCGGCGTGGTAAACATCGTCACGGGCACCCGCGACACGCTCGCAAAGGTGCTGGCCGAGCACGACGACGTAGACTCTATGTGGTACTTCGGCAGCGCGGAGGGCAGCAAGACGGTAGAGCACGCTTCGGCGGGCAACATGAAGCGCACCTGGGTCAATTACGGTCACAGCCGCGACTGGCTGGACAGGGAGCAGGGCGAGGGCCAGGAGTTCTTGAGAGAGGCCACGCACGTCAAGAACATCTGGACGCCTTACGGGGAATAAACTTTTACACAGATTTTACACTGCTCTCAAGCGCAGTTTATTCTTACGAGTTATAGTAGGTGCAGGCGCTTCTGCCAGCCTGCACCTGCTATAACTCGTTTATCATCTGGCATAACGTCAAGGCGACTCTCATACCAGGGGGACATTTCTAAACATGCATGTCCGACACCACAATTCAACAGGGTTGTTGCAACATCAGGATGTTGGGGAAAGCCGCCTCAGTATCCATGTCATTCTGAGCGAAGCGAAGGATCTCGTTCCTCGCGTATTAGTTCGGGGTAAAGTAGAGGCAAGAGAACAAGGGCAAGAGGATGCGCGAGGGACGAGATTCTTCGCTTCGCTCCGAATGACCTGGGATAGTGGGTTCGCTCTCTTCAGGCACATATTCCCTTTTGCATCCTTCTTACAGAAGCTGGCTGTTATATGGCTCGTAGCGGCCTTGCTACTGTCCTCACTACCCGCCTTAGCTATGCCTAGCAGCCAGGTGCCCCAGCCTAAAGTGTCCGCACCCTTCGTGCTGGCTAAGGGCGTCAGCAACCTCGACCCTCCAGGAGTTGCTGGTAACACGATGGTCTACGTGGTGCGGCAGGGGGGCAACTACGACGTGTTGGGCATGGACCTCACCGCTAGAAAGCCCTATTCTATATCAGTAGCGGGGTGGGACGAGCGGCAGCCTGCAACCGATGGCTTCCGCGTGGTGTGGCGCGACGGGCGCAATACCGACACCAAAGAGGACACCAACCAGCTAGGCAACTTCGACATCTACGGGGCTGCTCTCAATGATAAAAAGCCCTATCTGCTCACCAAAGCCGCCCGGCTGCAGAACCGGCCCAGCATATGGGGTAACATTGTGGTGTGGGGGGACTTCCGCAACGCCCGCGCCGAGGACGACCAGGAGGCGGGCGACATCTACATGTACGACCTGGCTTCGGGCAAGGAGACCCTCATCTCCAACGCCCGCAGCGCGCAGACCCGCCCCGTGACCAACGGCAAGGTGGTGGTGTGGGTGGACTATCGCAACGAGCCTGACCCCAACGGCTTCAACTCCGACATCTACGGCTACGACCTCGTGACGAAGCAGGAGTTCGTCATATCAAACGCACCCGACACTCAGAACGACCCCTCCATCTCCGGCAACACCGTTGTGTGGGCCGATTGGCGCAAGGGCGACGGTACGGCTGACATCTACGGCTACGACCTGCTGGCGCGCAAGGAGTTCTTGATAAGCGACGCTAAGGGCAGCCAGATACGCCCCTCTATATCGGCTGACGTGGTGGTGTGGGAAGACTATCGCAACGAGCCTGACCAGGAAAAAGGCACCAACTCCGACATCTACGGCTACCATATAGCAACAAAGCAGGCGTTCCCCATCTACGTAGGTGCGGGCACGCAGGGCTTCGCCAGGGTGGACGGCAAGACGGTGGTGTGGGAGGATGGCCCCAAAGCCGAGGACAGCTACGACATCATGGGGGCCACCATCAGCGGCATCTCCATCACCCCACCTCTCCCCGCGCCTTCCACCATCGTCCCAGGCGATAACAGCTACACCTTCCCCGAAACCGGCAACACCACCAGGGGCCTCTTCCTCGACTACTGGAACAACAACGGCCAGTTGGCGCAGCAGGGCTTCCCCATTTCAGGCATCATGGGAGAAGTAAACGATCTGGACGGCAAAATGTACACGGTACAGTATTTCGAGCGCGCCGTGTTCGAGCACCACCCTGAGAACCAGCCGCCCTACAACGTTCTCCTCTCGCAGCTAGGCACCTTCCAATACAAGAAGAAATACCCTAACGGCGCGCCCGGCCAGCAGCCCAACAACTCCCCAGGCTCTCAGCTATTCCCGGACACGGGCAAGCGGGTGGGCGGCAAGTTCCTTGAATACTGGCAGACGCACGGCGCGCTGCCGCAGCAGGGCTTCCCTATCTCCGACGAGTTTATGGAGAAAAACGACCTGGACGGTAAGACCTACCGCGTGCAATACTTCGAGCGCGCCGTGTTCGAGTTGCATACTGAGAACCAACCGCCCTATGACGTGCTGCTATCCCAGCTAGGCACCTTCCAGCATAAGCAGAAGTATGCCGGTAGATAGGCTGCACATCTCGCGTCCGCGCAAACGCATCTAAATGTTAGGTGTGAAAGGCTCCATCCGCCAGCAAAGCCCTCTAGCCCTTGTCATTCTGAGCGCAGCGAAGAATCTCGTCCCTCGCGCATTATCTTGCCCTACGCCTCTTGAATAAGTATCTACGCGAGGGACGAGATTCTTTGCTTCGCTCAGTACAGCACTAACAAAGTTAGGTCCAGGAATAAAATGTGTAAGGTAGGGGCGACCCACCGGGTCGCCCTGCCAGGGTCACGCGTAAAGTTGGTTCGCCATCCCCACCAGGGCGACCCACCGGGTCGCCCCTACGCAGACATTTCTTTGTTAGTGCTACGCTCAGAATGACAAGGATGGTGGGGTGGCGTTGCCCTAGAGCCTAACTTTGGAACAGCCGTATCTTTACGCACCCTTCGCTATATACACCTTCTCCTGGGGCGTTGTGCCGTCCCACTCGGCTACGTGGCCGCAGCGGGTGCATTTCACCTTCTGGGGGCCGTCCTGCCTCTGGGTGCGGCCCATGACGGTCATGAGGCCGCCGCACTTCACACACGGTAAGGGCACCGGCTTATCCCAGGATGAGAAGTCGCAGGCGGGATAGCGGCTGCACGAGTAGAAGACGCGCCCCTTCTTGCTCTTCTTCTCGATTAGCTGGCCCTGGCCACACTGTGGGCACTCCACGCCCGTGCCCACCACGATGGGTCGAGTGTAGCGACACTTGGGGAAGCCTGAGCACGCGATGAACTGCCCGAAGCGGCTCTCCCTGATGACCAGATCGTGCCCGGATTCGGGGCATAGCTCGCCCGTCTTTTGCGGCTCCGGCCTCGATAGCTCTATACGGCCTACCGTCTTTTCCGCGAGCGCGAGCGCATCCTCCATCGGGCCGAAGAACTCCGATATGACGGGCACCCACTTGCGGTCGCCGGACGCTACTTCGTCTAGCTCCTCCTCCATATGGGAGGTGAAGCCGATGTCTACGATGTTGGGGAAGTGCTCCACCAGCAGGTCGTTTACCGCGATGCCAAGCTCGGTGGGGGTGAGCTTCTTCTCCTCCTTGACCACGTAACCCCTCTCCTCGATGGTCGAGAGGATGGGCGCGTATGTGGAGGGGCGGCCTATGCCCTGCTCCTCAAGCGCCTTGACCAGCGTCGCTTCAGTATAGCGGGGCGGCGGCTGGGTGAAGTGCTGCTCAGGCCACAGCTTGAGCAGGTCCACCATCTCCCCTTCCTCAAGCGGCGGCAGGGCGGCCTTGTCCATCTCGTCCTCCGCATCCCCCGCGTCGTGCCCCTCCCTGTAGACCTTTATGAAGCCCTCGAACTTGATTACCGAGCCTACAGCCCTGAACGTATACGGCCTCTTGCCCTGCTTTCCGGCCCCCACGTCAACCGTAGTCTGGTCGAAGACGGCGTTTGCCATCTGGGATGCGAGGAAACGCTGCCATACCAGGCGGTAAAGCTTGAACTGGTCCGACGACAGGTAATTCTTTATTTGCTCAGGGTCGCGGCCCGCCGACGTGGGCCTGATTGCCTCGTGCGCTTCCTGGGCGCGGGGGCTGCGCTTGGCGTACACGGGAGGCGTATGCGGTACGAACGCCGCGCCGTAGCGAGACGCTATCACCTGCCTGGCTTCCTGCTGGGCCACACTCGCTACATTCGTGGAGTCGGTCCTCATGTAAGTAATAAGGCCGGTTGAGCCTTCGGCCCCAAGCTCTACGCCTTCGTAAAGCTGCTGAGCGATAAGCATCGTCTTGCGGGCAGCGAAGTTTAGCTTGCGTGACGCTTCCTGCTGGAGGGTGGACGTAGTGAAGGGGGCAGAGGGGCGACGCTGCACCTCTTTCTTCTTCACGCTCTCGACCACGTACTCCGCGCCCTTGAGCGCGTCTACTATGGCCTTCGAGTCGGCCTCGTTCTTCAGGTCGGCCTTTTTGCCGTTGATCTGGTTGAGCGCGACGTGGAAGTGGTGCTTCTTCTTGTCGGAGGGGCGCTTGCTGAGGTCGGCCTCGATGGTCCAGTATTCAACGGGCACGAACGCCTCTATCTCGCGCTCGCGCTCCACGATGATACGCACCGCCACGCTCTGCACGCGCCCTGCGGAGAGGCCACGCCGCACTTTCTTCCACAGCAGGGGAGAGAGCCGGTAGCCCACCAGCCTGTCCAGCACGCGGCGGGCCTGCTGGGCGTCCACCAGGTGCATGTCAATGTCGCGAGGGTTGGCGACGGCTGCCTGCACCGCGCCGGGGGTGATCTCGTTGAACTCCACGCGGAACACGGGCTGGTTGTTGTCGCCCGCGCCCGTCACTTCCTTTACGTGCCAGGCTATGGCCTCGCCCTCGCGGTCGGGGTCGGTTGCCAGGTAGACCGCCTTTGCCGCCTGTACATGGCGGCGCAGCGACTTGACGGTGTTGCTCTTGTCGCGGGGCACCACGTATTGCGGGTTGAAGCTGCGCTCGGTGTCCACGCCCAGGGTAGACTTGGGCAGATCGCGCACGTGGCCCATGCTCGCCTCGACGCTGAAGTTGCGCCCCAGGTACTTCTTGATGGTCTTCGCCTTCGCGGGGGACTCCACTATCACGAGGTTGGTGTTGCCCCTCACTACGGGCGTATCTCTCTCAGGGGAGGATGTGGCGCGCGTGCTTGAGCGCGCGGTTGTGCTCTTGCTACGGGTGGCGCTCGTCTTCTTGCCCGCCGTGCTCTTGCCTGCGGTTGTGCCGGTTTTTCTGGTGGACGCGCTTTTGCTCTTGCTCGCGCCGGTGCCTGTCTTATTGGTGGTTGTTGCCATGTGGGTTTGTGTCTCGTCCTCTTTTTTCTTGCTAAATCACGCGCGCCACGCATCGTTTCGTGCGTGGGCACAACTATCTTACGTGTTGGCATGCCGCGTGTCAAGCGAATAACGGCCCCGCCCCGCCAACTATATAAGGCTGTGTGAAAGTCCAGCCTCCTACTTATACAGCCCAAATACAGCCCAAACGAAGAAAAGTTTTCTTTTGGCTTTGTGAGGAAATTGGCGGCTTTGCCGCCAATTTCCTCACAAAGCCAACTTCTTGTTCATGTGGCAAGGCGATTTAGCCACTTTGACACAGCACTAACCAACTATAAGAGAGATGTATACTTTATACCCTTAATGTGATAGAATTACTGACCATACCGGAGCGTTGCTCCATTCACGCTATTGTACCTGATGCAAGGAGGGTGACATGAGCGTTAGACGTTGGGCTTATATAGCCTTTGGTCTCTTTGTGCTATGCGGCCTGGGGTTTGCCGCAGGGTCTTTACCAGGCGGGGCTGCCGCGCGTGATGCGCAACGGCAAAATGTGCCCTCACTGTATACAAATAACTCTAGTGGGGTGTTCAGTTTCGATGTAAAGGCAAGCGTGCCACTTACCACGCCAACACCTTTCCCTACATTCACACCCACAGGGCTTCCCGACCTTTACGGCGTTTTTTGGCCCACCCAGATGCAATGCGCACAGAGCTTCATTTTTACCCTGGTAGTGTATAACCGTGATTCAGCAGCCGGGCCTTCTACTGTGCGCTTGCAAAATTCGGTTGGTGATTACGTTGACTTCCCCGTACCTGCGTTGAGCGCGAACTCTTCCTACGATACCGGCTGCGAATCGTGTGTGGCCGGCAGCTATCCAATGACCCTCACGGTTGACGTTCTCAACAAGGTCGTAGAAGGTAACGAAGCCAACAACACCTACGTGCAACAGTACCCACCACCCACCGGCACGCCTTGCTTCACACGCAGCCCCACACCGACGCTGACGTCTACGGCCACTGCAACAAGTACAGGACAGGCCACCGCCACCCCCTCCTGCCAAACAGCCTGGCAGGTGATCCCCAGCACCAACCACGGCACGGACCTGACCCGCCTGGCAGGAGTGGCTGTGGTGTCGCCCGATGACGTGTGGGCCGTTGGCTCCTACAACACCAGTAGCACCAGCGGCACCTACATTATCCATTGGAATGGCCAGGCGTGGAATACCGTGCCCAGCCCCAACCCCGGTAATAACGCCTACGGCATCGGCCTTAGTGGTGTCACCGCGATCTCGGCTAACGACGTGTGGGCGGTGGGCAGCTACTTCATACAGACCGGCGAGTTCGAGTTCTTCGAGCACTGGAACGGCACCGAGTGGAGCTTCGTCGCTGGCCCGCACCCTGGTATTGACGCTCGCCTCGATGCCATCTTCGCCACCTCCAGCAGCGACATATGGGCTGTCGGCACTTACCAGTTCATCTCCACGTCCCCCAGCCGGACGCTCATAGAGCGGTACGATGGAACGAGCTGGACCCAAGTACCCAGCCCCAACGTTGGCTCCAACCCCGGCGGCCTCTACGGTATATCGGCCCTCTCGGCCAACGATGCGTGGGCGGTCGGCTTATACTACGATGAAAGTGCCAGTATGCTCAAGACCCTTGCCCTGCGGTGGGACGGTACCCAATGGAGCGTCGTGCCCACGCCTAACGGTGGGTCGGGTGGCGGCACCCTGTACGGCGTCACTGCCATCTCGCCCAATAACGCATGGGCAGTGGGCAGTAGCAACGGCAGCAGCACCGGTAGCATACTTATTATGCACTGGGATGGAAGCGTGTGGAGCCTGGTCCCAGGTCCCGCTGGGGTGGCAGGCGTGGGCCTCGCGGTGTCCGCCCTTGCCGCCAACGACATATGGGCCGTGGGCGGATTCCTCAACTCCGAGCAAAGGACCCAGCCCTTGACCATGCATTGGGACGGCAGCGCCTGGAGCCGGGTGTCCAGCCCCATCCCCGATCCGCTACTGGACAGTACTCTCTACAGCGTTGATGCGCTGACGAGCAACTATGTTTGGGCGGTTGGAACCTACAACAGAAGCACCCTCACGATGCGGTACTCAGAGCCGTGTGGCACTCCCACCTCCAGTCCAACCCCATCGCCGGTAGCTACCTCCAGCCCTACAGCTTCGCGCACGGGCACAACCACAGCCTTTGCAACAAGCATTACAGAAGCCACCTCCACCTTCACAGCCACGCCAGTGCAGCCTACATCGTGCTCTATCAGCTTCACGGACCTGCCGCCGAGCAGCACCTTCTATGCAAGCGTGCGCTGCCTGGCGTGCAAGGGCATACTTGGTGGCTACTCCGACGGCACCTTCCGCCCAAACAACGACATCACACGCGGACAGCTATCCAAAATAGTGGCTAACTCCGCAGGGTTCAACGAGCCTGTCAGTGGGCAGACCTTCCAGGACGTGCTTGTGGGCAGCACCTTCTACACCTTTATTGAGAGGATGGCGCGCAGGGGCATTGTCGGTGGCTATCCATGTGGCACGGTGCCGTACGAGCCATGCGGTACGAGCAATAACCCATACTTCCGCCCTGGTGCCCACGCCACCAGGGGCCAAATCTCTAAGATAGTCTCCAATGCCAAAGGGTACAACGACCCGCCGGGAGAACAGATATTCGAGGACGTGCCCCCCGGCAGCACCTTCTACGACTGGGTGCAACGCCTGGCGTCAAAAGGCATCATAGGCGGGTATCCATGTGGAGGCCCAGGAGAACCCTGCGTGCCTCCCGCCAACCGCGCATACTTCCGGCCAAACAGGAATGCCACGAGGGGGCAGGTGTCCAAGATGGTAGCCAACACCTTCTTCCCAGGCTGCATAACGCAATTGCGGCCATAGCTAGCGCAGTACACCGGTCTATCGCCAGGTATGGTCAGCCTATCCTGGTCCAACCTGGCGATAGATCAGCCTATACATCCTGTAACCCTAATGTGCAGCTCCGCTCTTTGGTCCGCGCTGTTGTACCTGATGCAAGGAGGGTGACATGAGCGTTCGACGTTGGGCTTATTTAGCCTTTGGTCTCTTTGTGCTTTGCGGCCTGGGGCTTACCGCCGGGGCTTTGCCGGGCGGGGCTGCCGCGCGTGATGGGCGGCCGCACATTGCGCCATCGCTGTGTACATACAACCCAGGTGGGCTGCTGAGTTTTGATGTGGGGGTGAGCGTACCGCTTACCACCCCCACGCCCTTCCTCACTTTTACGCCCACCCCGGCCACCTTTACCCCTACTCCCACAGTTGCCCCCCTATGCCCCTCTGCCTGGAACGCTAAGGCCCCCTACCCAATCCAGATTGCCGACCATGCGGTTGTCTCAGTGGTGCCAGGCTACTATAGCAGCTTTTTGTACAGCTTTGGAGGTCGTGACGCCACAGGGGAGGAGGTAGCAAAAGCCTTTAGATATAACCCAACCGACGACACGTGGGATGATGCTGCTGTTGCCGACCTGCCGGGCGCTGTTCGGGGTGCCAGCGCCGTGACCGTAAACTACGACACCAACTATATCTACATCATGAATGGGTGGGATGGAAACGGGCCTACCAATACACTGCTCCGCTACGACCGCCTCGCGAACGCGTACTCGCCTCAACCTCCGGGGCTGGAAGCGACATCATATCAGACCGCCGTCTACTACGGCTCCAGGCTGCACAGGATTGGTGGCATCGGGAGTAACTCGGAGGCGCTTTCCAGCGTGGAGGTCTATGGCGAGCGGTTTCTAGAGCCTCTGCCCCAGGGGGTATCATCAGCGATGGCGGTAGTGCTCAACGGTTCCCTGTATGTGGCGGGGGGCATGACCGCGTCGGGCATCTCAACAAAAACATACAAGCTTATCGGTGTCTCGTGGAGCGACTCGGCCATAGCCGATCTGCCCGTAGGACGTAAAGGGGCAGCCTCCGGCATCCTGGATGGTAAGTGGGTGCTTGCCGGTGGCACGGAGGCGGGCGACAACAGCGCCATCGCATGGGACCCGGCTACGAATACCTGGAACCCTATCACACCGATGCTACATGGCCGCAAAGACCTCGCAGGCGGGACAATCGGCACAGCCTTCTACGCGGTGGGTGGGGATGGGGATAGCGGCCCGACCAACGATACCCAGCAATACGCGGTTGGCGCTTGCTTCACACCTACGCCGACCCCCACGTATAGCACCATTACACCTTTTCCTTCGCCTACGGGGATCAGCAATTGTACCGCGAGCGTCGTCCATGCTTTTTCGACTTGCGCTACGCCTGATAGCTACAGCTACTGGTTCGAGTTGCAATCTACCTGCCCGTTGGGTCACGACCTCGATTTCTATCTGGAAGCAGCTCCCGACGTGAGCGGCCCCTGGACCAGGCTCGCAGAGCAGAGCCGGTGGGTCAATCCAACGTATCCGTTCGTAGTGACGGGTACCTTTAGCGTGAATATTCCCGAACAGTACGGTTGGTACCGCGTCCTGCTGGCGGGCCAGGTATTGGAGCGCACATTTAATGGGCAAACTGACGTGATGCGTATCTGCGGCAGAGCGCCACTCTGCCCTCCTGCCTGGAATATGAAAGCGCCTTATCCAATCCCCGTTAGAGATCATGCAATAGCCCCGTTGGGAGAGTACCTGTACAGCTTTGGAGGCTCCGGCGACAACGTCCAGCAGAGATATACGCAGGCGTACAAGTATAGCCAGGCGGCAGATAGCTGGTCGGCGCTTGCTCCCCTACCGGAAGCCCTTGAGGACACCAGCGCGGTTGCTGACGCGGGGCGTATCTATATCATGAACGGCCAGAATGGCACGGGGCCGATAAACACCGGCTATCGCTATGATCCGGCAACGGATACCTATGAGACAATAGGACCGGGATTGTCTGCCACATACGGGCACGCCGCGGCCGTTTTGAACGGTAACTTATATCGTATAGGCGGTTACGCCAGGAGATCCCCTGGTTCGATTGTGCCGACGAATACCGTAGAGATATACGGGGTACAGTACGTCGCGCCGCTTCCTCTGCCGCTAGCGCAACTTACAGCCGTGACACTTGGCGGTTATATCTATGTGGCGGGCGGCTCGAGCGGCACAAGCGCGTCCGCCATGAAGACGTACAGATATGATCCGGCCAGCGATAGCTGGAGTGATGTAGCCATCGCGGACCTGCCGGTGGGGCGATACAGTACTGTATCGGCGATCCTCAACGGGAGATGGATACTCGCCGGCGGAGTCAGCAGCGAATATAGCGCCATCTCGTGGGACCCCGGCACGAATACATGGACCCCGCTCACGCCTCTGCTCCACGGGAGAAGCTATGCGGCAGGCGGGGCAATTGGGCAGGCTTTTTACGTCGTAGGTGGAAGGGGTTACGGCGCAACCGTCAACAACCAGGAGTATCTCCCTACCGGATGCGCCTCGGCCACGCCCACCGTGCCTACCGCTAGCCCTACGAGCACAATCACGAGCACATCTATACCTACAAGTGTGAGCACATCCATAATCACCAGCACAGCCACAACTATTGGCACATCTACATCTACAGCCACAGCCGCCGCAACGGAGGCCACCTCCACGTTCACCGCCACGCCCATTCAGACTACCGGCACGCCCACGCCGTGCTCTATCAGCTTCACCGATGTGCCCCAGGAGAATACATTCTACCCGTTTGTGCGCTGCCTGGCTTGCAGAGGAATAATAGTGGGATACGCGGACGGCACCTTCAGGCCCAACAACAATGTGACCAGGGGACAGCTCGCTAAAATCGTATCCAACTCGGCAGGTCTGGTAGGTACCGCAACACAACAAACCTTCGAGGACGTGCCTATCGCCAGCACCTTCCACCCGTATATAGAGAGGTTGGCCGCACAGGGCGTCATGGGCGGCTACCCATGCGGCGGTGTGGGCGAGCCATGCATCCCGCCCGGAGACAGGCCATACTTCCGGCCCAACGCCAACGCCACCAGGGGCCAAATTTCCAAGATAGTCTCCAACGCGAAAGGGTATAGCGACCCGGCGGGCGGGCAGATATTCGAGGATGTGATGCCTGGGAGCGCGTTCTACGATTGGGTGCAACGCCTCGCATCAAGAGGCATCATGGGCGGCTACCCCTGCGGAGGCCCAGGCGAGCCATGCGGTGCGGGCAGCAAGCCTTACTTCCGCCCGAACAATAACGCCACGAGGGGGCAGACCTCCAAGATAATAGCCAATACCTTCTTCCCAGGTTGCGAAACGCAATTGCGTCCATAGCCCGTGAGATATAAAGTCGTTGTCAAGTTAAACCATCTGCAACCTCGGTGTACAACTTACGTTGTATTAAAGGCGCAGGGTACCGGGTTACGATCAAGATTAACCCGCCCTATAAGTGTGAGAGGCCCAGGGTAAATGTTCGGTAGGGGCGAGGCATGCCTCGCCCTCATGAAAGGGCGAATCAGCCTTGCGCGTGAACCCAGGCAGGGCGAGGCATGCCTCGCCCCTGCATCTGAATGTTCGAGACTGAAAGGTGTAACAAACCAAAAGAGCATTGAGGAGGGGGTAAAAGTATATGTCGAACACCGCAGGGTTGCTCAAGGGCTGGAAGCGGGTACTTCCCGTCGTTTTCCTGTTGACGGGCGTCAGCCTTTCAGCCGGTATCGCCTTCGCGGGCTTGCCTGCGAGCAGAGAGGCAGGCGCTTCGCCTCAAACCAAGGGAGCGCAAATAATAGGGCAAGGCAGGCAGGTAGCGCCGGTTAGAAATAAGATGGAAATACCGGTGCGGGCAGGAGATTGGAACAATCCGCGCAATCCCGACGCTGTGCTGTACAACCAGTATAACCAGTTGAGTCAAACGGTCATTAGCTCGCAGGACTTCGAAGCTGCGTACAACAGCTACGACGACCAGGCCGCCGACGACTTTGTCGTGCCTGACGGGGAGACGTGGCTGGTCAACGGCGTGGACGTGTCGGGCGCGTATAGCTCCAACGGTGGCCCTGCCGACTCGGTGGGAGTCTATATATATGCCGACGCCGGCTCCCTCCCAGGCGCGCCCGTCTTCAGCCAGACGGCCATTATTCCTGCTTCGGGCCTGGACACCGGCAACTTCAGCCTCGCGCTCAGCCCGCCTGCCACGCTCCTTGCCGGCACTTACTGGGTATCGGTGCAGGCCAACCAGGAGATCGGCTTGACCGGGCAGTGGTTCTGGCGAGCACGCACCAATACCGTAAATACGGCATCTGCCTGGCGCAATCCAGGTGGCGGGTTTGGCCGCACTCTTTGTATTGCCACCTGGGGCCATCGGGTGTCGGAGTGCGGTATCGCCTGGGACGTCCCCGACCAGATTTTCAGGCTGAACGGCACGTTGGTCGGCGTACCAACCGCCACCGGCACTCCTCCTACGGCGACAGCTACCAGCGAGCCGGTGCCTCCCACAGCGACTATTACTGCCACCATGACCCCGACGCTAACGGGCACGCCGCCCACCGCTACCCCTACGCGCACGCGGGCGGTACCGACGCCCGTGCTCACCATACAGGTGCCGTTCACCCCACTCCCCTCGGTGTCACCCACTCCTATCCCAAGCTGCGGGCTATACTGGCGTATCGTAGATAGCCCCAATATGGAACAGGGCGGCGAAACGTTACAGGATGTGGCGGTTGCCACAGCTACCGACGTATGGGCTGTCGGGTATTACATTGACCTGGCCGGGAGGTATAAAACGCTGACGTTGCACTGGGATGGCAGCCAGTGGAACAATGTGCCCAGCCCCAACCCCAGCCCCGACTTTGAAAACAACGTCCTCTACGGCGTATCGGCGGCGTCGCCCAACGACGTATGGGCGGTAGGTACCCATTCAAACAGCAGCTCCGAAGCCGAGCCTATTATCCTGCATTGGGATGGCAGCCAGTGGAATGTGGTGCCCAGCCCGGTTATCGCGGGCGATAGCAGGCTGGATGACGTTGAGGCCATCTCTTCCAACGACGTATGGGCGGTAGGCTTTTTTGCTAACAGTGGCGGCGGGACCAGCCCGTTGACGCTGCACTGGAACGGCACAAACTGGACCCAGGTCCCAACTCCCTCTTCCGGCCAGTTCAGCGACCTCAGGGCGGTGTCCGCGACTTCCGGTACTGACGTGTGGGCAGCAGGTAGCACCTTCACAGGTGGGGGAGATCAGACCTTGACCCTGCATTGGGACGGGCACGCCTGGTCCCAGGTAAACACGCCCAGCTTTTTCTCTGACAGCAGCCTGAATGGGATAGAAGCAATCGCGCCGAATGACGCCTGGGCGGTGGGCTACTATTCCGATAACGGTTTAGATTACTTTACGCTCACTTTGCATTGGAATGGCACGAACTGGAGCCACGTACCGAGTCCGAACGTCTCCGACTTCACCAATACCATTCTCGACGTATCGGCGACCTCGTCAAGCGACGTATGGGCGGTAGGCTACTATTTCAACCAGAAGCTCAACGCAATCGAAACCATCATCCTGCGGTGGAACGGCAGCGCATGGACAATGGTTGCCAACCCGAACACACAAACGTCCTATACCTACCTCGGAGGGATAGAGGCTGTGTGGAGCAACGACGTGTGGGCGGTAGGCTACTATGGCGGCGGCAGTACGCTGGTCGAGCGATACAGCGATCCCTGCGCGCCCCCGACCAATACGCCCGCAGCTACAGATACGCCTGTTGCCACGTCTACACCCACCATCACGAACACGCCTACCAACACTAATACCCCCACCGAAACACTGACCGGCACTGCTACCAACATACCCACAAATACCGCCACTCCGACGCGGACCAGTACTCCCATGCCCACACCCACAGCATGCACGCTCACCTTCACCGACGTGCCTCAGAGCAACACGTTCTACATACAGGTGCGCTGCCTGGCGTGCAAGGGCATCCTGGGAGGCTACAGCGACGGCACATTCCGCCCCAACAACGATATAACCAGGGGGCAGCTATCCAAGATAGTAGCTAACTCCGCAGGTTTCAGCGAGCCTGTGACCGGGCAGACCTTCCAGGACGTGCTTCCGGGGAGCACCTTCTACGCCTTCATCGAGAGGATGGCGGCGAGGGGCATCATCGGAGGGTACGCCTGCGGCAGCGCGGGAGAGCCATGCGGTACGAGCAACAAACCCTACTTCCGCCCCAACGCCAACGCCACACGCGGCCAAATCTCCAAGATCGTGTCTAACGCGAAGGGGTACAGCGACCCAACGGGCAGCCAGATATTCGAGGACGTGCCGCCTGGGAACTCGTTCTACGATTGGGTGCAACGCCTCGCGTCCAGGGGCATAATGGGTGGCTATCCATGTGGAAGTCCAGGAGAACCCTGTGGGAGCGGCAATCGCCCCTACTTCCGCCCGAACAACAACGCCACCAGGGGACAGGTCTCCAAGATAGTGGCTAACACTTTCTTCCCAGGCTGCAACCCACCCTCTAGGCGTTAAGAGTGGGAATACATAAGACATCCCGAATACAATATTCGAGATGTCTAGGGAATTGGAAGAATAAGCAAAATGGCGGCTTCGCCGCCATTTTGCTTATTCTTCCAATAGAAGCTCTTCGCTAGCCAGGTGTAAAGTGTAAGTTTTAGAAGTCCATCGTCACCAGGTAGGGCTGGTTGGTGATCCTTATCTCTACGTCGTTCCTGTTCTCGTCGGGTATCCTCGGCAGGGAGGCATTGAAGACTACCGTGCCGTTGGCGGCGACCACAGCCGTGCCGATTACCTTCTCAGACTCGCCTGTGATCTTCAGAACCGCCTGGACCTGCACGTTAGACGGGTAGTTGAACCCGCGTATCGTGTAGGTGTTGGTGCGGCTGTCGGTCTTCACCATCGAGGTGAGGGGGAGGTAGCGCACGGACGACTGCTTGCCGTCTGCCGTCACTGCGCGCACTCCCAGGTCAGCGCGGCCCCACCAGCGAGCGCCCGTGCTCTCGAAGCTCGCCTGGAATTTGCCGTCAGCGCCTACCACCGCGCTTGCCACCGCCGCGTTCACCCCGCCGTCCACCGAGAAGATGCTGATCGCTACGCTCTGCCCGGCCTTGAAGCCTTCGCCCCTCACGCTGTAGGTGGCGGGCGCGTTGTCCAGGCTGTAGCTGCTGACGGTCATGGGCAGGCCCGACGGGACTATCCTGCCTGTGGGTGTAGGCGTCGGTGGGGGCGGGGGTGCGGGCGGCTGGCCTGTTACGCGATACACCCCCTCCACGCGGACGCCGCTGCGTGCCTCGCTAGCTATCAGGCGGACCTCGCCCGCGCCCGCGTATGCCTTGTCAATGAACATCGTTACAGAGAAGTTGCCCGCCGCGTCTGTCGCTATGGGGTTGGGCAGCCACGCTTCGGTTGTCCTGTTGGCCGCCCTCAAGCCCAGGACGACCTGGCTGTTCGGGAGCCACTTAGCGCCCTTGAAGGTCACGTTTACGCCCGCCGGGCCACTCGCCGGTGTTACCTGTACGGTGGGCTGGTTGATAACGGTCAGCTTGCCCCTGGAAGTAGCCTTGGTCCCTTTGTCGCCCGTGGCCACAACGGTATACTGCTTGCCCACGGTGCGGTTGCCGATCGCCATATTGATGTCGAAGTTGCCGTTGCTGTCCGCCTTCGCGCTCGTGAGCCATTCCATCTTGCCATCGGCTGCGTAGAGGCCGATACGCACGCCCAGCCCGGCGGGGAAGCCCGTGCCCTTGACGCGCACCGTGCCGTTGACTACCACGAACTCGCCCGGCGAAACGGTTATAGCCGGGTCGTAGCTCACTTTGGTCGGGGTGAAGGTCTGGAAAGCCTTGATACTGCCACCGTTGGCGGTAGCCGTGATATTAATTTTGCCCAGGTCGGCGATGTCCGCAGGCAGGTTTATCTTCGCGCTGAACGAGCCATCCGCGCCCGCAGCCACCGTCGCTATGCCGCGTGAGTAGTTGGCCTCCGGCTTCTCGACGGCTATGTTTACAGCCGCGTGGGCCGGGAAGTTCTTGCCGAATACCGTTACCTGGGTGCCGCTCTCGCCGCTTGCCGGGCTGATGCTGATGCTCGCCACAACGACGGGCACAGGTGTAGCCTGGCCGACCTGCTTGTAGCGCCAATCGAAGTAAGCGCGGCCCACGTTCGCCATCTCCACCTTCCAACCTTCAGGGTTGTAGGGGGAGTAGGTGAGTATCCGGCGCTGGAAAGCCTGCATAAGCACCCAGCGGTCCTCGTTGCCTACCTTGATGCTGATCCAGTAAGGCTCGGTAATGGGATAGCCCATCGCGAAGAGCCAGTCCACGATTGTGTCTTCAGCGTAGCGGCCATCCTTGTAGATAGTGCCCTTTTGGTTCAGGAAACTCCAGAATACGTCGGGGATGTTGTGGCCCAGGGTGGACTCGTACACGCCATACTTCGCGAAGCCCGCCA
Organism: Chloroflexia bacterium; assembly: GCA_036399775.1. GTDB lineage: Bacteria > Chloroflexota > Chloroflexia > QHBQ01 > JADMIH01 > JADMIH01. The sequence goes on along the minus strand of DASWMJ010000093.1, from coordinate 118,454 downwards.
GGCTATCCACGATACCTACGTTGCCGTTGCGGCCCAGGCCCTCGCGTATGTTCTGGCCGATCCGGTTGGGAGCGCGGTTGTCGCCCTTGAGGGAGGCCACCTTAGCCAGCGCGGCGTAAGTAGGCGCGCCCACGCTGCTCGCATCGCCCGCTACGGGAATGGTGGCGGCGGGAGCGGGGGTGAAGCTGTTGTTGCCGGTTTGTATCCGGCCCCCTATCATGTCAACCACCAGCAAGCCGTTGGTAACGTACCATTGCGCGTTGCGGTCGCCCGCAGGGTTGTTGATCTCCATGCGACTCTTGTCGAAATAGGTAACGAGGTGCTGGCCGCCCGGCCCCTCGGTGTACGGCTCGTACGCCGTGTAGAAAGGCTCCGGCCCCCAGGTCCACGAGCGCGCGGCCATGCGCTCTTCTATAGGCTTGTCGGTGCGGTCCCACACCTGCTCGAAAGCCGGGTCCGCCATAGCAGAGCGTGCGTAGGCGGGGGAAAGGGTAGCAGCCATCGGCGCAACGACCAGGGCGAGGCCCAGGGCGGCGAAGGCCACTCTCTTTTTGTTGTTATTTTGTGCGTCCATCCTCATATCCTCTTTCTAGTATGTCCTGTAATACATCTAACGTATCAGACGAATCTTGGGTGCGAAATGTTCCGCTCCTTACAGCATGATTATCGCACTATATTAGAGCGAAGCAATCATCAGAGCGGGCTATCCTGCCTTACGCACTACGTATTGTCATATTATACATCAGAAGTGCCGGAATAGGTTCATTCTTAATGAGTATTGTTGCGACTTTCGGCGTAGCGAATGCGGAGTCGTTAGCGGAGTAAAGGACGCAAGGAAAGGGTACGGCAAATCCACTTTGACCGTTTGCCGACAGTTATAGGCACGAATATGGAACGAATATTCCGCAATAATATGGAGATTTCCCATCTAGGACCAGCAGTCCCTTTACTATTCTACTGTGCTAGAATAGGAGTATCCTGACATAGTTAATATAGAGTAGGCCCAAGAGGTGAAGGCTAATGATTGTTCAATTGCCAAAAGGTATTCCAGTAGGTACCCGAGGACCGGACAGTCAAGTCCGACTTCGTTGTCCGGTCTGCCGACACTTAGCGACATTCGACCCTGTGGCGAGTGCTGAAGATGTTATGTTTGGGGGTATTAAAAGTTACCCAATTGCAACGTATTTAGGGCAGCGTGTGTGCCCAAACACAGATTGTCGTACTCACATCTTCTTTGTGATGAGGCAAGACCAAATCCTTGCTTCGTACCCTCCTGAACTAATAGATTTCGACACTACAAACATACCAGAGAAAATAGTTTCAACGCTTGCGGAAGCTATTGTTTGTCACGCTAACGGTTGTTATACAGCCGCTGGCATGATGGTACGCAAGACGCTGGAGGAGATGTGTCACGAACGCGGCGCAACTGGACATACCTTGAAGGCTCGCCTGGAAGCCCTTCGTACGCTAGTCGTGCTGCAACCAGAATTGATTGAAGGAATGACCGAACTCCGGTTCTTGGGCAACGATGCCGCACACGTAGAGTCGCACGAGTACGATAGTATCGGCAAGGATGAAATCGAACTCGCTATTGACCTCACGAAACTCGTGCTGCAAGCTCTATATCAAACCGCGAGCTTACTCGATAGGCTTCGCGCACGGAAGAAGCAGAGTTCATGAGGTGTCTTCTTGCCCTGCTAGCTGAAGGAGCGCCGTTTAGAGGAACACGGGCGAGGAGTGGCAAGTAGAGTAAGGAGAGTCATATGGATGCCTACAAGTTGTGGATGCCGGAGAGCGCCGAAGAGATAGAGCGTATCGTCAACTCAGGTACCCTGGAGGAGACTGAGATATTCGACGCTAAGAGGGAACTGCCCGACCAGAGGAAGAACAAGGAGATAGCCAAAGATGTGGCAGCTATGGCGAACAATGGAGGGGTGCTCCTCTACGGGGTAGATGAAGATGCAAATGGGCAGCCGACTGTCCTGAACCCTATTCCCCTGGCGGGCGCGTCTGAGCGGGTCCAAATGGTCGTCCACACGAGTATCTCCGAGCCGCTCGATGTGATAATCCGCGAGCGCCGTCTGGACCAGAACAAGGCAGAGGGATACCTCTTAGTCATCGTGCCCCCCTCCGCGCGTGCGCCTCACATGGTCATCTCTGGGAGTGACTATCGGTACTATGAGCGAAAGGGCAAAATCAGCGTACCAATGCCGGAGGGTGAAGTGGCACGTCTCTACCAGCAGCGGCAACGCTGGGAGCGTGACGTGAATGAGTTGGTCGAGAAGGAGATGGCGCGTCCTATGTTGCCCCCTCACAGTAATTTCGCTTATCTGCACCTGTTCGCCTGGGCGCTCAGCCCTCAACCTCGCCTTTTTGAACGAGCTCGCGGTACAGGCGCGCCGCAAACTCTGCTCGATGACCTTCTTCGATTGTCGTCTGGAAATGACATTGTCTCTTGGTCATACGGGCCTGATTTTCGCTCTGGAAAGCCCTGGCATCGCGTGACGAACGGCTGGCTCTGCTACTTGGGAAGCGAGCCTCAACAGCCAAACCGAGTTCAGTACCCACAAGATGCTCTTGACATACAGGTAAACGATGATGGTAGTGCTCGGCTATTCAGTGGCGGGGCTGCGGAGCGACGCGCTTTATTCTTCGCCAGAGAGGATAAAGTTGCAGGCCTTACCACACGCTTCGTGGCGCTGCTGGGCAACCTCTACAAGCGTGCTACTTACTTCGGGTCTGTTGACATTGCTATTATCATCACAAACATAGAGGGTGTAATTTCCTCGTCTGTCTACAACGTCAACTTCTCTGAAAATAATCCGCCGCCCTACGACCGGCCTGAGTACAGGTGCGTGGAACGAGTGGCGGCACCTACGATGGTGGAGGACCCACGTGGCGTAGCTGAGAGGTTTGTCATGCCCTGGGTTGAGGTCCTCACGCAACGTCGCCATAGCCCGTTCCCTGACTAATCAGGTGTAGTCAAGCTAGCTATTCAGCCCTCCGCTAGGTGCTGGGCGCTGAATGGGATTTCCTCGATTGCTGATTGCTGCTTCTTCTAGAGCGTGTTATAAACTATTGGCAAGGGGTTAGGCACAATAAAGGTGTGAGGCACGATATGTTGTGTCCCACACCTGCCAATTATATGCAACTTTCCGCTTGCGTATTCTAAGTTACGCTACTCAATTACTGATCCCTAACCCCTGGTCCTTGACTCCTTTAGGTGCCCGCCGGGCGGAGGGGTTTGACGCCCTCGTAGCCGTCACCTGCCTGCGCGGCGTGGCTTTCTATACCAGGGCCGGCCTGGCTATCGATGCTTACTTCCTGGTCGCCCAGTGCGCCTACGCCCTGGATGTGGTCCGAGGTCCAATCTACACCCACTTTAGACGCCATCTGGCGGATAGCGGTGCCGTCGCGGGTCTGCACCGCCTGGATGAGTGTGTCGCACTCCTCCTGTTCGAGATCGTAGATACCCAGGGTAGATTGCGGGTCCTGCGCCACCAGGTCAACAAAGCCTGGGTCATCGTGGAGACGTTGCAGAGCCAGGACGAGTCCTCGTTCGCTCATGATTGTTATCCTCCTTTAGCTGATAATGGCAGCTATAAGCAGCAGGCTTTGTGCTTTCTCAGTGGATGCCTTTTGCTGCTGAGAGATATAGATTAGCAAAAGAGGTGCCATGAGTAAGTGATGCTCAGATTAGTTAGCCCTGAGAAGTTGCGGCCCGTATGCTAAGCTTCTAAAACCTCTTTCCCAAACGTTTCAATGTGGAACTGTATTGCAGACCGCACATCGGCGGGGGCTTCCTCGTATGTGTCACCCTGGCCAATAACAACGCCTTTCATGCCGATCGGATACGCTATATACCCATCGGTATGCTTCTCGACTATTACCTTCATCTGTCGCACTTTATCTTCCTCCATGCTTAGTCGGTATCTGTCGGCATAGCATCCGACTTCTTGTCGAGCCAGCTTGTAGGGTAGGAGGGGTCGTCGAACTCCTGCGCCCACTTCGTTAGTTTGAGGGGGCGGAAGGTGTCCACCATTACGGCTAGCTCTTCGGTGGCGGTCTTGCCTATGGAGGCTTCGGCGGCTCCTGGGTGGGGGCCGTGCGGGATGCCGTGCGGGTGGAGGGTGAAGGAGGCGATGTCTATCCCCTTGCGGCTCATGAAGTTGCCGTTGACGTAGTAGAGCACCTCTTCGCTGTCTATGTTGGAGTGGTTGTAGGGTGCGGGTATGGAGAGGGGGTGGTAGTCGTACATGCGCGGCACGAAGGAGCAGACCACGAAGTTGTGCGCCTGGAAGGTCTGGTGGACGGGCGGCGGTTGGTGGACGCGCCCCGTTATCGGCTCGAAGTCCTCGATGTTGAAGATATAGGGGTAGAGATAGCCGTCCCACCCCGCCACGTCGAGCGGGTGGTGGTCGTAGTAGTAAGCGGTGAGCATGTCGTTGGCGCGGACATGCACCTTGAAGGGACCTTTGCCATCCTCTTCCCCTGTGATAGTTAGAAGTTCTTCCGGCACGCGGATGTCGCGCTCGCAGAAGGGGGAGTGCTCCAGCAATTGGCCGTAGTCGTTGCGGTAGCGCTTGGGCGGCTGTATATATTTGCCCTCAACTGTGAGCCAGCGTTGCGGCTTCCCCTCGTCCATGACGATACGGTAGATAGTGCCGTGCGGGATGAGCACGTAATCACCCTCGCGGTAGGGGAGAACGCCGAAGTTAGTCTCGAAGCGGCCCGTACCCTCGTGGATGAAATATAGCTCGTCGGCCTGGCCGTTTTTGTAAAAGTAGTCCATCGGCTCGGCGGGCAGCACGATACCCAGGCGGCAGTCGTTATTGAACATCAGCACACGGCGTCCCGATATAGGGTCGCCCACCGGCTGCGCGCTCTTGGTGCGCGTGTGGACGTGGCGCTGCACGGGCAGCCTCCACTCCTGCAATTCCTCCGTCTCGCATGGCTTCACGTCCACCACGCGCACGGGCGGGTGGTAATGGTAGAGCAGCGAAGAGCAGCCGGAGAAGCCCTCGAAACCGAAAAGCTCCTCGGTATATAGCTCACCGTCTGGGCGGCGGTGCTGGGTGTGGCGTTTGTGGGGGATGTTACCTAGCTTGTGGTAGAAGGGCATCGTTGGACCTCCTTTTACACTTGTGTATCTTGCGTCTTTGCTTCCTGTATGCGTTCGGCCAGCCATATGTTCACTAATGTTTCGGGCAGAATGCCACGGTTGCGGGCTTGCACTTCAACTTGCGCGTATATGTCTGGATCAACCGTTATCCGATGTCTACGCCTGGCTCTTACCTCGAAATCTACCTCGCTGGTTTGGTCCCAGTAGTCAGCCAGGCTATGCGTATCCCAGAAGTCAGCGATCTCTTCAAGAGAACGTGCCTTCGAGATAGCTGTAACCTGGGAGTTGTCACTTTCGCTCATAAAGCCTCCGTTCGTTCTTTTCCATGTCTCGCGCACTCAATATTAATGCTGTATTAGCTTGCTTATGAATGAAGAATATAATCAGATACCGGCCTGCATCTGTCTGTCCACCGACTGAATAGACGCTTTCTCCTTCTCTGTGTCCTGCTTCAACGAAGCGGTATTTGGGGCGATTGAAGAATACTTCTTCTGCTTCATCCTGGGTGACGTTATGCTTTACAGCCAGCTTTTCAAGGATTCGAGGCAGCCAGATAAAGTCATCTATGTGCATGAATTTGCATCCCTGTTCGCCCTCTACATACGTGTAACCTCGGTCCAGAATTCATCGGGCAGAGGCTCATCAAAATCGTCGCTCATCCAAATTGGCCCTAAGTGTGCGTGTAAACCTGCAATCCGTTGTGTTGTGGGCAGGCTCATAGGCACCAAGCGGGCTAAAGGTGTAGCGCCATCGATCAGGATGAACTCAATACCATCCTTTGCCAGAGAAAGCAATTCGGCGAGTTGTACCTGTTCGTCATGCACGTCAATGGTTTTCGTTGTCATTGCTGTTTCCTCATAGCTGCGCCACCAACCTGTTCCTCAGTACCCCCAACTTCTCTATCTCCAACTCCACTTCGTCCCCAGGCTTGAGCCAGCCGCCGGTATTTTCGGGGCGTAGCTCAAGGATGCAGCCGGTACCTACCGTGCCTGACCCCAGCACGTCGCCGGGGCGCAGCCACACGTCGGTGGAGGCCCACTCTATCATGGCAGCGAAGGTGTGGGTGAGGGTGTTGGCATTGCCCCTCGATAGCTCCCTGCCGTTAATGCGAGCGCGCATATCGAGGTTGTACCGGATATCCGCGCCGTCACCCTCGCGGCGGTCTTCAAGATCGTCGGGCGTGACGAGGCATGGTCCGAGAGAGTTTGCGAAGTCTTTGCTCTTGGCGGGACCCATGCTCAGCTTCGACTCGAAGTTGCGCCAGGTATCGCGGGCGCTCCAATCGTTCATGATGAGGTAGCCCGCTATGTAATCGTTAGCTTCCTCCGCATGGATGTCGCGCCCTGGCTTGCCGATGACGCAGGCTATCTCAAGCTCGTAGTCTACCTCGTTGGAGCCGCGTGGGTAGGGCACGTCCGCGTCCGGGCCGTACACCGCACCAGGGTTGGAGTAGTAGAAGACGGGGTGGTCGTACCATTCGGGTATCATTTCGAGGTTACGCAGGGCGCGGGCGGTCTTGACGTGCTGCTCGAAGGCGTAAAAGTCGCGAATGGTGCGCGGGAAGGGGATGGGCGCGAGCAATTGCACGTCGTCTATGGGCTGGGAGGATGACCAAAGCCCCTCTTCATCCCCTGCCACTATCTCAACCAGGTTTCGCACTCGCTCCATAGCATCCGGCCCGCCGTCCAGCAACTCTATCATAGTCATAGGTGGGCGATGCTCAGAAGTACCACCGCGCTTCTTGCTGAGCCATTCGTGGGCTGCTTCCACGTTGAGTATACGAGGCATATCTCCTGGCAGGTAGACGCCTACGTGCGTGTCTTGCCCCTCGATAATGTCGAGGGCGGTTCGGTGGAGGTGGGAGAAAGTTACTAGCTTCATAACTTTGAAGTGCCTTGTATTATTGCTAGGCGGCTACATACTCACGAATGGCCACATGTATACCTGTACGCGCAGCTTCCTCTGCGGTCTGGAGCAGTTGCCTTGAGGTCTCTTCGTCCAGGTACTCCTCGCCACAATTGGGACGGACTTGCGCAGGCGCACCCTTTACGACTAGCGTCATACCATCACGGTCTAACATTACGGTAATTTGGCCGGGCTGTGTCTCTGCTTGCTTACAGATGACACATCTCATAGTCTCCTCCTGGATTCTGGGGTCCATTGAGCAGGGAGGACTAATTTCATTCTTAGTCTTGCGCCTCAAAGCTACGGATGCGAACACGTCGTTCGGTAACTACAGCGAATTGTCCAGGCAGATCCTTTGCGTAAAGAGTTAAAGCGTTTGATATTACCCTCCACTGATTGGCTGCGCTCTCATCCCTAAGGCGCAGCAGCACAACGCCTTCATGGGCTTGACCACTACGGAAGATGAGTTCACCGAAATCCTTATCGCAAGTGATCACAATCCTCTTCTCGTTTGCCGCCCATTCCAGTATATTACGATCAGTAGTACGTGGTGCCAGTTCTGCAACGGCAAGCACATCATGTCCAGCATCTCGCAGGTAGCGAGCGATGACCATGCTCGCAGACTCATCTATGATAAAGCGCATCACTATGAGATCTTAGCCAATGTTGGCTTGCCAATCCTGCTAAAGTAGAAGCACTTCTTCGTGAGCCAATACGCGCGCAGCATACATGAGCGCTGCTCTGATGTCATCAGGGCGCAAGCGCGGGTACTGTTCCATGATTTCTGCTTCCGGTATGCCTTGCGCTACTAGCCGCACGACCAGCTCAACAGGGATTCGCGTCCCGCGAATAACGGGCTTACCAACCATAACATCGGGGTTGATCTCTATGTGCTGCTGAAGCTGTTCGTCTGTCATCATTTGCATAGCTGAGCCTTCCTAATTCCTGATGTTTGACGGGCATGGTGCGCTTACAGGTTGCCTCTAAGCGCCTGCTCCCTCTCTATCGCCTCGAACAGCGCCTTGAAGTTGCCCTTGCCGAAGCCCCGCGAGCCGTGACGCTCAATTATCTCGTAGAAGAGGGTGGGGCGGTCCTGGACGGGCTTGGTAAATATCTGGAGGAGGTAGCCTTCGTCATCGCGGTCTATCAGGATGCCGAGGTCTTCAAGCTGGTTGATGTCTTCCTGTATCTGGCCGACGCGGGTGGGCGCTTCTTCGTAGTAGGAGTGAGGCACGCGCAGGAACTCCATGCCGTTGTTGCGCAGGTTGGCGACGGTGCCCAGGATGTCGCCCGTGATGAGGGCGATGTGCTGCGCGCCCGGACCCCCGTAGAAGTCGAGGTACTCCTGTATCTGCGACTTTTTCTTGCCCTCGGCAGGCTCGTTGATGGGAAACTTCACGCGCCCTGTGCCGTCCTGCATCACCTTCGACATGAGGGCCGAGTACTCGGTGGAGATGTCTTTGTCATCGAAGGAGATCAGCTGGCTGAAGCCCATAATGCGGGCGTAATACTCCACCCACTCGTTCATCCTGCCTAGCTCCACGTTGAGCACGATGTGGTCTATCGCTTTGATGCCCGTGGGAACGCCCCGCACATCGCGCTTGTGGTAGAGGGGCATGAAGGTGCCTGCGTAGTCGTCGCGGTTGATGAAGGAGTGGATGGTATCACCACAGGCCGCGATGGCTGCTTTGCGGATGCGGCCCTTCTCGCTCTCTACCCACATCGGTTCCAATATACCCTTAGCGCCTCGCTCAACGGCGGTGTGGTAGGCGTAATCTACGTCCGGCACGCGCATGGCTATATCCTTCACGCCGTCGCCGTGCTTGAGGACGTGCTCGGCGATCTCGCCCTGCGGGTACATAGGGGCGGTCATCACGAAGCGTATCTTGCTCTGCTCAAGCACGTAGGAGGCACGGTCGCGCACGCCGGTTTCAGGCCCGGCATAGGCAGTGATGTTGAAGCCCATGATGGTGCGGTAGAAGTGGGCGGCTTGCTTGGCGTTGCCCACGTAGAACTCGACGTAGTCGAGACCCTGGATGGGGAAGGTGTCTTTCTGCTCGGCGCGCGCTTCGCGGGTGGCGGTTGGCACCTGAGTAGCGCCATTACCTGTGCCGTTACCCTCCATAACGTGCTCGTCTGCCGTCGTTTCGACCTGGGCGGTCTCTTCAGGGTTCATGTGGTGTGCCTCCTCTTTGAGTGCTGAGTTATCAGGGGTGCGTGTGCGCCTGCTTGGCCACTATGTACGGCTAGCATAGCAAAGGGGTAAGGTAGTGTCAAGCAACATAGCGGCTATAAGCGTTCAGAATAGGGGTAGAGGAAATAATTGTAGGGGCGTGATTTATCGCGCCCTGGTGGGGAAGACAGACCAACTTGGTGCGTTCCTCCACCGGGGCGCGATAAATCACGCCCCTACACCTGATTGTGAGCTTACTAGCGTCCAGACCTTCATTGGAACCTGATAACAGAACCTGACGGCGGTATCAACGTTTAGACATAGACCAGTTCAGGCAGAGGTTGTGAGATGAAACAGACGAGATTAGCAAGAGTTGTGGTCGTGGTTGTGATGGTAGTGATAGCCGGGCTATTAGTAGCTCTAGTCGCTTTGCTAACCCAGAATGTAGAAAGAAAAGAAGTCCGAGAGGATGCGCCCCTCCTGATCTCGCGAACGCTGTCAGCTTTTGATGTAGTGGCAGCTAGCGGCCAGGTATTCTGGATAGACAGTCGCGAAGGCGGGCATTCCGTTTATGGATACGATCCCGCCACGCAACAAGAATTCCTGGTTCGAGCGGGCTACAACGGCGCGCTTACCAGCGACGGCCAGCAGGTTACATGGTTGGTGGCTCCTGACGATAGCTATAAGCTCAAGGTCCAGCGCTACGACCCGGCCAGCAAGCAGCAGCGCACGATTACCAGCATACAGTTGCCTGCGGTTTTCGCCTCTCCCTTTGAGGACTTTCGGATGTTCGCTGCCGACGCGGACACGGTTTATCACGTCGGAAGTAAGGACCCGGCCCCCAGCAACTTCGGCCTCTATGCCATTGACCTTGCTACCGGCAATGAGCGGCTAATCACTACAACTCCAATAGACCCGAGTTACCGTGGCATAGTTGCAAGCGACGGCGTCCTCATCTGGCATGAAGTGAGGTTTTTACCTCCAGGACCAGGCCGCTATAAACTTCCACATACAAAGCTGCACGCTCAACAGAAAAATGGCAAGGACATCATTATCACGGGGGCTGATGGCTGCCCTGGTGGCTACGACATATCAGGCAGCAAGGTGGCCTGGGCTTTGGGGTGTGGCGCTATCGACTCGCGGGTCCACCTCTCAGACTTGCAGAGCGGGCGAACTGAAGCTATTTCCTCAGATTCGCCTCTCGACCATGCTGAAGACCCACTCATCTCCGGTAACGTAGTGGCATGGACCGACACGCCGGAAGGGGAACCCGGCTCAACCAATGAGTGGTCCCTGGTCACCTATGACATTGCCACTCAATCCAGGACCGTCTTGCTCACCTCCGACAAGAATCTCAAAGCAGAGGCGATAGTGGGCCAGGATGCCGTTGCATATCTCAGCGCGGGCGACCCACTATGGGACCTTTACTTGATTGGCATCAAATAGGAACTTCCTTGCGTAAGAGGCAAGACGCGAAGCGGGGCGCACTAAAAACTGACATCCACGCGTGTGCGGCCCAGGCGGTCGAGAGCTATGCGGACCCCCTCCTGTAGCACGCCCGCGTAGAACCACATCTGGCGCTCCTGCTTCAGGATGACCACTTTGCCGCCTGTGGTGAACTCCTCGCCGGGCATGAGCGTGTCCTTGAAACCCCACCGGAATGGGTAGCGCGACGGCCCGCCACCACTGTTGCCATCCCAATCTATCCCTGCCCGCCAGAGGCCTGCTTTGTTGTCCCACTTGCCTCCCTCGATAGAGGAATATGTATCGTTCGTCGTGTATGTGAAGCCGGGATCGGGGCCTTGCGTGCGGATGGGTACGTTGCCGATGTTTTTGACGGTGATGCTCACGCTGATGGCGTCGCCCAGGATTAGCTGCTGTGGTGCGATCTCCACCCGCACCACCTCTAGCTCGGGCTTGCCGCCTCCCTGGATGGTTATGGGCCTCTGCGCTTCCACGCGATTGCCTGCCCGGTCCTGGGCGCGCAGGGTGACGGTGTAGGTGCCGTCAGGCAGGACTTCGCCGAGGGTGTCACGCCCGTTTATGACGACGTTCTGCTCGCCCCTGCCCTTTTGGGTAGGCGCAAACATCGGTATGCGCGTGCCATCGGCTGAGGCGAGGTCTACCGAGAGGGTAGCAGTCTGGTCGGTGCGGAAGGTCACTTCGGCCACATCGTCCACCGCATCGCTGTTGGGAGAGATAATTTCGGGTCGAACCACTATATTACTCAGGGTAGGCGGCTCCTGGTCCGAGCCTTGCACCTTGAGTGGAAGGCTGGCCGATTGCCCCTCAGACGAAACCATAAGCTTGTATTCGCCATCAGGCACGATGCGCCGCACAACCCTGTAACCTTCTACATCCTGGCTCGCGCTCACTACGCCGTTGAAGCGAAAGACGTGCTCGCCCGCTGCCTGGCGCGCCGAGAAGAGATTATACTTGTTCTCGCCGTCGCCCAGCAGTTGTATATTGACGACCTGGGCAGACCCCAGCCTGTAGCGGACCTCAACCACGCCGGGCGGCTTGCTTATCCCCGTCGAGCCAACCTTGATTTCCTCCGAAGAAGCACTAACATTGGAAAGAGGCGCGCTCGACGCATCGCAGGCAGTAAACAGGCTGAAGACCAGAGCAACTAAGAGGAAGAAGCCCGGCAGTCGCCGAAGGGCGACTTTGTAATCGTTGCCCGCGACTTCAGTCGCCGGGCAAGCCTGCTTACCAAAACTCATCAGAGTCGGGATGTCTCTCATTCTCGCAACGCGGCACGAAGCTCTTCCGGGCGCAGCACGGCGTTGCCCCACTTACGGACCACCACGCCCGCGCCGTAGTTGGCGAGGCGGGCAGCGTCGAAGAGGTCAGCGCCCGCCGCCACCGCCAGGGTCACTATAGCTATCACGGTGTCGCCCGCGCCCGTCACGTCGAAAACTTCTGACGTGTTAGTGACGGGTATGTGGCTGTAATGGCCCAGGAGGGTCATAACCGACATCCCCTCGGCGCTACGGGTGACTATCACCGCCTGGGCGTCGAGGTCGCTCATCAGTTTTGACATGCCCTCCTCGAAGTCTTGTTCGGTCCTGAGGGAGCGGCGCAATGCTTCTTCGGCTTCCGGCTGGTTGCACTTGATGATGCCCGCACCCTGGAAGAGCGCAAGGTCGCCCTGCGAGTCGACGGCCAGGATTTTGCCCTGCGCCAGCGCCAGCTTGCGCGTCTCCTCCACCACCTTGCGTGTGAGCGTGCCGCTCTTGTAGTTGCTCACCAGCACGGCGTTGCACATGGGCATCTGCTCTCGAATCGCGTTTAGCAGGTTGCTCTCCACCCTACCACTGATGGGCGTGCGGTTTATGTAGTCCACGCGGGCCACCTGTTGGAGCATAGAGGATGTCACCTGGGCTACGATGCGCCTCTTGGTGATGGTGGGGCGTGTGGGGTCAACCACCACGCCGTCAATATTGACCCCATGACCCTCAAGCTCGGCCTCCAATTCTCGGCACGCCTCGTCGTCGCCTACCACGCCCGCGAGGTACGCCTGCCCACCCAGCGAGGCGACGGTGCAGGCGGGGCTTGAGCCTCCACCCGGCACCGCGTACTCGTGCGAGAATTCCAGCACGGCTATGGGGGCTTCGCGGGAGATGCGCGTGGGCTTGCCTACCGTGTACTTGTCCAGGATGAGGTCGCCCACCACCAGCACGCGCACGCTGCCGAAGAGGCCGATTATAGACTCCAGCCTGGGGAGGTCGGGGTCGTGGAGGTTGGGCTGGGTATCTGTCATCTGATTATTGCAGCCGCCTGTAAGCGAAGAAGATCGCCATCGCTATCCATAGTACCGAGTATTGGGTCAGGTAGAAGGGGAGCGCGTCAAACAAAGGGATGAAGGTAAGTCGGGTGGTATGCAAGGTCTCCATGAGCACGCGGCTGACGATGAAGCCGAAAAGTACCGAGCCGACCGCCACCATCTGCAAGCCGGGGCCGCGCTTCTGGTTGGCCGCTATGGCGACAGCTTCAGGCACGGCGATGCCCATAATCAGGGCCGCCCAGAACTCAAAGTTAGGGAAGAAGGCCATGAGCACGCCCGTAGCCCCCGCCACCACCAGTCCGGCCAGGGCTGCTTTGAGGTAGAAATCGGTGCTGATAGCGTATGTGGGGAGCACCTGTAAGTTGGCGCACTCGAAGCACCGGAAGCCCACAGGCGTATGCACCCGGCACTTAGCGCAGATAGGCCTCTCGCACCGCCCACACCGCAGGTACGTCTCCTCGTTGGGGTGCTTGAAGCAGCGCATCGGCTCTTCGGATTCAAGCGGGGTGAAATCGGTTGTGCTCATAGATTAATGGTGCCTGTCGTGATGCCTGATGCTCGATCCCTTACTAACGCTGCGTCTCTGCGGTTCAAAGCCATAGAACCTTTGCGAACTCTCTGTTTCTTTGCGTCTTTGCGGTTTCGTAATTACGTTTCACGTTTCACTATCGCCGCCCTCAGCGCCAGGGCTGCGAAGGCGAACACTCTCAGTATGCGACGCCAGCGCCAGGGTTGTGTCGCCAGCCTGTAGAGCCATTCCAGGCCGGCGCGCCTGACTATGCGCGGGGCCAGGGGGGCGCGGCCCGACAGGTAATCGAAGACGCCGCCCACGCCCATCGCTACTTTGATAGATGGAGGGAGAACGTCGCGGTGCTCCCTGATCCACATGTCTTGCCTGGGAGCGCCATAAGCTACCATGAGCACGTCGGGCTGCGCGGATGCCAGGCGGCCCAGTATATCCGGCAGGTCTTCCTCCTGGGGCGAGCCTGCGTATGTACCTGCTATACGCACTCGCGGGTAGCGCCTTCTCAATGCGTCCGCCGCCTCTTCCGCTACGCCCGGCGCGGCCCCCAGCAGAAATAGCGAGTAACCCTCCTCCGCAGACAAGCGCGCCAGCCGGTCTACCAGCGCTACGCCGGTAGCGCGACCTTTGACCGGGGTGCCCAACAGCCGGGCGGCGGCTACTATTCCAACGCCGTCAGGCGTCGCCAGGTCTACTCTGTTCAGTAAGTCCCGAAAGGCCGGATTGCGCCTGGCCTCCATCACGAACTCAGGGTTGACCGTGCATACCTGGTGGAGGCGGGCGGGCTGCTCTCGCAAAAAACCCTCTATGGCCTGGACCGCGCCTGCTTCGTCGCAGTTGTGTATCCTCACACCCAGTATATTAACTCTACGCGAAATGTCCGGTTGCGTCGCAGCCACGTTGGAAGTATATACCAGAGAGGCGGCAGGGGCAACTTGGCAGAGGACCAACAATGGCATGCCTCTTGCGTTTCTGGCACCGGAGGCAACTCTGCATGGCTAGCATGGCTCAGGCTAAACCGGGACCCTGGGAAAAAGAGTTTGACGATCTCGCTCGCGGCTTGAGCGGGGCGTTCATATTCGGCATTCCGCTCCTCTTCACAATGGAGATGTGGTGGATCGGCACATTCACCGAACCCTGGAAGCTCTACCTGATCCTGGGGTTGGGTTTCGGCGTCAACGTCATGCTCGCCCATTTCTCCGGCTTCCGCGACGGCAACACCTTCTCCGACAACGTCAGCCAGGCAGCCGAGGCTATAGCTCTGGGTGCCGTCGCCTCTACCATCATACTCACCACCCTCAACCAGCTACAATTTGGCGACCCGCTAGACGCCACCCTGGGCAAGATTATCGTCCAGACGATGCCCCTCAGCATAGGCGCATCCGCCGCCAGGGCTTTGTTCAGCCGAGGCGGTGGCGGTGGAGATGGTGGCGATGAATCCGAAGGCAGTGGAGATGAAGAAAAAGAGAAGAAGTCCAAGAGCAGCCCACTACGCGCCACCCTCTACGACCTCGGAAAGACAGTAGGCGGCGCGCTCTTCATAGGCTTCAGCGTGGCCCCTACCCAGGAGATACCTACGCTCGCCACAGAACTGGACTACTGGCACGAGCTTGGCCTTATCGCCCTGACCCTCATCTGTACGTACTTGATCGTCTTCGAGAGCGGCTTCAGCAAGCACGAAAGCGACCAGGCGGGACATGGCCCATTCCACCGGCCCATCACCGAGACCTCACTCGCGTATATAGTATCGCTGCTCGTCGCCCTGGTAGCTCTCTACCTCTTCTCCCAGGTGAAATTGGGCGATCCCCTCTCCGCCGTCCTGTCGGAGACCCTCGTCCTGGGCCTGCCTGCGGCCATCGGGGGCGCGGCTGGGAGGGCCTTGCTATGAGCGACAAAGAAGAAAAAGAGAAAAAGACTGAAGACGAACCGGAGGGCAAAGAGGAAGGCCAGGAAAAGGAAAAGGAAGGGCGAACGGGCGCTGAGTGGGTCACGCTTACTATCAGCGTCCTGATAATCGCCTCCCTGGTCGGCCTGCTGACCTACCTCTACTTCACCCAGGGCACCGACCCGCCCATCATAGAAGTAGAGGCGAAGCTAGAGGAGGTCAAGCAACAAGGCGACTCATATTATCTCCCGCTAACCATCACCAACACCGGCGAGAAGACCGCAGAGGATGTTCAAATCGAGGTCTCCCTGGACTCGGGCGAAGGCGACCCCGAAACCGTCACTTTCACCATACTCTTCCTGGCAGGCAGCGAACCCGACTACGAAACAGCCGTCTTCACCAAAGACCCCTCCAAAGGAGAGCTTTCTTACGTCATTAGCTTCAGTACGCCGTGAGGTAGAAGTCAGAAATCAGAAATCAGAAGTTAGAAGTTTGTATCGTGCAAGTTACATAACCTATTTGGACCCGACCCTCTTTATCGTCACCGTCGAACTCGAAGCTTAATGCTTGTGGAAGGAGACCGGAAATGACATCTGTACGTAAGAGGGCTTTCACTGTTTTTATTTTGCTCACCGGGCTGAGTCTGCTTATTATGTCGTGTGGAGGGGATAGTGAGCTTAAGGACACAGGTCCTAATGCCAACCTCAACAATGATGAACTGCTCAAAAAGGCCGTAGAAAATATGAAAGTCCTGCAAAGTTACCACTTTGACTTCACTGGTGGGCTGCCGAGCGAGATGGTCCAAATGAGCCGGAACTTGAGCATTACGGCGGATATACAATTGGCTGACAAGGGAAGCACCATCAAGATAAGAGACGAATCGGGAGAGGTGTCGGGCGGAACTTCCTTAATGCTTGATATTGGCAGCGGCCTGGACGTGACTATCACGAAAGATGGCTGGTATGAAAGCTACGACCAGGGCAAGTCCTGGTACAAGGCGCAGACAGATACCCCCGGCGGCTTCTTGATGGCTATGTTTGGTTGGATGTGGGACCGCCGCGCGACGGCAGGCAGCGATGAATACCCGACGCCGGGTGAAAAACTTGTCGGCAGCTTGAATTTCAAAGACGCTACACCCCGCCTCGAACAGATCGACGGCATCATCACCAGACACATGGTTGCCGACTTCAACAGCGCCGCGAAGCAGCCGGAGGAAACGATACTCTACGACCAATGGGAGGGGGCGAAAAGAGCAGACATCTGGGTATCTACCGAGATTACGCCAACCATACGCCAGATGCGAATAGAAGGCAGCAATACCGTCAAGAGGAACCAAACCGGTCCCGCCAAATCCGTCACCTTCAGTCCCGATGGGAAAACTCTGGCAGTCGCACACGGCGATGCCCAGGACTGGACCGTGCGCCTGTGGGACTTGACCAGACCTGGTAGCATGCCCAAGAAGTTGCGAGGTGACGGTGGCGTTTTTATGTCTGTGGCCTTCAGCCCTGACGGTAAGCTGCTGGCTGCCGGTGTTCATGCGGGAGGTGGCCCCACTAAGGTCCACATTTGGGATATGGCCGACCTGAACGCCGCGCCCGTCACTCTGCCGGTGCCCGATTCGGTATCGTCGGTAGACTTTCAGCCTGGAGGGAAGATGCTCGCGGCGGCAGGAAGCAGTAGCGTTTACATCTGGCAGCCGCCATACAAGTCAACGACGCCAACCGTAATCTCCTATCCAACTGACAACGTTGTAAACTCGGTGGCATTCAGCTCGGACCAGCACACCCTGGCAACAGGTAATCTCAATGCAGGTGTGCGAGTACATGATGTAGGCAATTTGGGAGCCGAACCAACGGTACTACCGCACGAATGGGTAAATGAAGTAGCTTTCAGCCCTGATGGTCACCTGTTAGCCTCTATAGGAGGCTTCGTAAGTGACGAGGGGCACACTGTGAAAATCTGGGACCTGCGACATCCGGTACCTACCGCTATGGCCTTGCCGGGCGACAACGTAACAGGTGAGACAGTAGCTTTCAGTCCTGACGGGAAGTTCCTGGCAGCAAGTGGTCAAGGAGGCGAAGTACAATTATGGGGCCTCAACCAGCTTGCTTCGGCAGGAGCAAGGCCAACCCCTACGTTCGTCCTGGAAGTTGGAAGCGTAGTATACTCAGTAGCTTTCAGCCCTGACAGCAAGATATTAGCAGCAGCCGATAGCGGAGGCGAGGTACGGCTGTGGGATATAGACGAGCTACAAAAGGAGGGTAAGCCGCCAGGGTCAGCCACCCCCACCGTCGTAAAGGAGGACGAGCAATCAACCGGCACACCTTATACTCTCACATGGAAATGGGGGAGGTTCAACGATGATTTTGGCGAGGTAAAACCTCCTCCTGCCGAAACTATCAAGCCATTCCCATAGTTGACAGCCAATCCAAAATCCTAATCCCGCCTCCTGATTTCTGATTATGCTCCTGGAACCCCTCGACCTGCACGGCTATACGCTATCTGACGCTATCATCACAGTCGTCCGCCGCTACAATCGTCTCCTGTCGTCCGGCACGGCGGGCGCAGATATGTGCGCGCTTGAGATAGTGCATGGCAAGGGGAAAGGCGACACAGGCGGCGTCATCCGCGACACACTACGCGAATACCTGCGCGAGCATGGCAAGCGAATCTCAGGCTGGGACGCCAAACTCACCATGCGTGGCGCGCACGATGCCGTAGAGAAGTGCGGCACCCTGGGCTACATACACGGCGAAGATATAGACGGCAACGCGGGTAAAACAGTGGTAATACCGCGCCGTCCCCTCGGCAGCCCCCACCCCTGGCTTAAGTACCGTGTCTAACCACTAGAACAGATTTAAGCGGTTTTGTGCAATCTTCTCATTTGTCGTAACTCTGCGTAACTACCTGGCGTGATACCTTGATGAGTGTACGTAGTGCGTCATTGACAGAAGAGGAATCACGGAAGACCTCGGCTACATCAGGATCAAGCAGAACAACGTTTGTCCCAGCCGAATACATTTCCGCGTACTTACCTTTGGCCCCATTGCCGAAATCGTACTCTTCCAGCATCTCGTCATTATCAGGAGAGGGCACCTTCTTCATAGTATTGCCTTTCACGTCTATTAGCGACACGCGCGCTAATGATGCGTATCCGGTTTTCTCTATAAGTATGCACTACGACCAATAATCTTCTTTGAAGTGACTGGCCCAGGATGATAAATCGATCTTCATGCTCAGAGTGCCTGGGATCGCTGATTGTCAAAGAGAATGAGTCGCCAAAAACGGTTGTTGCTTCTGTAAATGATACTCCGTGCTTGTTGAGGTTTCGTGTGGCCTTTTCAACATCCCATTCAAAGATGATGCCATTTACCGGGGAGTCATCGCTCATACGGGTCAGGATTTGCGCTTTACCTTTTGATACGACCTGTTCTCATTAGTATACCATCACCGTGTACAGTAGGCATCATGCCACGCAATAGACATGCAGAATAAACCCTTCTAGAAAGGAGCGACAAGACATAATTGATACAATTCTAAAGCCCACCCACACCCGTGTCCGGTACCGACACGGCACAGATAGCAGGCTTAGCTTGACCTAATTCACCCTGAGAAGTAAGCCCTGACAACTCCTGTAACCACATGGTCCAGGGATTGGGGGCGAGGAGTTGCCCGCCGGTTAGACGGGCAACTCCTCTTCTACCACTTCTTCGTTGGGGATGCCGAACGAAGCGTGGGACATGACCAGCTTCCACTCGCCATCCTCTTTATGAACTACCGCAGTCATGCGGAATGGCACCTCGGAACCATCCGGCCCGCTGAATACGGGGCGGGTAGCGAACATGCCTACGCTCCCTTCACTGTAGGCTTCTATCTCGGTCGGCTTGATCGGGAAACCTCCGCCCACCGCCTCGAACTGCCCTCGCCATATCTCCACTATCTTGTCATAGCCCGGCCACCACTCGTTGAGGTCTGTGCCCACGAGTAGCACACATGGTTCCCGTGAAATGAATTGCTCCATGAACCCCGCATCTCCGTTTGCTATGGCATCGAAGTAGCGCATAGCAGCCGCTCTGACCTCTGCCGATTCCTCCATGATTAGCCTCCTCTTTGTTATCATAAACTCACAGTATGGCAGTAAGATGTGCGTTGTGTTTGTAAGCAAGATGGCACAATCACCCTGACGGCCATATCTTAAGCGAGCCGCCTGCTCACTTTCCAGCCTGAAAATTGCTCACTTTTTGCTCATTTTCGGCTAATCACAAGTTCCAAACATACATGCAAGACAAACAGAGTTTTCTTATGTCTTTGTGCAGAAATCGGCGGTTTAGCCACCGATTTCTACACAAAGACATACTCATTACGCGCAGGCGCGGCCCCGATTCCGTGATAGAGACCAGTTGTGGTAGGATGTATTAGTATGGAATAGGTATCGGTCATTACTGCATAACAATAATAGACATGGATCAGCATTTATAACTGGTCACTGACCACTGACCACTGACCACTATTCGATAGGGAGAGAAAGAAAATGAAGCTATCTGGATTGCATCACGTTTCGGCAGTCACAGGGCGGGCGGCGGACAACGTGCGCTTTTACACTCAGGTGCTGGGCCTGCGCCTGGTGAAGAAGACCGTAAACCAGGACGATGTTTCTATGTACCACCTTTTTTACGGCGACGAAGCCGGGCACGCGGGCACCGAGGTTACGTTTTTCGACTGGCCGCACGCGGGCAAAGACAGCCCAGGCGCGGGCAGTATCACTGCGATAGCGCTGCGGGTGCCGGGCCGCGATGCGCTCGACTGGTGGGAGGAGCGCTTTACCAGCCTGGATGTGCCGCATGAAGGGATAGTCGAGCGCGGTGGACAGGCGAGCATGGCTTTCACCGACCCGGAGGGACAGCGGCTGATACTGGCCGACGACGGGGGAGCGCCGGGAGGCACACCCTGGGCCGAGAGTCCCGTCCCGTCTGAATATGGCATTCGCGGGCTGCACGCCGTCACGATCGTGGTCAGGCTGTTGGAGCCGACGGCCCTGGTGCTCACCGAGGCGATGGGCTTCCGGCAGGTCGGAGAGTACCCTTCGCCGGAGGACGCTGCACAGAAGGTGATCGTGTTCGCGGCGGGCGACGGAGGGCCTGGGACCGAGGTACACGTTGAGGTGCGCCCGGACGCGCGGCTGGGCCAGGTCGGCATCGGGGGCGTGCATCACGTAGCGTTCCGCACGCCGAACGAGGAGGAACACAAGCGGTGGCGACAGCGGCTGGCCGAGATGGGGCTGCGCGTAACCCCTGTCATAGACCGCTTCTACTTCCGCTCGATCTACTTCAGAGAGCCGGGCGGCGTGCTCTTCGAGATCGCCACCGACGGTCCGGGCTTCGCGACGGATGAGGATGTAGAGCACCTGGGCGAGCGACTGGCCCTGCCTCCCTTCCTTGAGCCTCATCGCGCCGAGATAGAAGCAAACCTACAGCCGATACGTTGAGGCATGCCAGGTAAACACGGCTGTATAGGACATCACACCAGATGGAAATAACATCAACCCCTGACCCCCGACCCCTAACCCCTGACCCCTTATTCATAGTGTTTGGCGGCGGGTGCTTCGGTTCACATCATGTGCGCCACATCGAGAAGGGGCGCAAGCGTGGCCGCATCTCGGCGGACGCGCGCATCATCATGGTGGACCGCAACGCCCGCCCGCCCGCGCTGGACGTGCCGGAGGTAGGTGACAACCCATACCTCACGCTTGTACAGAGCGATTGGCTGGAATATATGAAGGCCAACTGGGACGCGTTGCCCCCAGGCACGGAGGTAGTGCCCGCGCCCGTAGCCCCACACCTGGCGTTTGAATGGCTGGTGTGGAGCTTGCAATCCCGCCTGGGGGAAGAAGCCATCACGGTAGAGCCGATGGAGCACCGGTTCGGTGGCTTGCCCTATGAGTACCTGGCCCCAAGCGGCGCGAGGTACATCAGCGCGGCGGACTGGATTTGCCCCACCAATTGCCGCGCTCCCCACGTCTGCCCCATGACCCGCGACACGCGCACCTGGGAGCTAGAGCGCACCGTAAACGGCTACGCGGACGCCCACCCCGACAAGTTTGTTACGGCTGTAGTCTTCCAGCCCCGCTTCCGGGTGCCCGGCGTGGACGTACTCCGCATCGAAGAGTACACGGACGCGCGCGACCACCTGCTGGCGCTTGTGGCACAGCCCGAAGCTATGGGCAAAGGTGTGGTGGTGGGCACGGTATCGCCCTGCCACGGCGCGGTCAGCCTGATGAGGCTGGGCAGCCCTGTTGCCGCGACACGCTAGAAGAAATACCTGTAGGGGCGTGATTTATCGCGCCCTGGTGAGGGTCACGCGCCAGGTTAGTTTGCCATCCCCACCAGGGCGCGATAAATCACGCCCCTACATTTTCTACCACTGTATATGAACGTGGTCCACGCTGGCATCGTTGCAAGGTTTCACGGTCGGGCCATCCTCGCAAATGCTGTAATACCCTGCATTCGTGCCTGCCTTGCGCAGCCTTGCCCACAGGGTTGCGTTTGCGCCCGCAACCACAAGGTCTAACGCTCTGCCCTGGGTGTGGTAGCTGTTCTTGGTTACGCTGCCTGCCGCCTTGTTGCGCTGTGGATTGCGATAACCGCTCGATATTGAGAGCGCAGGCACGGGCACAGCGGCTGCGGCTGTGGCTGCTGCTCCGGCGACTCCCGCGGCTGCGCCTTCTACTGCTCCCGCCGGGCCTGTCGCGCCTGCTGGTGCGGTAGCCGGTGGGCTTGTTGGCGCGGGCGTAGGGGCAGGGGCTGCCGCATTTTGGGTGAGGGTAGCGAACTCCGATGTCGTGCTGCTCAAGGCCGTATCCAGCCCGTTATCAACGATGAGGGAGTAATTGCCGACGTTGAAGGCGGCATTGCTGGGTGCCACGACATCCCCTCTGACGGGCTTGTAGCTTGTGCCGTAGTCAATATACTCCTGTCGGATGATGTCCGTCTCGTCCTGCTCCAAATCGAAGGTGGCCTTGCCCCCATTCAGTTCGGCATCTACTTTGTACTTGATGGGCGGGTTGGGAGAGCGCGACCCGCTCGTCGGGCGTCCGGTGGGATTAGGCTTGAAGGAGAAGGTCTCCTTGTTAGCCGCCGTGTGTGGGTTGCCGATGCCGCTCTTGGCGCTGTCGCTGCGGACGGTCCAGTTGACACCTACCGGGGCTGCGGCTGCCACGCCCGCGACCCCGCCTGCGACCGCTCCACCCGCTACTGCTCCTGCGCCACTGCCTGTGCCGGTCGCGGGCGCAGCCGTGACCTGGGCCTTGAGCGTAATGGTGTCAGTTGATACGAAAGTCTTGCCCTCTCCACCCTCGCGTGTGATGGCTATCGTAGGCGGGGTAGGCGGAGGGGTCTGCGGGTCCTCGCGCTGGACCGGGGCGGAGGCGGGAGTGCGCTGCAAGAAACGCTGCACGGCACGGTTGCCATAGGTCTGCTGCATGCTCTGCATCATCGCTATGTGCATGGGGCCGTTGCCCCGCCCGCCTAGATTGGGATTGCCCAATATGGAGTTCGCACGCTGGGCTGAGATGGGGCGGGTATTGGCCGATTCGGTAGCAGTTTGCCGGGGCGGGGGTGCAAGTGCCGCGACGGTCGCAGCACGTTGAGCATGCGTATGCTCGGCCTGGTGGGACGCGCGCCTGGAACGTTGTTGCTCAAGAGGTTCGCGCGTATAAGACATAAGCTGTGCCTCTGTTCATCAGGCGCGCCGCATGGGGTTCCGGCTCAGATCACCAGCCGAGTGCTTATATTGGGGTGTCGCGAAGTGGGACGAATGAAGGAACGAAGGTAGGTTAGAGCATTATAGCACGGGCCTGGGGCTTGGTCAATGGCCTGAGGAGCAGTAAGAAAGTAATAGTTCTGTAGGGGCGAGGCATGCCTCGCCCCTACCCAAATCTGAACGCTTACGAGAAGCAGGGTCTATCTTTGCCGGGCCGAATACTAGAACTCAGCTTCGATTGTGTAGAACTCCTGCCTGCCGCTTACCATCAACTCATCCATGCTGTTGTCCTGGGCCTGCGGGCCTGTAAACATCGTAGCCCTGAACTTCTCCCATGCGGCCAGGCTGTCGAACTGCGCCTCCATAACTACAGTGTGGAACTCCCCGCTCAGGTCTGTCAGCAGCATCACCTTGTGGCCACCCTCAGGCATCGGCCCGCTGTTCATCATCTCCTTCATCCCCTGCACAACCTCGTCCGCCTTGCCCCACTTTGTCTGGATAACCGTACGTGCCATAATCATCGTTTTGTCTCCTCCGTTGAACTTGTCTTTTGCGTTTGGCCTTACCGAGTGTGGTTGAAGGTCGCCGGTAAATGCCCCGGCTGAATAGTATAACTGGCGAGCACTTAATCAGCAACATCACTTTTGCGCTCAGGGTGAGAATGATAGACTCTGCCTGAGAAGTGCCAGCTTGACACTCGCCACAACTACTGTTATACTGAGAGGGCAGATAATGCATTGGTACCCAACTCAATAAGCCTTTGTGAGAGCCTGATTATCTTCTGGCTCTTTTTGTTTGTGGAGACGTGCCAGGCGCTACAGGAAAGGAACGAATATGACTAAGACCGTTTCCATTAGCTGGCTCAAGCAGAAGAGTGGCAACTATGCGCTGAAGGGTATTACAATACACGATGAGGCACGCTCCTTCGATGCCATGAGCACGTTCCGTGACGAGGACGCGAGATGGCTGACAAAGATGCTGGGCGCCAGGCCGCATGTTGAGCTTTCGGGCAACGGAACAGGCCAGCGAAGCTCGGACGATTACCCAGCCTGGGCGCTCGAAATGGAGGGGCAAGGGACCGATGGCGTCGACTCTCTCCCGCTGGACCATGAGCGGGCCGGTGCAACCTTCTTGCGCCATGTCCTGGCTCAGCTAATCGAGCTGTCCAATACCAACAATGGCAGCACCCGAACCCGTGAACTGGTCGAAGAGGCAAAATCCGCGCTGTTGGCCGTTGATGCAGGCACTTACTACACCCCTGATGAAGCTCGTACAGTGATTGAGAGGCACGACCAACAAGCGGCAAGGCTCAAGAGAAAACCATTACCACGAAGCTCTGCTGCATTGGGCAAGGGCCATAAGTAGGGCTAATCAGTAGTAAGGCGTTCTCCATTTGGGAAGACAAAAAGAGCACCCTGCCCACATTGGACAGGGTGCTCTCCTTACTAACTCAAACCTTAGTCGAGGTATTCCTTCAGCCGCTTCGTATCCTGGGAGGCGCGCAGCTTCGTCAGCGCCTCGGCCTCTATCTGGCGGACGCGCTCGCGGGACACGCCTAGCTCGTCGCCTAGCTCGGCCAGGGTGCGGTTGTAGCCATCCTCAAGGCCGTAGCGCAGCTCTATCACCCGCCGCTCTCGCGCGGTCAAGCCGTCGAGCATGTTGAGCACTTCCTCCTTGAGTATCTGCTGAGAAGCAGCCTCGGCGGGCGCGATGGTGTTGCGGTCCTCGATGATGTCTCCCAGCGAAGCGTCTTCTTCCTCGCCGATAGGCATCTCAAGCGACACCGTCTGCTGAGCCGCGCCCACGATCTGGCGCACCTTGTCGGGCGTGATATTCATCTCGGCGGCTATCTCGTCGGCTAGAGGCTCGCGGCCCAGGCGCTGCTGGAGCCTATGCGATACCTGCGTCAAACGCCCCACCGCCTCCACCATGTGGACGGGCAGGCGGATAGTGCGGCTCTGGTCCGCGATAGCGCGGGTGATAGCCTGGCGTATCCACCACGTCGCGTATGTGCTGAAGCGGTGCCCCTTGCGATAGTCGAAGCGGTCCACCGCGCGCAGCAGACCGAAGTTGCCCTCTTGTATCAGGTCGAGTAGCGAGATGCCCCGGCCCGCGTACTTGCGCGCCACGCTCACCACCAGGCGAAGGTTGGCCTCGATAAGCCTGCGACGGCTCGACCGGCCACGAGCCTCGTCGGCCCTCAGCTTGGCGATCTCCTCACGGCTCAGGCCCGGCACGTCCATCATCCGCTCCTGCGCCCTCTTACCCTTTTGCATGCTAATAGCCAGCGCAATCTCCTCGGTGGCAGACAGCAGCGACACGCGGCCTATCTCGTGCAGGTACATACCCACCGAGTCCTCCGCGCTCTTGTGGTCCACGCTCGCCGCACCTTCATAGTGCAGCAGATCGTCTTCCTCGACACCCCCGATTACGTGTGCCTGGCTTGTTCCTAATTCCATCATCTCGCTCTCCTCTTCAGCTAAAACCATCTCCGCTATCTCAGGTTCATCGCCGTCGAATTCGCTCATATCCAGGTCTTCAAAATCCAGCACGTCCAACCCACCGGCATGGCCAGACTCGTGGTCATAGCCCTGGTGGGTATCACGAACGCGCGATCTTTTCCCCGACCCTACGGGCCAGACCTTAGCAGTGCTTATATCCCAGCCGCGCTCCCGCTCAAGGGTAAGGGGCTGTACTGCCGGCAATAACATTTCCAACTCTATCATTTACCTCCAAAATAGCTATTATCACGAACCTCCATATCTTCCATATGCCCCGCAAGGGACGGCGAAACGTTGCTATATAATAGTTGCTCTTATATCCTTATCCCTAAAAGCGCACTCTACGCCCTTTCCAGAGATAACTCCTACTTATATTAACGCTCTCGCCCTACCTTAAGTTTCACAATCCAAACGCTCCCTTGAGCGCCATTTACAACAATACACGAACCCCTAATATGCCCTGGTCTGCCCTTACTGCCAACCTCTAAAGATGACAAGGCGCGGTGCCCTTTCCAGGAGAAGCCCGCGCTCAAATCTTCGATTACATATTATGCGAACTTAATTCCCAACGTTTTAAATCCTCAAATTATATTTGTACCAGATTTCACATACCCTGTCAATGGGCTAAGGTTAAAGTTACATTAGAGGATGGCGAAAATACTTCTTAAGACGTAGTACCTCTTTGTTAGAAGCTGGAAATCAGAAGTTGGAAGTTAGTAAGAGGTCAGCATAAAATATGCCAAGTAGACAGCATTCCTGTGAACGTTGACCTGAATCCGGCAAGCGCGGTGAGCGGTATGCGCTGTGCTATAATTTGGGATGAGCAATACACGGAAGGGAGACAAAGAAGATGGGTATGAATAATGCAGATGGCAGCCAGGGCTTGCGCGTGGCGGCTATCCAGATGCAAGTGGTATCAGGCGAACCGCGCAAGAATATCATACGCGCAGAGGCGATGCTAAACGAGGCGGCCAGGCAGGGTGCCCAGGCGGCCCTCCTACCTGAGTTGTGGACGACGGGTTACGCGCTCGAACGCTTCGAGGAGCTAGCAGAAGAGTGCGCGGGTATGACCCTGGAATTCCTGCGGGGCGAGGCAAAGCGCCTGGGCATGGCTATCGTGGGCGGCTCCTTCCCTGAGAAGCGAGACGACGGTATCTATAGCACCTGCTATATCATAGGCGCGGACGGCTCCATTCTAGCCTCTTACAGCAAAGAGCATCTATTCCCCCTGTTGAAAGAGCCGCAGTTCCTCAAAGCGGGCAAGCCGGGCGTAGTGACGGACACCCGGCTCGGCAAGTGGGGCACCCTCATCTGCTTCGACATCCGCTTCCCTGAAAGCGCGCGGCAGCTTGCCTACCGGGGTGCACGTGTCCTATGGGTGCCCGCCGAGTGGCCCCACCCACGCCTAGAACACTGGCGCACCCTCCTGCGAGCACGGGCTATCGAAAATCAGCTATTCGTAGTGGCCGCCAACCGCACCGGCCAGGGCGACAACTCCAACTGGTGCGGGCATGCTACCATCATAGACCCCTGGGGCAACATCCTAGCCGAAGCCGCCGAGGACGAAACCGTGTTGGTAGCCGACCTCGATATGGGCCTCGTGGACGAGGTGAGGCGAAGGATACCCTGCTTCGAAGTGATGGAAGAGGTTGGAGTGTAGCTCAACAGTAATAGATGAGGGAGACAACATGACCAGAAAGATACTAGGCCGCTATATTGTGGCAGACACCGAAATCTGCCATGGCAAGCCCACTTTCAATGGCACTCGCATCATGGTCTTCCAGATACTAGAGATGGTTGCGTCAGGCCGGGATTGGAATAGCATCAGTGAATCATGGGGTGGCAAGGTTTCGAGGGAAGCCATCGCGGAAGCAGTTAACTTAGCAAGCCAACTCTTTACAGACCATATTCAGGACCACATCAGCGAGTATGATGTGGAACCTGCGTCTGCATGAACCTCCTGGACGAGAATATCCCCGAAGATCAGCGTCGCTTGCTGAGAATGCGGCGAGTCCCGTTCCATCATATTAGCTCCGACATAGGCCGAGAAGGGATGAAAGACAAGGAAATAATCCCACTGTTGCATCAACTACAGAGGCCAACGTTCTTCACGTTCGACTTCGACTTCTATAAACCTCGGCTACGCCATGCCCGGTACTGCTTGGTCTTGTTATCCGTCGAGCAGTCGCACGCTGCCGATATGATGCATCGTTTCCTGCGACATCGCGAATTCGATACTCAAGCTAAAAGGATGGGAAGCGTAGTTCGCGTCTCTTTCTCTGGAATAACTGTCTGGCGTCTGCATGCGGAGCACGAGATGAGTTTCACCTGGGACTATTAGAATTGAATACGGCGGACAAGAACTTTACCATACTCCTATTATTTTCATAAAGGCACTGCTTCTTGGAGCACACGGTCCCTGATATACCAGTGCAGACTGTTATCGGTTATAACATCTACCTCAGAGCCTACAAGGTCCTGCAAGTCTAGCAACAGGCGACTGAGGTCCAACAGGCTCCTCCCAGGTTCCATCTCCACAAGCAGGTCGAGGTCGCTATCGGGCGTGGCCTCCCCACGCGCCACTGAGCCGAAAACGCCCACATTCCCGGCACCGTGTTGCGCGGCAATCCTCAGCATGTCCGCACGGTAGGTTTTCAGCTTTTCCGCTACCCTGGTTGCTTCTCCCATATGATACTCGTCTATTGAGGAGGCACGTTCAGCCCCAGCTTGCCTACTTCGTCATGGTGCGTCAGGAAGACATGCAATGCGTGGCGCACCCGGTCCCGGTCTACGGTTTCCGCCTCCAAGAGCTGATCGTAGGTGTCGAGCGCGGCTTCCATACCTTCGATACCACCGGGCGCAGCGGCACGGTGGAGTTGCTTCACCATGTTCCGGCCCCAGGTGGGCGGCGTAGGGGGAGAATTCAGTCTTTGCACGCTTCTTGATAGGCTCTTGAAGGGCCTGGTTGAGCCGCGCCTGAAGTTGTTGGATGCGGGCGTGGGTAGTACCTTCGTTGTTTTCATCATCAATGTCTGGCATGTCGCCTCCAATCGTACCCTTTGGCTGTGCCGGGGCACGTCGGCGGGCGTTACGTACCCGCCAATGTGCGCCCTTTCGCCCTTTATATGTTGCCCCCGTCCGGCGCGATGCCTCCGTACCTGATAGTTATATCTCGCGTGGCGACGTTCTTCTGGGCGGCAACCATGTCGGCTGAGTTCAAGGTCTCGATGGGCAGCAAGACAACCAAATGAAGCTTGGGCAATGTGGTTTTCGTGTTTGAATAGCTGTAATCGTGGGCAACTTTCATCCTTTTACCACGCTCTAAAACCACCACATATTGGTGCGAGTAACATATTGACAAAACGTCTTCTTTAGTGTATGATAACGACATAAGGGCGACACAACACCGATTAATAAGCGTCATTGGACCGACAGAATGGGGGTATAAATGACTGTTAAGATACCTTCCACACCGAGAACAACTACAACGAACTCACCTCCAGTGCCTGCGCGAGAAGTTGATAGACGCGCTGGAGTACGCAAAGCATCGCAAGGACCTATAATTAGACCAAATTCAAAGGCGATAGAGCAGAGAGAGGCCAAATTCAGTAATGTACTAGCTGAAGTCCATCGGATGGTTATACGTGCGACTCCTGCTCAGATGACACAAAGCTTACAAACCGCCCTCTCTACAAGACTCGTGGCTTATATGACTGATCAGAGCGATAGAACTATCCAACGTTGGGCGAAAGGAGATGGGCAGGATATTAGACCAGCAAGCAGGCGGCGCTTGCTTGCTGCCTACGAAGCCCTGTGCCTAATAGATAGATTCGAGCCGCCTGGCGTCGCAAGCACTTGGTTCATCGCTAACGAGCCGCAACTAGACTATACTATGCCTGTTGAAGCCATTCGCAATGACAAACTAGAGGATGTGCTTGCAGCTGCACGTGCCTTTGTATATGTCGGATAATCAAATACCGTTGTCGCTCAAGATACTTGACGGCGGAGGTATAGATAAAGTAGTATAAGAGATAAATTCCGACTACTTTCATATCCGATATGACTAAGTAGCACAAGCGAGTGCGTACGTGCATATAGTTCCTCCACCATCTAGTATTGTTTATCGAGTCGCTAAGAGACATGGGGGTAGCTCAGATGAGGTATTTGACCCGCCTCCGTGGTTTACTTCTTTCAAAGCGCGCTGGGATGATCCACGAATCGCTGATGATAAACGAGGCTTTCCTAAAGAACAGTGCTTCCGTGTTATCTATTTTGCTACAGAGCCAGAAGGGGCCTACGGGGAGGTTTTCCAACGGCACATACCTAATCCGAGCACTATGGCAACAATATTTGGCAGCAACGATCCTCCATCAAATCCTTATTTGCGAGGTGGGCAACTTACACGCGGTGAGCTAGCTAATCGTAATATCGGAGCAGCAAGACTGGCGTCTAATCTCCGATTTGTAAACATTGTACATATAGTGAGTAGAACAACTCTTTACCACACCGATCCAAGCATATTCCCCTTAGTGGGTGCTTTAGGGTTAAACTCCTTTGATGCGAGTGCGCTAACTGGAGATACCGACGCGCACAGGAAACTCACTCAACAAGTAGCATTAAGCATCTATAAAAAAGTTGATGCCCAGGGGCGTCGCTTGTTTGATGGAATACGTTATGAGTCCCATGTGAATACTGATTGGGAATGTTGGGCAGTATTTTATGAGTGCTTACAATATACTCCGGTATCAGTTACTGCAGTGGACCCTACTGATCCCTCTCTAATCCGAGCGATGTCCGCTCTCAATGTGCAAATAATATAGCAGATTACCTGCTCATAGACCTGCCAATAACAAAAGTCCCCTAAAGTCAGTTTATCAGCTGGAATATACAGTTCCAAGCGCCCCTCGCCTTTCCTCGTTTACCCCCAACGCCAGAGCAAATCTATGCCAGATACACTAACCAAAGGTGAGCACTTTCTTCTTGAGGAGTACAAATCAGCGACAGAACTTACCTACCATATTGATGAACTCAGGAATAAATGGACGAGCTTCTATTTGATCTTTGCAGGTGTTGCTGCATCAAGTGTTGTTTTCTTGTTGAAGCAAGAGTTTGCTACAGACCTTTTTGGAGAGGCTGATGTAAGTGTTGCTGTGCTGTTGTTTGTTATTGCATTCTTGGGTGTGCCAGTGGTAGGTGGCTTAGCACGGTTACGTAAAGCGCAGCTTAGATACTATGGTATTATCAATAACATTCGCAAATACTTCCTTGAAGAAGATTACAAATTATGGAATGCGGCTCAACTCTCAGAACAAACCCTACCTAAGGTCCGGCGTGATTCGGGGACTTATATGTGGGTTGTCATGGTATTTTTTACAAGCTGCTCCCTTTTTGCACTTGCTTCCTATATACTGACGATACGCCTATGGGTGTTATGTTGTAGTGGTACGACTGACGGTGCCCACGGCTTGGCTAGTTTGGTCGCTCTAGTGAGTTTTATAGTTTCTGTTGGTTTAGAGGATGCCCTATACTTTAAGTGGGCAAAGCCGCGTCAGCCTATTGTCTACTCATCATTTAACGATCCTCTGAATCCCAAGCCTAATCAACCGGCAGTTTCGACGTCATAGATGTCATAAGCAGTCGCTGTTACCTAGCCTAAGCTCCACGGCGTCTCGCGTCTATATGAGCAGCACTGAAAGCCTGCAGAACGGTATACTATTGCCGCCGGATAGACGATCCTAATCACCAACAAGGGCCGAGACAACAAACGAGCCTGCGCTATCTATCCTGACGGAATACAGCGCGTCGAACCCCTCAGAAAGCGAGGGTGGTTGCAGCTTGCGGCTGGTGGCGATGATGGCACCTACGGGTATGCGCGCCTTGTCCTGACGGAGATTGTTGCGCGCGATACTCTCGCGGACCTCCGGCTCGAAGTAATATCCCGCCACATGAAAGTGGGCCGCTCTCGCTAGCTGTATATATTTTGCGCGCATATCAATGGTGGGGTTCGTATTGTCTACCACGAAGGGCTGCTTCATCTCTATGCAGGCGCGCAAGAGAGTGTCTTCCCTGTGACGAGTCTTCAGCATATCAAGGTTGATTCTGACGTGGGTGTCGAAGAAGCGCGTTTTGTAGAAAGTAGACTTGCCTGCGCCTTGTATGCCTATGAAGATAACTGCTTCCACACAGTTTATACCCGGATGCACGCTGCCCAATGCCCAGGGGACTTCTCCTCCAAGGGCGGCTCTAGCTCTTTGCACGCCGCTATAGCGATGGGGCAGCGCGTGTGGAAGCGGCAGCCTCTAGGTGGATTTATGGGAGAAGGCACGTCGCCCGTCAGGATGATGCGTTCGCGCCTGGCCTCCGCTATGGGGTCGGGGATGGGCACCGCCGATAGCAACGCCTTCGTGTACGGCATGAGGGGGTTCTCGTATAGCTCGTTGCGGTCTGCAAGCTCCACTATCTTGCCCAGGTACATCACGGCCACGCGGTCGGAGATGTGGCGCACCACACTCAGGTCATGCGCGATGAAGAGGTAAGTCAGGTTGAATTCGGCCTGCAAGTCTTCGAGCAGGTTGATGATCTGCGCCCGGATAGATACGTCGAGCGCGGAGATCGGCTCGTCGGCCACTATGAACTCAGGGCTGACCGCCAGGGCGCGCGCTATGCCGATGCGCTGGCGCTGCCCACCGGAAAATTCGTGCGGGTAGCGGTTGGCGAAGTATGGATTGAGGCCCACTATCCGCAGCAACTCCTGCACGCGCTCTTGCCTCTGGCTGCCCTCTCCCAGCTTATGCACCTTCAACGGCTCGCCTATGATGTCGCCCACCGTCATGCGCGGGTTGAGCGAGGCATAAGGGTCCTGGAATATCATCTGCATCTGGCGGCGCAGCGCCTTCAGGTCGTTCCTGTGGACCTGGGTTATATCCTTCTCCTTGAAGAAGACCTTGCCTGCGGTCGGCTTGTACAACTGTAAGATAGCGCGCCCCGCCGTGCTCTTGCCGCAACCCGACTCGCCCACCAGGCCAAGCGTCTCGCCCCTCCTGATGAAAAAGTCGAGGCCGTCAACCGCGCGCACCGCACCCGTCTGCCGCTGGATGATCAGGCCGCTCGTGATGGGGAAGTGCATTTTCAGCCCCTCCACCTTCAGCAGCACTTCTCCCGGATGGGTCGCATACCCGGAGGCTGGCTGGCCCGCCACTTCAGAACGCTCCTGCACACTTGTATTCGGCATATTTTTATCTCTCACAGTTGATAGCTATACTGCGCGCAAAGGTTTCACCATACGTCGGACTCAAGGTGAGGCGGCAATCTGCAACATCAGGCTCGACCCGCCTTCAACCGAAACCTCATGAGCGCCAGTCGAAGCAAAGTCAGGCACGACGAATTTGCCCTCACAATGATTGACGTAGCACCCGATGGAGCTTATCTTCCGGCCATCGAGGTACATGATGAACGTCCTGTAAGACTCATCATACCCGCCACCGTGAGGCAGGAGATAGCCCCCCGTGCCGGTGACTCTCACGGTCACGCCCGGCCTGGCCCGGTCCGGCTCAAGCTTATCCAGCTTCGGCCACACTATAGTGCCGCCCGGTACGGTCTGTGGCGTGGGCGTAGCAGGTGCAGCGCCAGACGTGGGGGTGGAAGTAGCAACGGCCCTGGGCGTAGCTGTCTGGCCCGGCTCGCCGTTGGGGTATTTACGCTGGAATTGGAACAGCCCAACGTGCGACAGCAGCACGTCGTAAGGCGACTTGTTCTCAGGGTGCATCTCAAATATCGCCCGCTCGAAATACTGCACCATGTAGGTCTTGCCGTCCAGGTCCGATTTCTCCGCGAATTCGTTGCTAATGGGGTAGCCCTGCTGTGGCAAGCCGCCGTTCTCCTGCCAATACTGTAGAAATCGGCCACAGACCGTCTTGCCCGTCTCCTGGAACGTCCGGCACCCCGCCTGCCCCTGCGCGAATGATTGCAGGTGCGCTAGCGGCTGCAACAGGGTAGTCAGCACGACCGCCGCGATTGCTATGCCTATGTAGGGCAAGATGCGCTTAAGCATGGTCACTTCCTACGTTGTCTACTCTGCCGCCACCGGCTTTTGCGACGCGCCTGCCGCCAGCATCGCGGCTTCGTCATCTATAGGGTGCTGTGGGGCGGTCCTTACGTCTACCCAGCAGGCAAGTTCATGCCCGGCTTCTATCTGCCTGAGCGGCGGCATTTCGTCCCTGTTGCGAGGCTCACTAAATGTACATCGCGCGTAGAAAGGGCAGCCGGGAGGCGCGTTTATCAGGTCGGGGGGGAGGCCAGGGATAGGCTCCAGCCTCTCTTTGCGCGCTTCGTCCAACCGGGGCACCGACTTGAGCAGCCCCAGCGTATAGGGGTGGCGCGGGTCCTTGTATAGCTGCACGGTGGAAGCCTGCTCCATGACCCGGCCACCATACATGACGATAACGCGGTCGCACAGGCCCGCCACAACGCCCAGATCGTGCGTGATGAAAATGATGGCGGTGTTGAACTCGCTCTTGAGCCGCTTGATGAGGTCGAGTATCTGCGCCTGGATGGTCACGTCGAGCGCGGTGGTCGGCTCGTCTGCGATGAGCAGCTTTGGGTTGCAGGAGAGGGCCATAGCGATCATGGCGCGCTGCCTCATACCGCCCGAAAACTGGTGAGGGTAGTTGTCCACGCGCTGCTCAGGCGACGGTATGCCCACCAGCTTGAGCAGTTCTACAGTGCGCTTCCTGGCGTTGGACGCCGTCATATCGAGGTGCAGTTGCAACGCCTCGTTGATCTGCCTGCCTACAGTCATGACCGGGTTGAGGGAGGTCATAGGGTCCTGGAAGATCATCGCGATCTCGTTGCCCCGGATGTGGCGCATCTCTTCCGCGCTGTACTTGAGCAGGTCTTCGTTCCTGTAGAGTATCTCTCCGCTAACCGTCTTGCCCGGCGGGGAGGGGATGAGGCGCATAATGGACATGGCCGTGACGCTCTTGCCCGACCCCGACTCCCCCACGATGCCCAGCGTCTCACCTTCATCCAGGTTGAAGGAAACGCCATCCACTGCCTTCACCACCCCATCCGGCGTGAAGAAGTGCGTTCTAAGGTCCTGTACTCTCAACAATTCCGCCATAAAAGCTCCTGCTATTTTAGATTTTGGATTTTGGATTTTGGATTTTAGATTGAACCCGCTATTCCTACACGCTATTCGCAATCTAAAATCTAAAATCCAAAATCCAAAATCGCCTCATTTTCTGCTCCTGGGGTCGAGCGCATCGCGCAGGCCGTCGCCAAAGAAGTTGAAGGCGAAGAGTGTGACCGCGAGGGCCGCGCTTGGGAAGAGCACCAGCCAGTACTCCGAGCGTATCTGGTCCTTCCCCCTGGCTATCATAGCCCCCCAGCTAGGTATCGGCGCGGGCACGCCTATGCCGATGAAGCTGAGGAACGCTTCCACCAGGATGGCAAAAGGTATGCCAAAGGTGGCAGCCACGATGATCGGCCCCAGGGCATTAGGCAGAATCTGCACGAACATGATACGCCACGAAGATACGCCGATGGCGCGCGCCGCCTCGATGTACTCTTTCTCCCTGATAGACAAGACCTGGCTCCTCACCAGGCGGGCCATGCCGGGCCAGAAGGTGAGGCCGATAGCCAGGTAAATGTTGATGAGATTCTGCCCTATGGCCGCCAATATGACGACGGCGAACAGAATCGTAGGGAAGGCGTACATGATGTCGGTGATTCGCATCAGCACCATGTCTATCCCGCGCCCAAAATAGCCCGCTATCAGGCCGATGGGGATGCCGACGGCCAGGATGATTAGCTGGCTCACAAGGCCCACCGAGAGCGAAATGCGCGTGCCGTAGACCACGCGGCTGAACTCGTCGCGGGACAGGTCGTCGGTGCCAAAGAGGTGATTGGGAGACGATGGCTGGTTGCGAATCGTGAGCTTAGTCACAGGGTCTCGCACGGTCTGGTCATAATCATAGGGCGCGATAACGTCCGCGAATACGGCGATCATAGACATCAAGACGAGCACGACCACGCCGCCCACGGCCAGCTTGTTGCGCCGCAATCGCCGCCATGCGTCCCCCCACAGGCTGCGCGTTTTCCCGGCGAGGGCCATATCGCGCGGGATATTCTGGTCGGATGCGCGTATCACTGCCATGTTCTATCTCCTAACAAATGCGGAATGCGGAGTGCGGAATGCGGACTCAAGGACTATATTTAAATTACCGCAAGGGCAGGTACCTGCATTCCGCACTCCGCATTCCGCATTCCGCACTCACTAACTCCTCGACCCCGCGCCCAGGCGCACGCGCGGGTCAATAACGCCGTACAAGAGGTCAACAACCAGGTTTATCGCCAGCACTAACCCCGCGTAGAAGAGGGTCGTGCCCATTATCATGCCGTAGTCGCGCTGCGCCACGCTGTTGACGAAGAACTGGCCGATGCCGGGCACAGCGAATAGGGTCTCCACCACCAGGCTACCCGTGACGAGATCGCCCAACTGGTCGCCCATGACGGTCACGACGGGCAGCAGGGCGTTGCGCAGGGCGTGGCGTATCAGCACGGCCCGCCCGCCCAGCCCCTTAGCCCAGGCGGTGCGTATGTAATCCTGGTTCAGCACTTCGAGCATGCTGGCGCGCGTCAGGCGGGTTAGCACGGCCATCGGGCGGATAGCCAGCACAAAAGCGGGCAGAAGGAGGTCTATAGGGTCCCCCCAGTGCGCGACCGGCAATATACGCAGCCACACGCCCGTAGCCAGGATGAGCAGGATGCCCATGACGAAGTTGGGGATCGAGTAGCCCACCAGCGAGAAAGTGCTGGCCGCGTAGTCTATCCAGGTATTATGCTTCACGGCGGCGAGTATCCCCAGGGGCACCCCCAGGAATATTAAAAGCAGAAAGGCCGCGACGCCAAGCATCAATGAATTGGTGGCCGCCGAAAGGATGATATTTGTTACCTGCTGTCCGGGCCTGCTGAACGACGGGCCTAAATCGCCGTGCGACACGTTCCAGAGGAAACGCAGGAACTGCCCAGGCGCGAAGCCGCTGCCTGGAAGCTGCGTAACAGGGCCTTGCAGGGTCATCACCAGCCACCATACGACGAGCACGCCGCCGGTTATGAGGGGGAAGCGCGACAACTGCTGCCAGGTAAGGGCTGACGAGGCCTCGCGGCTGTTGGGTAGCGCGTGGCGGATACTGCGGCGGCTCCATATGTACAGGCCGATACCTAGCGCCAGCAGCACGACACCCACCACACCCACTACCCATTGCAGGTACGCCGCGTCACCGTAGAAGGCGGGCCAGAGCGGGTCGGTCAGCCCGTATGCCAGGTTGAGCGCAGCCGTAACCGCCGCATTACCCCTCTCGCTGGAGAAGGGGCCGCCCCTGGTCAGGTGCATCAATACAAAGGTAATTAGCGCGATCCCCAGTAACGCGGGGACCATCGCCACGACACGCCGAAGGATATATGTAGCCATATATGGTTGCTTTCGGACTTAGTATTGGTTCAATTTACGCAAAAGCACGCACAGCACTTAATAGGGAGGCGTGGATTACTGGTGCGAGGGGAGATAGGTTTGATGGTCCGGTACGCATGCGTACCGGACCATCAGCTAGACTGGCCTTACTTGGCGGGCTTAATCATACGGAAGGGATAGACGAAGCTGTTGTTGGCAGCGTAGCCTGTCCACTTGTCGGTATTGACCTCCCAGTAACGGGTCGCCTGGTACAGAGGAATCTCGGCTGCCGTTTTCAGCATCCGCTCTTCCGCCTGCTGGTACAGGGCGTAGCGCTCCTGGACCTTTGCCGGGTCGGCCATCTTGTTGCCTTCTTCTACAAGCCTGTCGAACTCAGGGTCGCTGAAGCCGGGATCGTTGCCGATGCCGGTGCCAATGCCCTGGATCTGGCTCGAGTGGAGCTTAGGGAAGAACCAGTTCTGCGGATCGGGATAGTCGTGGCCCCAGGAATCGTAGAACATGATGTACTCATGCTCCTGGCGCGCCGCGAGCATCGTGGTCCACTCTACACCTTCCACCTTGATGTCGCAACCCAGGTTCTCTTTCCACTGGGCCTGTAGCTGCTCGGCAACGCGCTGCTCGGCATCGCGCTGGCGGTAGGTATACACAAGGTCGAGGCCCTGGCAGTTGGGGTGCCCGACCTCAGCGAGGAGGGCCTTGGCCTTCTCAGGGCTGAAGGGGTAAACGTCGACCTTCTTGAAGCCCGGCTCGCCCTCAGGCATGAAGTTGGTCAGCGGCTGGGCCGCGCCCGACAGAGCGAGGTCCACGAGGAGCTGGCGGTCAATGGAGTACGCGATAGCCTGGCGTAGCTTCAGGGCCTTGTCGTCGTTCTGCGGGGAGAAAGGACCCTTGAGCATGTTGAGGCCGATCCACACGGCGCGAGCCTGGCCTACGCTGAACAACTGCTTGCCCAGCTTGGCGTCCTTCTTGATGCGATCCAGGTCTGCGGGGCTGGGTCCGTCGAGAGCGCCCAGGGTGCCCTGCTCGAACTGGGCCTGCGCGGTGTTGGTGTCTACGATAATCGGTACAAGCACGTCAACTGTAGCCTTCTCGCCCCAGTAGTTGGGGTTCACCTTGAAGGTAAGTGACTGGTCGTGCTTCCACTCGGCGAGAGTGTAGGCCCCGGTTCCACCGCCGGGTCCAACGAACCACTCGCCGCCCTTGGCAACCTGCTTCTGGTTCACTACGTAGAAGGTCCAGACGGTCATCTGGGAGAGGAAGTAGGCGCTGGGGTTGTTTAGCGTGACCTTCACGGTAGAAGCGTCGGGCGCTTCAAAGCCGGGCACCGTAGTGGGCTTGGTGACAGCGGTATCCGTAGAGACCACTGCTGCGCGCACTTCGCTGTAGCCCTTGATGTCGCCCATGACATAATCGGCATAGGGGGCTTCGGGCAGCGTGGCTGCGCGGTTCCACGAATAAAGGACGTCGGCGGAAGTAACGGGGTCGCCGTTGCTGAACTTGGCGTCCGGGCGGAGCTTGAACGTATAAACTGTGCCGTCCGCGCTGACCTCAGGGAGGGCCGCAGCAAGGGCGGGCTTCA
Organism: Chloroflexia bacterium; assembly: GCA_036399775.1. Lineage (GTDB taxonomy): Bacteria > Chloroflexota > Chloroflexia > QHBQ01 > JADMIH01 > JADMIH01. The sequence goes on along the minus strand of DASWMJ010000093.1, from coordinate 79,751 downwards.
ATTCCTGGGTCTCCGCGTCGAACTCAACGAGGGCGTCATACAGATTTTGCCCAATGTCAATGGAGAGAGTCTCTTCCATGAGGGCGGGGTCAAGGGCCTTCGGCTCGGCAAAGGCGCGCCATGAGAACATCTCGCCGCTCGACGGCATAGCCTCGCCCGTTGTCGCTGTCGCTTCGGCTGCTGGAGCCTTGGTGGCTTCGGCTGGACCCTCTGTGGCTTCGCCTACCTCGCCTGTGGTGGCCGTAGCCTGCGCCGCCGGGCTGGTCGGCGGAACGGGGGTTGCCGTATCACCGCCGCAGGCGGCAAGCATCGGCAGCACCAGGCCCAGGATGACTAATCCAACTAGCTTTTTCTGTGAGAACATTCATTTCCTCCTGTGGTTTGTCCAATGCCGCGCCACGTATTGGGGCAAGTGACGCGGGTTGCGCGGTCGCGCACCTTCTCATGCTCTTCCGCGCTTTGTGGAGACGGGCGCGGGTTGGAGCTTCTAAGTGAAGAATGAGTAGTTTGGGTCTACCTCACCTCCCTTCACAAATGGCTTGCCAAGAGATAGCAAGTAACTGCCATTATTAGCTATTAACACCGCCATGTCAAGTGAAAGGTTCAAGATGAGCGTTCATTCCTCTCTACTCCAACTCTGAAAAATAACGTTCTTAGCGAACTTTGCGTTTCTTTGCGTCTTTGCGGTTAGAATTCGTACCTGGTTGCTATCCCTCCTCCAATGTGTTATCGTTCTCACATGGCGTTGCAGCAGAGAGACCCCGACATTCTCTCACCGGCAGATAAGGGAGACGCGAGCGATACTAACGCTTCCGGCGATCCTGAAGACCAGATCGCCGCGCTCAGCATCACCCAATCCCTCTTCTACGGCACTGGCGGCATAGCCGGGGGCCTCGTCTTCACGATGATGAACAACGCCCTCCCCCTCTTCTTGCTCTCCTACGCCATGCCCCTCGGCCTCCCTGCCTTCCTCAACCCCGGCGGCCCCATCCCCGCCACCGTAGTAGCCCTCCTTACCAACGAGCGCTCCTTCTTTGGCGGCCTCATCCAGCCCCTCGTCGGCCATTGGAGCGATAGGACCAACTCACGCATAGGCCGCCGCAGTCCCTACGTCCTATTTGGCGGGATAGCCACAGCCATAGCCATAGCCTCCCTCGCCTTCCAGCCCCCTTTCTGGCTGATGTTCGCCGCCGTCACCCTCGCAGGCGTCAGCCTCTTCGTGGCGGTCGGCCCCTACACTACCCTCCTGGCGGACATCACCCCCTACCGGCAGCGTGGCCGCATAGGTGGCATGATAGCCCTGGCGGGTATGGTCGGCGCGCTCACCTTCTCCTTTCTCTCCATACTCCTGTGGGAAACCGCGCGCGGCTGGGTATTCGCCATCACAGCCGTAGGCGTGCTGGCATCCCTGGCAATCGTAGCCTTCGGAGTGCGCGAGCCTGAAGCCCTCGCCTCGCAAGCCGAGCACGCAGCCGAGCGCCCCGCCAGGCTCTTGCACGAAATCCTCGCGTACCGCCCCCTCGCCATCTACATCGCCGCGATGGCCGTCTACTGGCTGGGCGCGGGCGCGGCGACCCCCTTCATCACCCGCTTCGGCGTAATCGAGCTTCGCATCCCCGAATCTACCTCCTTTATCCTACTCCTCGTAATCGTTCTAGCCACCGCCGCCGGGGCCGTAGCAACAGGCTTCCTGGCCGATAAAATAGGCAGGAAGCGCGTCCTCATGCCTGGCCTCGCCATCTTCGCCCTGGCCGCCCTGGTCGGCTCCCAGGCCCAGACCATCGAGCAAGCCCTCCCGATCATGCTCCTGGTCGGCATAGGCAACGCCGCCCCCACCGCCCTCCACCTCCCCCTCCTCGCCGACCTCGTCCCCAGGCTCCGCGCTGGTGCCTGCATGGGCTTCGCCAGCATGGTCTGGTCCGTCGCCCAACCCATCGGCTCCTTCCTCGGCGGCCTCCTGGTAGACTTCACAGGCTCCTACCGGGGCGTCTTCATCTTCGCAGGCATCTGCATGCTGGCCGCCGCCCTGGTCCTCCGGTTTGTAAAGATCGAGGGCGAGCGTAAATGAGAAGTTAGAAGTTAGAAGTTAGAAGCCCAGAGGAAACTATGCATCTCTGCGGGTCAAAAGTGAAAAACCCCTTAGTGCTCTTTGTGCCTTTGTAGCTCAAAACAGTAAAAATCTTTGTGAACTTTGCGTTTCTTTGCGTCTTTGCGGTTACGTCAATCGCATGAATTCGATGCAAGTTCTCCCCGCAAAGTGTATAATCCCCAGTTAAGAACAAAAGAAACAGGCATCTTTTCACCTGCCCTGAAAGGACATCGGAATGCACACCCCAAAGGCCGAAACACGAGAACCCCACATAGACGGCAACGGCACCTATAATTCAAAATTCAAAATTCAAAATTCAAAATTACCCATGTCCGATGAGGCCAAGTTCGGCACCGAGGGCCTGACCTTCGACGACGTGCTTCTCATCCCCGCCTACTCCGAGGTCCTCCCCACGCCCAACCACATCTCCACCGCCGCCCCCTTCACCCCCACCATCACCCTCAACATCCCCATCGTTTCCGCCGCGATGGACACCGTCACCGAGGGCCGCATGGCGATCGCAATGGCCCGCGAGGGCGGCATAGGCGTCATCCACCGCAACATGCCCATACAAGACCAGGCCCGCGAAGTGGACAAAGTAAAGCGCTCCGAGGCGGGCATGATAGTTGAGCCTATCACCCTCGCCCCAGACAGGCCCCTACGCGACGCCATTGACCTCATGGCCCACTATCACATCTCCGGCGTGCCCATCACCGACGGCGAGCAGCTTGTCGGCATCCTCACCAACCGCGACATCCGCTTCGCCGAGCCTGCCGACTACGACTACCCCATCTCCCAATTCATGACCCGCGCTCCACTCGTCACCGCGCCCCTGGGCACCACCCTTGAGCAAGCACAAAGCATCCTGCGCCGCCACAAGATAGAAAAACTCCCCGTCGTAGACGCCGACGGCTGCCTAAAGGGCCTCATCACAGTCAAAGACATCCAGAAGAAGACCCAGTACCCAAACGCCACGAAGGACGACAAAGGTCGCCTCCGCGTAGCCGCAGCCGTAGGCGTTGGCCCCGACAGCGAAGAGCGCGCCGCCGCCCTGATCGAAGCAGGCGCGGACGCTCTCGTGATAGACACCGCGCACGGCCACACCCTGGGCGTCATCTCCACCGTCAGGCGCATCAAGTCCCGCTACGGAATCCCGGTAGTCGCGGGCAACGTCGCCACCGCGGACGGCGCGCGCGCCCTCATCGACTCCGGCGCTGACACCATCAAGATCGGCATGGGACCCGGCTCAATCTGCACAACCCGCGTCGTTTCAGGCGCGGGTATGCCCCAGATAACCGCAGTATGGGACTGCTACAAAGTCTGCAAGCAGCTAGGCGTACCCCTCATAGCAGACGGCGGCATCCAGTACAGCGGCGACATCGCCAAAGCCATAGCCGCGGGCGCGGACACAGTCATGCTAGGCGGCCTCCTCGCGGGCGTAGACGAAAGCCCCGGCGAGATAATCCTCTACCAGGGCGAGCGATTCAAAGAATACAGGGGCATGGGTTCCCTCGGCGCGATGAAGCAGCGCTCCTACAGCAAAGACCGCTACGGCCAGCACGAAGTCGAGACCCTGAGCAAGCTCGTCCCCGAAGGCATAGAAGCCCGCGTGCAGTACAAAGGCCCCATCTCCACCCTGCTCTACCAGCTAGTAGGCGGCCTCCGTAGCGGCATGGGCTACCTGGGCGCGCCCAACATCCCCACCCTACAGGAGACCGCCCGCTTCATCCGCATCTCAGGCGCGGGCCTCCGCGAGAGCCACCCCCACGACGTAACCATCACAAAGGAAGCCCCCAACTATGGCCACAGCCGCTAGCCCTATTCTATAAAACAATCAATAAAAGCCTCGGTCAGGCGCGGAGCGCCTGACCGAGGCTTTTATTGATTGTTTTATTCTCCCCTCCCCACGTGGGGTGGCGGTGGCCCCAGCGTCTCGGTCCCATAGGCTTGCAGGCTGGCAACTATCGCCGCGACGTCGGGCGGGCCTTCGGGTGGCGGAGGCAATGTGAGCGCTTGGGCAGGCTCGCCCGTCTCAAAGAACCACCTGTCCAGGCCCGCCGGGGTGCCAAACCCGAACCACCGAGCCGTATCGGACAAAACCTGGAACGTGTGGGGCACTCCACGCGGTATATAGGCGAAAGAGCCTGGACCCGCCTTCATTACTTCGTCCCCGACCGTGAAGGCGATCTCCCCTTCCAATACATACCATACCTCTTCCTCGCGGCTATGTGAGTGGAGTGGCACGGCCATATGCTTATCGGCCAGCCCTTCCAGCGCCCAGAATTGCCCGCCCGTCTCTTCCCCCAGCGCCTTGAAGTTGATCAGCGCGCCCAGGTGCCACAATGCCCTGCCCTCCTGGGCATCCAACTTATACGCCTGGGGAGTATATACCTTGCTCATCTCAATACCTCCTATGTGAATATTGAGATGATCTTACCCTAATGCCGCGCCCCGAACATCGGGCACATCCCCTATATATCACCCTTACTTTCTACCCGATGCTAAACTCTAACTTTCACGCATCACGTTTCACGCATCACGCATCATTCCCCTGTGCCTCGCTCAAAGCCAGGGCGGCAGCCTCAGCCCGGCTGCGCGCACCCAGCTTGCTTAGCACCTGGCTGACGTGGTGCTCGGCAGTCTTCGCGCTGATAAATAGGCGGTCGGCAATCTCCCGGTTATTTAGGCCGCTTGCTACCAGCGCGAGCACTTCCGCCTCACGCCTGGTCAGCTTCCCCTGGAGCCGAGGTCCCGTGCGCCCGCCGACGCCTAGCTCTCTTAGCAGCTTGGCGGCTTCGTCGGCATCATGCGTAGCGCCTAGCCGCTCGAAAGACGCCAGCGCGGCCCTCGCCCAGGTAACGGCACCCGCCCAATCGCTGTCCCTCAGCAGCCGGGCCATTTCCAGTCTCGCCCTGCTGACTACCAGGGACCTCTCGTAGTGCTTCAGCCCGTCCAGCGCGGACTGGAAGCACTCGGCTGCCCTCGGCTCGCCCAGGAACCGCCTAACCTGTCCTTCCGCGATGTCCGCCTGCGCCATCAGCAGGTCGCTTTGCGACTTGCGAGCCAATTCCGCGAGTTGTTGCGCCGTAGTGTGCGCCCCATCCGCATCACCGAGCGCAAGCAACGCCTCTACGAGGAGCAACAACAGAGGCGCGTGATAGAGTTCGGGCGCGCTTCCACCCCCGATAGCCTGCACCAGCACCGCCTTCGCCAGTTGCGCCTCCCCACGGGCCATATGCAGTCGCGCCAGGGGCAGCACTGCCCCTCCCTGGTCCTCGTACCCCGCCAGCAAAGCCTGCGCCTCTTCCAATCTCCCCTGGCACACGCGCAGATCGGCCAGCTTGAGAACGGCATGCACGCGCAACGCACGGTGTCCCAGGTCGAACGTCTCAATCGCCTTCAATAACTCCATCTCAGCGTCACGCCACCGTCCGCTAGCCGTCAGCAGCCCGCCGTAAGTGGTGCGGCAGTAAGCCGAGAGGAACTGGCAATTATGCTTCCGGGCGAACTCCGCCGCGGCGTGGCACCAATGCTCTGTACGCACCAGGTCACCCGCAAGCTCACACGCAGACAGCGTGACACAGAATGTCTCGCTTATCGCCTGGAAGCCCGCCAGTTCTCCCCCGGTAGCCATAGCCATAGCTTCATCGAGACACGCCATGCCCTCATCTACCCGCCCAAGAGCCACACGCGCCAGCCCGCCAAAAGCCAAGCCCATCGCTTCCAGGTCTGCGTCGTTGAACTCGCGTGCCGTTTCAATCGCATCGAGCGCGACCCGCTCCAACTCAAGGGGCGCGGCCAGCATAGAGGCACGCATGAGCGCCAACCATCCCTGTTCCGGGCATCTATCCAGCCCATTCAGCAGCCGCTCCGCTCTCGCGAACCAGCCCTTCATTGCGCTCGCGTTGCCATGCAGAAACACCTGCTCCCGCGCAAGCCATATCGCGATCCCCGCCGCCCTGCGCAACGCGCCACTTTTCTTGAAGCTGACATACGCGCTCGCCCGGTGCTTATGGGCAGCCTCGATCTCGTTGAGCCACCAGAGCGACATGCCAAGCCCGTCATGCGCCTCGGCGCTGTCCTCCACGCCCAATGCCGCTTCAAACCGCGTCCTGGCGCCGGGCCAATCACCCACGTTCAACGCGCCATATCCATCCGCAATACACTCAGATGAGGTGCTCATGCCTAGATTATATACCACCTGGACAGCGAAAATGAGCCGAACTATGAGTTATCCCGAATGTAAGATTTACGCTTGGCCAAGCTTAGTATCCTAAGTTCAAACAAGTGAAAAAGCAGAAACTGGGCGGCGTAGCCGCCCAGTTTCTGCTTTTTCACTTAACCCTACGATCTAACTACCTCGTGGCGTCTCTGATGTCCTCGCCACGCTCCTGGACCCAATCACCCGCTCTATCGGTTGCGCGGTCCAGGTCTTCACCGCGATTCTCGGCCCACTCGCTGGCCTCAGCGCCTACGTTGCGCTCTTTGCCTTGCAGGTCGTCCTGCTTGCCCGCGATGGTGTCGCCGACGTTGTCAATACCCTGCTCTACTTCACCGGCTATCTTGCGCCCGGCACCCTCTACCCACTGGCTAGGATCCCCGGTGTTCATCTGCTGCTCGCCAATTTCTTCGTTTTCTTTACCGCGATTCCAACTAGTCATTCTGTTTACCTCCTTAGAAAGAGCGGTTAGACCAGCTTTCTTCTTCGTAAGCCGCCTTTTTCGCCGCTTACAATATCTACTGTGCAAATACTGTGCCAACCCGCCAGGGGTCAGGAACCAAGAATTAAACCAAAAGGCACAAAGACATTGTATTAAACCGCAAAGGCGCAGAGGTTATTTATGATTTACGAATTAGGCTTTCTTGCGCTATTCAATTATTCCTGTCCGCCCCCATTCAGAACGAGCCTAACTACTTAGTCTGCCGCATTCGCAGGTACATATGTAACTTTATGCCTTTGAAATATCATGTATTGACACTTGTGCTAATATAAACATAATGCCAAGCTCTAATTAGTCAATCTCTACACAGTCTCTCCCAAAATGACCAATACCACTTCAAAATCCGATGAGGCGCTCTCAGAACTTCAGACCTGCCTAACAAACCAACTTAGGCGTGAAGGCTTTCTAAACGGACTCCCCGAAAAGCAACCACCAACCAAACTTAGCCTAGGCTATGTTGGGGCTAATATAATATGGGTGTGTTGGCTGGCTCTGACCGCCTATTGTCTTTCAGTTATCTTTGGGCGGGCCATAGATCTACTATATTTAGGGATAATCGTGATTGGGTTTATACTCTGCTATGTGCTTCGATATAGAATTACTTTGCTGAGTGTGCCACTAGTTGTAAGGGGCATCATTGACATCATCATTGACATTATGCTATTTATTTGTCTCGCTGGGCTACTTAATGAATACGCAGGATCGACGGAGGCTTTCAACTGGTTTTTGGGTTCCGCTTGTCTTGGGTATTTTATCTATTTTTGGGCTAGGTCTATAAGCTTTAGAGTTCACGGTCTGATAGAACTTGTACGCGCATTTGGCCGACTATTACCTCAATCGCTAGGCTTCACTTTCACGTTAGCTCCTATCTTGATTACACTGTTACTACTCTCCGAATTTAGCCAGGAACTCTGGCAAGCCGTTGCTGCGCAGGAGGGTATTTTTGTTATCGTCCCGTCTCTTTGGGTTGTATTACCTGTGCTGGTTGGTGTGGTCGCAACAGTAGTTCGGGAACCACGCCACATTAGAAGCCTAGCTTTGTCCAACGCTACGACGCCGGATGACATTGGTGAACAGTTACCCTCCCTTACATGCATACCTAATAATGCTCGATTTCCCCAGCTATGGGAAATGAGCGGGGAATTCAGAGATGTAGAGCGGCTAAGAGCTAACATTTCAGACACAGAAGCAAATAAACGGCTTGCAAGGTATATTGAACGCGCCATCAGAAATGAATTCATTTTATTGTTCTTCTTAATGAGCGTCGCGCTAGCAGCAGTCTTCTTTGCGTACTTCACCGTACTCTTCAATCTTCTGCTTAACGATTCATTGCTAAGGCAATGGATCGGCAACACTTACCTCCTACCTAGATCGGTAGTATTCGACCAGGAAATCTACAGCGTTACTAGCGGCCCCGTTGCTCAAGTAACTACCTTCTTCGCGATAATCACGGCGGGAATTGGAAACGTACAAATTGTAGCGGATGAAGAACGTCGTAAGGACATCGTGGATTTGTACTCCAAAAGGGCCAAAAGCTGGATGGCTATGAGCGCATTGTTGAGGGCAGTTAATAAGGAGCTAAGCAATTAACCTACTGTTGCAATCTCCGAGGTCAAGTGACACCCTACAACTTCTCTGGTCCCTGCCGGTAGTAGCCTGGTATAAGAGTACTGGAATAACAGAGAGTCAATATGGCCAGCAGCGAGGAATATCGAGCGGGAACAAGGCACAATGAAAAACAGCACGCCAAAAGAAGTAGAGCCGCGCCAGGAGCTAAGGTGCCTAGACTGCGGCAAAAAACTGGGCGAATTTCTAGGCATAGTAAAGGGCACCCTTTGGCAGAAGTGCCCGAGATGCAAGGAAGTGAAACGATGGGAGTTCCCTATCAACTGCAAGTGAGACCTGCTGGCTTTAAGGTGCGCAATACCGGATCATGTGGTTAGTACTCACTTGTGCTTTCTCTGGAAATTCTCAAACATTGTATAGGGTCAAGATGTAGTCCTTAGCGCGCACTAGAACAGCACGGACCCAATTACAAGTTACGTTTCACGCCTCACTCCTGGCACGCTTATTGCACGCACCGCTCTCTAGCGCAAGCTGAGACGATTCTTTGCAAGCATGAGGGGCCGCTATGTCCGACCTGACTGACCCTACACGTCCCAACCCCGAAGGCTCCCACCCTACGGAGCCACTCTCCGAGGCGATGATCCCAGGAGAGAGCGATCTCCCACCCGGCGACGTGCCCCAACCTGACGAGCCGGAAGAGATAGGCGCGCCCGGCCTACAGGACGCCTTTTCTCAGCAAGTCGGCATGGTGGACAGCCATTCAATCCACACTGACTTCCCGACCGGCCAATTAGCGCCGCCCACCGCCGAAACCCCCGCCCCGGCCCCCACCCCGCCTGCCTCACCCGTAGTGGGAGCCACCGTGCAGGCAACGCAGGCCGCCGTCGCCACCGCAAAGCAGGCTACCCAGCAAGTCACCGCCACAATCCAGCAAGAAGCCCAGAAGATAACCGTCGCCCCCCGTAAAGCGATCTACCGGGGAAAGCGATTCCTCATCATATACGGCTCGCTCGTGGGCGCGTTCGGCGTACTGGCTATCCTCGCCAAGCGCCACCGCCACTTCCCGGCCGACGTGGGCGTCACCCACTTCTTGCAGCGCCCCAACGCCCGCCTCTACGATGCCCTCATGCACGCCGTCAGCCAGCTTGGCTGGCGCTGGATAAGCGTCGGCACCCGCGCCTCCCTCAGCACCCTCATGTGGGCCGCGGGCTTCCGCATGGAGAGCGCCTTCACCGTCTCCACCTGGAGCGGCGACGTGCTGACCATCCTCATCAAGACCCGTGTGCTACGTCCCCGCCCCACCAAAGACCTCGTGCGCGTCATGGGCGAGCTGGAAGAGGCCAGCTTCCCTTCAGGGCACGTCGTCCACTACGTCACCTTCTACGGCTTCCTCTTCTATCTCGTCTTCACCCACCTCAAGGAGCGATGGTTCCGCACCGCACTGCTTACCCTCCTGGCGGGCGTCATACTCCTCGTCGGCCCCTCCCGCATCTACATGGGCCACCACTGGCCGTCCGACGTTGGCGGCGCGTACATGGTCGGCACTCTCTGGCTGGGCGTTATCATCATCGCTTACCTCGAAACCAAGGCCAACTTCACCCTCCACACCTACCCGCCCTTCTTCGTCAAGCGCCCCCAGCAGCTAGGCTAAGTTGTTCGTAATAGAAACATGAGACTTCCCGAATATAAGATTTACGCTCGGACAAGCGTAATATCCTAAGTTCAACCAATGAAAAAGCAGAAACTGGGCGGCGCAGCCGCCCAGTTTCTGCTTTTTCATTGGTTGAAAGCTTCTCCCCGTGTGCGAGGAGCAGGTGGGGAGGGGAGTGCGAGTTCTTGTGTGCATGAGGCAGGCACGAACATAAAATTCGGGATGTCTCGTGTTTCTATTACATCTACCAACCTATGGGCGTGGTGGGCGTGGCGTCTTTGTCGGCTTCGGCGGCTTTGTTGGAGGCACATTCGTCGCGGTCGCCATAACAGGCGGCACATGCGTGATTGTAGGCACTACGCCGCCCCCGACCTCACACGGCGCTATCTGCGCTGACTGCTTGTGCGACTCGCAATCAGCGTCCTCGTTCTCTACCGTGAACACAACGCGCAGCCTATCTATCGGTTCGTTGACGCTAAAGCATATCCGGTCGTGTAGCGAAGTCTCGCCAGGTCTAAAATTGGACGTTCCGCTAATCTCCTCTACTTCTTCCCATCCACCGCCGACCACCAGCCTTACCTCCAAACTGGCCGTCCACACGGCCCGCACCGTGCGGTCCCCCTGGTTGCTTACCAGCGCGGTCCAGCTCGCGCAGCCGCCAGGCCCACACGACAGGTCCACATCCTCCACCCTTAGATCGCAGGAATCCCCATTTCCACCGCCTGGCGGCGGAGTAGGCGTAGGCCAGGGAAGCTCGGTGGCTGTAGGCGCGGGCGGCCTCGGCGTATGGGAAGGCCGCACCTCTCTCGTGCGGGTCGGCACAGGAGTATCAGTCGGCACAGGCGTATCAATCGGCAATGGAGTATCGGTAGCTATAGGCGTCGGCGTCGCGGACGCCTGCGGAATAGTGGTCGGCACAGGCAAGACTGTTACGGCTCCTGGTGGGAGACGCACGGGTGTTGCCGTACTCACCGGCGCGCTCTGCGTAGGGCTGGGCGTAGGCGCTACCCTGGTGCTGGTTGCGCTGCTCGTAGGAGGCACGGTCGCCGTCGGTGTGCTGGAAGGCCGGGCAGTAGGCGTCCCACGCACCGGCACGACCGTTGCGGTGGCGACTGTATTCGTCGGGCTGGTGCTCGCTGTCTCAGTGGGCGTGGCAGTGAGGCTGGGGCTGGCCTTGCCCACAGGCGTGGCCGTAGGCACAGAGATTGTACGCGTGCCTGCGATAGGGCTGGCTATAGGAGCAGTCGCCGTGCCGATCTCCACTACCACGCTTGGTGTTGCCTGCCCAGGCACGCGAGTCTCCGGCGAAACTGTTCTAACGACTGAGGGCGTATTCGTGCCTTGCGCCTCCCGTGTAGGCGTGAGCAATTCGCTCTCCGGCACCGGGACAGTGGGCGTAAGAAGCGGCGCGATATCCGGGTTGGCTTCCGCGGTCACCGTGTTGGGGTCTATCCCCTCTCCCACTAGCGCCGCCATCGTCCTCCGGTTGAGGCCGTTTATTGCGTCTATCGTATCCTGGAAATTCTTTTGTAACGTAGCGGGCAGATTCTTTATCGCTTCCTCGAACTCCGCGAACGTCACCCGCCCGGCCTGGCTCGATATATACAGGTCCTTCGCAAGCTCCGTCTTCACGCTCCCCTGCGTTTGCTCCCACAACATAGAGCCTGCGTTCAGGTGGAGCTTGCAATCTTCAACAGCCGCGCCCGCCTCCCCCAGCTTGCCCATGTTTCGCATGGTCTCAAGATCGAACAGTCGCGCGTTCGCCAGGTCAACGTGCCTGCGTACCTTCTCCTCCGGGCTATTGGCGAAGTTCAGCGAGAAGCTCTCGCTAGCCAGCTTAACGCTGTAGAATGGGCTATTGGGTAGCGCGCGCGCCGCCGACCACCATATAAACACCAGCATCAACGCCATCGCGCCCGCGAGCGCCCACCCGGCCCGGCTGAAGAACGGCAGCTTCCAGCCCCTCTTCTGTGTATGCACCTTGAGCGTAGGCTGCTTCCTTGCAGGCACAGGCGCGATACTCGCCGTCTGCGCTTGCGCCGCCAGCTGCCGTTCTGCCGCAGCCTGCACCAACCTCTGCTTCATAGCCGCCCGCCGCTCCACAGGCACAGGTGGCGGCTCGACCTGCTCTATACTCATGCCCAGGGCAAGCAGTGGCCCAAGCTCCTCCCGGTATTCGGGGAACCTGCCCAGTAACTCTTCCGCGCCTAAATTGTCCGGGTTAGCCAGACAATACTCAAGCGCATCTTGTATTCCTGCTCGTTCCAATTTCCTCTATCCCAATCCTTCTAGCCAAAACATAAAACGTGATGCGTGAAACGTAACTCTTCGTAATTCAAAACTCAAAACTCAAAACTCAAAACTGGTCGTCAACCTTCGGCGTAAGACTCGAACCCTTTCGTGGTCAGCAGCTTGTTCATATTCTGCAAGGCGCTGTACTGTAGCGACTTTACCGCCCCTTCCGTCCGCTCCAACACCTCGGCCACCTGCGCGTTGCTCAACCCGGCTCCGAACTTCAACATCAGCACCTGCGCCTGCAAATCGGTCAAATTGCCCATAGCATCGAGCAGGTGGTTAGAGAAATCGCGCTGCTCGGCATACTTGTACGGGTCGTCCCCCTCCGAAGGTAGCGTATCGCCCACCGGCTCCAAAGGCACCTGGGGCCGCCGGGAGTGCTGGCGTAGCGTATCCACAACCTGGTTGTGTGCTATCCGGTAGAGCCACGAGGCGAAGGACGACCCCTGCCATTGGAACCCGTGGATAGCCTCAATCATCTTGACGAATACCTGCTCGGTGATATCCTCGGCGTCCGTTGGGTCGCCGATCTTGAGGTATATGTAGCGGTAGATGCGGTCAAAGTATTGCTCATACAGCCAGCCGACAGCCTCGGGGTCCCCCGTTCGGGCAAGTTCCACCCAGGAGCGTTCGTCTGCCGGTTGCGCCACCGCTACTCCTCGCGCCATACGAAACATGGCGTAGCCAAAACAGGGTGTTCGCGTCGCGTACGGACCCCGTTCTGGCATGCAATATCTGAGCTGCGGTCCCGCAACAGCGCATTTCGCACTCCTCTTCCGGCTATCAACCGGAGAACAAGCCCAAGCGCCCACGGGCCGCATAGACCCACATTCAATATTTTCGGTCTATGCAATGATTATAACGTAACGGGGAGGCAGAAGGATAGCACCCTATGTAGTAGAAAAGCAATAATACTTTTATTTGGGTGGGGCTACTTCTTCCCTTTAGAAATTAGGAATTCGAGTTTCATCGGATCTACTGCAAGTTAGATGCGAAAATAGCTCCAATACTAAAACCTTGCTGCTCAGGACCAAATGCGAGAGGGAGCGTATCAACAACGCTCCCTACAGTTATTATTTCTTTTGGGGCTTATCTGGCCCATCTGGCCGCCCTGTCATTATACGAGCGCGCTTAATACGCTCATCTTTGCGAGAACTAGTTGCATAGAGGAATGTGCCGGCCAAAGCGGTGATACCCCCTACACTTGCTATCGCTGCGGCTCCACCCTGACCAAGAAATGCAAATATTACCGCTGCTGTTAGCGTGAGAAATACCACAATCACGGCGGCAACGATACCCCATTTTTCAAGCCGTTGGTCCCCTTGCAGATGATTCTTTTCCATCCACATTCGGTGCTCACCCTGCTTAGTTACCTGTTCGAGCACGATCTTTATAGAGCCGGGGTACATCTCTTCTAGCTGCCTCAATTCGTCCGTAGGTATAACGGAACTTGAATAGATATTGAGTTGCTGCATTAGGATGGCGAGGCGCGCTTCCACCGCTTCTTCTTTGGGTATAAGAGAAACATCCTCTTTTGGAGAGGATGTTTGTGGCAGCGAACGTTCAGGGCGTGTTTGTGGGGCTTTTTCGATGTCACGTCCTGTATGGCGTGGCTTATTCTTGGGCATGTACCTTTTGCCTTGCCTCAGTCTCTAATTGTTGCTTTGCGATCTCCCGCAAAGCTGCTCGTATGTCCTCTCCTACCGCCATCCAGTCAGCGCGTAATGCCAGCATATCAGCCTGATGGACTGAGACAGACTTATTGTATTCCGTAAGCGTCCCGCCTATATCAAGGGCGCGCGCCAATCCCGAAAGGAAAGAAGGGTGGGCAAACAGGATAGCTGAATAGTCACTCATAGGCTTTACTCCTCTAGTGCTCATTGCCATACATGCTAGGGAGAGATTTGACAGGTTGTGGGAACTGACATATACTCCGGGATCAAATGTAAATAGTAGCAATAGTGGCAACGTGTATAATGCATTATACACATCCTTGTCAATGGTTGCATAGGTATTATGACCTATATTTGCAAGAAGTTATATAGGTCATTAGAACTAACCAGAACGAGGAACGAGTAAGGAAGAGATTGTCACCAAAGCGGATGGCGTATTATGCTCATATCTGGAATTGCTTCTTTGGTGTTCAGTCTCTGTACGACTACCCGAATTTAGTGTGCCAGTAAACATGCCTGCTCTTACGCTATAGGGTGCATGCCTTCCTTCCTATACCACTCCACGAAGCGTCGCACGCCCTCGTCAAGCGACACCTGCGGGTCGTACCCCAGGTCGCGCCGCGCTCGCGTAATATCAGCGCTGGTAATCGGCGGGTCCAAACTTGGGTACTCCATCCTTTCGATAACGGCCTTCATACCCAATTCCGCCTCGATTATCTCTATCAATCGGGCGTTCGTATGCGGCCTCGAATTGCCCAGGTTATAAACCTGATACCCCGCTGGCCGGTCCAGCGCCGCCACCACCCCCGCCACCGTATCGCTCACATAGGTATAGTCGCGCCCCTGGCTTCCATCCCCATACAATCTCACCGGGTGCCCACGTGCTATCCAGTCGGTGAAGAGGTAGACCGCCATATCCGGCCTCCCCCTCGGCCCGTACACCGTGAAAAACCGCAGCAGCGTCATCGGTAGCCCATTCAGATAGTGGTAAGTATAAGTAAGTACCTCGGCCATCTTCTTGGTAGCCGCGTAGGGCGACAACGGCTTATCCGTGCGCGCATCCTCCCTGTAAGGCACCTCCGCATCGCCATATATAGACGAGCTAGAAGCATGCACAAAATGCTGTACCCCCTGCCTCACCGCCACGTCTAGCAGATTGAGCGTCCCCCGCACATTGACCTCTTCGTACAGCGCCGGGTCCTTCAAAGAAGCCCGCACCCCCGCCATCGCCGCCAGGTGCACAATCCGGCGTATAGGCTCGGTAGTAAACAAGCGCTCTAACAACTCCTTATCGCGCACGTCCCCACTCACCAGCCTGAAATTAGGATTATCCAAAAAAGGCGCTATATTCCGCCTCTTGCGCTCAGGCTCGTAATAATCATTAAAATTGTCCAGCGCGATCACCCGCTCGCCCCGCCCCAGCAGCGTCTCCACCACATGCGAGCCGATAAACCCCGCCCCCCCAGTGACAAGTATCTCCATCTACTCTCCAAGCGTAAAAGGTAAAACGTGATGCGTAAACCCTAAATAACCTCAGCGTCTCTGCGCCTCTGCGGTTCAACCTTAACCATCTTCGCGAACTTTGCGTTTCTTTGCGTCTTTGCGGTTACGTTTCACGTTCTACGTTCCTGATCCCTGACCCCTGATCCCTGACCCCTGGCAACAAGCGTAAACAGCGCCAGCGCCGCCCCCCAATGTATGCCCATGTTCAGCGCATGCAGGTTCTCGAACACATTATGCACTATGAACGTCACCAGTATCCCCAGCGCGCCGATAACTACCGCCTCGCCATAGCCATCCCCCGCAGCCCTAACCCGCCGGAGCGCCCTCACCCCCACCACAACCGCCGTCACCAGCATCAGCATGTAGAACGTAAACCCCACCACCCCGGTTTCTGCCAGCGTATGCAGATAGTAGTTGTGCGCGTGCCCCCGCGAATAAGGCCACCCCTGCACCCCGAACGTATTGAACAGCACGCTAAAATTGCCTATCCCCACCCCTACCCAGGGACTCGAAAGGAACATATTCCCCGCCACTTGCCAATGCACCATCCGCTCTACAATCGCATAATTCTCAGGCGTAGGCGTAATGCCCCTGGGGTCGAACACCGCAATCTGGCTGACCAGCAGCCCAAATCGCTCCGACACGGTAGGAGGCAGCGCCCCCACCAACCCCAACCCCGCCAGCGCGACACTTGTAGCGAACAGCGTCGAGATGGCCGCAGCCGCCCGCTTCCCCAGCGCCAGCACCATAGCCAGCACCCCCACCGCCAGCCCAACCCACGCCCCCCTCGAAAGAGTAGTCATCAGCGTCCAGAAGAGCACCAGCGCCACCAGCAGCATGCCCACCGGCACCCGCAAATTCTCCCACGAAACAAAAGACGGCCTCTCAAGCAGTGGCACCAACCCACGCGCCTTTCTCCACCTGCCAACTTGGTAAAGCGCCAGCGAGATCGCCAGGGGCAGGCTCAGATTGATATAACCTGCGAACGAATTGGGCGCGCCTATCGTCCCGTAAGCGCGGGTCAGCAGGCCACCCACGTTGAAGCTCTCCGGCCCAAACCCACTGTAAGCCTGCACGATCCCCAGCAGCGCCTCCGACATCCCCGCCACCAGCATCGCCACTATCAGCCCGTTCATCTCGCGCCGCGTCTGCACCGAGTTGACCATTATCACATACGCCAGGATAGTAACCACCCAGCGCGAAATCTCCGCCAGGCTCTCCGGCATCGAAGTCGTGACCCACAGGCTCGGCAATGTTGCCACGAGGAAAAGTATCAGCGCCCCCGCCACCGGGGTGACCACCAACCGCCTGTCCTGCCGCAGCGCCAGCCACGCCCACCACACCCCCAGCACGAACACGAACAGCACCTGCGTAACCGTAATCTCGACAGGCCCCGCGTCGATGCTGACCGCCTTCTGCACCGGCACGCTCAACACCAGCCCGTAAGCCCCCCAAACAGGGTTCCGCAGGATAAGGAACGCCACCACCAACCCACCAAGAGCCGCCCCCGCGATCAGAGGCGGTGCCACGCTGATAACCCCCGCCACCGCCAGCGCAGCCAACCACCCCCAGGGCCAAAGCTCCCGCCAGCCCTGAGTCCAGTTTTGAGTTTTGAGTTTTGAGTTTTGAGTTATCATATGTGCCATTACTTCGACATCATTACCCTGGTGCTAAAAAGGACGTGCCTATTTAAAGTGACAGGAGGCTGTAGGGAGAGCAGCACAGATGGGGCATTGCTAAAGCGACATGCCTTAGAAACAGTCTTTCCGAAGGTTAACCCACTAGCCTTTGTCATTCTGAGCGCAGCGAAGAATCTCGTCCCTCGCGCATGATCTAGAGACAAATGCTTCTGCTTGATTGAAGGTAATGAGAACACCTCAACTTTTCTTTCCATCAGAGTGCTTCCATTCAAGCCATTTCATTAGAATACGAACTATGAAATCTTCTGCTTCGGTAGTATTCATGGGATTCTTCTGGGGTGTCAGACCTAGCTCGCCGTGGCGCGCTTGGCCTCTGAGCAGCCTACGGTCGTTGACAGGACCAGTGAAGCGACTACGCTCGTCGTCGCTCATCCAACCCATTTCTAATAATGCGTTAAATCCACCCATATCGTGTTTTATAGTGTCAAGCACCTTGTACCAGTTAACCCAGCGAAACCGTATGTGACTAAAGTCGCTTAGAGCCGTACAAACTGCTTGATCTTGAGCGGCAAGATCCATTATTTCTTCTAGCGATAACTTCGTCTCTGGGAGTTCTATCGTCAGATCAATCGTGGTAGTGTACTTGATGGTTTCATACGTGCCATCCTTGTTGCTCCTCAGCACTTTACCAGTAATTTCGACGGATAAAATCCGTTTGTGACTAAAGAGTACGGCACCTTTCAAGCCAGCGAGTAGCTCTTGTGCCTCAAGCAAGACTTCATTATGGTCGGTGAACTTGTCAAAGTTGGAAGATTTGAGGTAGAAGCTACTTTCTACTTCAACAACCCTCCAAACCTTACTGTTGAAATCTGTATGGAGTTGAGCCAAATGATCAGCTTTGCCTGTCAGTCCAACCAACCATTCAGTCATATTGCCTTGCCTTTGAACAGTCTTGGTTCATACATGCAACAGCTAGAAGTTTAGCTTGAAGACTAACAATCTAACGCCATGCGGAACCAGGCAATCGTCTTCCTCAAACCCTCTTCCAGCGAAACCTTCGGCTCCCACCCCAACATCCCCTTAACGCGGCTAATATCCGGGCACCGCCGCGCAGGATCGTCCTGCAACGCGGGCAAATACTCTATCCGCGACCCCGACCCGCACAAGTCCCGTATTATCTCCGCGAACGCCAATATCTCCCTCTCGTCAGGGTTCCCCACGTTGAACACCATCCCCCGCGTCTCCGGCGGCGCGAACATCACCGCCCTCAACCCCGCAACCATGTCACTAACGTAGCAATACGAGCGCGTCTGGTTCCCCTTCCCGTACACCGTCAGCGGCTCGCCCCGCAACGCCTGCGTAATAAAATTGGGCACCGACCGCCCATCCTGCGGGTTCATGCGCGGCCCATAGGTGTTGAATATCCGCACAATCCGCCCATCAACCCCATAATTGTTCACGTACACCGAGGTAATCGCCTCGCCAAACCGTTTCCCCTCGTCATAACAGGCTCTCGGCCCCGTCGTGCTCACGTTCCCCCTGTACTCCTCGTCCTGTGGGTGAACCAACGGGTCGCCATACGCCTCCGACGTAGACGCAACGAGGTACTTCGCCTCATGGTACCGCGCCCACTCAAGCACGTTGCGCGTACCCTGCGAGTTGATAATCGCTATCTCAAGCGGGATGCGGCTGAAATCGGCGGGTGAAGCCGGGCTTGCCAGGTGGAAAATCGCGTCCACCTTCCCCAGCCCCGCGTGCTCTTTCGGCGGGAGGGCCTGCGTAATATCGTGCTCAATCACCCGAAACTCAGCCCGCCCCCCCAAATGCTCGATATTAGCCGGGCTGCCCGTCAGAAAATTGTCAATTACCGTAACCCGGTTCCCCTCGCCCAGCAAAGCCTCGCAAAGATGCGACCCAATAAACCCCGCCCCCCCAGTAACGACGATATGCAACGATCCCTCCTTGAGATTACCAGGGGTCAGGGGTCAGGGATTAGGGATCAGTACCCATCTAATTACGAGCCAATTCCCTAATCTCAAACCACTAATCCCTGACCCCTGACCCCTGACCCCTAATGCGTAGCAACTGCACCAGCCCACAACTCAGCCAGAAAATCAGCGCCAGGTCCATCAGGAAATACGAATTGTCTACCATCCCATGCGCCAGGAAATCAACCATGCTGGCGAGCAGGCCAAGCGCCAGCGCCCTGCCCACAGGGTCCCTGCCCAACCTCGACGCCGCCTCGCGCACCCTCCCCGCCACCTCCCGGAAGTACCGCCACAGCAGCCAGGCGAGCACGAGCACGCCCATTATACCCAAAGAAAGCCAGTAATCCAAAAGGATATTGTGGGGGTGCGCCGTGAACTTCTCCCCCTCCTGCTGCTCGTCCGTGATATATCGCGCCTGGAACTGGTTCAAGAACTGGTCTATCCCCACCCCGAATACCGGGTGGCCCGCCAGCATGCGTAGCGAGCTATCCCACAGCTTCACCCGCAATATCCCGCTCCCAGGCGCGAACACCCTCTCCGGCAGCCTCGGCACCACCACCGCAGCCGCTATGAGCATAACTAACACCCCCATCACCACCGCGCCCGCTATACTCCACCTGCGCCGCCTCCCTACTAACCACACCCTTGCCCACGCAGGTATCTCCCTCAATCTAGTAGTCCTCACCCCCTGCGACATCCGCCACCGCAACCCGACAACCACCGCGACAGCCATAGCCACCGCCAACGCCACCCACGCCCCACGCGAATAAGTCAGCAGGAACGCCAACCCAAGCGGCACGGTCGCCGCCCCATATATCCCCTTCCGCCACCCCCAGGGCAAGAACAACGCCATGCACGCCGCGAAAGGCAGCACCCGCCCCAGGTATAGCGCCAGGTTGTTCGGGTGCTGGTACACCCCGCTAACCCGGCTCACCCCCTCCACCGCCAGCGTATCCGTCCCCCCCACGAACTGCCATATCCCCAGCAAGGCCACGCCCACCCCCGCCGCCACGAAGAAATCGAGCATACGCAGCAGCCCGCGCCGTCCCCTGATAATGTCCGTCATCAAAAAATAGAGCAGCACAGGCTCGACTATCACCCACCTGTAAGCCCGCGCGCTATCCCTGGCGAAAGCCGGGTCCGCCAGCGTCAGCAGCGACAGCGTGCCCACTATCAGCAGCGCCACAGCAGGTGCCGCAAACACATCCTCCCGGTTCCACTCCCGAAAACGCTCCGCTATAGTTTTGAGTTTTGAGTTTTGAGGTTTGAGTTTTGGGATTGATATGCCAACAGCAGGGCTGTGCCCATTAGCACTATGTCTTATCGCAAGCCTGCGTCCCGCGTGATACGTCTTGCTTCCAACCCTGGCTACCACAGGCCGCACCTGCGCCCGCACTGGAAGCCGCGTCGTAGCAGGCACCCTCGCCAACCCCGGCAGCCGCACCGTAGCCGCCTGCGCCAGCACCGGCAGTGGCACCGTATCCCTCACCCCACGCGCCCCCGCCCCGTTCCTTACAGCAACAACCTCCCCCACTCCAACCCCATCAGTGCGAACCCCAACAAAAACCTCAGCGTCTCCGCGCCTCTGCGGTTCAATCCCCAACCTCTCCGCCAACCCGGGCAGCAGCAACGCCATCGCCCGCCGCGCCACCATCGCCCCAAACACCAGCACCAGCAGAGTCTCCGCTAAAGGAAACTTCTGCGCGCCGATAAACTTCGGGTACCAGAAGAAGGGTATAACAAACGCCACCGCCGCCAACCCCACAGACGGCTTGAGGAAAGCCAGCAGCCCCCACCCCGCCAGCGCCGCCAGCATCAACGGCGCGCTCTCCGCCCTGTAATACACCCCTACTAACAGCGCCATCCCCACAATCACAGCGCCATTCCGGGCGATCTCCCGCGCCGCCTCCCCATACCTGCCGCGTGGCCTGTTCAGCGCGGCGCTGGCCCACCTGCCCAGGCTCGCCCCCGCCAGCGCACCCGACCCCACCGCCACCAACCCAAACACCACATACACCAGGGGCAACCCCCACGCGTTCCAAAGCGGCTTCTCCCGCGTCCTATCGAGCGGCAGCCTCGCGCTGAACTCTTTCAGGGCATTGTAGGCGGGCCGGGGCGTGAAGTCGGGCCGCACTATAGCGAAATAATTGGCAGGCTCGTCCGGCCTGGGGTCCGGCTCGCGCAAATACCACACGCACATGACCCCCATCCAGGGCCACTCCGTCTGTGCTCGCTCGTACCCCTCCACCAGGTACCGCGCCTGCGTAGCCTCGTCCACGCTCTTTCCCCAGATATTCTCCCCACACGCCCTCTCCGTCTCCCTCTTCCGGCAGTCCTCCTCCCACCCCGGCGGCAGGCTCACCCACGAATACTCGCTGATCCACACAGGCGTATTCACGTCCCCGAACTGCTCCATCACCCGCCGCAGCAATATAGGCCGCGAAAAGTTCAGCCTCTTCAGGTCGGTGCGCCTGTCCCCCGGCGGCTGCCCCAGCCCGTACACCATCGTCGAAAGGATGTCGAAATAATCAGCCGCCCCCGCCCTGTACATCCCCTCAAGGTACAGCACGTCGTTCAGGTTCGCCACCGTATTCTCAGCCGTAGGGGCGAGCGCAGCCGTGATTATCACCGCCTCCGGGTCAACCCCCTTCGCCCTCTCATACGCCACCTTCAGCAGCGCCGTGTACTCCTCCGGGTTGACCGGGTGCCCGCCCCACTCCCCCAGCAGGTTAGGCTCGTTCCATATCTGGAAATACTTTATCCGCCCCTTGTACCTGCTCACGACCGCTGCCACGAAATCGCCGTAGTCGTTGTAGTCCCTCGGCGGCCCCTTGTGGTACGTCGCCACGTCATCCCCCGGTATACGCGCCCACACCGGCGGGCTATCGAGCCGCGCGATTATCTCCAACCCGTGCCTCTCGCACGCTTCAACAATCTTATCGTACTTCGCCCACGCGTCCACCGCCTGCCCCGGATTGCGCGCGTCTGTGTAGTTCCCCTTGCCGCTTATCTCAATATCGTTCCACGCGAAACCCTGCCGCACCCACTTGAACCCCGCATCTTCCGCCATTTGCAGGGTGCGCTCGGCTTTGGAGAAATCTACTTCTTTTTCGAGGAAAACATTTACACCCAGGGGATTTACGTCTGCGTGCTCGACAGGGGGATGCCCTTCCCCCCACGCCACGCCGCCGTTAGCGTACTGGTCCGCATACGCCGTAAGGGTGAGGCCGCCCAGAGAAGCGGCAAAGAGGAGAAATGCGGCTACAGTCCGCGCTACAGGATTCGCGGCTATATCTGCCACCACCGCTAACGCGAAGCGCTTCACCGCCCGCGACGCGCAGCCTCCAGCGACCGGAGGCCCTGTTGCGTCTGCCGCAACCCCCACAGGAGGACCGCGATTGCCGCCAGCATCCCCGCCGTAAAGAGCGCGAACATCGTATAGGAGCGACGCGCCTCGATCTTGACCGTGCCGATCCCCGGCAAATCAACCCGCTGCTCTAACGGCGAATAGGTGCGACCCCCTATACCCTGCACCCGGTCATCTAACGGCAGCTCGCCATCAACCTCTATCTGCAAAGTGTGAGTGCCCGTCCGCCACTCCGCCCCCAGCCCGCGCACCAGTGTCACCTCTGTCGCCTGCCCGTTAGCCGGTAGGTCAATATAAGCCTGCCCGCTCTCGTCACGTCGCAGTTCCGGCGCTACGTCGTCCGCCTTCCCATCCACCGACACGTAATACCGGGCCGAGATCGCCTGCGTCCCCGTGACCGCGCCCGACCCCGCTACAGGCACCAGCATCACCTTCACGTCCGTGCCCATGAACGGCACCTTGAGAGTATCCCCGACCTCCGATGGCGCGACGTATGCCCCGCCCGGCACCGCAGGGTTCAGTCCCACACGCCATAGCGTGTCCTCTTTCACCGGCGACGACAGCGGCCCCCACTCTCCCGGCCCTGCTACCCTCTCGTCCGCAAGCGCCGTCGCCTGCACGCTGTTGTAAGCCCCGCTCACCACAAAATCGGGGTTCACCAGCCCAAAATAATACTCGCTCTCCGTATTCGGTATGTCCCCCACCTGACGCAGGTACCATATCGTGAACACCCCCGCCCAGGGCCAATGCTCCTGCGCGTACTTGATGCCCCGCACCGTATAGTCGGCCTGCTGCTCAGGCGTCACCCGCCCCCAACGCAGCTTCTCGGCGGACATATCGGCGGGAGAGGCGTTCCACCCATACTCGTTGAACCACACCGACTTGTCCGCGTCCCCGTTCTTCTCCATCACCGCGCGCAGCAGCTCCACGCGCCTGAAGTTCAACCTATCCTTCGAAGGCGGGTCCTCCGGCTCAAACTCCTTACCATACGCGTTGGCCGACATCGCGTCGAAATATTGCCCGGCATCCGCGTCGTACATCTGCTGCATGTACGTGGTCTCGTTCAGGTTGTCGCCCGTCTCGTTATTGGTGGCGAGAGGCGCGGCCAGCACTATCATGTTGGGGTCCGCCTCTTTCGCCGACGTGTAAGCAACCTTTAGTAGCTCCACGTACTCCCGCGCATTCGCAGGCTTATCCCCCCATTCCGCCCGCAGGTTAGGCTCATTCCACACCTGGATCGCCGCCACCCTCCCCCGGTACCTCTCAACGAACACCTTGATGAACGCCCCGAAATCGGCCAGGTGCGCTTTCGACGGCGGCGCTTTCGGGTTCGGATTATCAGGGTGCGACCACCCAGGCGCGCTATCTATACGCGCTATCACCCTGACCCCATGCTCTTCCGCCAGGTCCACTATGCCGTCGAACTTGTCCCAGGCGTTCTGGTTGTTCTTCACGTCCCAGAACGCATTGTTCGGGTCTACCCGGTACTCGATTTCCGCCCAGGGGAACTGCTGCTTGATCCACCCCGCCCCCATATCGCGGGCCATCGCGAACGTCTGCCTCTTCTTCCAGGTGTCAACTTCTTTATGCAGGAAAGTATTCACCCCGTAGGGCTGCACCTCCGCCAGCGCCACCGGACTAGGCACGCGCGGGGTCTGCCCCACCGCAGGGTCAGTAAATGGAGAGAGATAAGCCACCTCAGCAAGCAGCAGAAGCGACATGAGCGCCAGCATCACCTTGAACCCCAGCCGCCTCCGCGCCAGCGTCTCGCGCGCGACATCGTCCGCCGTCGCCGCTTTCCGCACCAACGGCAGGCCGTCCATGCTCAACATGGTCTCGCCATCGCCCGGCATGGCTATGAAGGGGTGGGCTATAGGGGCTTCCAGGGCATGAGAATCAGCCCCATCCACGCCCGCAGACAGAGCCTGGGGGTCAGAAGCTGATGGCCTGGCGGTGCTTGCTCCGTTCCGGCCTCCATGCTTGCCCTTGACCAGGTTCGCGCCCTTCCTGGGCTGCCCGCTCCTGGAAACGGTCTCTTTTGACAAAATACTGGCTCCTCCCACGCTCCCGCCCCACGATAGCACAAAGCTATATGAACGGGTTGGGAATACTCAGGGAATGGTGCAGTGCTATGGAAGTTTGGCTTAAAGCACATTATACACATTGCCACAGGGCGGGGCAAACATTCGCACACTTATGTGTTATAATACCCACTGCGTATGAGCCACGCGCTCCTTACGCACCCGGCAAAACACACAAACCAACAAACTTTTCCACCGCGAGCCGTCAAAACCCAAAACGAGCAACCCCCTCCCAGGTTGCACCACCCGTGAAACGTAATTCGTAATTCAAAACTCATAATTCAAAATTCATAATTACCGTATGCAAGCCCACCAATATCCCCCGCCGTCTACTGAGCAGGACCAGACCGATATGCCTGGCAAAGCGGGCAACAGGCCCAACCCCAGCCGAGCAGCCACAGCCCCCCACCGCACCCTCGCCACCAGGCAACTGCTCGCACTCCCACCCGCAGCCGAAGCGCGCGCCCGCCACGCCCGCCGCCAGCGCCTCGCCCTCATAGTAGGCCGCGTCATAGCCGACGGTATCATCTTGGTGCTCGCCTTCGTAGCCGCATACTGGCTGCGCTACGAGCTTGAGCTAGGCCGCGACGTTATCAACCCGGAGTCCTTCGTCCCGATCTCCAACTTCTACCCCTACATCGCCGCCTACACCACCATAGCCCTGCTGGCCTTCCAGATGCGCGGCCTCTACGCCCTCCCCAGGGGCGCGTCCTGGTTCGACCACATACGTATCATCTTCAGCTCTTCCCTCATAGGCGTTTCAGCCCTCACTCTGGGCGCTTTGCTCGTCAACCCCGTCCTGCCCAGCCGCCTCGCCTTCATCTTCCTGTGGGTCGCCACCCTCGTACTCTTCGGCATAGAGCGCTTCGCCTACCGCAATTTCCGCATGTGGCTCTGGCGGCGCGGCGTCAACATCAGGCGCGCCCTCGTAGTAGGCGCGGGACTCGCGGGCCAGCGCATTATGAAGGACATCATAGAGCGTCCGGACTTTGGCTATGAGCTGGCGGGCTACATCTCCGACAACAACGACAACCCGGGCCGCGCCCACTGGATGGTGCCCATCAAGGCCCGCGACAAATCAACCAGTGGCCCTCAGTGGCTTGGCAGCCTCAAAGACGTGCAGCGCATCATCAGCCAGCAGCACCTACACGAGGTAATTGTCGCCCTCCCCGCCACCCACCACACGCAGATACTCACCATCATAGACAACTGCCGCGAGTACGGCGTGGACTTCAAGCTGGTGCCCGACCTATTCGAGATGCGCTTCAACGAGGTACGTATTGACGCTCTAAACGGCGTGCCCCTCATAGGCGTAAAAGATGTCGCCCTACAAGGCTTCAACCTCCTGGTCAAGCGCCTGCTCGACATAATTATGACCGTCGGCGCGCTCATAGTAGCCTCTATACCCATGCTCATCATCGCCGCGCTCGTCAAGGCCACCTCCCCCGGCCCCATACTCTTCCGCCAGAAGCGCGCGGGCAAGGGGGGCAAACCCTTCACCTGCTACAAGTTCCGCACCATGCACCGGGACGCCGAGGCGCGCCTCGCTGAGCTTACCCACCTCAACGAAGCCGACGGCCCCCTCTTCAAGATACGCGACGACCCCCGCCTCACAAGCTTCGGCAAGCTGTTGCGCCGCACATCCCTGGACGAATTGCCCCAGCTACTCAACATCCTCAAGGGCGAGATGAGTTGGGTCGGCCCCCGCCCGCCCACCACCAACGAGGTAGAGCAGTACACCGAGTGGCACCTCAAGCGCCTCGACGTTACCCCCGGCCTCACCGGCCTCTGGCAGGTAAGTGGCCGCGCCGACCTCTCCTTCGACGAGATGGTAAAGCTGGACCTCTACTACGCCGAAAACTGGTCCCTCGCCGTAGACATGATAATCCTCCTCCGCACCATACCCGCCGTCCTCAAGCGCGAGGGAGCGTACTAATCAGGTACAAATTACTAGAATTCATCTCACCATCGTCCACCACCCATCGTCCGTCACACATCGGGCGCTTGCAGGCCGTGCATCCCCAGCATGATGGAGATTTCGCCGCTGTGATGCAGGTCGTGCTCAAGGATGTGCCAGGTGACCCAGCTACGGGAGTTATCGTAGTGGTAACCATCCGACACAAAAGGGAAGGTGTGCTGCATGTCGGCGGAGTCCCACCTGTTCAGCAGGTCCGCCATGAAGCGCCAGCTTCTGTCTAGCCCTTCTACAAGCTCATCAGCTGTGCGAGGCGGAGCACCCCTCATACCCCAGGCGAGCAGGGACTCCACGCCGGGCATCGAACTCATCTCGCCCATGAAGTTGCCGAACCAATGCACCCGCGAGGAGATTACGTGGGCTATAATCTCTCCGACAGATCGTAGACCCGGCGCGGCTCACAATGCCAGCTGTTCGGGTGTGAGCGGGGCGATTGCCTGCTTGAGGGTATCCTGGTAGTCCTTCCACGATCGGTAGAAGATGTCAAGGGTGAAATTACCTTCCGACATAGGTTGCCCCTCCCCCAAGATTGTAAATGCGTTATAGTTGATAGCTGCCAGGAATGCCCCCGCGAGCACGTGCTATAATTGCGCGGAGTTCCGCATGACAGGAAGGCATTTGGCACCTTTTGGCGAGTAGACCGGCTTCAGACCTTTCGTAAGGTGGCCGTTAGATATGAGCGTCATCTTTCCAGCTTCGCCGGATTTGTGAAACTCGGTTGCAGGGTCATCTTTCTTCTTAACTATTTTTGAGATGGGTTCTAATTACCAGAACTAGATCAACTCAATATACATAACTGCAATCCGTCATTCGTGATTAGTAATTCCGCAGCGCGAACCTGATCTCATACGTCTCAGCATCCGGCTCGTAGAACCTCACCAGCCGCTCCCCCTCCTCCTCTAACCCTTTACGGCTCAAGGAGCTGATCTCCTGGAACGGCTCGACACTGAGCGTAGCCACCTTCCCCTTGCGTACCACCGACCACGCCCCCGCCACCTTTCCGTCCACCAGTATCGTCGGCAGCACATCCCCGTTCACCCTGATGACCGTCTTGTGGTACTCCCTCGGCAGCACCCGCTCGCGGTCACGCGACTCGTAGGCCAGCAGCAGATTGTCCCACTTCGGCAGAAAGCGCGGGGGCGCAACTGTCTCTGCGGGCGGCCTCGGCGAGCCTGCAAGGTCGTACAGGACAGCATTGGCGTTAGCCTCACTGCGAAACGCCACCACCTCATCACCCAACGCCTGTAGACCCTTATCTACATCACCAACCTTCCTCAGACCGCTCCACTGGACGATGTCGGAGCGCGTCGCCGGCCCAAACGCCGCCAGGTAGCGCCTCACCAGGAAGGTCAACGCTTCCTCAAACGGCGGCTGCTCGTAATCCCCAAGCCAGGTGCGGGCCGAGATATAGCTGTTCTTCCCAAAGTACCGCCACGTGCCTGCGGGCAACGCCTGTAATATGCCCCCGGCGGCCGTAGCAGCCCGCCACGCTATCCGCCTGCGCCTCTCCGGGTCCGGCTCGCCCCCCGGCGGCATCGGAACATCCCCAATATGCTCCAACATCTCCTCAAAGGTACGCGGCTCCCGCACGTAATCAAACAACTTCCCGTGCAATTCCGGCACATTCAAACCCAACTCGGCGGCATACTTGCTCCACGTAGCCACTCTCGCCTCGGCAAGCGCCCTATCTAAAATGGGATAGTCGCGGGCGCTAGCCAAATGAAGCGTCACCCTCATCAGCGTAGCCTTCACCACCTGGCGTGCCGTCAGCGCATCGGTCAGTTTCTCATGGCGAAAGTCCTCCAACCTGGTCCACAACCCGATATAGGGAGAAGGCGAGTATTGGGCCTGCATCCCCGCCAGCCGCTCTATAGCCTCCACCACGCCTATACGCTCCCGCCGTAGGAGCATCTGCCTCGCCAGCACAGCCCGATTTAGCTCCCCAGGAGACAGCGTCCCACTAGTCTGCACACTCTTGCCAGGCACTCAGACCCCCTCAAGCAAAGAATCAATCATCCCTCGGCACCACCGCATCCGGGTTCACATACACCCACCCATCTTCAACCTTCACCGCGTACTTCCCGCTATTCCCCGTGGCAGGCAGCGAAGTAGCCTCCCCCGTAGTAACATCAAAAGTAGACCCATGCAAAGGGCACTCCGCCACCCACCCCCGTATATCCTCGTAAAACTCCCCGTCGCACAACGAAGCCTCCGCGTGCGTGCATGTATCCCCTATAGCGTAAAACTCCCCCTCCGCGTTGAACACCGCTATATCCACACCCTCAAACTCAAACCTCACCTTCTCCCCCGGAGGCAGATTGCCCACCTCAACCACCCTCTCCCACCTCTCATCCTGCACCTGATTCTCCATCTATCTCCTTCCCATCTACAATAATCGCTCGTGCTCCACCACCGCTACACTATAGCAGCAATCCCTTCCCAACATCCATCGCAAGACCCTTGCCCTTCCACCCCACCCCAAAATGTGCAAAACTCCACCCCCATTCCCCACCAAATCATGTCCCAAAAACAGCCCCAAATGGGATTAAGTTAATAGAAGCATGTTTCCGGCTACCGTAGCGCAACAGTAGCCACAAACCCCGAAGAGCCATGAGCCATGACCAAGAGCCAGAGCCATCAACTCAAAACTCATAACTCATAACTCAAAACTCCCAAAGGGGAACAGGGTACCGCTGGTGCCCCTGCCACAAGGATTGATCGTCATCCTCTCAGCTCCCAGGTTAGACTGATACAGGCCAACTAATATGCCAGAAGAGCACCAACCCACTCCCCCTTGTCATTCTGAGCGCAGCGAAGAATCTCGCTCCTCGCCTACCATGCGTATAGCGAGCCTCTTCCCTCAGAACAACCAAGCTACCGTGGGCCACTCTTCTCTCTTACAACCACTCTGCATCAGCCCAACCACCGGGAGCCAAGCAGTACCGAGCCAAAGTGCTCAGTACTTATAACTACAGTGGTCCGGCCCCCAAAGCACCCAACCAGTGCCCAGGAGCCGGACCACAACCCAACACAAGATAAGAACCCAAAGCCAACAAGCCAGAAATCTAACTTCTAGTTTCTAACTTCTAGTTTCTACTTTCTGACTTCTGACTTGAGATTTCTTATCGTCCAACCAGTTGCGTTGGCAGGGGCAAGCATCTGACGTAAACAGCGTGCTTAGGCTATCACCCTGCCCGCGTTACCCACCACAAAAACAGAGGGGCGCACTAACCGGCGCCCCTCCCCACTCAACCTAATCCCTAATCCCTAATCCCTAATCCCTGACCCCTGACCCCTGACCCCTCGTATCTACGGCAATTGCGCCTGTATGTTGCGATAAGCCTCCCTCAAATACTCCTCCGCCCTGCGCCAATCGCCCTCAACGTCGGTGGAGCGTTTGCCCGTAATCTCATCTACCGTGTCGGTTGAGCGAGCACGGTCCACCCCCGACTGCCACATAGCCTCAACCGGCAGGCCGAATATAGCGCTATGCAGCTCCGCCAGCGTCTGAATGAGGGGCATCTTCTCGCTCTGCGGCCTGCCCGACAGCCGCCTATGCACGTCCCAATACTTAAACTCAAGGTCCGCCGTCCTGCGCGGCTCGAAATGCACGTTGGACCCATATTTGGCCGCCAGCCTGTAGAACTTGCGTATGTAGCGGAGCGCGACACGCGGCTTATTATCTACAGGTGCCCACGCCACCGAGGCCCGCGTGATAAAATACGCCGCCTGCACAGCCCTACCCCATGACAGCCCGAACTGCTCGCGAGAAAGCTGCACCAGCAGCCTGAAAGTCAACACCCACTTGTGGTCGTAATAGGCCCGCCACCCCGCCACCTCCAGATAAGCCAGCCTATCCGCATCAAACGCAACCGCGCCGCGAGAACCCATCTTCTTCACCCCAACATCAACTGCCATCACTACCTCCTATCAGTACTGAGTGCCGAGTACCGAGTACCGAGTGCTGAAAGCTACTATGCCTTCTGGTCACTGACCACTGGCCACTGACCACTGACCACTACTAACTATCCGTCGCTCAAGAGCACCGGCAGCGAGGCAGGCCGGGCAGCAAGCATCAGCCCAATCAAATACGGCGGCAGGCTCACCCTCGGATTGCGCTTGCCCCCGCTTTCGCCTCGCCCTTATGAGCAACCAACCCGCAAGCCCTATAACCGCCACCACGAGCAACACCGGCAGCACGGGTATGCTCACGCTATCAAGCACGGTGCTGATGCCCGGCCCCGCCACGTACCCCAACATTGTATGGAAGCTCACAAACAGCAAAGTGCCCGCTACCAGCCCCGCCAAAAACGTCGAAATCGGCACAGCTGCAAGCCCGCATGCCGCCACAGCCCCCACGCGCAGGCCCGGCAATGCGCGCGCCAGAGCCACCGCCACCCACCCGCGACCCTTTATACCCGCTGCTGCTTTGTCCAATCTGGCAGGAGTGAGGCCCACGTACTTGCCGAAGCGATAGATAAAGCCCCGCGCAGGCCCTCTCGCCAGCAGGTACTGCACGTACCCGCCTATCACCCCCGCTGCCACAGCAGACAGCAGCACTCCCCACAGAGGCATCTCGCCTGTAGCCGCGCGAGCGCCCGCCACCAGCATTAGCAGATCGCCGGGCACGGGAACGGGCACCCCTATCTCCTTGAGCAAGATCACCACGAACAGCAGCGCCACGCCGTATGTGTCCAGCAAGCCCAGGACTTCGTTCATGCTAACTCTCCTTCTGGAGCGCGAAGAAGGCGGCCAGGCGATAGCGGCCACCCGGCCTGATCAAGAACGCCTTGCCCAAATAGTAGTTGCCCGAAACCTGCACCAGCTCGTCCAGCACGGTACGAATGAGGAATTTCGGATTGGCCGGATTATCGTAATCGAGCTTCAGAGTAGAAACCTCCGGGTCCTCGACACCCTGCCCCACGTAGGTCTTGAAATCGAACCCGGTGTACAGACCCTCCTTGAAAGGCTCGTAGTCGGAGAAAGTAGGCCAGAAGAGGCGGCCAAGCACCAGCGTGCTAGTCGTGAGAAAGTTGTCGCCCGACGCGCTCTCAGCAATGAATCGCTTCCCCTTCCAGGGCATCCACAGCCGCGCCAGGAGCCGCATGTAGCTATCGAGCGGCCCGTAGAACGTGGTCGTCACCAGTTGCCCACGATACCGCCCATTCAGCGCGGTCTGGGGCGCGCTGCCCAGCTTGAAAATGCCGTTCAGTATTTCCAGCGACTCCTCACGCGCCGAACCCATGCGCCGCCCGGCCAAAAGCGCCTGCCGGGAGATAGCAGCGTCAGCCGAGGCCCGCTTGCGCAACAACACAGCCCGCTCCGAAAGAGGAAGCCTGCCATCTCCCACCGCATCCAGGGCGCTCCCCAACGCAAAGTCCGCCTGCTGCACCTCACGCACGTACTCTATCACCTCGTTAGCTCGCGGGTGAAGCGGGTGCGGCTCGCTCATATTAGCCTGCTTGAAGCGCTTCGCGGCTGATTGGGCCATCGCCACAGGCATAGTCTCAGTCTGTATCACGCGCATACTCCTTTACTAATGCTAAAACCTAATCGGCCAACAACCTCATTTGCGTCGAACCCCCACATTTTGCCCCAACCAAATGCTCATTCGCCAGCCCAAAAGTTGCTCATTTTCTGCTCATCTTGCGCCAGATGCGAAACGTAAAACGTGATGCGTGATTATTGGGCGGTGACGTAGCGAGCGGTGGACCGACCCAGTACCCCTGTCATCCTTCGCTTCGCTCAGGATCATCCTCCTTAGCAATGTCTCTCCCCTGGTGGTCCTCGTTGCACCAGGTAGTGAGCTAACAAAGAAATGTCAATGTAGGGGCGAGGCATGCCTCGCCCTGGTCGGGATGGCAACCTGGCTTGGCTTGCGAACCCAGGCACGGCAAGGGCCGCTACCCTGCATCCTTTTCTTGTGAACACAATATCCTTAGCGCAATGCTCAGTAACCTGTAGTAGAATATAGCGGACAATATCAAACGCAAATCACGCTGAATCAGGAGGAAACAATGTTCGGGCAACGCTTAGGCAAGGGCGACGAAGGTTATACAGACCTGCTAGGCCCACAACGGGTGCCGAAGTACGATCTGCGCCCCGAAACGTGCGGCACGCTGGACGAAGCAAGCAGCATGCTCGGCATGGCGCGCGCCCTATCCACCCAGGACAAAGTACGCGACCTGCTAAGGCACGTACAGCACGATGTTTACCTCCTCATGGCCGAGATAGCCACCCCCTCCCCCCAAATCGAGAAGATCCCCTACCGCATCACAGAAGCCCAGGCAGATTGGCTCGACGCCACCATAAAGGAGCTTGAGCAAGAAATAGAGCTACCCAGGCAATTCATCCTACCCGGCGCGAGCGCACCATCGGCAGCCATAGATGTGGCCCGCACAGTCGTCCGCCGGGCCGAGCGCCACGCTGTAGAGCTTGTCCACAAAGGCGACATGCCCCCCGGCAACGTCCTCCGCTACCTTAACCGCCTCTCCTCCCTACTCTTCATCCTGGCCCGCTACGAAGAACACGCCTCAGGCACGCCCTACGATATAGCGAAACGTGATGCGTGATGCGTAGTGCGTAGTGCGTAGTGCGTAGGACCTTTAATAACTCTGCGTCTCTGCGGTTCAACCTTAACTATCTTAGCGAACTTTGCGATTCTTTGCGTCTTTGCGTCTTTGCGGTTACGTCTTAGTTATTACGCAATACGTACTACGCACTACGCACCACGCTTCAGACCCTGTGCTTCGCTCTCAGCCAGAAGACGGCCACGAAGCCGATTATACCCAGCAAGGCCGTGCCTATCACCAGGCCGTTGAAGCCTTGCCCCAGCCACTTGACGAAGAAGCCGCCGCCCCCACTGCCTATAAGCTGGCCCAGCCCCAGGAAGACCGAGTAGAGGCCCATCACCGCCCCGCGATGCTCCACCCGCGCCCCCGATATCTCCGCCAGGTACGCCAGGGCGACAGGAGTAAAGCCGCTAACCAGGAATATACCGAACACCAGCAGAGGCACGAGCGCCCAGGGACCCGCAGGCGCGGGCAGCCAGTGGTTGTTGATGCCAAAAAGCGCGATGCAGGTGAGGAAGAGACCGCCTATAGCCGCCAGCATAACGGTAGTCTTGCGTATGCGCCCATACAGCAGACTCCACAAGAAGATGCCCAGCATAAATACCAGGCCGAATCCCGCGAACACAATTCCTACTTCCGAAGTGGTGAACTTGCCGTCGAGCATCTGGTCGGGGAAATGGCCTTCCGTGCCCTCCTTCGGCTTAATCATGATGGGCTGTACAAGGTTACCCATCAGACCTACCACCGCGTTTATAGCCAACCATGCGGGCACGAAACTCCGCAGCGCAGGCTCCCTGAGCAACGCCGCGTAAGCGCGCAGGCGGCTCCTCAGCATCGCACGCACCGGGTGAGCAGCGTCGGCGGCAGACATCTTACTGATCTCATTATGCTGGCGCGCCTCGGCAGGCAGAGTCTCCGGCACAAAGAAGAAAAGCATGAGCGCAGCCACAAGGTAGAAGAACGAGATGAGGAAGAAGCCGTTCGACTTGAACGCCTCCCAAAGCCCCCCACCCATGACCGTGCCACCCACCAGGCCCACCAGGAAGCTTATCTCGTAGAACCCCATCACGCGCCCACGCAGTGCCGTCCGCCTGGGACTATCCCCCGATGTAGCGTCCGCCAGGTAGCCTAGCGCGCTCGGCACTTTAGCGGCAGTAGATATACCTTCAAGCAAGCGTGCAGCCGCCAGTATGAATACGCCCACAATCGCGATTGAAGCGGCGGCACTGAACGGGTAAATCGGCAGCGCAACCACGCCCACCGCCGGACCCAAAATCAAGATAAACCGCCGCCCGCGCAGATCGCTCAGCGCGCCAAACACGGGTGCCAGCGTCAACTCCGTCACATAGAACAACGCAGACAGTATACCGATCAGGTCGGTCTGCGCGTTTACCACCTGGCGCAGATAAGCGGCCAGCATAATCGCCGTAGAAGCGCCCGCCAGTCGCAGGATAAAGCTCGACGCGATAACAACCTTCAAAGGGTTGTCAATACGCAGTGGCGGCCCGCTATCGTCGTCAACCGACACATGTATATCGGGCACTGCCGAAACCGTTATACCTTCAGGCGTAACTACAGATGACATCTCTCATTCCCAGGACGCAAAATTAGGTTGAAACAGTATAGCATAACGAGGGGTCAGGGGTCAGGGGTCAAGGGTTCCACCAACAATCTAAGGCTAAACGCCAGGACGCTAAACACCAGCCAAGAGCTTCATGTTTGCTTTCCTATAACATACACCGAGCACC
This sequence comes from Chloroflexia bacterium, assembly GCA_036399775.1. Taxonomy (GTDB): domain Bacteria; phylum Chloroflexota; class Chloroflexia; order QHBQ01; family JADMIH01; genus JADMIH01. The sequence continues at coordinate 44,882 of DASWMJ010000093.1, read as the reverse complement.
TTACCAACCATTCCTTATAATCTTGGCGTCTTGGCGTCTTGGCGTTTAGAAGGACTGCCCTCAAACTCCTATCCAGGTCCAGGTATCAACTTTCCAAAATCCTGATCCCTGATCCCTGATCCCTGGTCCTTTTCCACACCCCATCCTTTGGTGGAAGGGCCTGCTATATGGTACAATGCGAATCTGTGACAGACTATGCCTTCACAAGAATAAAGCGTGGAGCGAGGTCATAAACATGGGCTATAATCCCCAAAACCCCCTCATCGTACAGAGCGACCGCTCACTCCTCCTGGAAGTAGACAACAAGCTATACGAGGCCACCCGCGACGAGCTGGCGCGCTTCGCCGAGCTTGAGAAAAGCCCGGAGCACATCCACACCTACCGTATCACTCCCCTCTCCCTGTGGAACGCCGCGTCGTCCGGCATCGGCGCGGAGGACGTGCTAGGCAGCCTCGAACGCTACAGCAAGTTCGACCTGCCCTCCAACGTGCTAACCGACATCAAAGACTACATCTCGCGCTTCGGGCGCATAAAGCTACTCAAGTCGGACGCGGGCGATCTCCTGCTGCGCGCCGACGACCCTATGCTCGTAGCTGAAGTAGCCCGCAACAAGCGTATCCAGCCTTGCGTTCTCTCCCAACCCGACCGCAACACCCTCATCATAGACGCACGTATGCGCGGCCAGGTCAAGCAAGCCCTGGTGTTATTCGGCTACCCTGCGGAAGACCTCGCGGGCTACGCAGAGGGTGCCTCCCTCCACCTCACCCTGCGCGAAGAGACGAGCAGCACCTCCTCTCCATTCGGCCTGCGCCCCTACCAGTTGAACTCGATTGGCGCATTCTGGGCCGGCGGCACCGTGCATGGCGGCAGCGGCGTGGTCGTCCTACCCTGCGGCGCGGGCAAGACCGTCGTAGGTATGGGCGTAATGTCCCAGGCGCAGACCCACACGCTCATACTGACCCCTTCCACAACCGCCGTCCGCCAGTGGATAGCCGAGATACTCGACAAGACCACCCTCACGGCTGACGAGGTAGGCGAGTACACGGGCGACAAGAAAGAAGTCAAGCCCGTCACAGTCACCACCTACCAGATGCTCACCTACAGGCCATCCGTGTCTGCGGTGAACGCTCAGACGGGTGAGATAGGCGAGTTCCCCCACTTCGAGCTATTCACCAAGCACGAATGGGGCCTGATAGTCTACGACGAAGTACACCTGCTGCCCGCACCCGTATTCCGCGTCACGGCGGAGATACAGGCACGCCGCCGCCTCGGCCTTACCGCCACGCTGGTGCGCGAAGATGGGCGCGAGACCGACGTTTTCTCCCTGATAGGCCCCAAGAAATATGACGTGCCCTGGAAGGACCTCGAAAAGCAGGGCTGGATAGCCACAGCCGAATGCACCGAGGTACGCATGCCCCTCGCCCCGGAAGAGCGCATGCTCTACATGATAGCCGACGACAACCGCATAAAGTACCGCATCGCCGCCGAGAACCCCCTCAAGCTCGATGTGCTCGACGCCCTATTGCTCCGGCACAAAGACGACTCCGTGCTCGTAATAGGCCAGTACATAGAGCAGCTAAACGCCATCTCGAAGAAGTTCGACGCGCCCATAGTCACCGGCAAAACCCCCAACGCCGAGCGCGACCGCCTGTACGGCGACTTCCGCACAGGCAAGCTGAAGATGCTCGTGGTGAGCAAGGTAGCCAACTTCGCCATAGACCTGCCCGACGCGAACGTGGCGATACAGGTCTCCGGCACGTTCGGCTCCCGCCAGGAAGAGGCCCAGCGCCTCGGACGCATCCTGCGCCCCAAGAAGGACGGCTCCGTAGCCAACTTCTACACCCTCGTCACCCACGACACCAAAGACCAGGACTTCTCCACCAACCGCCAGCTATTCCTGACCGAGCAAGGCTACAGGTACAGCATCGTAGACGCCACAACCATCCTGCCTGAGCTACCCGAACGCCTGGCAAAGATGCAAGCCGACTTCGAGCAAAAGAAGCTCTCCGGCGACTTCGACATAGAGGCTCTCCTGGAAAGCCGCACCAAACCCGCCCCCACCGAAGAAGGCGCAACCAAACCCAGGGGCCGCAAGCGCAAGACCGAACCCGAAGAAGCCGTCGCAGAAGCCCCCATCGAATCAGACGTAGCCGCAGGAGCCGAGGACCAGCAGCCCACCCAGCGCAGACGTGGGAGGCCACCCAAAGAGAAGTCAGGCCGCGACCACCTGCGCCTGGTCAAGTAGCGCAGATGCAAGGTCAAGCATAATTCCGGGGTGAGCGAACCCCCTCCCCCCTGTCATTCTGAGCGAAGCGAAGAATCTCGTCCCTCGCGTATGATGCTGGGGTAGCACAGAAAAGAGGGAATAAAGTCAAGGTAAGAGTTCAGAATCGGGATAAAGGAATGTCTCCGTAGGGGCGACCCGGTGGGTCGCCCTGCCGGGGATGGCGTACCACGCTTACTTGCTGCTCCAACCAGGGCGACCCACCGGGTCGCCCCTACCCCACACCTGAACGATTACAAGTCAAGAGGGTAAGAGAAAGACGAGATTCTTCGCTTCGCTCAGAATGACAAGGGCTAGTGGGGCGGCTTTCCCTCGGCAGCCAGCCCTTCAATCTTGGACCTTAGCACTCAGCACTGAGGGGAAATATGGCAGTAGTAGCAGTCATAGGTTGCCAGTGGGGCGACGAAGGCAAGGGAAAGATAGTAGACCTGCTTGCCGAGCAGGCAGGCGTAATAGTCCGCTGCAACGGCGGCCCTAACGCCGGGCACACCATCGTCAACGAGCTTGGCACCTTCCGCCTGCGCCTCACCCCCTCCGGCATCTTCAACCCGCAAGCCGTCTCCATTATCGGCAACGGCGTCGTAATAGACCCCGACGTGCTCATCGAAGAGATCGCGCAGCTAGAGGCGGCGGGCGTGGACACCTCCAGGTTGCTCATAAGCGACCGCGCCCACATTCTAATGCCCTACCACAAACTGTTAGACGGGCTTGAGGAGGATGCGCGCGCCGAGACGGTCGGGGGCAATCTCGGCACCACCCGGCGCGGCGTTGGCCCGGCCTACGCAGACCGCGCCGCCCGCGAAGGCATACGCATGAGCGACCTCTTGCACGAAGAGACCCTCCTTTCCCGGCTCTCCTCCGTGCTGCCTACCAAAAACGCCATCCTCACGAAAGTGTACAACGCTAAGCCCGTTGATCTGCACAAGACCTACCTGCGCCTGGTAGAAAAGGGACAGCGCCTCCGCAAGCACATCATGCCCACCGAACTGGTGATTGCGCGCGCCATCGCGGAGAAGCGGCCCGTGCTGTTGGAAGGCGCGCAGGCCGCCCTCCTCGACCTCGATTTCGGAACCTACCCCTACGTCACCTCAAGCAACCCCGGAGCCGCCGGGCTGTGTGCCGGTTCGGGCACTCCCCCCACTCAACTTAGCGGCGTGGTGGGCGTCTTCAAAGCCTACCAGACGCGCGTAGGCACGGGGCCGTTCCCGACCGAGATAGAGGGCGAGCTAGCCACGTTCCTGCGCGACCAGGGCGGTGCGGGGCACGGCGAATATGGCACGGTCACGGGCCGCCCGCGCCGCGTAGGGTGGTTCGATGCCGTGGCCGGGCGCTACACCACCCAGCTAAACGGCCTCACGGGCGTGGCTATGACCCGTCTGGACGCGCTGGACAAGTTCGACATGCTCAAAGTCTGCACCGCCTACAAGGTAAACGACGCCCACCTGGGCCACATCCCCGCCGAACTCTCCATGCTGGGAAATGTCGAGCCGCAGTATGAGGAGCACCCCGGCTGGCAGACCGACACCTCCAAAGCGCGCACCTGGGAAGACCTCCCCGAAAACGCCCGCCGCTACATAGACAGGATATGCCAGCTTCTACAAACTCCCCTGGCGATGGTGTCGGTCGGCCCCCACCGCGAGCAGAGCATCATCGTCCGCAACCCCTTCAGCACCCTCCACCAGCATGTAGGGCAACTAGTACAGTCGCTGGACGACCTGGGCGCACACGCGAACTGAGTTGACAGGATCAGAGGTATTGCAAAATGACACATAAGCTGCTACTTGAAATACCGGATGACATTTACTCCTCCCTCATGAAAACAGCAGAGCAAACGGGGCAACCACCAGAGGAGTTAGCCGTCAAATGGCTTGCCAACGCAACGCGACGTCCCACCGATGATCCGTTGGAGAAATTCATAGGAGCATTTAGGAGCGATATACCTGACTTGGCGGATCAGCACGACAAATATATCGGGGAGTCGCAATTAAAAGCTCTTGATGGCTCAGAACACGAAGACAACAACTATGCCTGAGATGTTCGTGGATACTGCTGGCTGGGCTCATTTGGTGGACGTAACGCAGCCGTTTCATACTGAAGCAGCATTCCTATATAGGCAAGCTACAAATCAGGGGCAGAAACTCATTACCACGAACTACATTATTACAGAGCTTGTGGCACTCCTGACCAGCCCGTTCAGGCTGCCTAGACCCGCAATCATCCAATTCGTACAGGGAATAAGGAATTCTCCCCACGTGGAGATTGTTCATGTAGACAGTGGTCTTGATGAAGAGGCCTGGCAACTGCTTACAAGTAGATTGGACAAAAGTTGGAGTCTTGTGGACTGCTCAAGTTTCGTCATCATGAAGCAACGAGCTATATTAGAAGCTCTAACATCGGACCATCACTTTGAACAAGCAGGCTTCGTCCGGCTACTTAGCCCTCATCTCAGGTAAATGATGCTAGTTGCCAACGCCAAGAAGCCGTAAGCGCCATTCTTCTGCAACTCTCGCCCCTCACATCACGTTTAACGCTTCCCGACCCATATGGTACAATTTCGTCGTGAGCGCCCCAGACACCGCCGACACACGCCTACAGCCCCTACCGGACGGTCATATGGCCGGCATCAACTCCCCTAACGCCGCCACCGCTACCGCCGAATCCGCCGTTGTCGCCGCCGAAGAGGCACCCAGGCGCACCTCACCCTGGCTCGCCCTGCGCCACCGCGACTTCCGCCTTCTATGGGTTGGCGGCTTCGTGTCGCAGACCGGCAGCCAGATGCGCGTCGTGGCGGTGGGCGTGCAGCTGTGGGACATCACCCACGACTTCACGGCGGTAGGGCTGCTCGGCCTCTTCAAGCTCCTCCCCGTGCTCATACTCTCCCTCTTTGGCGGGGTGATAGCCGACGCATTCGACAGGCGGCGGCTGCTTGTCATCACGCAGGGCACGATGGCCCTCTCCTCAGTCGTGCTGGCGCTCGCCACCCAGTTCGGCTGGATCTCCCCCGCGCTCATCTACGGCATAAGCGCGCTTGCCGCCGCTACTATGGCCTTCGACAACCCCGCCCGATCTGCCCTCATCCCCAACCTTGTGCCCAGGAACCACCTCCCCAACGCCCTCTCGCTCAATATCATCGTCTGGCAGGTGGCGACCATCATGGGGCCGACTGCGGCTGGTCTCTTCCTCCCTCTCCATTCGACTGGCCTCGCCCTGATCTATTGGATAGACGCGGTCACGTTCACGGCGGTCATCATCGCCGTGCTGCTTATACGCACCCGCCCGCAGGTGGCCGCCACCCGCGACGTGAGCCTCAAAGCAGCGCTCGACGGCTTACGCTTCCTCCGCAAAGCGCCCATTATCATGTCAACCATGACGCTCGACTTCTTCGCTACCTTCTTCGGCGCAGCGATGGTCCTGCTGCCTGCCTTCGCCGAGCAGGTCTTGCGCGTGGACAGGCAATACTGGGGCATACTCTATGCTGCCCCTGCTATGGGCGCGGTGACGGCGGGGCTGATCATGTCGTGGCTGGGCAATCCGCGCCACCAGGGCTGGATCGTGCTCGTGTCGGTGGCAGCCTACGGTGTGGCGACCCTCGTGTTCGGTATATCGAACATATTCTGGCTGGCGGTGCTGGGCCTCGCGGGCACGGGCGCAGCCGACACGGTCAGCATGGTCATGCGCCAGACGATCCGCCAACTCTCCACCCCCGACGAGCTAAGAGGCCGCATGACCTCCGTCAACATGATCTTCTACATGGGCGGCCCGCAACTGGGTGAATTAGAGGCAGGGCTAGCGGCAGCCGTGATAGGCTTAGGCCCGTCAATCATGCTGGGAGGCGCAGCAGTAATAGCAGTCACCGCCCTGGTAGGCTTCATGGTGCCGTCGCTCAGGAGATACCAGAGTGATGCGTAAAACGTATTGCGTAGTTCGTATTGCGTATTGCGTAATCTCTTAATAACCTCAGCGTCTCCGCGCCTCTGCGGTTCAAACAACAAAAACCTTTGCGAACTCTGCGTTCCTTTGCGTCTTTGCGGTTCGCGGTTCACGTTTTGGAGGGCAATATGACCGAGCAGGAATTGAAGGAGATCAAGGAGCGGGCGAACCAGGCATGGCCGGGACCCTGGGTGTGGGACGAGCAGGGTTATCTGCATTCCACATCGGTGGAGACCGACGTGCCGTTCGAGGACGTGAGAGACTTCATAGCCCACGCCCGCACCGACATCCCGACCCTCATAGGCGAAGTAGAGCGGTTGCAGGCCGAGAACAAGGAGCTACGCGAGTTCATAGAGAACATGATGCGAGACAAGTAGCTCAGCCTGCTACTTACGTTTCACGCATCACGCTTCTTCCACCCCCTCACCACATCCATTATCATATCGAGCGACTCCTCTATCGAAAGGCCCTCGGTATTTACCACGATGGCGTCTTCCGCCTGGCGCAGGGCACCCGCAGCGCGGTGCATGTCCTGGGCGTCACGGTCTTCTATCTCCGCCTCTACCTGCTCGTAGCTGACCTCCCGCCCCCGCTCCTGTAGCTCCACGTAGCGCCGCCTGGCACGTTCCTGTAGGGAGGCGTCGAGGTATATCTTCAGATCGGCGTCGGGCAGCACCTCCGTCGTGATGTCCCGGCCTACCATCACGACAGGGCCGAGGCTAGCCATGCGCCTCTGCTGGCGCACCAACTGCGTGCGCACGCTCGGCCACGACGCGATGGCCGACACCACCGACTCAACGGCAGGCTTCCTTATCTCCCACGTCACATCTTCGTCCCCAACCAGCACGGTGTACGGCCTGCCGTCGGTCTCCCCCGCGCCGGGCCGCTCGATATGGATGGGCAGGTGTTCTGCCAGGTCGGCCAGCCGCGGTTCGTTTGTAGTGGAAATGCCTTGCCTGAGCGCAGCGAGAGCCACTGCCCTGTACATAGCCCCCGTATCCAGGAAGAGCGACCCTAATCGCTCGGCCAGCAAGCGGCCAATAGTGCTCTTGCCCGCACCCGCCGGGCCGTCAATAGCTATCGTGCCGGGCATCCCTCTTTCTGCCTCATGTGCCTTCTTCGCCACGCCTCACTCCTTCCAAAACCTCGTATATGGAAACTGAAGCTCACGGTAGGGGCGACCCGGTGGGTCGCCCTGGTGGGGATGGAGTATCATGCTCACTTGCTGCCCCGACCAGGGCGACCCACCGGGTCGCCCCTACTGAAACATTTCTTTATCCCTATCTAAACTCTTACCTTAGGGCGTTCGATTGATAAGAAATCAGATCAGGCTATTATAGCCTATCTTGCATGTCGCTTCGCATGCTCTGAAATAGGCAGCTTGACCGCTTTACGCAAGGCGTGTATCTCGTGCCGGGCAAGATAGCGCCATTTGCCTGGGATGAGATTGCCCAGCAGGATAGGGCCGAACCGCACGCGCTGTAGCTCGACTACGTGATGTCCCACCGCCGCCGCCATGAGCCGTACCTGCCGCTTTCTTCCTTCACGTATGGTGATACGCAGCCACGTATCGTTGTCGCGTCTGCCTAGCTCTTCAACCTTCGCGGGGGCCGTCATCTCCCCCTCAATCTCCACCCCCTCGCGCAACCTGTTCAGCACGGCCTCGCCAGGCTTGCCCCTCACCAGCACCCGGTACTCCTTCTCAATACCATACTTAGGGTGAGTAAGGCGGAAGGTCAAATCGCCATCGTTAGTCAGCAGGAGCAGCCCCGTGCTATCAGCGTCCAGCCTTCCAACCGGGTAAACCCTCTGGGGGACCTCGGGTGATGAGCCTTGGGTATTAGGTGATGGGTGTTGGGTATTGGGTGTTGAGCGTCCTCGGTGGCTACTGTTCCCTCCCTCTCCTTGACCCTTATTCCCTGGCTCCCGGTCCCTGGCCCCTGATCCCTGATCCCTGACCCCTGGCCGCAACAGGTCCAACACCGTAGGGCGGCCATGCGTGTCCTTCGCGGTGGATACCACGTCCCTCGGCTTGTGCATGGCTATATAGACCATCTCCTGGGACTGTGTTTCAAGCGCGGGCACATTGAGCGTCGTGCCGTCTACCTTTATGGTATCTTTCGCGGGATCGGCGCGCACGCCCATCTCCGTCACAGTGGCGCCGTTGACGGTCACGCGGCCCGCCGCTATCATCTCCTCGGCTGCGCGGCGCGAGGCCACGCCCGCCCTGGCGAGTATCTTTTGCAGTCGCTCGCCGTCATGCGCCGCCGCTTTCGCCTGCGGCCTGGGCGGGCGACGGCCCTGAACCCTTAATGGAGGCCTGCTCGCGCTTGGACGGCTCTCACCCATTGCGCGCTGCCCGACCCGCCTCCCTGGCGTTGCCGATCTGCCGGCTTGACCCTCATTCGTGGGCGGTCTACCCGCGCCCGAATGCCTCTCTGCCTTCCCCGGCCTGCTCGTGCCGGGACTGCTCTCACCTGTAGTGGGCCTGCCGGTGCGACGTATGCCAGCAGCCGGTCTACTGCTTCTCACGGTGCGACTGCCGGTCGTTGGCCTCTCGCCCGGCCTGCCTTCCGCTTTGGCGGGCCTGCTCCCGCCGGGGCGGCTCCTGCCCGCTCCCGGCTTGCCATGCGGGCCATCACTTCTTGTTCGCCTGCCTGGGCGACCTCCGCTCTGCGCTGCCCCGCGCCTACCTGGGCGACCTTCATTCCTCATCTGTCTGCTCCTGCGGGGCTTGCTGCCCCTGCCCATTCTTACCGGATAGCACGCGCACTCTCGCTATTCTCAGGCCGTCAAGCTCCTCCACACGCAGGGTGAAGCCGTCTACGCTAACCGTGTCGCCCAACTCCGGCTTGCGGCCTAGCATCTCAAAGACGTAGCCGCCTATGGTATCGGACTCGCTTTCTATATCCATCCCCAGGACCTCGCTTACGTCGTCTATAGCTACCAGCCCGTCAACCAGCGTGCCTTCGGGAGTGACCACTATGCCGGATGTCGTGCTTTCCGGCTCGAACTCGTCGCGTACCTCGCCCACTATCTCCTCTACCACGTCCTCAAGGGTGACTATGCCTGCCGTGCCACCGTACTCGTCTACCACCACAACCATCTGGTTACCGCTGTGCTGCATCTGCGTCAGCAAGAGCGCCACGTCCAGCGTCTCAGGCACGGCGTCTATAGGGCGCATGAGTGAGCGCACGTTGAACTGGTCCGCAGCCAGGCCAGGCGACGGAGATACCCCCGCCACCACCGCGCGCACCACGCCGTCCGCTCCAACCCCCGCAGCCTCCAGGCTATAAGTAGTCTGGGCCAGGTAGGCGAAAACGTCCAGGACGAACAGCACGCCCACGATATTGTCCATGTCGCCCTCGAAGACGGGGAAGCGGCTGTGCTTGTGCTCCAACATAGTTGAGATAACGCCGGGCAGCGTAGCCTCTACCGGCACGCCTATTACCTCCGTGCGGGGGCGCATCACCTGGCGGGCGGTAAGCTCTCCGAAATCGAACACCCGCCGCAGGATGACTTCCTCCTGCTTGTCGAGCACCCCCGCCTGGCGGCTTGATACGACGAGCATCTCAAGCTCTTCTATCGAGTAGACGGTCTCATGCCCTTTGTCCTGGGGCAATCCAATCATGCGGAGTATGGCGTTGCTGAGCGTGTTGATGAGCCAGATGAGGGGCTTGAAGATGAGCAGCATCAGGTTCATCGGCTTGATGACCACCAGGGACATAGCCTCAGCGCGCTGGATAGCCCATATCTTGGGCACGGTCTCACCTATGATAAGCTCGGTGACGGTCACCAGGAGCAGGGCGATAACGAAAGCGATGCCGTGAATGGAGACAAACTGCTCAACGAACTCATGTGGCAGGATAGCTTCGAGAGGAGGGGCAAGCACCTGCGCCAGCACCGGCTCGCCCAGCGCGCCAAGCCCCAGCGTAGCCATAGTGATGCCCACCTGCGCCGCCGCCAGGTAAGTATTCAGGTGGTCGATAGCGCGCCTGACATCCTTCGCCAGGGCATTGCCTTCGCTCACAAGCTGCTCGATGCGCGTGCGCCTCACGCTCACCAGGGCAAACTCGGCAGCTACAAAGAATGCCGTAGCCAGCACCAACAATATTATCGAGACGATACCTATCCACATAACAGATATAATAGCAGTTTTCAGACCGCCCGCCAAAGCATCCTATGAAAGGACATTTCCCGTAGGGGCGGACCTGTGTGTCCGCCTCAGCAGGGGCTGTGTCAAAGTCGCTAGATGCGGCTTACCCCTAGAAAAAGTTGTTTCTGTGAGAAAAATGGCGGCGAAGCCGCCATTTTTCTCACAGAAACAAAATAAAACTTCTTATAGTTTGGGCTGCACAAGCAAAAGGCGTGACTTTGACACAGTCCTACCCTAAGGGATTCCTTATTTGACAGCAAGCCGGAGGCTGCTTTATAATTGTTGGTCGGTGCGCCTGGCGTGTGCGCAAAAATTGCATGCGCATGGCCTCCGCAAAACCGCATATTTTCCGCCCCGAATCCGGGCACGCTGGATATAAATCACTCACAGGCGGGCGGTCTCAGGTCCCATAATCCCATTCCCTGGAGGAGCACGTTCTTGCGACAAAATCTATTTGCCTGGCTGGCCGGTATCCTCTTGATTACCATCCTGGCAGGCTACGTTGACATGTCCAACTCCGTTGGCGTAGGCGATTTCAAGCGCGACACCAGGACGCGTCTGGGCCTCGACCTCCAGGGTGGCCTGCAATTGGTCTTGCAGGCCGAGCCACGCGGCGACCAGACCAGCATAGCCGCCGACCAGCTTGAGGCGGCGCGCGCCATCATCGAGGGCCGCGCTAACGGCACGGGGGCCGCCGAGCCTGTCGTGCAAACCGCCGGTGGAAACCGCATCCTGGTGGAACTTCCCGGCATCGAGAACATCGAAGACGCCACCAACATAATCAAAGAGACTGCCTTCCTCGAATATATAAGTAGCGGCGACACCCCCCTCCTTGAAGGCACTAAAGTATGCACGACCGAGGGCTGCCCGCGCCCGGAGCAATTGCGCGCCCAGCCTACACCCACCACCGCCGCAACTGCCATTTCCACTCAGACCGTTACCTCGACCGGGACCATCACGCCGGGCGCTACAATCACAGCCACCGCCGCGACCACAAACACGGCAGCCGTCACTCCTGTGGCTACGCCTACGCCCCCACTCAACACCTACGACACCATCATCACAGGTGAAGATATAGACGGGAGCAAAGTAGCCGTCACCTATGATGAGGCCAATCGCCCCCAGGTCTCATTCACGCTCAAAGGCGATGCCGCGAACAAGCTGGCCGACTTCACCTCAGCCAACGTCAACAAGTACATGCCCATCGTGCTCGATAAGGAAGTCATTAGCTCTCCAGTCATCCAAGGCGCGATCACGGGCGGCAGCGGCGTGATAAACGGCATGACGCTGGCCGAGGCCCGCAAGCTGGCTACCCAGCTAAAGTACGGCGCGCTCCCCGTCAGCCTGAGGCTGCTTGAGTCGCGCAAGATTTCGGCCACGCTGGGCCAGGAAGCCATTGACAGGAGCATCGTAGCGGGCATCATCGGCCTCGGCCTGGTCGCCCTCTTCATGATCGTCTATTATCGCCTGCCCGGCACGCTCGCCAGCGTCGCCCTCATCATTTACTCGCTTATCACCTTCGCCGTGTTCAAGCTCGTTCCCGTCACGCTCACGCTGGCCGGTATCGCGGGCTTCATCCTATCTATAGGTATGGCGGTTGACGCCAACGTCCTTATATTCGCACGCCTCAAAGAAGAGTTACGCTCAGGCAAGACGCTAGGCGCGGCGGTGGAGGCGGGCTTCGATCACGCCTGGCCCTCCATCCGCGACTCCAACGTCTCGACCCTGATAACCTGCGCCATCCTATTCTGGTTCGGCCTGACCTTCGGCGGAGCGTCCGTCATCCAGGGCTTCGCGCTCACACTGGCAATCGGCGTGCTGGTGTCGCTCTTCAGCGCCATCACCGTCACGCGCACGTTCCTGCGCGCCATCGTCAACACCCCGATGGGCAGGAACAGGTGGGCCTTCAACCTGGAAACCGCCCGCCCCACCACCGCAACGACGACTCCCGCCATCGAAGGATAACGAGTGGTCAGTGGTCAGTGGTCAGTGATCAGTTATGATTGCTGGCTACCGGTCACTGGCCTGCTAGAAACTGACCACTGGTCACTGACCACTGACCACTAATTTGAGGAAGCAATGATTGATCTCGTCAGCAAGCGTTTCTTATTCTTACTCGTATCGCTGCTCATCATCCTACCTGGGGTTATCGCGATATTATTGGGCGGCCTCAAGCTGGGCATTGACTTCACGGGAGGCACGCGCCTGACCGTCGTCCCGGCCAGCCGGCAGGCTTACAATACCGAGGAGTTCAAGCGGGTGCTCGCCACTGTGGGCTACGAGGACTCCCTGGTGAAAAGCGGTAGCATATCGGGTGAGAATATCGTTACGAACACCATCACGATGGACATCCCGCGTGTAGCCAACCTGCCGGATGATGAGCGCGAGCTAGAGCGGTCCAGGATAGCACAGGCGCTCGTCGAGGAAAAGCTGGTTGCTGGCAGCCAGGTAACTGAGACGAGAGAGTTGGCCCCGGAGGCCACCCCAACAGGCGCTTCGACTATAACCGGCACCGCTACTGTTACGCAATCGGCAACCGTGACCGCGACCACCAGCGTAACCGGCACGGCAGCCATCACGAGCACCGGCACCGTAACGGCAACAGGCACGACTACCGACACGGCAGGCACCACAGGAACGACAACTCCCGTGGCGCGCCCCACCGAGGTCGTCACTGTATGGCGCTTGGAACCGAGATCGGTAATTGACGATACGTCCATAGGACCTACGGTGGGTAGCGAGCTTGTGGGCAGGGCTTTCGCGGCCATCGGCATAGCCGCCCTCGCTATCCTGGTCTACCTGACGCTGGTCTTCCGCAAGGTGCCCAACGCCTTCCGCTTCGGAGTGTGCGCCATCTTCGCGCTGTTGCACGACGTATTGGTGGTGGTCGGCATATTCGCCATATTGGGCCTGATCTTCGGCGCTGAGATAGACGCGCTCTTCGTGACTGCCATGCTCACCGTGATAGGTTTCTCCGTACACGATACCATCGTGGTGTTCGACCGCGTGCGCGAGAACATACTCAAGCGCCGCTTCGAGCGGTTCGAGGATGTAGTAAACTATTCGCTGGTACAGACGCTGGCGCGCTCCATCAACACCTCCATCACTGTTATCCTGACGCTCTTCGCGCTCTACCTATTCGGCGGCGGGAGCATACATAACTTCGTGCTGGCCCTGCTCATAGGCATAGTCTCCGGCACCTACTCGTCCATCTTCAACGCCTCTATGCTCCTGGTCATCTGGGAAAAGCGCGAGTGGGGCAGGTTCCTGGGCCGAGGCGGCAGCGAAACTCCCACCCCAGGCACGAGGGCGACAGCGAGATGAGGCGTAAAACGTAATTACTTAATAACCTCGGCGTCTCTGCGCCTCTGCGGTTTAATCCCAATAGCCTTTGAGAACTTTGTGCTCTTTGCGTCTTTGTGGTTCAATAATTACGTTTCACGTTTTACGCAGTAATCCACAATGGCCCGGTTCTTGATTGATATGGGCCGTTGAATGTGCTAAAATGCACACGTCTTGCCCGGTTACGTCCTGCGTGCCGGGCATTCCGATGCGACCGCATGGCCCCAGGGTGCGGCGCGACTACCCAGCAAACAGGTGCGGCAACGGGGCCGCGCTTGCGAACCACTACGAGAAGAAGAGGGAGGAGAGTTAATGGATCACGATTCACTTGTCTCGGCGCTAACCATATTCGTGCCCGTTGCAGGCCTGATAGCGATTGGGTTCGCTATCTTCCTGGCGCGGGATGTCCTGGGCAGGGACCAGGGCACTCCTGAGATGCAGGAGATCGCGGGCACCATCTTCGAGGGGGCTATGGCCTTCTTGAGGCGTCAATATACAACCATCGCCTTGCTCGCGGTAGTGACGGCGGTGCTGGTGGGCGTGTTGCTGGCTATTATCCCAGGCAGCACACAGGGCACTAACGTTGACGCAACAACGCTAGGGATAATGACTTCGGCAGCTTTCTTACTGGGGGCTGCGGCTTCGGCAGTTTCGGGCTTCATCGGCATGTACGTTGCGGTGCGCTCCAACCTGCGAACCGCGTCAGCCGCCCGTCGCTCACTTGGCGAGGCGTTGACGGTCGCGCTACGTGGCGGCGCGGTATCAGGGTTCCTGGTAGTCGCGCTGTCGCTATTGGGCGTATTCCTCATCTACTTCGCCTATTCGGCTATAGCTGGCGGCGGCGACGAAGGCGCGGCCCAGGCCCCATTCCTCATCGTGGGCTTTGGCTTCGGGGCCTCATTCGTTGCCCTGTTCGCACAGCTTGGCGGCGGTATCTACACAAAGGCAGCCGACGTGGGCGCGGACCTTGTGGGTAAGGTCGAAGCAGGCATCCCCGAAGACGACCCTCGCAACCCCGCCGTGATCGCTGACCTCGTGGGTGACAACGTGGGCGACTGCGCGGGACGCGGTGCCGACCTCTTCGAGTCGACGGCAGCCGAAAACATCGGCGCGATGATCCTGGGCGTGCTCCTCTTCGAGATAACGGGCCGCGAGAACCTGGCCTGGATACTCTTCCCGCTGGTGGTCCGCGCCTTCGGCCTGATTGCGTCTATGGTCGGCATATTCGCGGCCCGTGTCAGCGGTAAGCCGGGTGGAGACGTCACGGACAAAGCAGCCCTGGCCGCTCTGAACAACGGTTACTATATCATGGCTATTATCTCAGCAGTCGCTATGATGGCGGTTAGCTGGGTTATGCTCCCTGAGCCTGCCGAGAATGGTCTACCGTCAGGCTTCTGGTTTGGGCTGGCGGGCCTCATAGGTATCGCCACCTCAATAGCCTTCGTATACATCACCCAGTATTACACCGCAGGTTCCTGGCGGCCCGTGCAAGAGATCGCGAACGCGGCCCGCACCGGCCCGGCGACTACCATCATATCGGGCATCGCGGTCGGCTTTGAGACTACCTTCCTGCCCACCATTACAATCGCCATTGCGCTGGGCGGATCGTTCTTCCTCGGCACCCTGGGCAACCCCGTAGCTGACGGGTTGACGAATATCACGATCCCCAACGTGGGGCAATTCGCCGTTGATACCACCGTGGCGTCCGGCATCTTCGGCACGGCGGTAGCGACGATGGGTATGCTCATGTCGTGCGCCTACATCCTGGCGATGGACACCTTCGGCCCCATCACCGACAACGCAGGCGGTATCACGGAGATGTCGCACCAGGACATATCGGTCCGCAACATCACCGACGGCCTGGACGCCGTGGGTAACACCACAAAGGCGCTCACAAAGGGCTACGCGGTCGGGTCGGCTGCTCTCGCGGCCTTCCTGCTATTCTCGGCTTACTTGGACAAGGTACGCCAGATAGACCCAAGCTTGCCGTTGGTAGAGGGCCAGGTGCCTATCAACCTGGCGCAGATTGACGTGTTCATAGGCGCGTTCATCGGCGCTATGCTTGTCTTCCTCTTCTCGTCGCTGGCTATACGCGCCGTAGGCCGCGCAGCCGGGCAGATGATCGAGGAAGTGCGCCGCCAGTTCCGCGCCGACCCCGGCATCATGCAGGGCACGTCGCGACCCGACTACGCACGCGCCGTTGACATATCGGCCCGCGCCGCCCTCCGCGAGATGATCGCGCCTGGCCTCCTGGCGGTGGCAACCCCCGTCCTCGTGGGTGTGGTGCTCGGCTGGGAAGCTGCGGGCGGCCTGCTGATGGTAGGTACCATCGTGGGCGTGCTCATGGCTAACGTGCTCAATAACGGCGGCGGCGCGTGGGACAACGCCAAGAAGTTCATCGAGTCGGGTGGCCTGAAGGGCGACAACGGCGAGGTGCTGGGCAAAGGCACCGAGGCCCACAAGGCCTCGGTAGTAGGCGACACCGTAGGCGACCCTTTCAAGGACACCGCCGGTCCATCCCTCCACGTGCTCATCAAGCTCCTGGCGACCATCACGCTCGTGCTCGCGCCCCTCTTTATCCAGAGGTAGCCGCTTACTCAGACAGGTAAGTAAATAAGGTAGAGGCGGCGCGATGCCGCCTCTACCTTATTTGTACAGGGCATCTGTAAAGTAGGTACCAATCCAAACGTAAGCGAACCCCCTCCCCCTTGTCATTCTGAGCGCAGCGAAGAATCTCGTCCCTCGCACATCCTCTTGCCTTGAGAACCTTACAATAAGCATCTACGCGAGGATCGAGATTCTTCGCTGCGCTCAGTACAGCACTGACAAGGAAATGTCTGCGTAGGGGCGACCCGGTGGGTCGCCCTGGTGGGGATGGCGAACCAACTTTACGCGTGACCCTGGCAGGGCGAGCATGCGGGTCGCCCCTACCTTGCACATTTTATTCCTGGACATAACTTTGTTAGTGCTGTACTCAGAATGACACAGGCACAGAGGTGGCTTTCCCTTTCATATGACTTTGCAACGGCCCTGTTTGTTTGTAAACTGAACAGGAAGTCATCAGTATGATTGAGGAAAGAATATGAGCACCACATCAGAAGAGAGCCTCACGCCGATAGCCTGCAACCTCGCGGAACCTGAGCTACGAGAGAGGCAAGATAGGCTATCGGCAGAGCTTTTCAGCCGGATAGAAGAAGTGCGTGAATTAGGCGACGGCTACGAGTTCCGCTTCCCAGGTGATGAGGAGTGGAGCGCGAAGCTGCTGGACTTTGTTCATTTTGAGCGTAAGTGCTGTCAGTTCTTCATGTTTGAGATCGCTTTTACCCCGGAGCAAGGCCCGATCTGGCTGAGATTGCGTGGCGGAGAGGGTGTCAAAGATTTTGTCCGGGCGAGCATGCTCAACAGTTAGTATTATTCTAGCTTGCGCGTCGGCGGCGCATGAGGAAAAAGACACCCAGCGCAGCCACAAGGATCACGCCTCCCCCTATAGCGAGCAGCGGCGCAAGCATCTCGTACGCTTCAGGTACGTTCCTGACTTCGGGCTTGCGCTGGCTTTCAGGTATCTGCGGCGGCGCTTCAACTATCAATGCCCCGTTGGGCCGCACTGGCTGAAGGCTCTCCGGGTAGATGCGCCACACCGCGCCGGTGAGCGGAGTGAGCTTTAGCCCCTCGTCGGTAATAGTGGAAGCGCCCCAGTCCACCACGTACAGGCTGCCGTCCGGCGCGAACACAAGGTCCGACGGGCGGTCGAACCCCCCTTGCTGGTTGACGTACGCAGGCCCAGGCAGCTCGTTGGATGCGAAGTTGTGTACCTCCCCCGTCTCTGTATCCACCCGCACAACACGATAGCCGGAAGGTTCTACGTTGACCCCTGTAGTCACCGGCACGTAAGCACCAAACATCGCTATGAAGGCGTCACCCTCGAACCCGAAAGCGCCGCCCGGTGAGAAGGTCAAGCCGTTGACGCCCTCGTGCGTATCGAATATCTGGAACGCCTTTGCCAGCGTGGGGTGGGCCTTCCAGAGGAACTTGGGCTGGGGCTTGGTAGGCTCGTTGAACCTCGCTGCTGTGACAGGCTCCCCGTCGTAGAAGTCCGGCCAGCCGTACCATGCGCCTTCCTCGACCTTCACCAGGTAGTCGGGATCGTTGAATATATTGCGGCTGCCGCGAACGTCAGCGCCGTGAAATGTGGACCAAAGCTGGCCGCTACTATCAAACTCAAGGCCGAAGGGGTTTCGCAGGCCCCAGGCTACTAGCTCAAAATCTGAACCGTCCGGGTTGAAGCGAGCTATCGAGCCGCCGCACTTCACGTTCCCTTTGATGACTTCACCTGCCTGGCTCGGCGTGCCAAAGGGCTTATATGCCCCCGTGGTAACCTTATCGTCTTCCGTTGTCAGAGGGTTATCGGTCTCGAAGTTCTCGCCAACGAGCGTGACGTCCTTGCATGGGGTCTCATGCACTCCGGGGTACTCAGAGAGCCAGCCGAATATGTAGCTGTCCTCACCGACCACGCCTGAGTTGGTGACGGTGCCCTGCCCTACGTATATTTTGCCATCCGGGCCAAGCGCGATATTGTTGTTCTGGTGGTCCCCGAATGAGGGCAGGCCGCCCACGATGTCACGTAGCTTGCCTTCCGCCTCAACAATTGAAACTCTTCCCTTGTGGGAAACATAGACCTGGCCGTCCTTCACCAGCAGGCCCGTTACAGGCCCGGCCAACCCTTCGCTCGCTACTACGCTCATCGTGCCATCGGGCTTGATGCGGATGACGCGAGGGGATGCGGTATTTGCCCAGCCCGACTCCGCCACCAGGAGGTCGTTACCATCAAAGACGGCTGTGGTCGGCACGCTCAAGTTTGCCACCGCAACTTCTATCTTGTATCCATCCGGCAGCTTGATGTGGGCCGGGTCAAACAGGCGCGGGGCCTGCGCCCCTGTTGTAGGCGTTGGGGTCGCCTGCTGAGCAAATATGTAAGTTGGGCTTGCAACACCCGCAGCTACAGCAATAGTGAGAAACAGTGTCAGGGTAGTTACCACTCTGACCAATGTTGATGGGCGTTGGCCGATACCCCTGGGAGATGGAGGTTGTACAGACTTCATATGTTGTGCTCCTGAGTTTAGAGTGGGAGGGCACAAGGTAATCGTATGGCGAGATTGTAGCAAACTCGCACAAATAAGTCAAGGATTATATTGACTTTCTTGACACAAATCCTGGAAGCAGTTACTATGGGAGGCATGAAGCCAATTATGGAAGCACGGGCATGCACAGGTAGAGAGGTACAGGGGTAGTCATGGCGACAGGTTGGGACCAGCGATTCTTCGCGAGCACTCGTGGGCGGATTCTCACTTTGCTTCGCCGTGCGAGCCGGACCGTTGACGAGCTTGCCCAGGAATTAGAACTTACCGACAACGCGGTTCGCGCTCACCTGGCGACCCTTGAGAGAGATGGACTCGTGCAACAGAGGAGCGCACGCCGAGGGCCAGGTAAGCCTGCATACACCTACGGATTGACTCCCCAGGCCGAGCGTCTCTTCCCCAAAGCATATGAGCTGGTGCTTACGCACCTTTTGGATACGCTCAACGAAAGCCTGGGTCCCGGCCAGTACGAGGAGCTTCTGCGTGCTGTGGGCCATCGCATAGCAGCACGTCACAGAATTGTAGAGGATGTGTCGGAGAGTAATTTAGAGGCTCGCGTTCAGGGGGCAGTTAGTGTCCTAAACGAGATGGGGGGCTTGATGGTCTCGGAGAGGAACAACGGCTCATTTTATATTTGCGGGTATAGCTGCCCTCTCTCCACACTTAGCTCAAGCCATACAGAGCTTTGCAACCTCGTTGAAACCCTCTTGACAGAACTGGTAGGGTCGCCAGTCCAGCAGCAGTGCGAGCGCACAGAAGCGCTATCATGCCGGTTTGAGATAACCGCGTCGCCTACACCCCAGCCCCACCGCTAGCAGCCCGCACAGGCGCACGCAGCACCTTCTCAATAAATGCGTGCGCGTCCTTATCCCGGTCGGATACGTCTACGTCCACACGCACGGGCTTGCCGGGCGGCGAGGGCCATACCGTCACCCATATCAGCCCATCCCCGAAGAAGTGCATCTGGTTGCCCTGATGCGCGCCCAGCTTCATACCCAGCCCGCCCTCTTCCTGCCCAAAGAATCGCCTGGCGGCCTCAAAGACCTCCTCACGCTTCATATCCGTGTGCGTCTCGTAGCGCATAGCTCGCCTCCTGAACGTAATGCGTATTGCGTAGTTCGTATTGCGTAATCCCTTAATAACTCAGCGTCTCTGCGCCTCTGCGGTTAAACCTTCATAATCTTAGCGAACTTTGCGTTTCTTTGCGTCTTTGCGGTTCCGTCTCAATAATTACGCAATACGCATCACGTTTCACGCTCCCACACGCCGCTCTTGCCGCCCTCTTTATGTATCAAGCGGATGTTCGTTATCTCAGCGCCACGCTCCACCGCCTTGAGCATGTCATAGATGGTGAGCGCGGCAACCGAGGCGGCGGTCAGCGCCTCCATCTCTACCCCTGTAGGGCCGGTGGTCTTCGTGCGCGCTTCTATCTCGATGCCCCATTCCTGGAAGGCGAAATCCACTTTGACCGACGTGAGCATGATGGGGTGGCAAAGAGGGATCAGTTCGGGGGTCTTCTTGGCGGCCATGATGCCCGCTACCCTGGCTACCGCGAGCACGTCGCCCTTGGCCGCTTTACCTTCGCGCACCAGGTCGAGGGTGCCTGGGCTTATGCGGACCTCAGAACGCGCTATAGCTACGCGCTCGGTGTCCGGCTTACGCCCAACGTCCACCATGCGGGCGTGGCCGCTCTCGTCCAGGTGAGTCAGTTCTGACATAGCGGCCTAATAAGCGTTCTTGCCCCTGAACATCGCCACGATCGTGCGCACGATGATCTTGAGGTCGAACAGGAGGGACCAGTTCTCCACGTAATATATGTCGGCTGCCGTGCGTAGCTCGATGGAACTGTCGCCGCGCAGACCGTTCACTTGCGCCCAGCCGGTTATGCCCGACTTCTCGCGGTGGCGGCGCAGGTAGTGGGGGATGCGTTGCGCGAACTCCTTGACGTACTCAGGCTGCTCAGGTCGCGGGCCGACCACGCTCATCTCACCCATGAGCACGTTGTAGAACTGCGGCAACTCGTCCAGCGAGAAGCGCCGCAGGAAGGTGCCGATGCTGGTGCGGCGCGGGTCGTTGGGCACCGTCCACCCCGGCGTACCTTCCTCCATTGTCATCCTCATAGTGCGGAACTTTACCAACTGGAAGGGCGTGCCGTCCAACCCCACCCTCTCCTGTATGAAGAACACGGGGCCGTGACTGGTCAGCTTGATAGCTATTGCAATAAAAAGCATCAGGGGAGAGGTCAGCACGAGCACCATCAGGCTGAAGACTATGTCGAACGCCCTTTTGAGCCTGCGGTTCCAGCCGCGCAACGCCACGTCCTTGACGCTCAGCAGCGGCAAACCGCTCAACTCGCCCACGCTCACTTCGTTCTGGGTCATCAGTTGGAAAGCGTCGGGGTAAATCTTGACCGATACGCTCTCGTCCTGCACGAGCGTTATGATGTCGCGCAACTGCTTGTCCGACGCGCCGCTCAGGGCGACTATCACCTCGTCTACGTTACGCTTGCGCACGATCTCCGCCAACTGTGTGATATTACCCAGGACGGGGATGTGCCCGGCGGAGCGCTTCTCGGCGCTGCCGTTGGTGTTGTGGTCAACCATGCCCAGCACTTCATAACCGAGAGTGGGGTGGTGCGCCAGGCGGTCTATCACAACTGCGGCGATAGGCCCCGCACCCACGACCAGCACTCGCGCGCGGTCCACGCCCGCCTTCCGCAATTGCCCTACCATCACGCTGTAGAGGAGGCGCATCACCGTCAGAAAGACTATAGAGAGGAGCCAGCCGGTGAGCAGGACTTCGCGGGAATATTCGAAGCGTTTCCCCAGTATGAGAGAGTTGGTCGCCAGCGAGAGCACCGTGCCCATCGAGACTGCGGCGGCTATCTTGTAGAACTCGTCTACCCGCGAGGCCCCGCGTTTGAGACTATACAGCTTGCTGAAGTAGAACGTGGTGAGGAGCGTGCCTACCGTAATAGCCATCATGATAGCGTAGGTCTGCACGTCAGGCTCTACGTGCCGAACGTCGAGATCGCCCAACGTATCAAGAAGGCCCACCTCAAAACGCAGCCAGTATGCCGCGCCAAACGCGGCGGCTATGGCTACTATGTCGAACGCTATCTGCACGAGCATCAACACCACAGGTGTCAGATGTAGCGGGGCGTGCTGAGCGGGCGGCAATGCCAGTATGGTTACAGGCTCTTGGGCAGGGGCGACTGGAACGGCGAACCTCGCACGCTCGATGCGCGCTTGCTGCGCCTGGCGTGCCACACGCTCGGCTTCCGTGGGGGAAATGGGCTGGGGAGTGTGAGGAGAGCCTGTGGAGCGGCCATGAGCGCCATTGCCACTCTTCGGCTCGGTGACGGGCGCGTGACTCGCCGCCATAGTCTGCGGAATGGGTGGGTTCTTATTGCTCCCTGTTATAGCTCTGAAAGGATTTTGCATAGCATTCGCGCCCGCTATGTGACCCGCTTACGCTCGGACGGCCTCAGCGCATTCTGCATGAGGGCGACCATACCTCGCGCCGTGATACCTAATTGTACCACAGCATTTACCAGGCCGTTCCTGCTCTCGGCGTAGTGCTTGCGATAGAAGATATGCATCGCCCGGTAAAACTCGCGTATCGATCGTTCGCTCTGTTTGCGGCTGCTCGCCCCTTTGTGGTGCAGCACCTCAACGGCAGGGTAGTAGAATACCTTCCACCCGCGCTCCTTTATCCTGAAGGCCAGGTCCAGGTCTTCTCCGTACATAAAGAAACGCTCATCGAACAGTCCCGCCTGCTCTAACGCCTCGGCACGCACCAGCATATACGCACCCATGACTGAATCGACCTCGGCGGTCTCGTCATCGCTCAGGTAGGTCAGGTTATAGCGCGCTACCAGGCGATGGCGTGGGAAGAGCTTGCTCAGGCCGCTAAGCTTGAAGAAGGAAGATAAAGGCGTGGGGAACGACCGGCGGCATGCAAGATCGAGGCTACCGTCCGGTTTGACCACCTTCGGCCCAACCACACCCGCCTTTGGGTGTTCCTCAAGGAAATCTACCGTATCCTGTAGAGCGTTGGGTGGGAGCACCGTGTCCGGGTTCAGGATCAGTATATGGTCGCAGGGGTAGGTGTAGCGCGAATGCCCATTTACGGGTATTTCTGAGGAGGGCTGTCTGCTATGTGCAGGGCCTTTCGCCAGGATACTGCCTCCCTCTTCAGGCAAGGCAGGTTGCCCCGCGAGCCACCGTAAAGCGAGATTGTTGGCATAGCCGAATCCCCCGTTACGGTCGCTCTTGATGAGCGTGGCCTGCGGGAAGCGCGCGCGTACCATATCGGCGCTGCCGTCGAAGGAGAGATTGTCAACCACGACGACGTGGTAGGGGAAGGATACACGGCTGGCATACACCGATTGGAGGCAGTGAGCCAGTAGCTCGCGGGTATTGTAGTTTACGATAATAACAGCCAGGCTTGGCATGGTTAACATTATAACATGCGCAGGCAAGATAGTTGCCCCTGAGGGAAAGGAAACTGCGCGCCCTGTATAGAAAGAACGAGCAGAGGGGAATGCTGGTTGTAGTGACAATTAACGCCCTTACGAATAGCAGATCGCCCGCGCTAGCTCCACCCGCTGCTCTAGAGGGAAACGTGCCGCAGCCTCACCCCTCTCAGGACCATGAGGGCGTTGCGGCAGCAGGCTATTTATCCAGCTTGAACCTTATAGGGTCACCAAAGAGAGGGCTAGAAGGGTTATATATGAATACCAGGCCCGTAGCATCTTTGGACACTTCGTATGCAAGGTCTCCTGTGATCCTGTCGCCAGGCTCTATGGGGCTGTCCAGGGATAATTGTGTATCGGCGATGTGCGTCGGATCGTATTCCTGGCCGGAGTCATCTTTGACGGTAATATAATATGAATCAAAAGAGGATTCAATTGTCGGGTCCGTGTTCTCAATGGTGAAGTTCAGAATCAGGTTTTCTCGCCCGCTATCAGCCTTGCCAAACTGCCCTTCTGCAGAACGCCTCACTTCGTTGAGGGTTACACGCAGCCCGCCGGTCTGCTGGCTGCTACCTACGGGGCTTGCGGAGTCTGCCGGGAGGCTCTCGATTGCCTCAGCCGTAGCAGCATCAGCCGTAAAGGACGTAGGTATGGAGGTCGCGAAAGCTCTAACACCGGACTGCAGGGCAAGGCCACTAAAGTAGATAGCCCCGATACAAGAGAGGCCGCACAAACCTACAACGCCCAATATGATGAGCAGCCAGGGCGGGTTTTTCTTCTGTTGGACAATGACGGTTGTGGGCTGTCGCTGGGGATAAGATTGCGGGTATTGAGACTCGGCCTGTTGTACCTGCAAGGGCGCTTTGCACCATTGGCATTGGGTAGCATCTGGCGGATTACCACCTCTACAGTTGGGGCAAAGTATTTGACCTGGCGGTTGCTGTGACATGAGACCTCCTGATGGCTACTGGAGAAGTCAGCCTGCTACACCTGTCTACTATGAAAGCAATGCGATATGGGGAGCGAGCAGACCATACCTGGAATCGTCAAGACGCGCTGCACAGAGCAGCCACTAAAAGTGTAGATATATCCACGCATCACGTTTTACGTTTGACCCCCATAACCAGGCGGCTTACGAGCATTCAGATAGCTTTGCAAAATAACCGCCGCCGCCACCGCATCTATTTGTTGGCGCACCTTCTTGTGCGGCACGCCGGAATCGAGCAGTATACGCTCGGCTTCTACAGTCGTCAGCCGTTCATCGCAGTACTCTACCGGCAGACCAGACGCCATGCCCAGCACCTCACCAAACTTATGTGCCCTGTTGGACATCGTACCTGCGTCGCCGCTCATGTGAAGCGGGTCGCCTACGACGATCATCTCGGCCTCAAGCTGCCTGGCTATCTCTGTGATGCGCGCCACATCCACGTTAAGCGACACGCTTCGCACCGTCTCGACGGGGCGTGCAATTAGCCCCAATGGGTCGCTGACCGCTACACCTATGCGACGCTTGCCTATGTCTAGAGCAAGCACTCTCATTGGAAGTTTTGAATTTTGAATTTTGAATTTTGAGTTAGTTCGGCTGGGGCAGGTGGAGTCGCGGTTCGATTAATGTTTGTTGCTTGAAATGGTAGCGGGTCGAAGCCGCACCATTCGATGCTGGCAATACCTTCAAACCTGCGGGCCATCACTTGCAGCGCCTGTTCGTTGCTATCCACCAGGGTGAAGCGGCGGCCAAGAGCAAGGCACGCCTGCCCTGTCGTGCCGCTCCCCGCGAAGAAATCTAGCACCAGGTCGCCTGGGTTCGAGGACGCGGCGATTATTCGCTTCACGACACCGAGTGGCTTCTGCGTGGGGTAGCCGGTCTTCTCTTTGCTGTTCGTGGGCACTATGGTGTGGAACCAGCAGTCGGTGGGCAGTTTGCCGCGAGCAGCCTTCTCCGGCCCTACAAGCTCAGGAGCCATGTAGGGTATGCGATCTACCGCGTCCGCGTTGAAGGTATAGTTGGCGGGGTCCTTCACATACACCAGAATGGTATCGTGCTTGGGGGGCCACTTCTTGCGGGTGCGAGCGCCATAATCGTAGGCCCAGATAACCTCATTGAGAAAGCATTCTCGGCCAAAGATGGTGTCGAGCAGCACCTTGCAGTAGTGTACTTCCCGGTAATCGCTGTGGAAGTAGAAGCTGCCGTGCGGCGCGAGGATCCTGTAAGCCTCGCGCAATCTCGGTTCCAGGAAAGCCAGGTAATCGTCGAAGGAGTCCGCGTATCCCCTCGTAGCCACCGGCACCGTCTCGTACCGCCTGCCGCCGAAACCCGTCCTATCGCCATTCTCCGAGCGTACAGTCTGTAGCTGCGTATGCTTCTGCGTCTTGCCGGTGTTGAAGGGAGGGTCAATGTAGATAAGGTCTACAGAAGAGGGTGGCAGGCTTTCCAGGATGGGCAGGTTATCGCCCATGTAGATGCGGTTGGTCGCGCCCGCGCCGCTCACCTACCGCCAGCCTCAACCTCAATCCGTGCCGGGTCGTCGGGCAGCTTACCCACATCGAACCACAGCACCTTCGCCTCAATAGCCAGGGGGGCCACGTAATCGCCATACTTGCTCTGAGAGATGAGGCTGCGCGCCTGCTCTACTTCTTGCCCCTTGACCAGTTCGCGTATCTGGTTGGCGAGATCGGGCGTAAGGCTGAACGACACCTGCGCTTCCGCCGACGTGACGTACACCACCCGCCCCTGCTCAAGCTCCACAGACTGTATCGTGGGCGGCGTAAACTGGACGCTGCGCGTGTCCAGGGTAGCGCCCGCCGTCGTGGGGATGTTCTCCTGGACCCAATCCCTGACCGCTTGCATGACCGAGTCTTGCAACGCGCTCTCCTCGACCACGTATGCGCGGGCTTCGGCAGTCAGCCTGACCGATACCATTTCACCGTCTTCGCCCGCCTTACGGTCCGCGACGAAAGTGGCGTTAGCCAGCGTCCGCGTCTGGGTGATAAGCTGCTGGCCCGCAGCTACCTTCTCCTGAACCGCGCTCGGTACTCGCCCTTCCGCCCTGCCGCGCAGGTCCGCCACCACAGCGTCTATATCCTCCTGGGTGACTACCTTGATGGTCTCTATCGTCCCACCCTGGAAGGCAGCGTTATTGTAATAGTTCAGTTGGCCGTTCCAGATGCCCGAAAGCTCCCCCGCCCCGATGTTCCCATCCGGGCCGTCAATAGTAGCCGCAACGGGCAGGTCTAGCGTGCCGAAGGTCGAGCCGAATATAGTCGCGGGCACCGTGCCTGCTTGCGTCACCTGCACCACCACGCCGTTAGCGGCCTTGAGTTGCAGGTTCGCGGGCACGGCTATAGGGCTGCCCAGGCGGTTGGTGAAGCGCACAGTCCCAGTGCCCCGGCCCTTTGCCACCTGGCGCGTGCCGGTAGCGGGGCGCGTACCTTCTTCCACTATTTGCGCCTGCACAGGTATGGCGGGCACCGAGGGCGCGCTCATCATGTTGCTGGGGCCGGTCTGGTGGGGAGGCGCTGCCGTGCCCACCGTGCCGCCCTGGCTTGATGAGGTCAGCACCGCGATCTCAACAGGAACCGAGGTTATAGGCTTGCTCCTGGGCGCGACTGCTATCTTCCCTTCCGGCAAGTAGACATAGGCGTATGCGCCCGCGCCTGCAAGCGATACGACCAGTAGAGCTAAAACTACCGCGAAGATTCTACCCCAGCGCACAGGCTTTGACGTGCCGATACTATAGCGCAGGCCGCGCACGTGCCTGTAACCATCCGCAGGCACCAGCACCGTCCTCGCCTTGATACGCCCGGAAGGCGTGGGGGAGACATGAGGCCGCACCGCATCTTCATCAACCAGGGCCGGCAGGGATGAGTCTGTAATCAGCGCGGAGGAGAGTTGCCCCGTCTGGCGCTGGCGCGTGCGTGGCGGGGGCATGCCGGGGCGTACAAGGGGCTGCGAGGGAGTAGGCGACCTATCAAGGCGGCCACTGTCGTGGAGCGCGGCCTCGCCTGGGTTGTTCAGCCAGGCGGAGGTGGTGAGGCTGGAAGGGGCATAGGTAGGCGTGGCCTGCGCTATGACCCAGTCGGCCCTGTCGTTGTAGCCCATGAGGGGCAGGGGCGAGGTAGGCTTCTCAACGTCGGCGCGGCGGCTCTCCTCCATGCCTGGCATGTCGTCCAGGATAGGGTGCCCGGCGGGCGGGTCTACCATGTGGAAGCCTAGCACGCGCGCCAACCCCGCGATGGTGGGGTCGAGGGAAGCTATGGAGACGCGCACCTCACGCGCACCCTGCAATTTGCCCAGCGAGAGGAAATCGTGGGTCGTGTTGAATGCGTGCGCACCCCTGGGGATGACCAGCACGACGTTAGGGGTGCGGCCCCAGGCTTCGTCCACCCTTTCAAGGATAGATTGTATCTCTTCTTCGACCTCTACCGTGATGTACTCTGCCGGGTATACGGTGGGGTCGAACTCTTCTCCCTCAATCGGTCCCATGCTTTACCTGTAATATATACGCCAACGCCTCCGGTTCGAGTCCGGTCAGACATGGCTATTATATACACAAGTAGAGCCGCGCCGTCCAATATGCACTTTATAAGCTTGTTTGTTCTACTCCGGCGAGCATCGCGTCTTCCGCCTCGTAGTCGAACTGCGCGGCGTCCACCTCCGCCGGAAGGTTATCGCGTTGCCAGGCGACCGTGCGGCGCAAGCCCTCCTCCTGCGATATTATCTCCTTGTAGCCAAGCTCGCGCCTGATGCGGCTCGTGTCCACCAGCCAATCCTGCTCGAAGTTGCCCGTGAACCTCATAGGCTCCGGCATGCGCTCGGCAGGCACGACAACCACCCTGCCATGCCACCCCGCAGCCTGCCCGATGCGCCTGACCCACTCCTCGCCGGACGGCGACTCTTCCTCCCCGATATTGTAGATACGGCCCGCCGCCCTGCCGTCTCCAACAGCCAGGGCTACTCCATAGGCGATGTTCTCAACGTACCCGCGAGGCCCGCGCCACTGTGCTACTCCCTCTTGCATAGGTATGATGGAGCGGCCATCCGCTATCCGCTTCACGTACTCAAAGTCGCGCAGGGTGCCAGGCCCGTACACCATTGGAAGGCGCAGCACGGTGCCGGGCAGTTCAGGCTCGCCCATGACCACTCGCTCCGCCATTATCTTCTCGTAGTCGTCCATCCACTTCCGAGGGTCGTCCTCGGCCCTGGGCGGGTCCTCGCGGTAGGGATATAGCTTCTCGCGCAAGGGCGAGTCCTCATTCAGGGGCAACTCCTCCGGCGGGCCGGACTCCGTCCTGTGCAGCTTGCCATAGAGGCGGTACACGTCCATGCTGCTGATAGCCACCAGCCTGCCCGCCACGCCCCTGAACCCATCTACCACGACCTGCGTGTCCCTCTCACCGATGGGCACCATGTGGAGCACCACGTCGGGCGCAATCTCCCGTAGCTCGTCCGGTATGCCCATCACAGGTATGCGGCCCCATGCGTGGTGGACGTGCCTCACCTGCACCGGCAGGTCAGCCTCGTGCTCCCCCGTATGGAAGATGGTCACGTCGTGCTCCATCTCGATCAGGTGGCGCACCACATGAGGCCCTATAAAGCGCGTGCCGCCTATCACTACAATCTTCATGGCCCATTCTCCCTTCTGCATCGTGGCTATGTAGCTGAATAAGAACCTCACCAGGCACGCAGCGGTTCGGAACAAGATAAAAGCCAGCCGAATGGCTGCCCCTATTTCACTTCCATCGGAGGCTTGTGTTATGTGAGGGATGCTCCTATCAGGCTTGACAATTTACATAAAATCTGGGTAAACTGATGTCTAAGGCTAATCATGCTTGCACAAAAGCGCGGATTTGCTATGCAACACCTTTATGAAGGTGCGATTTGTTGACGTGATTTAACTCAGCATAGAGCATAAGCTGAGGTGCTTAGTATAATTTGCATCACATGAGCACGTTTCAAGAAAGGCTGAAATAGATTGAGAGATCGTAGCGCTTCACGGATCATATCGTATATCCTCATTGCACTTGGGCTGGTGCTTGGGATCGGGGTGCTAGCTAACTCTACCGGCTATGCAAGCCAATTCCTGGGGGTGCCAGCGGAGCGTCAAGAGTTGGGGCAAACGACTACGCACAAAGCTGCAATGGCACATACAACCACCGGCACAACGAGCGCTTGCCCCTTCGGCGGCTTTGGCTATGCTACCAACTATGCAACGGGTGCGGAGCCTTTCGTGGTAGCTGTGGGCGACTTCAACCACGATACCGCACTCGACCTAGCGGTAGCCAATCATGGATTCGCGTCCGGTGTAGCTGTGTTCATTGGTAACGGTAGTGGGGGCTTCGGCCAGCCCACGAATATCGCGTTAGGAGGAATTCCTAGCTCCGTAGCAATAGGCGACTTCAACCACGATAATAACTCCGACCTGGTGGTCACGTTTTTCCAATCCACCAATGTAGCGCTTCTACTTGGCAATGGAGCCGGGGGTTTCGGTACGGCTAACTACTTTCAGGTGGAAGATAGCCCCAGCTTTGTAGTCGTAGCCGATTTCAACCACGACGGCAACTCCGACCTGGCTGTCGCCAACTACTTCTCCGACAGTGTATCCCTGCTGCTAGGCAATGGCGCGGCGGGCTTTGGGCAGGCCAGCCACTTTGCTGTGGAACGCGCTCCTTCGTTTCTGGTCGTGGCAGACTTCAATCACGACACGCACCCGGATGTGGTGACTAACAATTCTTTGGATAGCAGTATATCAATATTGCTGGGCGATGGCACGGGTGGTCTGGGCCAGGCCGTCAACATCACCGTAGGATATGACCCCAGGTCTATAGCCACAAGCGACTTCAACCATGATGGGCATCTCGACCTTGCCATAGCATTACCGAACAGCGTGCTGGTGATGCTAGGCGATGGAACAGGCGGCTTCGGCCAACCTGCCAACTTCGAGGCAGGGCCTGACCCCTACTCTGTAACGACAGGCGACTTCAATCTGGATACGCACCAGGACTTAGCTGTGACGTATCTGGAGAGTAGTGGCTATGTATGGGTGCTCCTGGGAGACGGTACCGGCAGCTTTGGTGCAGCTAATTACTTTGCAACGGGACGTAGCCCTGTCTTTGTGACAACAGGCGACTTCAATAGCGACGGCTATTTAGACCTGGTGACGGCAAATCCTAACTCCAGTAGTATCTCAGTACTGCTAAACACGTGCTCAATGGTAACGCCAAGCCCCACTGCTGTTTTGGGCACGGCTACGGTCATTGCGACCATTGCAATACCTACCGTCACGGTAGTCCCATGCTCACCGGGCGGTTTCGGCACGGCTACCAATTTCCCGTCAGGAGTTGGCGCTGATTTCGTAGCCGTAGCTGATTTCAGCAGCGATAATAATGCCGACCTTGCCGTGGCGAACGCCGAGTCTCACAATATAGCCATATTGCTAGGAGACGGCACAGGAGCTTTCGGGCCGCCCGCCAACTTCGCAACGGGGGGTTTCCCATCAGAACTGGCTATAAGTGATTTTAACCGAGACGGCCATCTTGATCTCGCAGTAGGGAGCACGGCGCCGATCGAAATATCAATACTGCTGGGCGATGGTACAGGCAGCTTCGGCTCACCGACTAGCTTCCTGGCTGGAAATCTCCCGTTTTCTATAACGGCGGTTGACTTCAATGGCGATAGTAACCAGGACCTGGCTACAGCGAATGGGGCTTCCAACGATGTGTCTATTCTATTAGGCGATGGCACGGGCAGCTTCGGTCTCCCGACACACTTCCCCGTTGGGGATAGCCCCGATACTGTGAGGGCGGGCGATTTCAACCATGACAACAAAGTGGATTTGGCCACGTCCAACTCTGAGACTTACTCCAACAATCTCTCTGTGTTGCTCGGCGACGGCGCCGGGGGTTTCGGCACAGCCAGAAACTTCGCGGTGGGTGCCGGCCCTGCCTCCCTGGCGTTGAGTGATTTTGACAATGATGGGCATCTTGATCTGGTTACAGTAGCAATCTTCTTTGACACGGTATCGGTGCTGTTCGGGGATGGCTCAGGAGATTTCAGCCCTCCGACCAACTTCGCGGTTGGAAATGAACCTTACGCTGTAACGACGGGCGATTTCAACCGGGATGGCAACCAGGATATAGCCGCAGCAAATGGTGCCTCCGACTCTGTATCTGTGCTACTGGGTAATGGAGCCAGAAGCTTTGCACCAGGTGACAGCTTCCCTGTAGGCGATGGCCCTGTATCGATAGCAGCGAATGACCTCAACCATGACAATAGCAAGGACCTGATCACAAGCAATACCTCTTCCAGTAACGTTTCCGTATTATTGAATACCTGTGGCAAACCTCTGCCGATTCCTACTGGTACTGCCTTGACCCTCACCACAGCCACAGCCACAGCCACAGCCACAGCCACAGCCACAGCCACAGCCACAGCCACAGAAACGGCAACAGCTACCGCACCCTTGCCTACTAACACGATCATGCCTTCCGAAACACCAACATCAACCCCAACCCCAACCGCAACTAATACGGCTGTAGCGCCCACCTCTACGACATGCGCCGTGCAATTCGCTGATTTGCCGGTGAGCAACGCTTTCTATCCTTTCGTACGTTGTCTGGCCTGTCGCGGAATACTTGGAGGCTACAATGACGATACCTTCCGCCCAGGCAACAATATCACTCGCGGACAGTTGTCGAAGATAGTGTCCAACGCAGCAGGCTTCAATGAGCCTGTGAGCGGGCAGATGTTTGAGGACATTCCTGTAACACATAGTTTTCATATATGGGTGCAAAGGCTGGCGAGCAGGGGCTTTATTTCCGGGTATCCATGCGGAGGCGAGGGCGAGGCATGTGGTGTCGGAAATCTGCCTTACTTCCGGCCAAACAATAACGCAACCAGGGGCCAAATCTCGAAGATTGTATCGAACACAGCCGGTTTTAGCGAGCCGCCTGGCGCTCAACGCTTTGAAGACGTGCCGGAAGGCTCCACATTCTACGATTGGGTCAATAGACTTGTATCGAGGAGCATAATGGGAGGCTATCCATGTGGGGGGCAGGGAGAACCCTGTGGTAGCGTTGGCTTGCCATACTTCCGCCCAAATAGCAACGCTACCCGCGGCCAATCTTCCAAGATAATAGCGAACACTTTCTTCCAGAATTGCCTGACGCCACAGCGAAAGTAAGATAACAGGCTCATATGGATATAGCGAATGACGCAGCAGGGTAAAATAAGAGGGCGGCCCACAGAGAGTCGCCCTCTTCTCTAACCAACTATCCGAGGTTAGGCTTCAACCCCCACTGGCTGCTCTTCAACTTCGACGGTATCTTCGACCCTGAAGGTCACGCCTTCCTCTCTGCTATTTTGACAGGCTGGTTGGAATGGGATCAGGAAAAATCTCGGTAGGTATAGGTGTGTTACCGCTTATCGGGACTTTCTCTGCAATAGCAGTAGGAGCCTTCACGGTAGGTTCAAATACAATCTCGCCAAAGTGTCGAGTGATAGGACGTGGTATTTGTGTTGGACATACGGCTGACACACCGTGGCTATCTCCCTCTGGGCCATCCGAAGGCAATGTTGGGTCATTGAGAGCTATCCTGAAAGGTCCCCCATTGCGCGAATAAATAAAGGTACTATAGTTGCCGGACCAGTTGTCAAAAATATAAGCTACATAAGCAAAGTGCCAGGGTATGATGTTGACCATACCAGGCCCTGCCCTACTAACATCGAAATCGCCGTTGAGGATCACCAATGTCTGAGGTGGATCCTCAATCGTCATTTTTGCCTGTGGACAGCCAAGTCCAAGTGCGGGTAGTTCAGATTGTGTGATAGGGCGAATGAGGAGCACTTGTGGCGTGCCACTTACGATAAGGTGCTTGCTGACATACGATAACGCAAATTGCTCCACCTCCTCTGGGGTATCGCCTACGAGGTTACGAGTGCTATAATTGAGCCAGTTTTTTTCAGTAACAGCATTTCTTGCTGAAAAGATAAGCCCTACAAGCAATATGCTCCCCAGAATTAAGATTGAAGCTAAGTTCCATCGAGTTCGCATAGCTTATCGCCTTAGTAATAGGGCAACGTAGATCCGAAATTCTCCAAGGTGACCATTACTGCACAAATGTAACACCATTCTTAATTGGCCCCGGTTCAATAAATTTCCCATTCCAACGCTTAGTGGCTTCAACAGGTATAAGCTGGTTCCTATATTACCATGTACTGGGCAGTTATAACTCTTTGAAACGCGTCAATGGGCTTATACTATATAAGCCCATTGACGCGTTTCTTACTGTTAATTACTCTGAAATCGAGGTAACTTTCAGAATTATTCTTGCTGTAATAGTTGCGTATACGTTTATACCTCAACCCCCACTGGCTGCTCCGCAACTTCGACAGTCTCCTCGACCCCGAACGTCACGCCTTCCTCAGAGTTATAGTCTACGGCTACGGTTTGGCCTTGCTTGATGTCGCCCTTCAGCAATCGCTTGCTCAGGGGGGTCTCAAGCTCGCGCTGGATGGCGCGGCGCAGGGGCCTCGCGCCGAAAGTGCGGTCGTAACCCACCTCGGCCAGGTGCTCCTTCGCGGGAGACTCCAACCGCAGGCCGATACCGTTGGTCGCCAGCCTGCTCGCCAGGTCAGCCGCCTGGATGTCCACGATCTGCGTAAGCTCTTCCAGCGTCAGGTGGCGGAAGATGATGATGTCGTCTATCCTGTTGATGAACTCAGGCCGGAAGGTCTCCTTGAGCGCATCATCCACCCGCTTCGCAACCTCTTTATCGTCGGTGCCATCTCCACCCTTTGGCATGAAGCCGAACCCGCCGTGCTTAGGCAGGAACTGCGTGCCCACATTGGAGGTCATTATCACCAGCGTATTGCTGAAGTCCACCGTGCGGCCATGTCCATCGGTAAGCCGCCCGTCGTCCAGCACCTGCAACAGCGCGTTGAACACTTCAGGGTGCGCCTTCTCGATCTCATCGAATAGCACCACCTGATACGGTCGGCGGCGCACCGACTCGGTAAGCTGGCCGCCCTCGTCATAGCCGACGTAGCCCGGAGGCGAGCCGATCATGCGGGCGACAGTATGCCTCTCGCCGTACTCGCTCATGTCCACGCGCACTATCGCGTCCTCGCTGCCGAACATATACTCGGCCAGCGCCTTCGCTAGCTCAGTCTTGCCGACGCCGGTAGGTCCGACGAAGATGAACGAGCCGATGGGCCGTCGCGGGTCTCGGAGGCCCGACCGCGAGCGCCGGATCGCGTCCGACACCGCTTCGATGGCCTCCTGCTGGCCGACCACTCGCTGGTGCAGTTCAGCTTCCATGTCGAGCAGCCGCGCCATCTCCTCCTGGACCATGCTCTTCACGGGGATGCCGGTCCACTTGGCGACCACCTCGGCCACGTCGTCCTCGTCTACCTGCTCGTCAATGTTGTGGTGGATGAACCACTCCTCGCGCTTCACGTCGAACTCTTCCTGGAGGGCAAGCCGTTCGCTCTTGATGCGCATCGCCTCGGCATAGTCCTGGTTATCAGATGCGGTCTGCATCTGCTTTTCCATCTCGTCCAGCATCACCTGTATCTCGCGCAGATCGGGCGGCAGGTTGAACACAGCCAGCCTCACCCGCGAGGCCGCCTCGTCCATGAGGTCTATCGCCTTGTCTGGCAGGAACCTATCGGAGATGTACCGGCTCGACAGCCTGACCGCAGCGTCCACAGCCCCGTCAGTGATTTTCAGGTTGTGGTGAGCTTCGTAGCGCGGCTTCAGGCCACGCAATATCTCTATCGAGTCGGCAACTGAAGGCTGGTCCACGTACACGGGCGAGAAGCGCCGCTCAAGTGCCTGGTCCTTCTCTATCTTGCGGTACTCGTTGAGAGTGGTAGCGCCTATGCACTGCAACTCACCGCGAGCCAGGGCAGGCTTGAGGATATTGCCCGCGTCCAGCGCGCCCTCGGCAGCGCCCGCGCCCACTATGGTATGCAGTTCGTCTATGAAGAGGATTATCTCTTTGCGAGCGCGCTTCACCTCTTCCATGACAGTCTTGAGGCGCTCCTCGAACTCGCCCCGGAACTTGGAGCCTGCCACCATCGCGGGGAGGTCGAGGGCGAGCACGCGCTTGCCCTTCAACAGGTCGGGCACGTCGCCGGAAGCCACCATCTGGGCCAGGCCCTCTACGATGGCGGTCTTACCCACGCCAGGCTCGCCAATCAGCACGGGGTTGTTCTTGGTGCGCCGCACCAGCACCTGCATCACACGCTGGATTTCGTCTGCCCGCCCAATTACGGGGTCGAGCATGCCTTCGCGGGCCATCTTTGTGAGGTCGTGGCTGAAACGCTCAAGCGCCTCGTAGTGCTCTTCGGGGTTCTGGTCGGTCACGCGGCGGTCGCCACGTATGTCGCGCAACACCGCGTATATCTTCTCCTGGTCTATCTCGGCTTCCTGCAATATCTTGCCGGTAGCCCCGCCCCGCTCGACGGCGATTGCCAGCAGCAGGTGTTCGGTGGAGATAAACTCGTCGTTCAGGCGGTCCGCCTCGTCGGCAGCGCCCTGCATTACGCGGCTGCACCGCAGGGTGATATAGCCTGTCGCCACGCTACGCCCGCCCGCGAAGCCTGGCATGCTGCTAAGTGCGGCTTCCAGGCGGCGCACGATCGTCTGCGGGTCGCCACCCAGGCGAGTGATTATCTGCGCGGGCAGGCTGTTCCTCTGCTGCAACAGCGCGAGTAATACGTGCTCCACGTCCAACTGAGTGTGGTTCTTGGAGAACATTATCTTCTGCGCCGTTTGCATTGCTTCCAATGCTTTCTCTGTAAATCTGTTTTGCATGATATATACTCTCGTTTCTTTTTTATATTATGTAAATTTGTATCCGGTTTGAGCGAGCCGACACGACGTTCAGTGGGAAAAGAGGGGGCAGATAAGAACGTGGGTAAGAGTATAACCTGAAGGCAAGCCGGCAACGCTGTTTTGCACTTAGTAGCACGCAATATGCCATGATGCGTATTGCGTAGTGCGTATTACGTAAGTTGTTTATGCTTTCTTTGTAATTATTTATCCGTTAGATAGGTTTTATATCCCAAGAACCAACCGATACGCAATAAGCAATACGTACTACGAGTCGATGTCAAGCTCCCTACGCAGGGCGGCAAGCTCCGCTTCCATCTCTTCGCGCATGCGCTCCATCTCGGTGTGCATTTGCAGCATGCGCTCTCGCATGTTCAGTATCGCTTCCGCGCCTGCGAGGTTCACGCCCAGGTCGTTGGTGAGGCGCATGATGCAGCGCACCTGCTCGATGTCGCGCTCCGAGTAGAGCCGTATCTTGCCGCCCGTGCGCTTCGGCTCGACCAGACCTTCTCGCTCGTAGAGTCTCAGCGTCTGGGGGTGTATGCCCAGCAGTTGAGCCGCCACGCTTATCACGTACCGGGGCTGGTCCTCCTCACCCATCTGGTCGTAGTATCGCTTGCGCGTGGCCCTCTGAGAAGCAGCGCCCCCACGCTTAGGGCCGGGTAGCATCGCTCTGGCCCCCCTTCTTCTCGTTATATATACGTTGCAACTCCTCAAAGAGTTGCTTCTCCCTCTCGCTCAACTCTGTAGGAAGTTGCACCTCTACCTTCGCGTACAGGTCGCCACGCACTTCCTGCTTCTTCAGGTTGGGCATGCCCTGGCCCGATAGCTTGAAGGTGCGCCCGTTCTGCGTGCCCGCCGGTATCTTGAGCGCCAGCCTCGTGCCTTTGAGGGTCGGCACATGCACTTCGCCTCCAAGCACCGCCGTATATAGGGGTACGCTCACCGTTACGTACAGGTCGTTGCCTTTGCGCTCATATCGCTCGTGGGGCAGCACGTTGAGCCGCAGGTAGAGATTACCCTTAGCCCCACCGGCCTGGCCGGGACCGCCTTCGCCCGCGAAGCGCACGCGAGAGCCTGTGTGCCCGCCAGGGGGTATGCTCACCTCCAGCCGCTTCGAGCGGTGGGACGTGCCCGCGCCCTTGCAGGTCGAGCAGATGGCATTGTTAGCGACGCCTGTCCCCCCGCACGTGGGGCACGCCTCCGGCACTTCCATCTCCAGCATACGCTGGGTGCCTGTGAACATCTCTTCGAGCGAGAGGTCTATCTCCTGCTCGTAGTCCTGGCCGGGCCGGGGCACGGTGCGCGTCCGCCCCCCACTGTAATAGCCGCTACCGCCACCAGCTCTCCTGCTCGCTGCCGACTGCCCAAAGAGCATCTCGAAGAAGTCGGAGAAGTCTCCATCTCCCCCCAGGCCACCCATATCGCCTGCCATGCCTGGGGCTGTTGAAGTGCGCCCGCCCCGGCGTCCACCGCTTGCAGTGGTGAAGCCGCTGAACCCGCCAAAGCCCTGGGAGTACTTGCTAAAGTCGAAGCCGCCGCTTGAGCCTGCCGACTGCTGGTAACGCTCCCAGTCCGAGCCGAACTGGTCGTACTTGGTGCGCTTCTCCGGGTCGCTCAACACTTCGTAGGCCTCGTTTACCTCTTTGAACTTGGCCTCGGCCTCGCGGTCATTCGGGTTCAGGTCAGGGTGATGCTTGCGCGCCAGCTTGCGGAAGGCAGACTTGATCTCCTTCTCACCGGCGTTGCGCTTCACACCCAATGTGTTGTAATAGTCTTTATATTGCATGTCAGCACCCTATGATATGAGTACGTGTATATTATAAAGCATGAGTGTGGTGTTGTCAAAGTTGGTGGCAGGCAGGCGCGACTGGGTATCGCATATAGGTCCGACGACCTATTGCTGCTCATGAGCAAAAGCACTACAATTGAAATGTAGCAATAGGAGGAGAGATTATGGCAATTGCAGCATCGGTGGACATCGGCACGCTCATATCTAAGTCGCCGGAGATACGAGGTGGCCGTCCCGTGATCGCGGGAACAGGCACGATGGTCCGCACAGTCATAGGCTTGCACAAAGAAGGCGCAAGCGCGGAGGAGATTGCCCAACGAAAGTACCTGACGCTGGCTCAAGTCCACGCGGCATTGGCCTATTACTACGCCAATCAGCAAGAGATAGAGGCTGATATGGCTGACTACGACGCCGAGTACAAACAATTGGAGAAAGAGTGGCGGCAGACGCATTCAGCAGATAACACATGAGGATACGTCTCTATCTAGATGAAAATGCGATGGACAGCGGCCTTGTGCAAGCCTTGCGTAATCAAGGAATTGATGTGACGACCGTGCAAGATGCTCAGAGGCGAGGGGAATCTGACGAGCAGCAGTTGGCATATGCAACAGAGCAGGGTCGTGTCATTTACAGTTACAACGTAAAGGATTTCATGGTCTTGCATGGCAAGTTCCTGGAACAGGGACGATCACATGCCGGGATAGTCCTCGCTCATGAGCGCGATTATGGTATAGGCGAGCAAGCACGCCGCCTGCTACGCATAATTGATGTTTTGTCGGCGGAGGAGATGCGGGATCAGTTGGTGTATCTGAGTTCTTGGGGTTAGGAGGCACAAACGATGGGAGTTACAGCATCGATAGATATAGGCACGCTCATAACTAGAACACCGGGCGTGCGCGGTGGGCGACCCTACGTGGTGGGTGCAGGGGTGACTGTGCGGAGAATTGTGGGTCTAGCATATGTAGAAGGTCTAACCCCTGAGGAAATAGCCAGTGATATGCCACACTTGACGCTGGCTGGTATTCATGCAGCACTCGCCTACTATCACGCCAACCGGGCGCAGATGGATGCTGACTTTGCTGCGGAAGAGGCTGAGGAGGAAAAGATAGCGAGAGAATGGGCAGAAGCGCAAGGCCATAAATGAAAAATGAAAATACGTTTTTATATGGACGAGGATGTGATGCGCAGCGGTCTTGTACGAGCAGTGCGCTCGCAGGGAGTTGAGGTAATCACTGCTTCAGACGCAGGTATGGATAGCAAGCCGGATGATAGACATCTTAGATACGCAGCAGAGCATGGCCTTGTCTTGTACAGCTACAACATTAGAGATTACAGGCCTCTACATAATAACTTTATTGAGCAGGGCTTATCACATGCCGGGATTGTCTTGCTTGAGCAAAAGCTCCGTATCCCGTTAGGCGAGCAAATGCGCCGTCTCGTTCGGCTGGCTGATAAATTGTCGGCAGAGGAGATGGTGAATAGATTGGAGTTTCTAAGCTCCCGGGGATGAAATCATAGAGTGCTAGGTCCACAAGCCCCTACTGAAAAGCCAGCGCGCTAGCTAGCACCAGCACGAAGTCGTACACTCCATGCACTATGGCCGAAGTGGTGGTATTCGAGCGGGCACGGATGATGCCGAGCACCAACCCTATGATGAATACGCTCAGGAGCGCGTCCACCCCGTACTGCATCGCGTGGAGGGACGTGAAGACCAGGTTGGAAGCTATCAGGCCGATGCGAGGCTGCAACAGGCCGCGAACCGCCATCTCCTCACCTATTCCAGCCGTCACCCCTATCAGCACCGCGCCCAACGGCGTAACCACGTTGCTCATCAGCTTCCCAAACGCTTCTACGTCAGTCGTCTGCCAGCCCATACTCTGCCAGAACCAGGTTATCGCGGGGTCAATCACGTACGCCGCCAGCGCAGCCAGCACCACCCCCGCCACCACGCCAAACCCAGCCTGCGCTATGGTTGGTCGCACCATGCCAAGCCTGGACATGACCGCCCTGAACCGGCGCGCGACAGGCCAACCGGCAGCTATCAACGCGGCGGGTATGGTCCACACGAACTGATAAATAAGGTCCTGCGGCAGCACTTCCACCGCCTCACCGCTCGCGCTCTTCAGCATGCCACTATTCACTACTTCCAGCAGTGGCGGCCTCCCGCCCAGCACTATCAAGGGCACGAATGAGCCAAGCATTATCAAGATGAGCATCGGAAGGGCTATCTTATGCACGAAATTGTCCGGGTCTATAGGCATGATACGCGACAGCGCAACGCGCACCGGGCGCAGCAACATCAGCGACGAGATGATAGCCACTAACCCAAGCAGCAGCGCCGCCCAGCCCAGCGCAGGCAGCATTCCCGGTTTGAAGAGGGTTGAAGAGTTCGAGCCGGGCTGCACTGAGTTGACATCGCCCGCAATGAAGGCCGCCAGCACGAGCGCAAAGTTCACGAAGAGCACCA
The DNA here is from genome assembly GCA_036399775.1 of Chloroflexia bacterium. GTDB lineage: Bacteria > Chloroflexota > Chloroflexia > QHBQ01 > JADMIH01 > JADMIH01. The sequence goes on along the minus strand of DASWMJ010000093.1, from coordinate 4,466 downwards.
GGAACGCCAGTATAGCCAGCCACAGGTAGCAAAAGACTGCCGCTACGCCATTCTTGGCTCCCATGTAGGCCAGAGCGCCCAATATCGCAAAGGGCGCGAACTGCACGCCTACGTTCATAAACCGCGCCGGTTCTCCCCCCACCGCGAAGCCCAGCGACACCAGGAAGATGCACACTACAGTGATACCTGCCCCAATCGCGAACTTCCCCATAGAGGCTGGCGCAGGCTGCGGCGGTAACTCACCGGGCACAGAGCCTGGTGGTGTATATGCTGCATAGGAAGGCAAGGGCACCTGCTCCCCCTGCACAACTGGCGGGGGCGGCAGGTTATAGCCTGCCGGGGGCTGGGTGTCAGGTGGCGTGTAGGATTGTTGGCCTTGCCTGGCATCGTCAGGCGTGGGCGTGCTGCTGTCCATCTAAATCTCCCCTGTGTGTCTATGCGCCTAGTATAAACTATACATTTGGGTTAGAGAGGGTTATGTGCGGTGGTACTTACTTCCCATCTTCGATTACCGTAACTATGGGAAGAATAAGAAAAATGGCGGCTTAGCCGCCATTTTTCTTATTCTTCCCATTCTGCATACATAGGGTGATAGTTTGGTTGCGATTTTATGGCTGCTCGAACTTATCGTCGAACCGCTCGTAGATACCGCCGGGGTACATGAACCTGATTATCTTGTCGGCGGTCCACAGGGCGTTCGCGCCCTCGAACGGCTGCCACACGGCCCCTATGCCATCTTCCGGACCGAGGCCCCACCCCAGCGACAATTGTAGCGACTCGTCGGCGTTCCATATCTTACCGAAGCCTCTGACCGGGGCGTACCGGCCGGTTGGAGGTATACGCGTCGTCTGAGTTATCGGGTCGCCGTCGCGCCAGGTGTCAGCGTACTCTCTCCACACGCCATACTGGTCCGTCTCATTCCCAATGAAGACGTAGATCGTGCGCGTATCCCCGCGCCAGAACATATACCCACCTTCAAACTTCTGGTAGGCCGCACTCAGTATGCCGGACTCCAGCGCCAGGGGGCACCCAGCCTCATCCCGCACAGAGGCATTCTCATTCCATACCTTACCGAAGCCTCGCACCGGCATCGGCTCGCACAGAGGTGTCGCTGAAGGGGTCACACGAGGCGTAGCAGTTATTTTGGGCTGTGCCGTAGCAGTCACGGTAGGCGTATTCCTGTGGGCCGTCGTAGGGGTTGCCGTGCCCACTACCGGGCTGGCGGTAGCCGTAGCCGTTGAAGTAGGCACGGGCGTATCCGTTGGCCTGGGGGTAGAGGTAGGCACAGGCGTCCTGGTGGGCGCGAGCGTATTAGTCGGTTTTGGCTCAGCGGTCGCGCTCGGTTTGGCGGTCGTAGCGGTCGGCTGGACAGGCTCTTTGGTCGGCTCCACCACCGGCCCACCGGGCGTCTCCTGCGCGATAGCAGTAGGCTCAATCCTGGGCGTATTGGTTGGCACAGATGTCTCTGTAGGTATGGGCGTATTGGTCGGTGTGTTTGTGGGCGTGGGTGTGTAAGCCGCCACCTCGAAAGTCAGGAGATATGGCCTGGTGTCCATAGGCTCAGTCCCGACGCCACGGTACATACTGGGTGCATCTACATAGATTTCATACCTGGTTCCAGGTTTCCATGACTGCTCAGGCTTTATCTCTAACACGCCAGACGTAGCACTCGCCGTACTGGCAGTGAACGTCTTGGTGACGTTGGTCAGCGTATAGGAAGCAGCACCATCCAATTCACGCACATAAGTGAAGTCCTCAGCCTTGGAGGGAATCACTTGCCTATTGAACGCGACATGCACAGGGCCTGTGTAGTTAGCGAAGGGCATTGGATCAACTATCTGGACCGCTACCACATCATTAGATGGGCGCAGCATCAGCACCGCCATAACCAATAGCAATCCCCCTACGAGCAAAGCCGCAGGCAGCGCCTTCGCCCAACCGCTTCCCATGCTCGTGAGGATAGTAGCAGGCGTCAGCTTCCTCTGGCCTTTGGGAAAAGTGATGACGGTGCCTTTAGCAGGCGTAGCGCTACCGAACGCGGGCCGAGCTTTCTGTTGAGCTTCAATAGCACGCCATACGTCGCGGCGCAGCCCGGCAGGCGGCACGGGTACCGGAAGACCGCGCAGGTCACTCCCTATGGCACGGTACTCGGCCAGGGCATGGCGGCAGTCTTCGCAGCGCGGCAGGTGTTGCTGCACCAGCGCGCGCTCTTCCGGTGTCGCTTCGCCATCGTAATAGGCGCTTATCAGCGGCCGGATTTCGGTACAGTTCATTTCATGCCCCCAAAGCTATTTTTATCGTGGGAGGACGCGATTTGCCGCGCCCCCAGGCTATTACGCAATAGCGCCTTATCATATAGACCTTATCTCTTTAGCCACCATTCACGGCATCCCCACCGGGCGGGTGCCCGTACTTAGCCAGGTACACCTGCCTGAACTCCTCACGCGCCCGGAACAGGAGCGATTTCACCGCAGATCTGCTCAAGCCCATCACTTCCCCTATCTCATCACACGACATACCCTGGTACTCTTTCAGGATCAGCGACATGCGGTGCTTGGGCGTCAGCTTGTCGAGTATCACCTGGACCTCGCCGGAGGTCTCTACCTGGTTGTACTCGCCTACCGGGTCGTCGTCGGCGGTAGGCTCCATCGCGGGGTTCGTGTCGAACGTCTCCCAGGGCAGCCACCTTATCAGCTTGCGCCGCCGCAGCACGTCCATGCATGCATTGGAGGCTATACGGTGCAGCCACGCGGACAGGTTCAGGTCAGGCGCGGTGCGAGGCAGCGCCTGGTACGCCTTGACGAACGTATCCTGAGTCAGGTCGTAGGCGTCTTCGCTGTTGCCCATCAAGCGATAAATGAAGGCATACAGCCGCCTCTCGTAGCGATTATAGATCGCTTCGAATGCGGTGGCGTCGCCCTCCTGCGCCCGCGCTACCCAGCTTTTTTCGTCTAGGACCACGGCTAAACCTTCCACCCGCGAGTCTACCTCCACAATTACAACGGAGATGCGCTCGCCAGGTTGCAACCTCTATACAAGCTTCCTTGGGGAGTTCTAGGTATTCCCTATAATTGTACCAGACGCAAAAATTGCCAGGCGCAATCACCTTGCAAAACCAATAATAAAAAGAGACGGTTCGGCGCTCTGCGCCGAACCGTCTCTTTTTATTACCCATCTAAAGCTGCTTGCGGTACGTGGTAGACTGCCCTTTGACCTGGTAGCCCATGCTCTCATAGAGTCTGAGCGCGCCGCTGGGATTCTGGGTGTCTACGCCGAGGCCCGTCTGGGTCATGCCCCGGTCTTTGTGCATTTGCATACTGCGAGCCAGGAGGGCACGGGCCAGACCCCTTCTGCGCCAGGGGCGGCGCACGCTTATAGACTCGGTGTAGCCCAGCTTGCGGCCCGTTTGGGCATTGTACTGGTAATTGATGTAATTGAGGATGGAACCTGCCACCTGATCGCCGTCCCAGGCCACCATCCAGAGTTCAGGCTCGTTCATGGGATCCCTCAGCCACCTGTCGAAATCCTCATAACTCTCGCTCGCGCCCCAGTGGTCTCGAAAAGCCTCAACGGAAGCCTCCCATATGGCGCGGTAGTGCTCCGGTTTCGCGGGGCGCACCTCCAACCCTTCGGGCATCGGCACGTCGGGTATGTGGTCGAGGTCGGGCGTCTCCATGTGGTATGAATAACGTATAGGCTCGTATCCCTCCATTTTGATCAAGTTTTCGAGGCCCTCCTGGGTGGCATAGGCACCCGTGTCCAGATAGACAGGTGCGTTATCCTCCTGCATGGCTTCCATCTCGCGGGCGCGACCCTCTGCCCACCGGATCATGGCGCGGCCCAGGCCCTTACCCCGCCACTCAGGAAGGACGAAGCCGAAGTGCAAGTAGGTGCGCGAGCCGTCAAGCTGACGCTCCCAGAAGACCCGGCTGAAACCTATTAGCTTGCCGTCCACCTCGGCCAGCAACATGTCCGTGCGTGGATCATGGTAGGGGGTGGCGCTGTAGGCGTGCTTGAGGGTATCGAGAGTATGCAGATCGTGGTCGAGCTTGTCGGCCACCTTGCTTGCGTGGTTCACCGCCAGGATAGCCGGGTAGTCCTCATCGCCCTGGAAGTGGCGGAAGGTGAGGCCCTCGATGGCGGGCGCGTCCTGTACGGAGATGCCGGTCTTGACGGTGTCCATTCTTCGTTCCTCCATGATAGTGTTGTTTCGGCCCCGGTCGCAGCCTTGCGAGGGGGGCACTCGCTCCATGAGGTGTAAACGGCATGCCTCACAGGTAGCATCGCCCATATTATGCACATACTCGATGTAGATGGTAAGTAACCTGGGTCCCATCCTATCTACGACTTGAGCAGTAGACATCTTGTCTTCGGCGAAGAAATGCAAAAGGTGTAGGGGCGTGATTTATCGCGCCCTGCCTGCCGTCACGCGACAGGCCTATTTGCAATCCCCACCAGGGCGCGAT
>DASWMJ010000092.1:0-203828 GCA_036399775.1 Chloroflexia bacterium | reverse complement strand
GCAGGACGAACAGAATCCCTGTCAACGCAGCTCGGTCTGCGATACGGGGCCGTCCGCCCTTCGGTTTGGCCCTCTCGGGAGGCAGCAACGGAGCGATCCGTTCCCATAGTGCGTCGCTTACAAGTGGGCGCATATTGCGCCTAAGGATAACCCAAGTTACGGGGTTTTGTTAGAGGCTCTAAGGGGTACCCTTGGGAATCCTCGCCGATCGCCTGGGAACGGGCCCATACGGCGGGGGAGCGGCGTTAGGGCGGGTCATCACTCCTGAAGGACTTCATCCGCCGAGGAAGCCAAAGCCGCCCGGCGCAGCCAGCGGCCCAACCGCTCGAGGTCGTCGCAGCGCAAGATCTCCTGCCGCTGGTCCTGGCTCACGGCGATACCGCGCGCTTCCAGGACGTCGAGAACAGCCTCGGCCCGGCCCGCGGCCTTCCCCTCGCTCCTTGCCGCGGCTTCCCGCCTCCGGATCGCCGGATCGTCCTGGGCGGCCAGCGCCTCGACAACGGCCTGGTTCGCCGCTGCCGCATCGAGCAGAGCAGCCGCCTGCAGCGGCATCGCAAGGCAGGGATCTTCGATGTGAGAGGAGGGATCCAGGACGCGCCAGCTTCTGTTTTCAGCAGACCACTCGCAAACCCGCCGCTTGCCTTTGACGAAGAGCGCAAAGATCCGCCGCACGCCACGCCGGTGCATCACCTGCGCCTTTTCCAGAACGTCCCGCTCGTTCTGCTTCGAGACCACCTCGAAGGCGAGCTCCTCCAGGTAGCGCGTGCCCGTCTGCGGATCGATGCCCGCTCTGCGTACACAGACGTCGGTGGCGAAGTCCGACTGGAAGTCGAACCGGGTCAGCAGGTCCACCGCCGCGAGGTAGCCGGGGGCTACATGAGCCCGTAGGACGAATTGAAGCTCACCGTGCTGATCGGCATGAGGCTCCCGGGCCGGCATGGCGACCACCCGCCGGCCCTCGATGATCTCGTCGCGCGTGACCTCGGGCTCGACCAGGTGCTCGTCGAGCGGCGGGAAGGAGCCGCGGCCCGGCAGGTGGAGAGAAGAGCCTGGGGCACCGGGAGCTTTGAGGCTGTAGGCTGGACGGTCTTCACCCATGCTGGACATCCTAGCAGAATACGGATCTGCCGACGAAGGTCTTTGATCGCGATACTTATTCTGGTTATCGAGTGTGCTCAACCCCCGGGCCTGACCGGAAGCCGGGTCCGCCAACTCTGTCGCCGCCGCCTCGCCGAGGCACCGCGGAATCTCCCATGTCTGTCCGTCGAATCAGACGCGGTCATTCCGAGCGGCAGGTCGCCGGCAGCGGGACAACGCTCGGTTCCGAGGAAGAATCATGATTCCCGAGTTCGATATTCGTGAAGCCGAAGAGATTGCTTGGCGAGCAGGCGTGGAGAGACCGCGGGGACGGAGTCGCCGTCGCCAGATCGCTGCCACCGCGGGCGAGGAGACGAGGATCTCGGCACCGGCTTGCATCCAGCAGGCCTTGGCCGAGGTGATGCGGACCGCGGACGCGGGATCGGAGTTCATTCCCGATCCCGCGGTCCAGACCACGAGCTCAGGTGCGCGGGTGGTGCATCTGCATCAGCAATTCCGTGGCGTGCCGGTTTTCCAGGGTAGATGTACCGTCCGTTTCGAACCCGCGGGCGATATCGAAGCGATTGCGGACGAGACCTGGCGATCCGACGAAGCCTTCGAGGTGACACCCACCATCAAGGCTGCTGCGGCAGCCCGAACTGCCGCGGCCTACGTATCCGCTAAGAGTCCCGAGGAAACTCCGAAGCGGCATCGCTACAGGCCGCGGATCCTGGCGTCCTTCCCTCATCCGAGCCGGCCTACCGTACTGAGCCGTGGCCCCTTCGCCGATCCCGTCACCGCTCATCTGGTGATCTTCCCCGTCGACGGGACGGCCCACCTTGCGTGGTGGCTCACCGTTAAGCTGCGGCAGCAGATTGGCGAGTACGATCTTCTCGTCGCGGCCGATGGCGTGGAGCCGGAGGTTCTCTACTGCAAGAGTCTGCTGTGCTCGGTGCGCGCGGTCGGTAACGTCTTTGTCCCATTTCCGCCCCCCGGAGGGTTTCGCATCGAGAATTTTCCGCGGCCACTCGCTGGCCTGCCGCGCTTCATCCGGCCGCTCCCTTCCGGCTTCCCCGCCGAGTGGGTGGACCGTGACACGCTGAAAGGCAACTGCACGTTCGCCTTCCTCGACGCGACGGGCGAGAAGACTTTCCGCGGCGCGGTAGCCGGCGGCGTGCTCTCGTTCCAACCCAACCCGGCGAACAGCGACGATCAGAAGCTGGTCAATGCCTTCTACTTCTGCAACCTTATGCATGACTTCTTCCTCGGCTTGGGATTCGATGATGCCGCCGGGAACTTTCAGAACGTCAACCGGGTGGGAGCGGGCATCGGAGGCGACTGCGTGATCGCCAGGGTCTTGGATGTCGCCATCGAAGGGCTGGCCACCATGCGCAGCCGGCCCGATGGCAAGAACGGCCATCTCTCCCTGGGCCCCGTGCTCAATGGCGGGCACACAGCGCTCGATCCCGATTTTGTGATCCACGAATTCACTCACGGCGTCACCGAACGGGTGGTCGGCGGGCCCATGGATTTCCGGTCTCTGGAGAAGCCGCAGAGTGTCGCCCTAGCGGAGGGATGGAGCGATTATTTCGCGTTGACCTTCCAGAGCTATGGAGGGACAGAAAAGGTTATCTTCGGCGATTGGGCGACACGCAGGCCTGGCGGACTACGCAGCGCCCCCTATAACGACAACTTCCGCAGGGGTTTCGGCGATCTCGGCCGGGCGCCCTTCGACCGTCCTCCCGTCTGTGGCGAGATCTGGTGCGCCACCCTCATGCGGATGAACCGGGAGATCGGAAAGACCTTGGGAGATGCGCGGTTTGGTCACATGATCGGCTGGCAGATCGTCTTTGACGGGCTGAAGAAGCTGCAGCCGAATCCGAACTTCCTGCAGGCCCGCGACGCGATCTTCATCGCCCTCACCCAGCTCCGCGACTCCGGCCTGATCTCCGCCGCCGCGCACGACCGCGTGGCTCCGGCGGTCCGCTCCGCGTTCGCCGCCCATGGCATGGGACCAGGAGCCCGGGCCAACGGTACGTCGCTCACCGGCAACACCGCCGGCTGAGCCTGAGGAGGCTGTATGAACCGTCTGTTCTCTACGCTCTCGCTGCTCTCCGCCCTGACCCTCTCGCCCGCCGCCGCCGCGCCAGACCTCGCGGTGGCGACGCGCGTCCCTGTATCGGTGTTCAATTTTTATGAGGAGAACGATGTCCTCACCGGCACCGATCAATACTATACCCAGGGCCTCAAGTTCAGTCTCCTCCACGTCGAGGAGGGCACGCCAGCATGGCTGGAGACTCTTGCCGGCAGGCTGTGGACGTTTCTCGGAAACGAGAAGCTTGAGAAGGTCCACAACGCCGGCTGGACTCTGGGCCAGAACATGTACACGGGAGAGGACATCAACCGCGCCACGATCGACCCGGACGACCGGCCGTGGGCCGGCTGGCTCTACGCCGGCCGGCTGCTCCAGATCACGACCCGATGTAACGAGAAGGATCGCAAGTGCCGGGCCCAGCAACACACCCTCGAGCTCGATCTCGGGGTCGTCGGGCCGGCGTCCGGTGCCGAGTGGGCCCAGACCAAGCTGCACGAGGTGATCGAGAGCCCGGAGCCGGCGGGCTGGGGGAACCAGTTGGGCAACGAGCCCGGGGTTCTGCTCCTTTACAAAGGCAAGTGGAGATTCCCGAGGGGGAGCGAGAGCTTCGACCTGATCCCCCACGGCGGCTTTGCCCTCGGCAACGTTCTCGCCTATCTCAGCGTCGGTGGCACGGTGAGGCTCGGCCGTCACCTGAGCGGCTTTGGCACCGAAACCATCCCGGCGGCCGATACGAAAGAGAGACACCCCTGGGAGGCTTACGTTTTCGGCGGCGTCGACGGACGGCTCACCGCGGTGAACATCTTCCTCGACGGTAACCACTTCCGCGACAGCCACAGCGTTGAGAAGGAGCGGTTCGTGCACGACCTCAGCTATGGCGCCGCAGTGAGGTTCCGCCAGTTGAGGATCACTTATACAATCATCCGCCGTGCTCCGGAATTCGAGCCGCGGTCCGGGCGGGATCTCGATCCGCAAAACTTCGGCGCCGTGGCGATTTCCTGGGAGCGGTAGGCGCGGCGCCTGAAGGCGCAGAGGCGCATGAGGCGAGACGTTGGCCTTGCGTATCGAGAAGAAACTTCACGCGCTCCCCGCCCAGAACTCATCCGGTAGCGGCGCATCGAAGTCGTCGGAAGCTTCCATGCTGGCGGGGTGCAGGCCAGGTACCCGCCGCATGCTGCCTGCTGCCACCGCAACCAGGCGCGCCCGCGGGGTGTTGCCTTCCGTTAGAACGACTTCCGTGCCAGCGGCGGCCTGCGCCACCAGCTCAGCCAACTGGCCCTGAGCTTCGGAGAGCTCGACTGTCTTTGTCGCCATCTTGTTCCCCTCCGGGGCGAGCCGTGCGTCTCCACTAGGGCTCTGCCCAGATCGGATCGTAGCAGACGAGGACTCGGACTCGATAGGGACGAAGAAACCCTTCTCGGGACAGGCAAGGAGCCAGTCCAGAAGACCGTGATTTCTGGGTGGAGAAAGACGGATGAGCCGATACTCTCCGCGGTCGATGCGCTCGATCTCGAACTCCTCCCCGGGCTCGATGCCGTCTTGCCGACGGATCTCCGCGGGGAGAACGATCTGGCCTTTGGTGGAGACAGCGGTCTTCATGCAAGGTAAGATATCGTCTTACAAAGCCGCGTCGAGAGTGACGGCCAGGAGCCACGCCATGCCCGTATCGAACCGCCCCCGCTCCATTGTCTCCCTCGGTCTTGCTCTCCTCCTCGCCGCCGTGGTCGCGGCTGGCGCCGACGATCGCGGCGAGGCGCTGCGTGAGGCGGCCCGCGCCGGGGATCTGGCGCGGATCGAGGCGCTGCTCGCCGCCGGGGTGCCGGTCGACGCGCCCGCCCGCTACGGCCAGACCCCTCTCTATTTCGCAGCCGAGAAGGGCCACCTTGCGGTGGCGCGGCGGCTTGTGGAGCGCGGGGCGAACGTCAACGCCAAGGACCGCTTCTTTGGCGCCTCGGCGCTGGGGGTGGCGCTCCAGGGGGGCCACCTCGAGCTGGCGCGCTATCTCCTGGCCCATGGGGCCGAGGACGCCGACTTCGCGCTCGCCGTGGCCATCGAGCAGAACGATCCGGAGCTGGCCCGCGCCGCGCTCGCCACCGGCCTCCTCGAGCCGCTCGACCTCGCGGCCGCGCGCCGGGCGGTCGAAGGCGGCGCCGCGCCGGGCCTGCGCGAGCTGCTGGCCACGGCGACGGCCAAGCCGCGACAGCGGCCGCCGTTCAAAGTGGCGCCGGAGCGGCTGGCCGCCTACGCCGGGCGCTACCGCCTGGAAGAGGGCAAGGACGCCACGGTGGCCGTGCGCGGCTCCGGCCTGGGGCTCACCCTGCCGGGTCAGGCAGAGACGGTGGTCGCCGCCGTGGCCGAGGACCGGTTCGACAGCTCCGACGGCAATCTTTCGATCGTCTTCGGCGGGCGCGGCGGCCTCGTCGAGTGGGCGCGCGTCAACCGGGGCGGTGAGGTCTTCTTCCTCGGCGTGGTGACCTCCGATCCGACGCCGTTGCGCTCCGCGGCCGCTCCCGGCGCCGAGGTGAAACCGGAGCCGGCGGCGGCCGCCGCGCCTCGTCCCTGGCCGCAGTTCCGCGGCCCGCGCGCTTCGGGGATCGGTGACGGCCAGGGCGCGCCCGCCGCCTGGAACGTCGCGACTGGCGAGGGCGTGCGCTTCAAGACGCCGATCCCGGGCATCGGCCTCTCCAGCCCGATCGTCTGGGGCGACCGCATCTTCGTCACCACGGCGGTGAGCGGCAAGGGTGACACGACCTTCCGCACCGGGCTCTATGGCGACGTCACCTCGGTTGACGACGTTTCCGAGCACTCCTTCCGGCTCTATGCCTTAGACGCGGCCACCGGCCGCGTGGTCTGGGAGCGCGAGGTCCACCGCGGCGCGCCCCCGGTGCGGCGCCACCTCAAGTCCAGCCTCGCCAACGCCACTCCGGCCACCGACGGCGAACGCGTCGTCGTGCTCTTCGGCGCGGTCGGCAAGCTCGCCGCCTACGACTTCGCGGGCAAGCCGCTCTGGCAGCGCGACGTCGGCATCCTCGACTGCAACGATCCACAGTCGGGCAGCGCCGAGTGGGGGCACGCCAGCTCGCCCGTTCTCTACGGGGACCTGGTGCTCGTGCAGGGGGACCGGCGCAAGGACTCCTTCCTCGCGGCCTATCGCCTGGCGACCGGCGAGGAGGTCTGGCGGGTGGCGCGCGAGGAGCCCTCCACCTGGTCGACGCCCAACGTCCTCACCGCTCCTTCGGGCGACGAGTTGATCGCCAACGGGACGACGATCCGCGCCTACGATCCGCGCACCGGCCGTCCGCTGTGGAGCCTGGGGCCCAACTCCGAGGTGGTCGTCTCGACCCCGGTGGTGGGCGACGGCCTGGCGTTCGTGACCGCCGGCTACCCGCCCGTGCGTCCGGTCTACGCCGTGCGGCCGGGCCAGCGCGGAGACCTCTCGCTGCCCAAGGGCGAGCGCGCCAGCAAGGCGATCGCCTGGAGCCACCCGCGCGGCGGCACCTACATCCCGTCGCCGATCCTCTACCGTGGCATGCTCTACACCTGCAACAACAACGGCGTCCTGACCACCTACCGCGCCGAAACCGGCGAGCAGCTCTCGATCATCCGGCTGAGCGCCGCCGGCGCCTCCTTCTCCGCTTCGCCGGTGGCGGCCGACGGCAGGCTCTACATCGCGGGCGAGAACGGCGACGTCTACGTCCTGCGCGCCGGCCCCGAGCCCGAGCTCATCGCCGTCCACCCGATGGGCGAGACGGTGATGTCGACCCCCGCGATCTCCGGCGGCCTGCTGGTCGTGCGCACCCTCCACCACGTCTTCGGGCTGGGCCAGGCGGCCGCCGGAAGGTAAAAGGGGGCAGGGGACAGCCCGCCACCTGCCCCCTGCCGAAAGGTACTTCGCTTGTCAAAGAACGTGTACGTCTGTCTCTAAAACGCCTACTTCGGCAGATCCGTCAGCGTCACGACGAACGCTCGGGCTCGGCCGTCGGCACCGGCTGGGCCGTCACCGGCGGGGTTGCCGCCGGCTGGCCCGCTCCCGCCGGCGGAGGCGTCACTCCCGGGCTCGGCGGCGGTGCCGCCGGGGGCCGGGCCCGCGGCTTGCGGTCCTTGCCCCGCGCCCGCCGCGGCGGGACGCCGAACTCCAGCAGCTTCTCGCTGCGGAACCCGTAGGCATTCTGGAGCGCGGCGGCCAGACGGAGCCGCAGGTCGTCGCCGGCTTTCGCCAGCTCCTCCCGGGTGCGGTTGACCTCGCGGCTTTCGGCTTTGAGGGCCTCGCTCCTGGCGTCCAGTTCCTCGGACTGGAGGGTGACCTTCTCCAGCTCCGAGTGCATTGCCGCGAGATGGGGCATCTCGCCGAGCAGGGGTTTGAGACCGGCGCTCATCACCTTCCAGCGCGCGATCCGTTCGGGGATGGTACTTCCCTTCGTAGCCATGGTCCTTCTCCTTTCTATCTGATTGGGGGGATTATCCCGATCCCTTGATCCCAATCGGTTGTTTTCGTCCCGCTCCGGCCTATCCGGAATCGGGTACGTCGGGATTCAATACACGAATTCCAAGCTCTCGCAAACCGAGGCCCTCCACGGTTTTGTTTTCCTGGGATGGACTGCTCGAAGTGGTCGGGACTATACTCCGGCCGCCCCTGCTTGTCAAGCCCCATTTCGGGTTTGCCTTGCAGGCCTGCCAAAAGGCCAGAGGTGTTTCCTAAAAAGTCATTTGGGCGGAGAAAAGACCAATTCCCTCTGGTAAAAAGCCTTTGGGTCGGAGGGAAAGGTCAATGGCCTTCGGTTCGTGGTCTTTGGGTCACAATCTGGGGCTTGCATTGCGGGCCAAAAGGGCTTTACCCTCTGCCTCCGGACAGTCGCCGCAAGGAAAAGAGGTCGAACCCGGCGCAAAAGGGTTGTCCGCCGGGGAAAAGGTCTTTTCTCCGCGCCAAAGGGTTTTTTCCAGCGCGGTCGGGCTGTCTGTGAGTTCTTTGACAACTGAATAAGTGCGCCTAACAAAACCGCGGCGCGAGTTGGCGAGGAAGCAGTATGGTTCCGCGGAGGATCGGAGCCGTGACGAAGCGGTGAACGCTTCAGAAGAGCTCTTCAGCCAGCGCTACGATGATGCCCGCAGGGCCACGCATGTAGCAGAGGCGGTACAGGTCCTCGTACTGGGCCACCTCGCCGACGAGTTCAGCGCCGTGGGCGCGCATGCGAGCGACAGTGTCGTCGACGCTTTCGACTGTAAACATGACGCTCCGGAGGCCCAGCGTGTTCGGCGGTGCGATCGCCGGTTCGATCTCGACCAGTTTTGGATTGCGAAACTTCGTCAGCTCAACCCGCCCGTGCCCATCTGGGGTCCGCATCATAACGATGTCGACCTGGACACTTTCGAGCGCGTTGACGCGGTCCACCCACTGGCCCTCGACCGCCGCCTCGCCTTCGGGCGTCATGCCGAGCGCGGTGAAAAAAGCGATAGCGGCTGCAAGGTCGTCAACGACCACGCTGACGTGGTCCAATCTCTTGATCGTCATGTCCCTAGTATAGCAGAGGCCGTGCGCGGCGGTCGAGGCCGGCCCTTCTCGCGAATTGGACGTGGTTAGCCCGTCAGCGCCACCCGGTCCGACACCCCGCGGGCCGTCCGCCCTTGGGCTTCGGCGGCTCCGGCGGGAGCAGCGGCTCGATCCGCGCCCACAACGCATCAGCCAACAGTTCCTTCGCCATAGCATTCTCCTCCACGACTCCTGTTCTGCTTCCCTGGCTGCTTACGCGACGGTTTTGTTAGGCGTACTGAACCAATCCCTTCGGGGTTTGAGAGCTAGCAGTATTACCTGATTGCGAATTGCGAAAGCCTTTATTACCGCGCAGCCGCTCAGAACACAAATACGCAATCCGAAATTCCAAATCCGGTTCCTGGTCATAGGTCCAAAGTACCACCCAATTGCATAGGACTATGTTGCCATGATAAAGCGCTTCATTCAGGACTGCTGGGCTATATGTAGACTGGCATGCAGAGGGTAAGATACATATGAAATCTGATGCAGCTTATACGCAACAGACGCCATCATTCGGAAATATCGTATCGATGCAATTATCTAAAAGGAGACTAATCCAATGCGCGCAAAGATTGAGCAGTTGAAGAAGAAGGGTCAGGGCCTGGTAGAATACGCTCTCATACTGGTCCTCATCGCTATCGTAGTGATCGTGATCCTCACCTTCCTGGGCACCCAGGTCAACAGCACCTTCTCCAAGATCGGCTCCGGCCTCAACGGCTAATCGCCCCTCCCCCTAAGAAGGGACAATCAAAAATAAGAAAATGGACGGCTCAGCCGTCCATTTTCTTATTTTTGATTCATAGGTTCTGCGTCTACTTGGTCTTGCCGCGTGGCTTACTCGCGCCGTCAGGCGCGGCCTCGGCAGCCGGTGTCGTGGCAGCTTTGGTGGTGCGAGTCTTAGCGCCGTTGCCCGCGCTCTTATCTACCACCTTTGGCATTTTGGCTATCGCCACAGCCTCCTCGTGGCCCGACCCGTTCCCGTCGCCCTCGTCATCATCGTACTCATCATCCAGGTTTGATTCCGACAGCACTTCCAGGTCGGCGTCGCCCAGCATCTTACCGCCCTTGTCCGTGCGCGGTATCAATGCTACCGATGCCACCGAGTCTTTGTCGCGCATATTCATGACCGCCACACCCTGCGCGGGCCGCCCCTTGTGAGGTATGCCGTCCACGAACATGCGGATTACCTGCCCGCTCGTGGAGATCACCACCAGGTCGTCCTCAGGATAGACCACGCGAGCCGTGCAGACCTGCCCGCCCTTGGGGATGATGGTCAGCAGGCGTACTCCCTGGCCCGCCCTCCCCTGGCGCGGGAACTGCGAGATACGGGTGCGCTTGCCTATGCCCTTCTCCGTCAACACCAGTAGCGACGCCTTCGAGTCCGAGCGAACGGCGTCCATGCTCACCACCTCGTCCCCCTTCGCCAGCTTGATGGCGTCAACACCGGCGGTAGCGCGTCCCATTGGCCGCACATTTTTCTCGGAGAAGCGTATAGCCTGCCCCTTGCGCGTGGCGACGATTATATCCCCGTTGCCATCCGACAGCCTGGAAGCCGCAAGCTCGTCGCCCGGCTCAAGGTTGAGGGCGATGATGCCCGTCGAGCGCACGGAACTGTAGTCCTTCAGGGGGGTCTTCTTTATCTTGCCCTGCGTGGTCGCCAGCACCAGGTATGCGCCGTCATTCTCGAAGTCGCGTACCGCTATGAGGCCCGTCACCTGCTCCTGTGGCTCAAGCGTCACAAGGTTGACCAGGGGAAGGCCCTTAGCCTGCCTGCCCGCATCCGGCACCTCGTGCGCCTTTAGCTGGTACACCTTCCCCCTGTTCGTGAGGAAGAGCAGGCTGTCCAGCGTGTTGCACGTTATCATGTGCTGCACCGCGTCCATCTCTCGCGTCACCATGCCGATGATGCCGCGCCCGCCGCGATTCTGCCTCTTGTAGGTGTCGTGCGGCAGCCGCTTGATGTAACCCCGGTCGGTGATCGTGACCAGCACCTGCAGGTCGGGTATCAGGTCCTCCTCGCTGAACTCGGTGTTGGTCGCCTCCATGATGCGCGTGCGGCGCGGGTCGCCGTATCGCTCCTTGAGGTCCTTAAGGTCTTCCTTGATAAGCCCGTATATCTTCTGTGGGTGCGTCAGCAGGTCCTCAAGGTAACCGATCTCTTTGATGACGCTTACGTACTCGTCCACGATCTTATTGCGCTCAAGTGCCGCCAGGCGAGCAAGGCGCATATCGAGGATAGCCTGCGCTTGTAGGTCCGACAGCTTGAACTGTGCGCGCAGGTTGTTCTTGGCGCTATCTGACGTGCGGCTCTGGCGTATCGTCGCTATCACCGCGTCCAGGTTGTCCAGCGCGATCTTGAGACCTTCCAGGATGTGGGCGCGGTCGCGTGCCTTGCGAAGCTCGAACTGCGTGCGGCGCGTGATGACCTCTATCCGCCATTCGATGTGGTGCTGCAACGCCTTCTTGAGCGTCAGCACGCGCGGCTCGTTGCCGTTCACCAGCGCCAGCATGTTCGCGCCGAAGGTGGACTGCATGGCGGTGTACTTGAAGAGGAGGTTCAGCATCTTCTTGGGCTGGGCGTCGCGCTTCAACTCTATCACCAGGCGCATGCCGTTGCGGTCCGACTCGTCGCGCACCAGGCTCGCGCCGGGCAGCCTATCATCGTGTATCAGTTCCGCTATCTTCTCATGCAAAGTCGCCTTGTTCACTTGATAAGGCAACTCGGTCACGATAATGCTGTAGCGCCCGCTCTTGCCTTCTTCCACGTATGCCTTAGCCCGCATGATGATGCGGCCTCTTCCGGTGGCGTAGGCGTCCCTGATACCCTCGTTGCCCACGATGATGCCACCCGTCGGGAAGTCGGGACCCGGCACAAAGGCCATCAGTTCTTCCACCGCCGCGTCAGGGTTGTCAATCAGGTACATTATCGCGTCTGTCAACTCGGAGAGGTTGTGCGGTGGGATGTTGGTCGCCATACCGACGGCGATACCCGCCGCGCCGTTCAGCAGCATGTTAGGCAGCCGGGCAGGCAGTACGGTAGGCTCCATCGTCTTGTCGTCGTAGTTGGGAACGAAGGAGACTGTCTCTTTGTCTATGTCAACTAATAGTTCTTCTGCAATATGTCGAAGTCGAGCCTCGGTATATCGCATAGCAGCTGCGGGATCACCATCTACCGAATTATGTACAAAAACGGCGTTGGCGAGCAGGAAGTTGTGATGCTTGTCCACCGTAATGTCATATACATCCTCACGCTCAGCGAGCCATTGTACTGATATTATTCGATGGTTGTACGTCCTACCTGATTCTACAAGTTCGGCAAAATCGCTGAAATGCCGCAATGCAGCTTTGCTACGCGGTATCCAGTTCGCATTCCGATGAGCATCATAAACCTCAGGCGTAATACTCTCCGCAGGCATCTCCCTGAGTAAACGAGACACATACCGGGCGATTCTCTGGCGCATTACTCGGCGCGTGTATGAAGGGTCTCTCCACCTCTCGGTCAGCGCCGAGGCTGCCTTCTGTGCAAGCTCGGACATCATCTGCGGGTTATCTTGCAATCGCCGTGCGTTGCTTCGCTTCACGCCCTCACTTTGAGCGGTACGGAACTCCTCATTTTCCCATTGGCGGGTGATTTTCTCACGATGTAACTCACGGGTGGTTGGGTTCTGCCAAAGCACACGCGCCATAGAAGAGAAGTGATCATCTCGGTACTTCGCACGATATTCAGGGTCTTGCCAGAGCCTGCGAGAGTTACGGCTGATCCGGGCGCGCACTTCATGCGAGTCCATAGCGCGAGAGATAGCACTCACGATCTCGGCCCGCTTGCTATCGTCGCCCCACATAGCGCGGCTTTTCTCAGAAATAATCTGTGCCACGCGCGCTTTTTCTTCCGGTGTAAGCTCGCGCTTCTGCACACCCTTGAGGGCAGCAGACATCTTGGCCCGGTAATCAGGGTCATCCCACAGAGCCTTCATGCGGCGCGAAATCTCAGCACGCGCCTCTCTATCTTCACTATATTTCTGTTTCAGTGACGCTGATATGCGAGGCCCATTCTCCCGGCGGAATGATTCATCCTTATTCTGGCTCGCGAAACGTTCTCCACGCGCCTCCAACACTTCCGGGTGATTTTCGTAGTAACGCTGAACACCTTCATGCTGGGCCTTACGGAACTCAGTATCCGTCCATAGCACCTTCAAATGCTCAGCATGTACGTGCAAATGCTCAAGGAAGGTCATACGCTCGATGTTGGTAGGGCGATTGTCCCAACGGTTGAAGTTCTTGTGATGGCGCACAAACGGCCCACGTATCCGGCGCACATGCCCACGGTCACGATTGAAGCGATCTGCGATGCGATGTACGAACTCGTACTCGCCCGTAGCAGGCTGCATCACTCGCAGGTAGTCGTTGAGACCTTCCTTGACAGGAGCTGTGTCGAAATAACCCGGCATCAAGCTATCTTCTGGAGTCAGGTGCTGGGCTTCCTTATAAGTGCCATCACGGAGCATAAACCTGTGATCGGGCGTGCAGCGTATTTTCTCGCCGTTATCAAGCGTTAGCTCAATAAGAGGTGAGTTGCGACGGGTTACGCGGGCGTTGCGGCCTTCGCCAACTACGATACGGCCATTCTCGTCTATGGAATAGACATAAAACACGGCCTCCGACCCCAGTTTCGCTAACTCTGCAAACGACTTTTCAGTGCCATCTAACAGCTTGATCTTCGTATCGCCGGTAAAACAGCCGAAGTTTCCTTGCCCGTCCACAAGCTGGTAGCGCATCGAGAAGTCCTGCGCCATACGCACCAGGGCGTCGTACACAGCCGTGTCACCGTGCGGGTGGAACTCCTTGAGCACTTCACCTACGATACCCGCGCTCTTGCGGTACGGGACGTTATGGCGCATATTCATACGCCACATCGCATAAAGGATACGGCGCTGCACCGGCTTGAGGCCGTCGCGCACGTCCGGCAGGGCGCGTGACACGATCACGCTCATAGCGTAATCGAGGTACGCCGACCTCATCTCCGTATCAAGATTGACTGACCTGATTGTGCCTATTTCCATGCTTTACACTTCCTCCAACGAGCACACAAAAGCGTACCCTCAGCAGATATACCCACCTACATTAATATATGCAATGTCACCACTCTATTATACCCTATCCCAACCTTTTCCGCCACTTTTTACACATAACTTTAGTATATTTGTTCTATAACCATGTAAACTGCCGCAAGATACGAATATACCTTGCGTTCGCTATACTCTCTGCACAATAATGGGGGAATTACCTGATACAGGATGCTACCGAGATATGAGAGACATCGATCCAGCTTTAGTGCTCGCAATTGACATAGGCTCATCCTCCCTACGGACCAACCTGTACACGTCACAGGCGCGGCAATTGGTCCATCTGGAAGCGCAACTACCCTATAAGGTACGCACAACCCCCAATGGCGGCGTGGAGATAGACCCCGCCACTTTGCTTGACTGCCTCTTCTCGGCTATAGACAAAACGCTGGAGCTTGCCGGAGAGAGGGCGAACGACATCATGGGCGTCGGCATGTGCTCCCTGGTCTCCAACGTGTTGGGCGTGGACGAGCATGGCGAGCCGACGACGCCTATCTATACTTGGGCCGACACGCGTTGCGCCCGCGAAGCCGAAGAATTGCGCGCTACTTTGGACCAGGAACAAGTATACGAGCGTACCGGCTGCCCCATCCACACCTCTTATCTCCCGGCCCGCCTCCTCTGGCTGCAACGCGACACACCCCGCGCATACAAGCGCACAACGCGCTGGATTTCCCTGGGCGATCTGGTACACCTCAAGCTGTTCGGGAAGGCCTGGCAGAGCCTCTCAGTAGCTTCGTGGAGTGGCCTGCTGGACCGGCATACACTCACCTGGGACCACACACTCCTCTCGCACCTGGGAGTGAGGGGGGATAGTATGCCTGAACTGACGGACGTAGATGATTGTATGTCGGGCTTACCGGAAGAATACGCCAAACGCTGGCCTGCCCTGCGCGACGTACCCTGGTACCCCTGCGTGGGAGATGGCGCGACAGGCAACCTGGGAAGCGGCTGCTACACGCCCCAAGACCTGGCGATACAGGTAGGGACCAGTGGCGCGGCCCGCGTGCTCCTACCCGGCACCGCCGTCAAGATACCACATGGGCTGTGGTGCTACCGCCTGGACCGGCATACGTCGCTGTTGGGCGGCGCGCTCTCGGAGGGCGGCAACCTGCTTGACTGGCTCGCAAGCACCCTGCATACCGGCAGCCTTGAGGAACTACAGAAAGAAGCCGCCGCGCTCCACCCCGACTCGCACGGCCTGACGCTGCTACCCTTTCTCGCGGGAGAAAGAAGCCCCGGCTGGCACGGCTCGGCCCGTGCCACCATCTCCGGCCTATCCCTCGACACACGGCCCGCCCACATCATGCGGGCCGCCCAGGAAGCCATAGCCTACCCCTTCGCCGCTCTCTACGACCTGTTGGCAGACGTACTGCCCGCGCCCCAACGCATAATCGCAAGCGGCGGCGCGTTGCTGAACGTGCCGGGCTGGATAGGCATGCTGGCCGACGTGCTGGGCAGGCCTGTGACCGCGTCGGGCGAGGACGAAGCAAGCTTGCGCGGCGCTGCCCTCCTCACCCTGCGCTCCCTCGGCATCCTCTCAAACTTCGACGCGACCCCTGCTGCATTGGGCGAGACTTACCCACCCAACATGGAGCGGCACGCCATCTACCGCCATGCCAGGCACCGCCAGCAAGAGCTATACGAGAAGCTGATCGGCTCATAGTACGAGCCTGCACCTATAACATGAAAAATCATCAAAAATGGCGGCTGCGCCGCCATTTTTGATGATTTTCCCGTTCCTCTCATGTGGGGAGACTGAAGCTATGCGTGCCCCATGCGGCTGTGATGGCGCAGGCGATTGCGGCGAACGGCGAGGTTTATCGCCTCGATTATCTTCTGCGCGTAGCTTTCGTCTTTGGAGCCTAATGCTTCCGTCTTGCCGAACGTGCCGTTGAGGCGCACGATATAAGTGTATTCCGGCTTGCGAAACTCGCGTATCAGCAGCCCAATCGTCAGGTTATGCAGGCCCAGGATAGCAAAGAGGATAATCACCGGGTTCGTATCCTCTCCGGGCACGGCGTTGCCAACGTATGCTATAAGCGTCATAAGCAGGATGCCAAGCCCGCTCCACATCAGGATACTGCCGAGTGTTATAAGCGGGTCCCGCGTCACCTTCTCCAGCCTGGCCGACTTGATGTCCGCCACCTGGTAGGCCGTTTCCCGCATCTTTATCCACTCATCAGTAACCTGGATAAGGTTGTCAGCATAAAATGTTTCGCTCTTCATATTGGCCTCCCTACAGGTAACGGACTCCCGCGCCCTCATCCTACCCGATGAAGTAGCTAGCAAGCAATATGCCATTGGTAATAGCCCTCTTTAACCCTTTGAGCTGAAATCTATAGTACTTCCTTTGAAATACAGGTGATTCTTCCAAATAGAATGAGTTCGCCTTTACTGTTGATGGAGGCAAGATCTGAGACATAAGGCTAAAGCCGTCTCGCAATGTAGACAGACTCAATGTCCTCACAAAAAGAGGAAGGAGAGGAGTTCAGTCTCAACTATTACCAGTACTTAAGTACTATTGACTGAGTACTTCTTGGGCAATTATTGTAGCCTATGCTCGTCATTGGCGAGCCGTCGCAACACCCAAAGTTTGATCGGTGAGTCATCTGCATAGCAGTATGTATGCGTCGATATAATAGGAGGTTGAGGTGAACACAACAACCGAAACTACAGAATATGTTGAAAACGGAAACCCCGGAGAAAAGTATCTGGTTGTTACGCGTTTTAGTATACGGAAGAAGAAGGGGAAGCCCTACCTGACGTTGGAGATTCCCCTGCAGGACTTTCAAGAGCCAGAAGGGAACACTGTTAGATTCACACCGATGACGTTCAACATACCCAGGGAAGAAACGGCCATCCAGGCAGCATTCTGTAGTATCCGTAGGTCAGAGTCGGGCGTATATGACTGTGTGAATCTGACTCCATGTCCAAATGGACTTGGTTGTCACAGGTGTATAAACGTCATTAATCCAGATCGTATGATTTGTCACTGCGGCGGACCTCTAGTAGACGTATAACTGGGTAAACTACTATACTTTTAATGGAAAATGCTCCAATCTCATGATTTGGAGCATTTTTTGTGCTTACTTAGTCGTGATCTGCCCAGGGCTTGAATCTACGGATTAAGCCTCAGCGCCGATAGCCTCGATTTGCGGCGCTTCCACCTGGCGATTAGAAAGCGCGAGCTTCATGGCGTCCGCGATCTTCTGTACGTAACGCTCATCGTCGGAGGCGAAAGGGCTGGTTGTGCCGAATGTGCCGGTAAGTCTCAATATGAATATGTAATCACTCTTTCTAAACATCTGCGACAGCAATATCGCGAAGCCCGCCACCCCGATTATCATGCCGAAACTCAGCACGAACGGCAATAGATGCTCCCAGTCATGCGGGAAGACGGAGCGAAAGTTGTTCAGCAAGAACATCGTGAAAGAGCCTGCTATCAGCAAGAAATAAGGCAATTCTCTCATAGGGTCGGCCTGCGTAGACCACACCTTCGCCGATTTAATGTCGGATACTCTATATGTTTTCTCTCCCAACTTAACCCAGTCGCTGGTTATTTGGACAGAGCTATCTGCGTAGTAGGTAAAGTCTGTCATCTTTCTAGTTCACCTCCTTGCAATATACTACGAAGAGGGTAACACCTGGCAAGCATAGAACCTCTTGTTCAAGAATAATAAAATGGGCGGCGCAGCCGCCCATTTTATTATTCTTGAACATCCCCTCGTATGCGCGAAGGCAGATATGAATATTACAGTCGAGATTTCCCTATCTTTGCAAGTGCGACTTAGTTCTGGGAGAACCACACGCGCGCTGTAGGCTCGGATAGCAGGAACTTCAGCAGGCGCTCTGCTACCTTCTGCCGCCCGCTATTCGATGGGTGTGTTCCATCGCTCTGCACGTCCTCGCATTGCCATGTGAAATAGTCGTTGCGCCCCGCGAGGCCATCGGTCCATATGTAAGGACCCCACGCCAGCCATGCACCTTCGTCGCCGTTGTTGATTCGCTCTTCTATAAGCCATTTGACCGCGAAGCCACTCTGGTAGGCATATGGCTCAGGATTGAGGGTGGTAGTGGCGTAGCCCGCGTAGATGCGGCTCGCCAGGTAGATAATTTGCAGGTTGGGGTATCTCTCCTCCATGATGCCAACGATGTCTCGCAGCGCGTCCCGCAGCCCCTGCGCGTCGGCGGGGAATGCGCGGTTCTCCCCGGCGATAGCCTCTTTCAGCCAGGCCACCTGCACCTGGTTAGGCCCCACGCCCGCGCTCGACAGGCGCTGATCCACAATCGTCCAGAATTGCGCGTTGGGGTTCCTGATAGCGATTGCGTCCTGCCCACCCTGCGCTCCGTCCACGATGGTCAGGCGCGGGTTCTTCGTCGGATAGGTGTCAGCCATCTGCTTGAAGGTGGAGAACTCCTGGGTAGTGTTGGACATGCCTATGGAAAGCAGCACGATCCGCCCGTTGGGGTCGTTTTGCCCCTGTAGGTTGAGTGGCCTTACGTTCTGCGCGTGTGCCTGCCCCAGCGACCTGTACTTGGGCGGCACCTGGTTCTCGCCGCCCGGATACAGACCGCCTTCGTAGCCCTGGTAGGTGCCGCTACCCAGGTCTGTGAGGGGCGGAAGGCCCACCGAAGTGCGCGTGCAATCGGCCTCCGGGCGCTTCACTCGTGACAAAGGAGCCGGACCGGCAGGCGCGCCAATAACCGCCCCCGTATAGACCGAAGCCGTACTCACCAATCCCACCCCAACCAGCAAAGAGACGGCCAGCCCTCGTACTTGATACTTGCTCATGGCAACCTCCCTCGCCCGATGTCAGCCACCCACCCCGCAACTATACCACCAAAACGTTACAACCCCATAATCCCACTGTAAAACAATTGTAAAATGCACGTTTCACGTTCATACGCAATACGCAATACGAACTACGCAATACGCATCACGGCCCCACATCCTCCGGCGGCTCGATCTTCACGTCGGCGTTATAGTCGGAGAAGTAGCTCCTCACTATGGCCCCCTTGTCGTCGCCCAGGTCCACCGCGATAGAGATGCTGTCCAGCAGATAATCGTCCTGTACCCAGACGTCAGTTGTTATGCGGCTATTCAGCAGCAAGTTCCGCACCGACGCGCTGGTCGAGTCCCTGGCCATCTTCTCCGTGTCCACGTCGAAGCGCAAGCGGTATAGATGCTTGCCCACATGCTCTTCTTCTCCGACCAACTGCACGGATCCTGGCCTGGCGTAGCGCATGTATTGCGTGGCGGCGAGGGGATTGGCCGGGCCTAAGGACACGTCCACCCCGGTGAGAAGTGTCCATAGCGGGTTACCGTTCTGCCTGCTCCACGTCTTATCACCTATGACTATGAATTGTCCCAGCCACGAAGCGTCGGTGTTCATGGTGTAGCTGTCGGGCAGTTGCACTTCACCGCTGATGGTTACGGATATGGCCGATGAGCCGCCAACCGAAGGTTCGGGCGTGGCTATGCCGTAGAACCCGGCTTCCCCCTGGTAGCGCAAAGTCTTGACTGCGCTCATCGCCTCCGCCGACTTTTCGAGCAGCGCGGAAGGCTCTTGGGGCACGTTGGTGGCTTTCGATTTAGATGGGTTGGCGGTAGCCTGAACGTACACGGCTATCTCCTGCTGGCCCGATTGCCCGCGCATCGAAACGACAACCGCTATGAGAGTGCCGGCGATAACCAGCAGAGCCACCACAACCGCGATAAGCACCGGCAAGCGGCTGCGCGCCTCGCCCGTGGTAAGCTCCCCTTCGATGGGCGATTGGTAAGGCATGAAGCTGCCGGTCCGGTGCTCCTGGGGCATACTTTCCGGGGTGTATCCTTGAGGTTCAACCACCCCAGCTTCTACGCCGGTCTCCTCCGGCAAGGGAATGAGCGGCTTTGTTTGCGGTAGCGGCGGTTCATAGTCTGGACGCGGCACGGGTGGGACCTGTATGGTAGCCAGGGTAGCACCGCAACTGGCGCAAAATTTCTGGCCGGGCCGGGCGTCAACTCCGCATTGAGGACATTTCATGGAGGCAACCAGTCCAAGGGTAGGAATGATACTCTCATAACGAGAATTTTACGCGAAACTTCGAGATACTTTCTAAATTTGAAGCTTTAAGCTTCAAATTTAGAAAGTATCTACATAATCCCAACAGCCAGCAGCGTCACAATAGTGGCGGCTATGACGAAGATGCCCAGCCATAGTGGGGCGTTACGCCGGTATATGGCCCAGCCGTCCGCGGGCGGCTCAGATACCGACGTGAAGGCAAGCACGAGCATCGAAGCGAAGAGCGCCATGCGCACAGAAGGCCAGCCGGTGAGCCAGTAGACCAGCCCGAAGAGCGCGCCCAACACCAGGTTGGCAGCCAGGCCCGCGAAGAAGATGCGAGCGGCGGGACTGAGGCCGAGGCGTCCGGCAGCCGCATTGACAGGCGTTGATGCCTCCGTCCCGCCCATTTCCGCCTGCGCCTCGTACGCGAGGTCCAGATCTTCCATGCTGCGCGTGCGGCGGCCAATCACCCGGCGGCTCGTCCCTGGCGCTTCAGACTCGCTCCCGGTCGTGGCGGGCCGCACCCCGGTCAATGCCTGCAAGCCGTAGACGAAGCCGAACGGTATGCTCAAAATGCCCAGGAGTATGCCGAGGGGCCAGTTGTGGTGCAGAGATACCCCGTGAGCGCGCTTTGCTGCCAGGTATTGCGCCAATTCGTTCGCGCCGAATGCGATGACAGAGATAACGAGCGCCACCGGCAGGAAGACGAGCAGCGCGCCTAGCGACCCGCGTGAAGCCCCCCACGCCAGCCCCAACATGCCTATAACGGACGGTATCGCTATCGCCATCAACACTCCCCGCACCCCTGGGCGCGGCTGCCACAAGCCTGGCACGAGCGTTTTCGCCCGCGCGTCCACGTATGAGGCTGCGATGCCGAGCAGTCCCCTGGTGCCTACCACGCCCATGCGGTTCGTCTGCCGGTCCTTGCCAACCAGTGTATGGAGCAATAGGAGGAGCAAGATCGCCACAGCAGGCAACCGGGAGAGGAAGTCGCCCGGAGGCGCGGCGGGTGAGGGTACGCTGCCTCGCTCGTCGTAGCGCAGGTTGTAGCCCCAGAATAGGCTCTGCGGGCCGTTCGCCTTGATTGCGTCGCCCTGCGCCTGCTCCGCGGTGAAGTAGCTGGCGGGGCCTTGCTCGTATGCGAACGCCGCCAGGTTGTGCTGCCCCCACGCGTAGCCGGGGCTTACGGTGCCCGCAGCGCCCAGGTAGAAGCTGGCGAGGTTGGGGTTGCCCGACTGAGCGTATAGCACGCCCAGGTTGTTCCAGGCGTCAGGCATGGCGGGGTCGAGGCTGTAGGCCAGCTTGTAGCGCATCGCCGCCAGGTTTACATCTTCCCCTTCGACGGCTCGCGCGGCCCCGGCGGCTGCTACTATGGCGCTGGACGGCGCGACGGTGCCGTTGGCGGTCCACAGGGGCCTCCCGATACCGCTGTACGAGCGCGCATCCTGGAGATTGCGTACTATCGCCGACACGCGCAATGCGTTGGCGGCCTCTCTGCCCTTGCCAACCTGCATCAGCAGTATCGCGCCCTGCTGAAGCACGTCAGGAGCGTCCAGGTCGGAGGAGGTGCCCGCACTCAGCGCGGCCAAGTCGTAGCCGTTTTGCTTGAGAAGGTCTACCCCTGCCTGTGCGCCGCCCGTGCGCGCCGTAGAGCGTGCCAGCCCGGCCAGCGCGGCGGCCCGGCCTGCGGTGCCGCTTGCCAAGCCCTTCAACCTCTGCCATGCTTCGTTGTAGCTGCTGGCGGCCTTGTCGTTCATGCCCGCCGCCTCGTAAGCGAACGCCCCGTAGAGGTGGAGCAGGCCTGCCTCAGCCGCAGGGACCTGTCCCGCCTGCTGGGTGATGCCGCTCACCATGCTATCAACTGCTCCCGTATTACCCTGAGCGCCCCATGCGCGAGCGCGCAGCAGGTTGGCGTCAAGCAATTGCTGGGCAGTTTGAACGTCGGCCACGCTGGTTGTGGTGGTAGTAGCGGCGCGAGCCACGCTTGAGAGGTCGGCTGTGCCTGGGTCCTGGCCCGCTCCACGTATTGCCTGCTCGGCTTGCGAGAGCGCGCCGTTGTGGTCGCCCCGGCTCTCAAGCGCCTGCCCGTAAGAGATACGTAGCGTAGGGTCGTTCTCGCCTAGCTCAATCGCCCGCTTATATTCACCCTCGGCTTCCGATTGCCTGCCGAGGAAGCTAAGGAGGCGGGCGCGGTCGTGGTGGAGGCGTGCGTCGCGGGAGAAATCAGACGACGCGGTGAGGACCGCCATATCGTCCGCGAAACGCTCGTAGGCGCGCTGCTGCAAGCCGAGTCGCAGCCACTTGCCGTATACCGAGTCGTTGTTGCCGAATCGGAGCGCGTCGAAGTAGGTCTTGTAAGCAGCGCCAGGGATGCGGTTGGCCCATTGCGCGTCGCCCAACCCTTCACGGGAGAAGTCGCGCGCCTCCTCGTATAGCTGGCTATATGCGTCGTTGCCGCCTTCCGGTGTTTTGGCATCTATAGCCGACAGGAAGCGTGCGCTGGCTTCGCCTGGATCGCCCACCCTGAGCGCGGAGAGGCCCATCCAGAATGGCACAAAGTTAGCGGTATTGAGATCGCTTCTGT
Source organism: Chloroflexia bacterium (assembly GCA_036399775.1). GTDB lineage: Bacteria > Chloroflexota > Chloroflexia > QHBQ01 > JADMIH01 > JADMIH01. Next base: position 181,369 of record DASWMJ010000092.1, on the reverse strand, counting down.
TGACGATGGTGCGCAAGCCCTCGTAAGCGGCTGCGTAGTTCCCCCCAAGCATATTGGCGAGTGCCCAGTTATAAGTGAACTGCCAGGTGTTGGGGTCAATGGAGATAGCAGACTCCAGCGCGCCGATAGCGAGACGCTCGACCTCTACCCTCCGGTCGTCCGGCAGGCTCTGAGCGCGGAGAAGCTGCGTGACGACCAGGCCGTTTATGCCCCGGCTGCGCCTCGGACCATCCAGCATGGTCTCGTAAGCAGTCTCTATGTCATCCAATACCTCCGGCGCCGGGTTGCTCGCCATGCCGGTGTCTTTCACCCTGGTGTCGAGGCCGCCCGCGCTCGACGCGAACATCTGCCCGATGAAGGCTTTTCGCACCCGCGGGTCCGAGGGATCGAGTCTGAGTATTGTATCAACGCCGGGCCAAATAGTAGAGCTACCCTGGCTCTTCTCGATGATGGTCAGGTAGGGGAAGATGGCTCGCTGTACTTCATCGCCCGCGAGCAAGCCTGGGATTGAGTTAGAGCCGCCGATCCTGGGCGTGATAAAGGGCGCGGTGTCGGGTGCGGATGGTGGGAAAGGTGTGAGCAGCGACACTAGGAGGAGCATAACCAGGGCCACAGAAGCGATGGCGCGATGGGCCTCGATGAACGACCCGCCGAGCAGCCTGGGTGCGGCTACAGGGCCACGCCCGACCTGGACGGGGCGGCGAGTGCCGTCGCCTGCCGTACGCTGCGAAGCAGTTACCGCCGCACGCTGCGGGCGATTGCGGGCCGGTGTGGGGGTCTGCGCGCGATTGTTGGGGCGTGACATTAGCGCGACCCCCCTTCCGGCACGTACCTGGAGCCGTCCCACTTCCATACCTGGACGCCCGCGAGGTTGTCGGCTACTACCTCATACACGCCGTCGTCGTTGATGTCGGCCACGTTCACATCCAGGTCGGCGTCGAACACGGCTTCTCGCTCCAGCGTGCCGCCAACAGGCACCATCTTGAGGAAATCGCCGTTACCCGTGCCGGTGTTCCAGCGCCACATGGCGAGGTGGGCGTGGTTGTCTTCGGTGGTGGTACGCAGCAGGAGGATCGGCTCGCCGGTGCGCAGGAGATCGCCGCCGTTCACGCCGCCTGCGCGGTTGGAGGCGGGCAGAGGGCTGGCGGTGCCGGTTATGCTGGTGGAGGACCACCTGACATCCCACTCGCGGTAGACGCTGTCGTAAGTGAGGACCGCGACGGCGCTGCTGAACGTGCCCGTAATCGCCTCCTGCGGGGACGTGACGGTGATAAGCACTTCATCCGGTCCGTCCTTGTCTAACTGTAGCGTATCGCGCTTGACCAGTGTGCCGGTCTCAGGGAAGAAATTAAAGACGTTCAACGAATTGATGGGCGGAGGCGGCTCGCCGGTAGGTGTCGGGCGTGGTGTAGCCGTGCCTTCGACCGCCGTAGCGGTGACTATAAGGGTGGCTGTAACGGTAGCGGTGATAGTCGCGCCTGCTTGCGGCGTTTGGGTGCTTCCAGGCGTAACGATGGCCGTAGTTGTTGCCGTCCCGGCAGATGAAGCCGAGGGAGAGGGCGAAGCTGCCGCCTGGGCCGTAGTGGTAGCCGATTGCGCCATGCCCTGGGGAGAGCAGCCCGCGAATACAGGGGCAAGCATCAAGAGCGCGCAAATAGAGATGAGGGAGATAGGGCCTCCCCGGCGGCGCGCCCGCAGCCCCAGGTGTTTATTTATACGCATAATAATAGGTTTCTTTGCTCCAATCTAAAGGGGAGTATCATAGCATTGTACCACGCCCCTGAGAGGCCACGCAAGCTGGCCGAGGGGTCAGGGATCAGGGATCAGGGATCAGTACGCTTAGAACAGCCCCCTGTTCATATACTATTACCACGAAGGGCAGGTCGAGGGTTCATTAGCCCAACCCTAACCCCTAACCCCTAACCCCTGACCCCTGATCCCTGTAGTATAATGAAAACAAAACATTAGCATGGTAAAAGCTGGGGGCTTGCTATGACGCAGCAGATGATGTGGAACTATACCGACGAGATATATAGGGGGCAGGCCGATGACGGCACTGTTATCACGGTTGCCGACGACGCCATGCGCGTTGCCCTGCTGAAAGCGGGCAGGCAAATCTTCGAGACCGACTGGTGGGTAGAAACGCTCACCAGCGTGTTAGAGCACTGGGGAATCTACAGCAAGCGTTGGGTTGACGATCTGACACGAATGCCCCGCCTCGATTTCAGCCTGGGCCAGCCGAAGCCTATGCCCAACCAGTCCTCCGGGCCGCTTAGCTCACGCCTAAACAGCGGCCCCCTGAACACCAGGCAACTGCCGCAGAACCCACCGCCCGATAAGGAGAAAAAGTAGCTCACTTCAGAAGAAGGGCCGGAGGTTAGTGCTGTGTCAAAGTCGCACCTCCTGCTTGTACAGCCTAACCGATCAGAAATTTTCTTACCTCATAAAGACAACCTCTTTTTCTCACGTAAGGCGTTTGGGCGACTTTGCGACAGCCCTGGTCCAAGTGCTCCAATAATTGACAAGCACACTACTGTAAGATACAATCTCCTGGCATTGTATTGGTTAAGGTCAGGAGATTGTATTGGGTGAATTAATAGGTTGGGTTGCCCTGGGAGTGGGCGTGCTCCTGGGCATTTTGCTGGTCGTACAGACCGTGCGCCTGGGGCGTATGGAGAAGCAGCTTAACGCACTTATGAAAGGGGCGGGGCCGGGCGCGTCCTCTATGTCGCTGGGCGAATTGGTGGCGAGCCAGGGCGCGGGCATAGAGCGCGCCCGCGACGAGGTTGCGACCCTGCGCCACTCCTTACACTCCCTCGACCGTTCGGTGGCGCGAAGTGTGCAGTGTGTAGGACTCGTTCGGTTCAACCCTTTCCAGGACACGGGCGGCGACCAGAGTTTCGCCCTCGCCCTGCTCGACCCCGGTGGCGATGGCGTGGTAGTCAGCAGCCTGCACAGCCGCACCGGCACCCGCTTCTACGCCAAGCCCGTAAAAGGCGGCACCTCGCACCTCTCCCTCTCCGACGAAGAGGTAACGGCAGTCAAGGAGGCGCTTGCTAGACGGGAGCGTGAAACGTGAAACGTAGTTCGTATTGCGTATTACGTAAAAGATGATGAGCAATACCTATTTCACACCCCTAGACGTTAATTATTGAGACTAATATAGTAAAGACAACCGTATCACGTTTTACGCAATACGCAATACGCAATACGCAATACGCATCACATTTTCCCGCGCCCGAACAGGAGCAACAGTAGCTTATGAACATGCTTCGTAGTATCAGAGAGAAAAAGGGGCTTACCCTGTCGCAATTAGCGGCACGAGCAAGCGTACCGGCCAGAGTATTGGCTGAGTATGAGGAGGGAACGCACCCTATACCACTGCCACACGCCAAATTGCTCGCTAAGGCATTGTGGGTGGGCATCGAAGAGTTGTTGCCGCCGGCCGGTAGCGTCCCGTCGGCCGCATATGCGCCCGCCCAGCCCCAACTACCGCCCCAACCGCAACCCCAACCGCATCCCGCACCTGTTGCTTCCGCACCGCCAGCGCCTGCGCCCCGCCCCGTGCAAGACGCGCAAAACCACACAGAGTCTCATGCGCAGCAGGTAGTCCCGCCCAGGCCTACCGAGAGCGCACCGCAAAGGCCCCGCACGGTTTCGCAGCCCGCGCAGCAGTCAGGGGAGAACCGCACCACCCGCCCTGCCCGCCCCGCGCCCGCTCCCAGTCTGCTCACCGAAGGGCAGCTACAGGAGCTTTCTCACCTGTCAACCCGCCTGGAGATAAACCAGGAGCAATTGGAAGAGCGGCTCGGCAAGGCCCTCCATGCCCTGACAAGGACCGAAGCCAAAGACTGGATCAAGCGACTGCGCGCGATGGCAGACGAGATCGCCCCCAGCCGCAAGGTGCGTTTCGGGCAATGGCCGGAAGCCAACGAAGACCGCGAAGCCGCTTATCTCCGCGAGCAGCGAGACGCAGCCTCCCCGTTCACTTTCAGGCTCTTCAACGGTGAGCAGATCACCGGCACCCTCACCGACTTCACCCCATACACCATCACAGTGAGGGTGAGCGACGATGAAGAAGTCGTCCTCCGCAAGCTGGCAATAGCCTACTACCGGCGTATGGCTGGAGACCCCTCGCGGGCGAGCGGGGGTGGCTCGAGCGGCTCTCAAGCGCCTGCTGCTCTGAATGGAGGAGCACCCGGCCAGTCCGGCAGCGCGGCGCGCGAAGATTCCGGCATCAATTCGGACCACGCGGGCGCGCCCGATGCCCCCGAACAGGACAACATGGACAAGGACCGGGGCGTCTGATGAGCCTCAGCGATTACATCAAGTATCTGCGAGCCGTAAGAGGCGGCGCGACCCCCTGGGAGATAGCCGAAGTAAGCGGCGTAGCAGCCGGGGACATCCATTTCCTTGAAGTCAAGCACCGCCGCGTGGGCGAAGACGACGAGATGCTGCAAAAGCTGGCCTCCTTCTTCGAGGTCCCGGTGGAGGATCTTACCCGCAGGCGCGAAGCGTATCGCAAGCGCCTCACATACTTCCTGGATGAGCACCTGCAAAGCTCAACCCCTATCGCCCTCAAACTGGAAAGTGGTGAAGAGCTACAGGGTAACATAGCCTGGTACTCCCGCGAAGCCGTAGCCCTGTCGCAAGGCGAGGACGACGCCGACCCCTATATCGTCCAGCGCGGTTGGGTGGCCGACTGGCGCGGTGCAGAACAGCCCGCGTGGGACGTAGCCGGGCAGTAGCTCAGATTGTGCTGTAGGGGCGACCCGGTGGGTCGCCCCTACAGAGGCTTTTGCATAACAGCAAACATTGTAAGCGCATATGGCTTCCTCCGAACAACCCCTGATAACCACAGGTGCGCAGGCACCGCAGGTAGAGCTAGACCCCGACCGCCAGCGACTCGCTTCCCGCTACGCTTCCTTAGGCCGCCGCCTCTTTTTCTCGGAACTTGCTGCAACAGCCTTCCTGGTTGTCCTGCTGCTTTTGAGTGGCTGGTTCATCACCCTGCGGGAATGGGTGGAGAGCATCACTAAGGACCCCTGGCTGGTCGTGGGCATCTATGGTATTGCCATCGGCGTTGGCTATACTCTACTCTCCCTCCCCCTCGATTACTATTCAGGCTACGTCCTCCCGCATCGATACGGCCTTTCCACGCAGAAGTTGAGCGGCTGGGTCTCCGACACCCTGAAGAGCCTCGCCCTATCCGCGCTCTTCGGCCTGGCCGGGCTTGAGGCCCTCTACTGGCTCTTACGCACCTTCCCCGATTACTGGTGGGCGCTCATGGCCCTTCTCGCCTGGCTTTTCGCCGTCGTGATGGCCCAGCTTGCGCCCGTACTGCTCATGCCCATCTTCTTCAAGTTTCGCCCACTGGACGACCCTGAGCTTGCGCGGCGTCTCACGCAGTTGGCCGAGAGCGCGGGCGCTCGCGTCAGGGGCGTGTACGAGATGGATATGAGCAGCCGCACCACCGCCGCGAACGCCATGCTCACCGGCCTGGGGAGGACGCGTCGCATCATCCTGGGTGACACCCTCCTGAAAGGCTACACCCACGACGAGATAGAGACCGTACTCGCCCACGAGCTTGCCCACCACGTACACAACGACCTTCCAAAGGGCCTCGCAGCCCAGGCGGTCATCATGCTCGCGGGGATGTGGGTCGCATCTCTGGTGCTCAACTGGGGCATCCCGATCTTCGGCTTCCGTGATATAGCCGATGTGGCAGCCCTGCCCCTCTTTGTGGTCGCCATGTTCGTATTCGGCCTGATAGCCATGCCTGCGGGCAACTATATGTCCAGGCAGATGGAGCGCGCCGCCGACCGCTACGCCCTCCGCACCACAGGTAAATACGCCGCCTTCCGCTCCACTATGGCTAAGCTGGCCGGGCAAAACCTGGCTGAAGCCGACCCTCCCGCCTGGGTAAGCTTCCTCTTCCATAGCCATCCCCCCATCTCGGAGCGCATCCGGCTGGCAGAGAACGCCGCAGCCGAAGGGTTCTGATTCCCCATCTCGAAATCGCCGCTTGCTATTTAACCTAAAGACTAATATAATCCCCAAATACCGCTCTTAGGGAAGTTACATGCTGCGCGGAGTGTTATAGACGTGTAGCATTTTGCACTACGGGGCAGATCATCCCTACCCACCTGACAAAAAGGCTAGCCGAGTCGCCCATGACAGACACTCAACCAAACACCTCTCAGGACCGGAAGGACCCCCTCTCAGCCGTGCTGGAATGGGACTGGGGGACGGCTTACGACTTTCTCCTCAGCCTGCACGCGATATTCCGGCCCAAAGGTTACGGTCTACCCGCGCCCTGGGCCGCCGGGGTGCGTAAGCGCCTCTCCCCCCAGGCGCAGCAACACCTCAAGGACTTCTTCAGCCCACCGTTCGCGCTCGCGACCTACCTGCCCGTCCATCTCGTTCTGCAAATGGACCCGCCAAAGGACGTTGGACCCTTCCTCGACTATATGGAAGCCATCCCGGACGACGAGTTCTCGCGCCGTATGCACATTTCGTTCTGGAGCGATATACCGCATGCCCGCGTAATGAACCGCGCTCTTGCCGGGGAGCAGATGGGTGACGCGGACGTGGAAGATTACAGGCGCACCATCGGCCCGTCAATCATGAGTAACACCCCCTCAGTTGCCGAGGTGCGCCGCCTATTCGCCAATATCGCAGACCCCGCGGCTACCAAGCAACGGTGGCTGGCAGTGATGCGGGAGTACCACTCGGCTTATTTCGCCGAGGAAGAGCGCCGCGAGAGGCCGGTCCTGCAAAGGATGCTCCGCCAGGCGCAGGAGCTATCCAGCAAGATGAGCGTGCCCGATCTCATGGAGAGATTGTCCAACGGCTTCACCATCAGCGAGGACATTGACCTGCAACGCCTGGTGCTTGTCCCTTCCATCTGGGCGCACCCATACGTCGTGCGTATCGAGCTGGCTGACCGGGAGCTTCTGGTGGTATGGGGCGCGCACCCCACCGGGTACAAGCTCGCCCCCGGTGAGTCTGTGCCCGACGAAGCCTTGCTGGTGCTGCGCGCCCTGGGCGACCCCACCCGCCTGCGTCTCCTGCGCCTCATAGCCGCCGAGCCGCGCTCTCTCCAATCGCTGGCCCAGGAAGTTAAGCTGAGCCTCCCTACGGTGTCGCACCACATACGCGAGTTGCGTAGCGCCGGGCTGATCCGCCTGGAAGTGGCAGGCAAAGGCCGAGAGACCCAATACACCGTCCGCTGGCCCAGCGCTCAGCGCGCCTTCCAGCAACTGGAAGACTTCGTCCTGCCTGACGGTGATGCGTGAAACGTAGTGCGTATTGCGTAGTTCGTATTGCCTAAGTGTTGAACCACAAAGGCACAAAGAACACTGAGATGATAACGGTTGAACCGCAGAGGCGCAGAGGCGCAGAGGCTATCAAGGATTTTACCCAATACGCACTACGCACTACGCACTACGCACTACGTTTCACGCGCTCCCCCGCACTCCTGTCCTTGATCTCGGTGGGCATGCTGTATATTGCCTCTCTCTTTGCCATGCCACCGGAAGGGTTGACGCACCACGATACCGGGGCGAAGTATTTGCAGGTGCGTAATCTTCGCCTCACGTCCACCAGCCTCGATTGGTCTATCAACTACCCGGCGCGCTCGCTCGATCCTGGGCTAGAGTTCGTCCCCTTCCACCCCAGGCAGCATGAGATAGACGGCAAAGGCCGTATCCATCTCCAATGGCCTATCTTCCTGGGGCTGCTCACCCGCATACCCTGGAAGGTAATGGGTTTCTGGGGCCTCTACCTCGTGCCTCTGCTCGCCGGGCTGGGCACGCTCTGGGCGTCCTATCGCCTCGCCCTGGCTGTGGGCGCGCCGCGCAAAGTAGCATGGTTGGCCGTGCCCCTGGTGGGCCTCGCTACGCCTGTATCAATCTACTCCCTCATATTCTTCGAGCACACCCTTGCCTCCATGCTCGTCACGTTGAGCCTTCTTGCCGCCATGCTGGGCACGAAAAGCGACATTCATGCACGCCGCAACATAGCCTTGAGCGGCGCGCTCTTGGCCGTAGCCGTCTACTTCCGCTCCGAGCTATACATCCTGGCGTTCGTCATGGGGCTTGTCTACCTGTGGGCAGCGTGGCGTCATGGGGCGTGGCGACCTTTGATGACATGGTGCGCGGCCTTCGTGCTGGCGCTGGTGCCTCTCTGGGGATTCTACTTTATCACCGAAGGCTCCCTATTGCCCCTCCATGCCACCTATTACTTCGCCGGGAGTAGCGACCCAGGCTCAAGCTCAAACAACCCCGGAGGCATAGCGTTGCCCGCCCTGCGCTACATCGCTACGGCCGGGTGGGGCGTCATACCCGACTTCCTCTACGGCCCGCAAACCTTCCCACTCTCCCCCACCTTCTCCCTGTTGGAAGAGATAGCCGGACTTGCGGGCGCAGCCTTCTGCGCGTTGGCGGGCTTGTCGAAGCTAGCACGCGCACAATTTGCCTGGCGCATGCCTGCCCTGTTGGTGGGCCTTGCGCTCATAGCTCTGGCGAGCGTACCAACCTTGCTATCCACACAAGGCTATTACAACCTGCACGGCTTCGTGCTTGCCAGCCCCTTTGTCGCCCTGGCGATCTGGCCCACCCAAAACAAAAACGCCCCACCCGGCTCGTCTCCGCAAACCTGGCTCTACACAGTCGCCCTGCTCTACGTAGGACTGCACGCCCTGATAATAAGCTCCTTCAGCGGCCTCGGCCCCATCAGCCGCCACGAATGGGGCCAGCGCTACCTCCTCCCCGCCTACCCCGCCCTGGCAGTACTCGCCCTGCTAGCCGCCTGCCATATCTGGTCAGCCCACCCCCACCAGGCCCAACCAACATCAACCAACGCAATACGCAATACGCAATACGCAATACGCGCCATCATAGTGCTATGGGCAATACTCGCCCTGACCGGCGTCGGCTTCAGCGTGCGGGGCTACGCCATGCTATATGACGAACGCACGCAGGTAGTCGCCTGGCAGCACCTGGCGCGCACCCTGCCCGAACGCGAGCCGTTGGTGACGGACGTGTGGTGGCTGCCCCTCAACCTGGCGGCAGACTTCTACACCCGCCCTATCATGCTGGCCGAAGGCGATGATCGCCTGGAGCTTTGGGCCGAGCAAATGCGCGAGCGAGGCGTAACCCACTTCGGCCTGATCACCACCAACCCCTCAACCTTCACCGCCCCCTGGACCACCCGCCTGAGCGGCCTGGCCACCGATGGCCAACCGGAACACGCACGCGGCGTCTGGCTCCAGCGATATACCCTCTCTCCAAGGTAGCAAAAAGACGCCAGCATCGTAGGGGCGTGATTTATCGCGCCCTAGTTGAGATGACGTACCGAGTTGGTTTGCCATCCCCACCAGGGCGCGATAAATCACGCCCCTACAGATCTTACCATTACTGCGTCTCTACCAGCTTATGTAAGCGCCCACCGATTGTGATAATATATGGGGTGCTGTGAGCATGTGCTTCGCGGGTGAAGAATCCCAATCTGCGACCGCTTGCAATAAGGAGCTATCGCCGTGCTTCCGCGAACCAAGATAGTAGCCACGTTAGGCCCCGCGAGTTGGGGGGAGGATGTCTTGCGCCAACTGCTTGCGGAGGGTGTTAGCGTGGTGCGTATCAACTTCTCGCACGCCGAGCATGAGACTACGGCTGAGAAGATAGCCCTGGTACGCAGGCTGGCTGCGGAGTTGGACAAGAACGTGGCTATCCTGGCGGACTTGCAGGGGCCTCGTATCAGGGTGGGCGTACTGCCTGTCAACGGTGTGGCCCTGAGTGCGGGCGCGAACGTGACGCTCCTTATGCAACCTGCTACCGAATTGGATGCTATCCCTGTGGACTATGAGGGACTGGCGGCTGACGTGGAGTTAGGCGACGTTATATTGCTCGATGACGGCCTCATTGCTCTACAGGTGACGAGTGTGGACGTGGAGACTGGGCGTATCGTCTGCAAGGTGCTTGTGGGCGGCGTACTAACTTCGCACAAGGGGATAAACGTGCCCGCGCGACCCTTGAGCGTGCCCACCATTACGGACAAGGACCGCGTGGACCTGGCTTTCGCGCTGCGACAGGGCGTGGATATGATCGCGCTCTCCTTCGTGCGCTCCGGCGCGGATGTCGCGGAGGCGCGGCGGCTCATTACCGGGCAGACCTCACGCGCCGTGCCGGTCATCGCCAAGATCGAGAAGCCGTCTGCCGTTGACAACTTTGGGGGTATACTTGCCGAGGCGGATGGGATAATGGTGGCGCGGGGGGACCTGGGAGTGGAGATGCCGCCCGAAGTGCTGCCTGGCATACAGAAGCGGCTCATCGCGGCTGCAAATGTGGCGGCCAAGCCGGTGATTACCGCCACGCAGATGCTCGACTCGATGATACGCAACCCACGCCCCACGCGGGCGGAGGCTACCGACGTTGCCAATGCCGTGCTGGACGGGAGCGATGCGGTCATGCTGTCGGGGGAGACGGCGAGCGGCAAGTACCCTGTAGAGGCGGTGCGGACGATGGCGCGCATAGCTATCGAGGCCGAGAAGCTGTGCGATTATGGGACCTGGACGGAGCGTATCGCGGGCATTGCCGGGCATGAGTCACCTGCGCTGCCTGGGGATGCGCATGATGCTCGCGTGGTTACGGAGGTGCTTTGCCGGGCGGCTGACCGCATCGGGGACGAGTTGCAGGCCAGGGCTATCATCGCGCTCACCCGGTCGGGAACGAGCGCGCGCTACATCGCCAAGTACCGCCCGCAAGGCACGCTCATAGCCGTGACGGACCAGTTGGACACGCAGAGGTCGCTGGCGGTTACGTGGGGCGTGCATGCGATGTTGCTTGATGAGTTCGGGGATACGCTCTCTACCCTGGCTGATGCCGAGCGTGTGGCGGTGGAGCGCGGCCTGGTAGCGCCCGGCGATCTGCTGGTATTCACCGGCGGCCTGCCGTTGCCGACGCCTGGAAAGACCACCCTGCTGAAAGTGCAGATAGCGGGGGAGCCTCCGGCGGCGTGACGGTGCGTGCGTGAAACGTGAAACGTAAAACGTGAAACGTAACCGCAAAGACACAGAGAATCGCAAAGTTCGCAAAGATAGTTACGTTTGAACCGCAGAGGCGCGGAGACGCTGAGATTATTTAGGGTTCACCTTTCACACATGCGCCTTAGCTCTGGCTGACGGTGATCCTTACCGGGTCGCCGATTCGGGCTTTCATGCGCTGGGCGGCGCTGGCGTTGCGGACGGCTATCTCAAGCAGGCGCTCTGAGCCTATGAGGGCGACTGCCTGGCCTTCCTTTACGTCGCCGTAGGAGTTGGCGAGGCCGGTTATGCGGTGGCCGCCTATCTCGACTACGGGCGTGGAGGGGGCGTCGGCCAGGAGCGGGCCGATCAGCCTGTCGGGTAGATTGGTGATGATGTTGCCAAAGCGGTCCACATACACGATCTGGCCGACTATGGTGGTGCCGCGCCCTGCCCTGTAGAGCCTGGGCGCACCGATGGGCAGCTTGACTAGGGTGTTTAGGTCTACCTGCTCGCCCATGCGCTCGACTTGCGCGCCGCTCGCGATGTGGGCGGCTACGGGGGCGAATATATCGCGCCCGTGGAAGGTGGCGCTTACGCTGGAGAGCCAGTAGTCGGAGTTGGTGAGATGGTAGGCGCGCGGGAGGTCGGGGATCTCTTCGGCCTCGTGCTCCTCTCGCTCCCTGCCGTTCGAGTCTTCATCGCCCGCCCAGTTGGGAGCCACGCCCCACATACCCCCTACCCAGGCAGGCCTCCCTTCCATCTCAGGGCTTTGTATAGGCTCCTGCTCTGCACGCAGCACGTAGGTGAAGATGCCGTTGTCGGGGCCGATAAAGGTGCCGTGCCGGGTGACGAGCACGATGGCGCGCCGGTCAGTGCCCACGCCAGGGTCCACCACGGCGAGGTGGATGGCGCTCGCGGGGAAGTAGCGGTAGGCGCGATAGATGATGAACGCGCCCTCGTGTATCTGCTGGGGCGCTATATCGTGGCTGATGTCTACTACCGAGGCGTCGGGCACGAGGGTATGTATCACGCCCTTCATGGTGCCGACGTAGCCGTCATGCAGGCCGAAATCGGTAGTTATAGTGATGACCGGGGGCCGCTCGATGCGTTCCAGTCGCTCTTCCAAGCCCGAAAGCAATGCCCTGTACAGGTTTAGAGCCATTTATCCCTCTTGATAGAAGTTAGAAGTTAGAAGTTAGAAATTAGGCCCTGTTTTCAAACTGATTTTGCGCAGTCAATTATCGTAGGCTCGGCCTCAATCACAACTGAACGCAGACCGCCATTGGTCAAGGTCGCGGACGATCGCCAGCGCCCACGAAATATCATGGGCCATCTCCGCCGCCAACCTGCGAGCACCAGCCTGTGAATCTACCGATGCAATCATAGCAATAAAGGCTAGCGGTGTCCGGGCGAGGGCCAAAGGGAGCGCAGCACGTTCGGCACTCGTGAGTGGTTCGTCCAAACCAGCGTTATAGGCATTGACAAGGGTGGATAGCCCACGAATACGCTCATCGGACGTAGGATCGTCCGAGAAGGTGGAGTTTGTGTAGTATAGCGTGAGCGCCAGGTCATCAATCCGTGCGCGCTCGCCCATGAAGTCCAGGTCGGCTACGAGCACGACTTGATTATCGTGGAACAAGACGTTATTGTCCCAATAGTCGCCGTGGACGAGGTGCCGTGGTAACCCTTCGATGCCCATTGCTTGCTGCGTACTAGCAACTAACCGCGCTAACTCCTCTGACGCATGAGCAACCTCAAGCTCGGCTGGCGCTGCATCTTCCCATTGGCGAATTCGCTGTGTCCCGCGTAGCGTCCCTGTTAGCACGTCTTGTGGCTCGATGTAGTTCGCGGCCGGCGGGTTAAGGCCATCCTCGCTTACATGGAGGGGCCGAAGCAGCGTGTGGATTCGCCCAAGCAACGGGAGGCCAGCCTCAATCCGCTGCCACGAATCCATTTTCGCATCGTGTTCGACGTAAGGCTCGACTTCAACGAGCCGATTATTGACCACGATCCACGTCTCCCCGTTGAGGGTGCGTACCGGCTGCGCGCAGGGCACACCGCCAAGCGCCAGCCTGCGGCGGACAAGCTGCATATCTGCAAGTCGCGCCGTCGTTACCCAGGGTCTATACACGCGGACGACATAGCGGTGCCGGCCAACGGTATCGCTGAGTAGCAAGTTGAGGTTGGAAGACCCACCTATATCTTTCGCACCTTCCGCGCCTTCAATCGCGTACTGGACACGCAAGGCATCAAGCAGAGCGGGCGAAGCCTCCGCACGCAACGCCGGGCCTCGAGCCACCACCTGCCTCTCCTCCACTTCCGGTTCGTGTCTTCGCATTAGACCTGGACTCATTAGCATACTCTGGAAACAGACCCTAGAAATCAGAAGTTAGAAATTAGAAATTGGATATTAACCTCCAACTTCTGATTTCTGATTTCTGATTTCTAACTTCTTTACCCATATCTCTCCGAAGAGTTCATCTTGCTCGGCGGTGCCGTATTTGCGGCGGATTATCTCCAGCACGGCCAGGAAGAGCACGGCAAGCTCGGTCCTTGAGCGCGTAGCCGCTTCCGCGAACTCCGCGCCGAGGGGCATGCGCTCTCCCTTCTTGAGGCCGGACATCTGCTTGCGTAATTGGGCGACCTTCTCCGCTACCGTGATTGTGTGGCCTTCCACAACAGCGCCCTGTGGGGCGGGGGTGGGGAGGGCCAGTTGCATGCGCTTCTGCACCATGCGTACCAGTTTTGCCAGTGTCACTCCATCCAGGCCGGTGCCTTCGGGTTCGGGTTTGGGGCGGGCGGGGAGAGGTTGCAGGGGTACGGGCCGCACGTAGGAGCGCAAGCCCTCCGTCTCCCGGCTGCGGAGCCACCGGGCCGCTTCCTGGACCCGCTTGTAGGCTTCAAGCCGCCGCACAAGCTCGTCGCCGGGGTCTTCCTCGTCATCCTCGGCGGGCACGGGGGGCCTGGGGAGCAGCGCCTGCGACTTTATCAAGAGGAGCTTACCGGCTACCCATACGAAGGCGGCGAGCGGGCCGGGCGGCATGTCGGGGTGCGCTTCCAGGTAGGCGAGGAACCCCTCGGCTACCTCCGCGAGCGCCACTTTACTTATGTCAAGCTGCTTGCGCTCTATCAGCTTGAGAAGCAGGTCGAGCGGGCCGCTAAATACCTCCAACTGCACCTGGAAGGTGTCGCGATTTGCTTGGAGGGGAGCCGGAGGTTGGGGGGCGGGGGTCTCAGGGACGGCCTCTTCTACATACGGTTTTGTATTTGAAGTATTCAACTCTCCCCTGTCGTCCTGTAGCTTAGGCACCAGTAGTATTTCAGGCTTACGTATTTTACCTCATCCGCGATGCCGGTTATCAAGTGGCGCAGATCGGCTTCGTCCGGGATGTTTTTCAGCACCTCGAACTCCATGCCACTCTCCAATTTACGCACCTGGTAGGTGTTGCCTTCGGCATCGTGCCTGATGATGGGGTGCATCTCCCCTTCGACGTAGTTGTTGTCCGCGAGCACTACCAGTCTACCAGGACCAAGCTTGGAATGGAAGTTTTGCAGGAAGGGTCTCAGCCGCAATTTGGGTATATGCGACCACCAGAAGCCCGCGAACCCGGCGGTAAAGTCGCCCTGCACACCGTCCAGGGTGTAGGCGTCGGCTATCTGGAAGCGGACTTTGCTGGCAGGGTAGGGCTTCTTCATCGCTAGCTCTATCACTTCGCTATTCACATCGGTAGCGGTGATAGAGCGTGCCACGTGGGAGAGGGGTTCCGTCCAATAGCCCGTGCCGCAAGCCACCTCAAGAATATCATGCCCCGAAAGCAGGTCTTGCAGCAGTTTCGCCAGCGCCGCGATGTCGCCCTGCCGCGCGGGGATAGCATAGATGCGCTCGTACTCCCCCGCCCTCTGGGCATAATACTCCCTCATGCTGTCTTCTGTGGGCATGGTGCTCCGAGGGGTCAGGGGTTAGGGATCAGGGGTCAGGGATTAGGAATCAGGGACTAGGGATCAGGGATCAGGATTTGGGTGTTAGGTGATTGGTGATGGGTGTTGGGGGTTAGCAGTTCAAGGGCAAGGACAGATTTCTGACCCCCTAATCACTGATCCCTGATCCCTGATCCCTGATCCCTGATCCCTGATCCCTGATCCCTGATCCCTGATCCCTGACCCTTGACCCCTGGTTCTTACGGCAAAAAGCCAGCCGTTTGCCTTACCGATGCTCTTGCATTCATTATAATGCAATCGCGGCCTGTTTCTTTGGCCTGTTGGAGTTGAGAGGTGATTATCTCCATCAGGTCGGGGAGGGTGAGGCCGGAGTCGCGGGTTATGCAGGTAGCGCCTATGCTGACGGTGATGCCTTCGATGAGGGGCATATCGGCCCATTCCATAGCGCGCACGTTTCGCAGCAATTTCTCGCCCACGATGAGGGTGCCGCCCGCGTCGGTGGTGGTGAGGGCGATGACAAAGGCGTTGTCGCCGTACCGCCCTATGAAATCTTCGTCGCGGCACGATTTCAGCAGCACCTTGGATATGCGCTTCAGCACTTCATCGCCCATTATCTCGCCGTACTTATCGTTCACGGCGTGGAAATTGTCCACGTCTATCAGCAGGCAGCCCACTGGGAAGGTAGACGATCTGCGGCTGGTTAGCCTCTGGGTGAGGTAGTCTTCAATCACGCTGCGGTTGTTCAGGCCGGTCAGGGGGTCGCGCATTTCAAGATCTTCCTGCTCCCTGGCCTCATCTTCAGCTACCTTCTGCTCTTCCAGCAGGGCCGCTTCGTCGCGCGCTTCCTCGTGGACCTGCCGGGTTACGCATAGCACCTCGCGGTTCATGCCGTAGGTGCCCTCTATGGGCCTGGCGTGCGTTTCCACCCAGATGTACTCGCCGTCTTTGTGGCGCACCCTGTAGCGCAGGCTCGATGGCTCGTCGGAGCCTGCCACGTACCTGCCATATGCTGTGGTGGCAGCCGCTATATCGTCGGGGTGGATGTACGAGTAGGCGGTAGTGCCTGCCATCTCGCCCGGCTGGTAGCCAAGCATGGCGGCGCACGACTCGCTTACGAATAGATACCTGCTCTTGAGGTTTTGCACCGATATGAGGTCGGAGGCGTGGTCGCAGACGGCCTGGTAGCGGGCGAGGGTGCGCTCAAGCTCATCCTGGGTGGCCCTGCGCTCGCTGGTCTCGTGGAGGATGGCTATGCCGCCGACAACATCGCCGGAGCCACCGTACACCGGGGAGTAGTGCGCTTCGTAGAACCTTTCCTGGTAGGTCTCAGGCTCGCTGTATATCCTATCCCTCGCGACTAAGTTCTTGCCTTCAAGCGCGCTGTGGAAGAAGTGCTCTTCGCCCGTATCCATGAGGAACGGAAATATCTCGAAGGCGCTCCTGCCCAGGGTCTCTCCCTTGCTGATGCCGGAAATAGCCTCCATGCCTGGGTTCCAGACGGTGTAGCAGCAATTTCGGTCGAAGGCGAAAACGCCTGCCAGCTTACCGTTGGCCAGGCTCCTGGCGAGATCGGCGATACGGCGCATCTCTTCTTCGGCGCGCTTACGCTCGGTGATGTCCTGCACTACGGAGACGAAGCGCAGAGGCTTGCCTGCCCGGTCGCGCACAAGGGAATTAGAGAGGAGGCCCCATACTACCTCGCCATCGCTGTGCATGTATCGCGTCTCCGCGTGGTAGGCGGAGATTCCGCCTGCCAGCATCCTGGCGGTGGATGCCATGCATGCTTCGAGGTCGTCCTTGTGGATGACGTGCTGGAAGCTGAATCGCTTCAGCTCAGCTTCGGAGTAGCCGACGAACTTGCAGTACTCGGCGTTGGCGCGCTGAAATCGCCCGTCAGGCTGCATGAGGGCGATGCCTACGGCTGCCTGCTCGAACGCATGCTTGAAGTGTTGGTCGCTGCTCTGGTCTGTAGTAAGTAGTGCTTCCATAGGCGAGGGGCGAGTTGTGAGTGGCGAGTACCGAGTACCGAGTGCTGAGTTATGAGTTGTGAGTTAGTGGCCGCCTGTGTTGTGAGTGGTAAGGGTAGACTCTGCTGAGATTAGCATAGCGGAAGGGGAGCAGTTAGGGAAGTGACCATAGTCCTAATTCACTTTAGACTTTGTTCCCAGAATGAAACTGCCAAGCAAATAAAAGAGCAGATCATTCCTGACCTGCTCACCTCAGTCGTTCCCATGTATCCTTGTCTATACCTGCCTGCCGGAGTATACGGCTGAGCAACTCTCTGCTAATATCGCCTTTGTGAGGGTTGGGGATTGTGACGGTGACTGTGCCATTATCCATGAATGGGTGCTTCCCACCGGAGAAAGGCCCCTCGAAGCCCAACTCTCGGAGATAACGCACCAGTTCTCGGTTGCTGATGGGACCAAAAGGAGGCATCAGCCTGTAGCGTAGTCACCGATAGCCTTTATCCCAGGGATAACAGGCACGGAGCGGCCCCGCGACAGCCGTATGCACAGCCACTCTTCCAGCACTTCAGCAAGCTCCTTAGCGCATGCCTCCTGCGTCTCAGCGTTCGCGTATACTCCCTGAAAGCCAGGTATCTCACCATATATGCTACCATCATCAGGCAGCACCTCATACACCGCCTGGCTGAGTGCTGCCTGGATATAGCTCCGCTCTATATATGGCAATGTTTCGCCCATCTTTGCCTACCCTAGCAATCTATACGACCAGTGTAGGTTCGTACCCACCTAAGTATTATAGCATATCAGCACTCGGCACTCGGTACTCGGTACTCGGTACTCGGTACTCGGCACTCGCCACTCAATCCACGTACCCGCCCGGCTTCATCTCAAGGACTTCGCACTTGTAGCCGCGCTTTTGTAGCTCGTCGCGGAGCTTGAAGGGGGTGCCTGTCAGGAGGTCGAAGGTGCCGTAGTGGCTGGGCACTACGTACTTGACGCCCAGCATCTCGCAGGCGTAGGCGGCCTGGCGCGGGTCCATCGTGAAGAGGTCGCCTATGGGGAGCACGGCCAGGTCGGGGCTGAATACCTCGCCGTAGAGACGCATGTCGCCGAATATGGCGGTATCGCCCGCCTGGTAGACCTTGAAGCCGTTCTCCATCTCAAGGAGGTAGCCCACAGCTTCGCCACCGTAGATTATCGAGCCGTCGTCATCCTGGATGCCGCAGGAGTGGTCGGCGTGGAGCATCGTTACCCTGATCCCTTCAACTTCGACGCTGCCGCCCTTGTTCATGGCCTGACAGTTCTCCACCCCTTTCTTTCCTAACCAACCGCATGTCTCGAATATGCCGACCACAGATGTGGGCTTCGCGCTCTTCGCTATCTCTACCGCGTCCCCTATGTGGTCGTAATGCCCGTGCGTAATGAGCATCGCGTCCAGGCTGTCTACTTGTTTGAGGTTGTCGGGGCAGGCGGGATTATTCTGCACCCAGGGGTCAACCATGATGCGCTTGCCGCCGGGCGTCTCATAGAGGAATGTCGCGTGCCCGTACCACGTTATCTTCGTATCCTTGCCGATTTGAGCCATGATAATGCCTCCTGTATGCGTAATCGCATCATACCCAGCATGACCCGTGCCCTATTATAAAAATAATAGAATGGGCGGCGCAGCCGCCCATTCTATTATTAATGTCTCCTATCCCTTGCCGCCCCTATTACGGGGTGACGCAGGCGGGGAAGAAGGTGTTGGCTACTATCTTGGAGGTCTGGCCGCGTGTCGCGTTGGCATTGGGCCTGAAGTAAGGCTTGTTGCTTGGCGGTACGCAGTCTTCGCCAGGGCTGCCGCACGGGTAACCGCCCATGTAGCCGCGCCCGGCGAGACGCTCTATCCATTTGTAGAAGGTGCTGTTAGCGGGCACGTCCTGGAACGTCACAGTTGTGACCGTGTCGTTGATGCCCCTGGCCTCAGAGACAATCTTGGAGATTTGTCCCCTGGTGGCGTTGGCGTTGGGCCTGAAGTATGGCTTGCCGGTGGTGCAAGGCTCGCCTGTGCTGCCGCACGGATAGCCGCTGATGATGCCTCTGGCTGCCATCCTCTCGATGAACTCGTAGAAAGTGCTGTTAGCGGGCACGTCCTCGAACGTCACGGCTGTGACCGGATCATGGAAGTCAGCGGAGTTAGCGACGATCTTGGATAGCTGGCCGCGTGTGATGTTGTTGTTCGGGCGGAAAGTGCCGTCCGAGTAGCCGCTCATGATGCCCCGGCAAGCAAGGCAGCGTATCTGCGAGTAGAAGGTGTTGCTCTCAGGCACGTCGTCAAAGGTGATCGTGCAGGGCGTAGGCTCCACAGGTGTGCTGGTAGCAGACACGGACGTGCGGGTAGCGGTAGCCGCTACCGGAGGCGTGTTAGTCATCGTGGGCAGTACAGGAGGTATCGTGGGCGGTGTCGTGGGCGTAGCGGTGGGGCAAGGCGGCGCGGTGAAGGTCAGCATGAGGCCCGGCGTGACTGAACCTGGCGTGTCGCAGGCATACTCGGTGGACGTGGTGCCATCCCTCTGCACGCCGATGGTAGCTCCGTTACCGGCTGCTAGGACGGTGCCATAAACAAAGTCGAACCTGTTTTCGGCCTCATACAGCCTGATCTCGAAGTTGGCTTGGGTGTTGTTGCTGAGCACCTGCGCTCGCCACTCAAGATTGAAGATGCGCTCCGGCTCCGAGCCGCTAACCGAGGAGTAGACACCACAGTTGGTACATGACGTGATCAGGTCGTCCCAGTAAGCGATAGCCGCGTACTCGAAGATGGGTACCGGCAGGCAATCGCTGCCATAAGCGAAGTCTGCCGTCTGGAACTGTATGCTACCGTTCGAGCTTACCGAAGCGTTCAAGAAAGTCTTCTCGTACATCTGGATCGGGAACGGCAGAGTAATATAAGTCGCGCAGTCATCGCAATGATTGCCGATGTCGTCCGTACCGGCTACTATGCTGCCGGACCCTTCCGTGAAGGTATAGGTGTTGCAGGCGGCAGGCATGGGTGTGGCCGTGGCCTGAGGCATAGAGGTAGCAGTGGCGGTGGGCGGGGTGCCCGTGACTGTCGGCTGTGGCTGGCCGCAACTTGGGAACTTGAACTTACCTATGCGTGTCTTCCAGTTGTATGTGCTGTTGGTTGCGTAGTATTCGGTGGTGTACCAGAAGGTGCAGTCGTCAACCGGGTCTACGGACATGGAGCTGTAGTCGCCCCACCGTGAAGGGTTGGTCTGCGAGCCTGTGCCCTGGAACATCTCGGCCTCTCCCTGGGCTAGCACGCCGAGGGGATCGGTGGCGAGGCGTCCGGCGTAACGAATAGCCGGGAACATCGCGGCGCTGGAGACGCTGTAGCCCACAGCGAGGTTGCCGTCGCGGTCTTGCGCGGCACTACCCATCCACCTGTGGAGGGCGTCGGGCGCATATGTGCCCTGCTGGTAAATGAAAGGCGCATTGTCGGGGTCGCGCACTTCGTACCAGCGAATACCGGCCTGGTCGCCGCCCACGTCCACCGAGTGATTGGTCACCAGCGACTCGTGCGTGCCGAAGTTGCGGTAAGCCAGCCTGAACATCGTGCGGTCATAGAGCGTGTCGAGCTTGCGGGTGGTGCCCTGCTGAGGTACGCACGGCCCGCCACCGCACAGGTTGGCGTCATATAGAGCGGTGGTCAGGTTGACGGGGCCTGTGAACGTAGAGTTGCCAGGGGTGCCCCAGTCTACGTGAAACTCCCACATGCGGAAGCGATTGTTGCTGCCGGAGATGGTAGCGAAGTAGTTGGGCGAGCCGGGGGGTGGGGGTGTGGAGCCGTCCATGTCGGAGGGCAGTATGTTGCCGTAGAAGTTGCCTGGGTTGAACTCCTGGAAGGTAGCCGCCTGGCCCGCGAGCATTGCCGTCCGGTCGAAAACCGCGGCGGAGGGCCTGAAGCCACCAGCGTCCGGGAAGACGTTTGCGGTCATGTAGTAGCCGTCAGGCCACACGCCAAACTTCTGATAGTCGTAGAAGTCGGCAGCGCCCACCAGGAAGGCATAGCGGTTGTAAGAGCCTGTCGGGTCGGGGGTGGTGGAGACGGCGATACACTGGTAATAGGGGGGCGAGGATACGAACTGGTTGATGAACCACCTGTCCGCCATAGGGTCGTACAGCACGACGGGGTCGCCGTCGTTCTCGGTTTCACAACGAGAGGCATGGCCCGCGAAGAGTGTGTTGATTGCCGCGGGGCCAAAGAGGGACGTGCCGTTCTTGTCCCAAATCTGGAACGCCGTGTTGACTGTCTGGACGTAATGGTTGGGTCCTACATCACCATTGGTGTCGGGAGGGGCGCAAGAGCATGTGCTGAGATCCTCAGGCACACCATCGAAGGTGATGATGGGGGTAGGCATAGCCAGAGCGCCGAAGAACCGCTGGACTACCGGGTCCTCGATAGGGCTGGAGTTGAGGTTGGTCGGCGGCTGCTTCTCCAGCTCCTCCGTGCGAGGCTTAACCGGCTGTATAGGCAGATCGCGCAGAGGGGGCGAGGTGTCGTGCTTGACTTCCTTTACCACCCTGACGCCGTTGGGGTAGATCGTCTCATATGGTTTGAGCGACTGGTCCGCGCTGAGGCCCGCGGGGGCCGCGCCGCTCGGCTTGTTCATCTTGGGCGCGGAGAGGTTGTCTGCCGTCTGCGCGCTGGGTGCCTGCGGGCGCATAGCCCACGCGACCACCGCTACCAAGAGCAATAGGGCCGCCACTGGGAGTATGACCCACCGGCGATTTTGCCTGTTCTCTCCTGAAGACATGCTATTGTTGCTCCTTTCTTGCTAATAAATATCTTACCAGCCCACTCGACACTCGCTTCGTCGTAGCGACTCCAACTTGCGATTCCCTATTTACCTGCCCGTTGTGGATGCAATAAAGAGCCACCCTCCGCAGTATTCATGGTCCAGGGAGGGAAGCGGTCTTGCGCTTAGGATGACGATCTTGGGGTCGGGTCGTGCATGCTGCTCTGCGTCGTTGCGAGGTAGATGCGTGTGGGCCGGCACGCACACTCTACGTGCCGAACGCCATTATACACTATTCCACGCTCCTACCGCTAGGGTTAATGAGCGTGAATAACGTTCGGAAATAGGGTAAAGAATATATTTGTGGGGCTAGAGAATATATTTAGAAAGCTGCTTTGGCCCACGCTCCCCTTAGGCTTCAGGATTTAATTGTAGGGGCGAGGCATGCCTCGCCCTGTCAGGGTCACGCGCCAACCTTATTTGCCATCCCATGAGGGCGAGGCATGCCTCGCCCCTACAGATGTATTCCTTCACCCCAAGTCTGAACCCTTGCTATGCGCCCACACGGTTGTATGCAGCAACACCTTCGTGGTACAATTCGCCCAATGCCGCCCACCCGAACCCATTGCCCAGCCCGGCAAATCTAGAATCGCCAATCTAAAATTTAAAGAGGGGGTATCGCCCTTTGAAGGTGTCGGTTGTCATTCCGGTCTACAATGAAGAGCGCACAATCCGCGAGATAATAGCGCAGGTACAGGCCGTGCCTATAGAGAAAGAGATAATCGTGGTGGATGACCGCTCGACGGACAGCACTATGGAGGCCCTCAAGGAGTTGGCGCGCAACGGCGATATACGTCTATTCCGCCACAAGGTAAACAAGGGCAAGGGCGCGGCCTGCCGTAGCGGCATAAAGCAGATTACGGGCGATGTGGTCATCATCCAGGACGCCGACCTCGAATACGACCCCGCCGACTATCCGACCCTCCTCGCCCCTATCGTGAAGGGGCGCAGCAAGGTCGTATACGGCTCGCGCTTCCTCGGCCCCCACAAGGCGATGTACTTCTGGCATACGGTGGGCAATAAGATGCTCACGTTGATTACCAACCTCCTGTTCGATACGACCCTCACCGACATGGAGACGTGCTACAAAGTCTTCACAGCCGATATAGCGCACGGCCTCAACCTGAAGTCCAACCGTTGGGGCTTCGACCCCGAAATCACCGCCAAGATACTCAAGAAGGGGCACCGCATCTACGAAGTCCCGATCTCCTATACCGGGCGAGAATTCTGGGAAGGCAAGAAAATCTCCTGGAAGGATGGTTTCACGATCATCAAGACGCTGATAAAGTACAGGTTTGTTGATTGATGCGTATTGCGTAATTCATAATACCGTCAGGAGCAATAGGTGGCGTTTCAACCCCAAGTCAACCAAGAACTGCCTATAGACGACTCCACGTACCGGATAGCCGAGCACCCGGCAGCCCCCGGCATGCCATACGGGCAGGAGGGGCGCGCCGCCACCGTCTACCTGGTCACGTCGGAGGGAGAGAAGCGTGCGCTCAAGGTGTTCAAGGCGCGCTTCCGGGTGCCGGGCATGGTCAGCCTTGCCAGGCGGCTTGCCCCATATGCCGACCTTCACGGCTTGCGCGTGTGCAGCCGCAACGTGCTCACCCCGCAGCGCGACGCCGCCCTGCTCCGCCCCCACCCGGACCTGACCTACGCGGTGCTGATGCCCTGGATAGAAGGTCCCACCTGGATGGAGGTGGTGCTGTCGGAGCAGGCTCTCACGCCTGAGCAGAGTCTACGTATTGCGCGCTCTTTCGCTGGAGTGCTCGCCGGGATGGAGCAGGAGGGGTTAGCCCACTGCGACCTGTCGGGGCCGAACGTGCTGGTGCCCACGCTCTCTGAGGCTCCCGGCGCTGCCCGCCAGAACGCGGTGGAGTTGGTGGACGTTGAGCAGCTATATGGGCGGAGCATGGAGAAGCCGCAAGCCCTCCCCGGCGGCTCGCCAGGCTACGCGCACAAGACCGCCCCTACAGGTATGTGGGAACCCGACTCGGACCGCTTCGCCGGGGCGGTGCTGGTCGCGGAGATGCTGGGGTGGTGCGACGAAAGGGTTCGTAATGCGGCCTGGGGAGAGAGCTACTTCGACCCGCAGGAGATACAGACGGAGTGCGAGCGGTACAGGGTGATGGCGCAGGCGCTGAGCGAGCAGTGGGGTAAAGAGGTAGCTGAATTATTCGCGCAGGCATGGCGTAGCGACACTCAGGCCGATTGCGCCACGTTCGGGGAGTGGCTGGTCGCCCTGCCGGAGCGCGTGCCTGCTATAGCCTCACAGCCCGTAAATGCAACACCCCAAAGTGTAGCGCAGGCGGACGCACCAGCCGCTAGCCCTCCTCCCGCGCAAACGCAATTCAGCCCAGCCCAGCTTGCCGCGCTCTTTGAGGCGGGGCGTGCTGCTTATGCACGGGGCGATTGGGCAGGGGCAAGGGAGATGCTCACGGAGGTGGTGCGCCAGGAGCCGGAATACGGGCGCGACGGCCAATTTGCAATAAATATGCTCCATGATATAGAGAAAAAATTGCCGCCGGTACAGCCGACTGTACAACCCGTTAAGGCTTCCCCACCGGCCCAACCTGCGCCGCCGCCTGTCACCAGAGAGTCTTCACCGCCTGTTCAGGCGCAGCCACCCGAATACAGGGTAGCCGCGACACCGCCTCAGCCACAGCCACAGCCGCAAGTTCAGGCTCAGACGCACCAGGCTGTAATGCCGCAAATTCCTACCGAAGCATCTAGCTCTACGCAGCCGTACGCTCCACCTGTATCCCCACCGCAAACCTACCCCCCGCCCGTACAGAGCCGGTCGCGTAGCAGGATGGGGCTGTCAGCCGTGCCTATGATCGCGCTGCTCCTGATAGGGCTGCTTGCGGGCATAGCGTTCTGGTTCCAATCGCAATCAGCTTCGCAGGGACAGGGGACGGCTACCGCTACGGCGCAAGCTCAGGGACCGGGAATGATTACCGCTACCGCGCAAGCCCTGGAATCGGCGCAGGCGGTAGGAGCTACCGAGGCCAACGCCACCCGCACCGTGCTACCCGAATTCCCTTCAATCATAAGTCTCACCGCTGACCCACCGGAAGGCGGCATAGGGCAAGATATAACTATCAAGTGGAAAACCACAGGGGCGACCAAGGCCGAGATACCAGAGGCGCGCATATCAGTGGAGATCGGGCCTGATGGCACAGGACAACACACGCTCAAGCTAGAACCGCCAGGCAAATACAACTTCTGCGTATCCAACGCGGCGGGCAACAGGCGATGCCGCGAGCTACAAATAACTATCGCCGTTGAGTCAATACTAGTCCCCCCGCTACGCGGTGTAGTCCCGGACGACCCGCCCGGCGTCACCGACTTCAAGCTGATCCCGCGCCCGGAAGATTCCTACATAGTCAGGTGGTGCATCACCGGCTTTTGCTCTGATGCTCTGACCGCTACAGGGACCGAGTCCGCCGACCAAGACCTGGGACAGAACGTGATATACCACCGGATGGACGAAAGTGGGTACGACGCCGACAAGCTGCTCGCCTTCTACATTGACACGCTCACCAAGCAAGGGTGGACCCTCGACAATAGCGTTTCGATAGGGAGCAACAAGGGCCAGATACTCCGCCCGCCCGCCGAACTTAAGAACCAGATAAGGAAGGTGGGCATCTACTTCTGGAGCGACAGCGGCGGGGACGGCCTCAACGCCCTGACAGTCGCCATCATACGCCAGGAGCCGCCCGGCTATCCCCCGGACATCAGCCTCTTCGTGGAGAACTCCATCAGGGATGGCACGGCCTTCACCGGAAGCGGCCCTACGCCCGTGATAGTCAGTGCGGGCACCCCCAGCCCCGACGACCCGCCCGGCCTCACCGACTTCAAGCTAGTGCCCCGCCCCGCAGACTCTGTCATCGTTGACTGGTGCATCACCGGCTTCTGCTCGGAGGGCCTGACCGCCACAGGCACCGAAACGCGAGACTCCGACCTGACGCAGCACGTAGTTTACAGGCGCGCAAACAAGAGCGGCTACGACACGCTTGCCCTCTTCTGGTTCTACATAGTTGACCTGAGAGCCAAAGGGTGGACGTTAGGCAACAACATCAGGATTGGGGAGAACAAGGGCCAGATATTCCTGCCGCCTGAAAACCAGAAGAGTCAGCTAAGGAAGATAGGCATCTACTTCTGGAACGCGGGTGGGGACAGCCTCAATGCCCTGACAGTCGCTATCGTGCGTGAGACGCCGATTGGCTACCCACCCGACATCAGCCTCTTCGTGGAAGACCCTCTCCGAGATGGCACCACCCCATCAGGCAGCGGGCCGACCCCGATTATAGG
Organism: Chloroflexia bacterium; assembly: GCA_036399775.1. Taxonomy (GTDB): domain Bacteria; phylum Chloroflexota; class Chloroflexia; order QHBQ01; family JADMIH01; genus JADMIH01. The sequence continues at coordinate 155,288 of DASWMJ010000092.1, read as the reverse complement.
CAGCGCGGGTAGACCGAACGCCGCCGACCCGTCCGGCCTCAGCGATTTCAAGCTGGTCCCGCGTCCCGCAGACTCGAACATTGTCGGTTGGTGCGTGACCGGCTTCTGCTCCGAGGGCTTGACCGCCACAGGCACGAACACCTACGACCAGGATTTGACGCAGCATGTAGTCTATCACCGGATAGACGAGGGCGGATTCGACGCCGCCGCGCTCCTACGCTTCTACATACGCGACCTGAAGGCGAAAGGGTGGACGCTCAGCAATAACATCCGGCTCGGCGACAATTGGGGCTACATTTTCTTGCCGCCCGAAAACCTAAAGGGCCAGTTGAGGAAGATAGGCATCTATTTCTGGAGCGATGGCAGTGGGGACGCCCTCAACGCCTGCACCATCGCCATCGTGCGCGAGACCCCGCCAGGTGACCCCGCCGACCTGAGCCTATTCGAGGGCCACTAGATATAATTGAAGTAACTAAAACAAGACCGTTGGCACGATGCGCCAACGGTCTTGTTTTAGTTACTTGTCCTGGTACTTACCTGCCCTGGCGCATCAGATAGCAAACCTGTCACGAATCTTGCTACGGCGGTGTTAACCATATAGCATGCTGAGGAAAAATCTATATGGAGAGTGGTATGGGGCGCGAGGAAGGGCAGCTATTGGACCGGGTACGAAGGGGCGACGAAGCGGCCATCGAAAATATCTTCGGCAGGTACTACGGGACGGTTTACCGGGTGCTCTACCATCTGCTGTGCGTACACGAGTGGGCCGAGGACCTGGCCCAGGAGACCTTTCTAGAGTTGTACCGCAACCCGCCCGCGCATCTCACGCAAGATAGCGGCACCCTGTCGGCCTGGCTATGCAGGGTGGCCTTGAATAGAGGTTACAACGCGTTGCGGGGCGACGCGAGAGCGAGGAACAGGATGGAGCGAGCCGCTTCCCTCGACTCGCCGAGCGAGTCACGGCACACGGACCCCGCAGTGGAAGTATTGCGGGTCGAAGAGAGAAGCCAGGTACGCGTTACCCTGGCCCGCCTGCCGGAGAGGCAAGGCAAGCTGCTCTTGCTGCGGCACGCTGGACTTTCCTATGCCGAATGCGCTGCCGTATTGGAGGTCGCCCCTACGTCAATAGGCACATTGCTGGCGCGGGCCGAGAGCGCCTTCCGTGACGCATACAAGGCGATTGAAGGTGCGGAAACAGGCGCAGGTGGAGACCTGGCTGGTGTAGCCTTTGAACCGGATGAGAGGAGATCGCAATGAGCGAGAAAGGAAAGATGTCGCAAGGCTATGTGCATGATGGGCATGATGAAGGCCGATTGCGAGCTTACATAGACGGCGAATTATCCACCGAGGAAATGGCGGGCGTACAAGCGCACCTGGCCGGGTGCGGGCGGTGCAACCGACGAGCGGACGAGCTACGCCGAATCTCGGCTGAGGTGAGTGCGCTGCTGGCGCTGCCGGTACCAACGCCGCACGCCAAGACTGCCCTCGCCCGCTTTCAAGCTATGCTCGCGGAAGGAGAAGCCGCGCGCCTTGCACCCATGCTAAATAGAGCCACGCCGCAGGCTGCGAGCAAATCGCTCTCAATGCAAGGCGCGCCAGCCAGACCTGGCCCTGCACCTCGGAGCGGGTGGGCAACCGGAGGCCGCCGCATGGCCGCAAGCATAGCCGTGGGATTGCTCCTTGCCGCTACCCTCGTTGCGCTCCTTGCTGCCCAGGGCACAGGAGCGGTATTGCCCGGCGTCGCGCAGAAGGGACAGCAGGCATTAGAGAGTTTCGCACCCACAGGCACAGTTCGCCACCTTGTTATCAGCGTTACTACCATCGCTAACCGCCCGGAGCAGCAGTGGATAGCCACAGGCCAACGGACCGAAGAAGCATGGTACACGCCAGGCAAGAGCCACCTGTTGATGAAGAACGCCATCGGCGGCTGGCCGGAGAACCAGGGCAAGGACGATACGTTCATCTACGTGGCCGACGACGCGGTGTACAGGTACGAACGGTGGGACAACAGCACTCGTAAGTACCCATTCAACCCGTATTATCTCCAAACCTGGGGGCCGACTCCCGGTGGCCTCGAAGCCTTCATGAAGCAGTGGCCTGGCTACGAAGTCGTAGAGTATACCACCCTTCAAAGCCGCCCGGTAGCAAAGCTGGCCCGCCTACCCAGGTCCGCCGCGCCAGACGGAACGCCCAGCGCCGACTCCACTTCTAACCTGGGCGATCCCGGCAGCGACTTCATATACGAAGTCTATGCCTGGTTTGACATAGAAGCAGTGCGCCCCTTGCAATACGAGTACGTCAGCCGCTATACGGTTGGTTCTATGAACGGCCTGGTAATCACCACCACCGCCAGGCTCGTCCAGGACGAAGCGCTTGAGCGCCGCAACTTCCCTGATAACTTCTTCACTTTTGAGATGCCGTCTGGCGCTAAATTGATAGAGGAGCCAGACCCTTTTGCCCCCGACGTTGTTGCATCGAAAGAGGTGACGCCGGAACCCGCGCCTAGCATGCCTGCTGAACCGGAGATCGCCGCACAGATGGTCGGCAAGGCCGCACCTGATTTTACGTTCGATGATGTGCAAACGGGTAAGCCCGTGACCCTGTCATCATTTCGCGGCAAGCCCGTCGTCCTCAACTTCTGGGGAACGTGGTGCCCGCCATGTGTCCAGACGTATCTCCCTGCTATACAACAGTTGAAGAGCGAATATGAGGGGCAAATTGAAATCGTTAGCGTATCATCCGGCCCGCGTAACGATGCGGCAAGCGTGGCGGCTTTTGTCTCGCAGGAGGGCTACGATTGGACTTTCGTCCATGCGCCTAACATAGATGCTATACCTTACACAGTAGACGCAGTCCCCGCTACGTACTTTATAGATAGCGAGGGCACGATACGCGCCGCATTGGTGGGGAGCGAGACGCTCGAAACTCTGAAATCGAAGCTCTCAACGGCGCTACAAGACCAACCTGCCCCGTAAGGAGATGTAACTGGCGTGTCCAAAACAAAATGGGTGGCGCGACGCGCCACCCATTTTGTTTTCATGACAACTTGCCCTAGCTGCGTGCCTCTATGCGCGCCACCCACGCCTTTAGCTGAGTGTTACCTGCGTTGGCGGTGGCTGCCTTGATCTTGCGATGGCGGTGGCGGCACACTCAACGCCTGCACGACCGCAATAGTACGCGAGACCCCCGCCAAGCAACCCGGCGGACCTCAGTTCGTTTGAGGGGCACTAATGAAGCATGGGTTGACGGGTTGCTGCTCACCCGGATGGCGTTTCCCTGCAAACCCAGCTAATTCACGGAGTTTTATAGATTCTCTAACTCCTTTGGCCAGAGCCTTAATACCAGCGAACGAGCAAAACCATCCAGACCTGGAAACAATGATGCTTCTGTAATGTTCATACGTTTGAGGTCACTTATCGCTGTTACTTGACATTCCGGTGAAATGATTATCTTGGCAACCGCGATTCCTTTCGGTAAAGCCTCCTTTGCCTCTGATAAAGTAGTGGCTGTAAAAAGCTCTGGCACTTCTTGAGAGATAGCTTGATGCGACAAGCTAATCGAAGGTAAGTCAAAAGTGGCAGCTAGGTTAGCCTGGAAATCAGTGCGAAGGTCACGTGGGAAGAGGAAAAATCCCTGCTGTATAGTCAACCGTTCATTCTTTCGGAAAGGCTCAACAAGGACAACTAGAGGGTCGGGCGGTCCGTTTTTTGATACTTTAGGGTAGAGGCTTTCGTTCGCCAATTTGTGATGCTGCTTTTGGATAGTGTCAAATGCATACGCCTTTATCGGTATGCCAGTACGAGAGCTTACGTTTTTCCTTAGCTTCCTAGTATTCACTATCCAGATAGCTGCATTTTTCCTTAGATTTAATGCATTCTTGGTATGATAAACAGCAAAGAACATAGCGACATAAAAGGACCATGTAAAATCAAGAATGCGAGTGGGACCGCCATGATGTTGAAGAAGCGCAAGCCATTCCAATTCCTCCTTAAGAGGAGGTGGATTAGAGATATAGTGATGTGCGCGTCGCTTGAACTCAGTAAGTAAGCGATATTCTCGTTTCAAAATATTGCCGCTAAACGTATCATGGTCTTTGCTTATTCTTTCGAGGCTGGGTTGTAATTCCTGCGTTTCACTCGATACGCCCCGGAATCCCCATCTGAATTCTTTATCGGCTAATGACAACGCCCTTGCCAACAATACCGCACTATCCCAAGTGCTTGGTTTTGCTACCCAGATGCCGTCTTGCATGATAATTCTCTCCTTACCTCAAGCTCGTATCTTAAGTATCAAAACAAAATGGTTAGCTACCGCGCCAACCATCATGTTTTGATATACGGGAATCTTGCTCGCTCAGGTGCGTGCGGCTATGCGCGCTACCCACTCGCGAAGCTGGGGGTTGCCTGCGTTGGCGGTGGCTGCCTTGATTTTGCGGTAGCGGCCCCGGCGGCCATAGAAGCCCTCGCCCGGTGGGAGGAGCTTGTTCCCCTCGTTGAAGGTCAGGCGTATATTTACCACGCCTACATCGTTCTGGTCGCCGCTGCCCAGCACTATGCCGGTCTGCAACTCCTTCAGCGCCTTGACCCATCCCTCGAAGGCCGAGCTGAGGTCGCTGGACCCGCCCGCCAGGATGACGTGGAAGCCCAGGCCGCGCTCCCGCCTTATCATCTGCTCCAGCTTGGTTTTCGTGCCCGATTGGGCGAGGTCGCGCACCGCATCGTAGTCGTCTATCACAACGACGAGCGCGGGGTATCCTGATATGAACTGCTTGTCGTCAAACTGGCCCGTAGCCGCACGCCGGGCCTGGTCTAAAGCCTCGCGACGCTCCTGCAACTCCTTGGCGATAGCGTCCAGCGCCGCGTTGAGCATCTGGTCGTCCTCTATGTACGACTTCACCTGGGGGAGAGGCTGCAAGTAATTAAGCCCCGACCGCCTGAAATCCACCAGGTAGAGATTGAGCGATTGGGCCGACAGCGTTTCAGTGAGCGCCAGCGCCCACGTTTGCAAAAGGGTCGTCTTGCCGCTCTGGAACGGCCCCGTGACTATGAAGTGCGGCCCTTCACCCAGGTCAAGCGACAACGGCTCAAGATCTTCCGTATCGAGGAAGAGGGGCACCGACAAGGAGTTATCGCCCGCCAGTATCGGCCATCCCTCGCTGGGGGTGATAAGGTCGGAGAGGGGCACTACCGTTGGGCGCTGGCCGACGGGGCGAGCGCGCGGCCCCGTCCACGCCTCGTCCATGCGGCGCACGAGGTCCCTCAAGGCCACCGTGCGCTCGGCTTCCGTCGCGGCCTCGGTGGGCAGGGCGGTCTGGAACTCAAGCGGGGGAGTGCCCTTGATAAGGCCGCGACCCGTAACGGGCGCAGGCTCCAACCCTCCCAGGCGGCCAAGCACGGTGGCGTAATCGGTCTTATCGGCCATCTGTAGGGCCACCGCCAGGGTAATGTTGCCGCTTACCTTCGACTTGATGGAGGGGCTGTTGGCCGCCATGATAAGGTGGATGCCCAGGTTGCCGCCTTCACGGGCCAGTTGCGCCATCGTATCTTCGGCTGCTGTGTAGATATTGGAGAAGCCTTCGTAGTTGTCGAGCACGACTATAATCGCGGGCGTGCGCTCCCGCGTCGAGGTGCGATACGCCGAGAGGGTGGTCACACCAGCCTGTGAGAAGAGCGATTGTCGACTCTCAAGCTCGCGCAGCAGGTAGCGCATCAGGCGGTTCAGGCGCTCCCCCTCGTCCGGCAGTATCACCGCGCCGACGTGGGGTAAACCCGCGAAGACTGAGAGGGTGCGCCCGCCGAAGTCTAACAGGTAAAGGTGGACATCCTGGGGCGAGTGGTCCAGCGCCAGCGACGTTATGAGCGCCTGAAGCATGGTGGTCTTGCCGGAGCCGGGCGCGCCATATACGATGAGGTGCCCTTCCCTCGCAAGGGGCAGGGTTAGCGGACCCTGGAATTGGCGGGCGGGATTGTCCAACAGCCCCACCGCAGGCTCTAGCCAGGTTGACTTGTCGCGCCACCCAGCACCGTCCCACCCCTCTGCCGGGCGCACCTGCTCAAGCGTGACCGCCTCAGGAAGAGGAGGCAGCCAGGGGCCGGGGAGGGTCGGTATTCCGGCCTGGTCGGCCACCTCCCGCAGATGCGCCACTATGGCTTGCAACTGGTTGCCCGATGGCGCTTGTATAGCTACCGGCTTGGGAGATAGGCGTAAGACGTTGCGGCTGCCGTCCAGGGCGACTTCCATGATCTCGTCGGGCGCGGCTGCCTGCCCCGCCTCCGGCACGTAGGGTGCGCCTCCATAGGCCGACTGGAACAGTTCGAATACTTCGTCCAGGCCGACCTGGAAATAGGCCCGGCCCGGCTGAGAGATGCTGGCGGCGTCCGGCCTGCGAAGCACCTCACGGCTGTCCTCCGGCCTCGCCACTCTCAAGCAGATGCGGAAGCGGGTGTTCGCCCATATCTCCTCGCTCACCACGCCCGCCGGTTTCTGGGTCGCCAGGATGAGGTGGACGCCCAGGCTGCCGCCCACGCGCACCGTGCTCACAAGCTGCTTCATAAAGTCGGGCTGCTCCGTCGCAAGCTCGGCGAATTCGTCCACGATGATGATGATCCTGGGGAGCGGCTCTTTCAATTCCCCTTGCTCGTAGCGGCGCTGGTACTTATCAATATGGTTCTCGCGGGCCTGGGCGAGCATAGCCTGCCGCTTCTGCAATTCACTACGGAGGGCCAGCAGGGCGCGCGACGCCAGGTTGCCCTGGAGATTGGTGATGGAGCCTGCCAGGTGCGGCAAGTCGAGGAACGCGTCGGCCATACCGCCACCCTTGTAGTCCACCAGCACGAACGATACCTGGTATGGGTGGAAATTGACGGCCAGCGATGAAATGAAAGATTGGAGCAATTCGCTCTTGCCCGCCCGCGTGGTGCCCGCCACCAGGCCGTGCGGGCCGGAGCCGCGCTCGTGGAGGTCAAGCAGCAGAGGCTCGCCGCCGCCGCGCCTGCCGATGGGCACCGCCATAGATTGGAAGGCCTCGCTCGCCTTCCAACGCGAGAGAACGCCCAGGTCCTCCACGCTGCTCGCGCCCAGCAAGTCAAGCAGGGGCACCATGTTGGGGATGTCCGCCGACCCGCCCAAACCCTTCAGCTTGATAGGGGCCTCCATACGGGCGAGCCGGTCCGCCAGGTCTATGGGTACAACGTCGGGGGTGAACTCGATTTGCGACGGCACGGGCGCGGTCTGGATGAGTTGCGCTTTGCCTTCCGCGCCCGCGCCCAGGTCTACTATGGCCCTGAAGTCTTTGGGGAGCGCGTCTATGCTGTCGGCGGTGAAGATGGTGAACGCGCCGAGCGCCTGTCCCTCGTTCACCAGGAGGCGCAGGAAGGGCTTGAATTCGGCCAGGCGCGGGTCGGCCAGCACGATCACGAAGAAGGGCAGGGGCAGGGGAGTGCGCGCGTCCCTGTTGGCCGAGACCTGCGCCCGGCGACGGCTCAGCAGGTCATAAAGGCTCTGGGAAAGGCGCAGGGCGGAGTCCTTCTCCGAAGCGAGCAAGCGGTGATTGCGGTCGTCGGTCCAGGCGTGGGGCAGCCAACGCATCCAGTCCCACTCGTCCGACTCGAAGTTCGGGAAGAGCGCGCAGATCTTCACCTCGTCGGGGGAGTGGTGGGCGGCGATCTGGGTGATGATGGCGCGAGTGGCGTTCAGCACGTCCTTGCGCGGACCGACCACGCCCGCGCTACCCGCCTGGTAGAGAGGCAACCGTATGGGCACGCCGGGCACGCGCGAGAAATCTTCCGCCAGCCTGTGGGCCTCGGTGATGAGGGGGTCGATCTCAACCAGGGCATCTTGCTTGGGGGCTTTGATAGATATTACAAATGGCTGTTCTCCCAGGCCGACGCGAACGGATAGAAAATCGTTGTCCTGGGGAGAGCGCTGCCAGAGCTTACGGTCGAGGCGCTGCACCCTCTCCACGCATTGCGAGAGGTCGGGGTCGGTGTCCAGCAGGGCCGCGTGCTGCTTGTCGCGCATAGCGGCTAGCTCATTCTTGCGCGTCTCAAGCAGGGCGCGATAGCGCATCTGCCGGTCAGCCGTCGTGCGCTCGTAGTTCTTCTTCTGGGAGAAGTAGGTCACAACGGCAGTGACCGTGCTGACGAGGGAGAAGGCCAGCAGAGACACGGCAACGGTGCCATTGCCAGCAATAGCCGTGAATACACCCGCGCCCAACCCGCCGACCGCGCCCATGCGGGGCAGCAGGGAGGTCGTCAGCGAATTAGAAGTTGGCGCAGGCGCGGTAGCGGGGGTGGGTATCTCGACCTCCCCTTTAGGTACCTCCGGCCATATGCGCGGTGCGCGTTGGAAGACAGGTGGGTTAGGCACGTCTCGCTCTTTCTAGTAGTCAGTGACGAGGGATCAGGGGTTAGGGGTCAGGGGTCAGGGATCAGGGATCAGGGATCAGGGATCAGGGATCAGGAGTTAGTATCGGTATTACCTTATAGCTGATTTCTGACTTCTGATTTCTGATTTCTCATCTCACGGGGGTAGCGGCGGACATCTGGAAGCCCATCGCCACCAACTCAGGACTCATGCCGGGGAGCAGCATCAGCGCGCCCGGCGTGAGGTGGTAGTTGTTCTCTTGCATCATCGCGCGGTAGCTCTCAGGTATGGGCGAAGAGAGGTCGCGGAGCTTCTGAGCGTAGTCGCTGGTCAACTCAGTGTCAGGCAGGATGCCGGGCCACTTTGTGGGGTCGGTGACGGGCTGCGACAGCACTTTATCCGAAATGAAGATGTTCTCGACGAGGATGTTGCCGTCGGGCACAGTCATCTCCATGATGCGCCGCACGATCGGCTCCGGGTCGGCTCCCGTATATTCGCCGTCGGTCATGTGGCACACCACCGGCGCGGGGCCGTCCAAAAGGCTAGGCAGTTCGCTAATCAGCAGCTTCTCGGCCTGGGCGAATGCCTTCGCTGAGTCGGTAGTACGCAGTGGACTCAATTCCGGTACGCCCAGGTGGGCCACTTCGCCTATCGTCTTGATGCCGTCCAGGAGATCGTACACCACGTCGCTGTACGCGAGCATGGCGATGCGGTAGCGCGGGGAGAGCCGCCCGCCCTTCGTGGATCGGAAGACCATCTGCCGGAGGGCGGCGGTCAGGGCGTCCAGCACCACGTCTATGCGCCGTTTGTTCCCCAGGGGCTGCGTCATCGAGGCGCTCACGTCCAGCAGGTAGATAATAACCGCCGGTGTCCTACTGGTCGCAAGAAGTGAATATGTCATCTAAACCTCCGCTCTCTTGTGAGTACCGAGTTGTGAGTACCGAGTTGTGAGTACCGAGTGCTGAGTGCTGAGTGCTGAGTGCTGAGTGCTGAGTGCTGAGTGTGGTTATTCGACTCGGTACTCGGTACTCACAACTCGGTACTTGTTAGTCGTCTAACTGCCTCCATACGAAGCCGCCGGAATCGCGCTTCTCCTGCGGCTCCTCCGGCGCGCTCGATAGGCCGGTGGGCAGGTCTATACCCAGGGAGCGCCACCCTGAAAACGCGCCTGTTGGTTCAGGCTCGTCGGCTGGCGTGAAAGGTGAAGTCTGCGCTTGAAGGTTAGGTGCCGGTGTGTAGGGTGGGGGCGTTTCTTCAGCGGGTCCCGTCTGGCCCGGAAACGGCGTATCTCCGAAAATGGACCTCCTGGCGAAGGGAGACGCCAGGGGAGAGTCCGATACCTCCCCTGCATTAATCGCATCTGCAGCGCCCGCTTGCTGCTCTGCTTGCAAAGGCGGGACGGTACCCCAGGTGGGAGGGGTCGCCTCCAGGGCTTGAGGCGCTGTGTATTCAGGCTGGGGTGGGGCCGCCCGGACTTCCTGCCGGACTGGGTGCAGCACCAGCCACGAGCCGTCCCATACTCCCGCGCTCCCCAGGCTCTCGTCGGGTTCGAGCAGCCGTCCGAGGGGGTGGGCTTCTATGTTGTAGTAGAGGGGTTGCCCCGCCGGGTCGCTCTCCCAGCGCATGGCACGCGCTATAAGGTCCGCCAGGCGCAGCATCTCGACGTTCGCGGGCACTTCCACGTCCCGAACGCGGGCTTCGTCTTTGCGCTTGACTGTGACGATCACCCTCTGCATTACTACTCTCTACCCCGCCTTATCGGCACCTGCCTAACCTTCGGCTTTTCAGGAACGTTAGACTTAGCGGAAACATTAGGATTATCAAGAGTGCCTGGCTTATCGGGAACGTTAGACTTATCAGGAACCGGCACATCTGGAACGCTAGCCACAGGAACGTCACGCGCCGGAACACTATGAGCAGGAACGCCGCGCATGAATATATCCAGAAAGCTTATATCGTCGCTAGTCGGCGACTCGCCCGCCTGCGCTATGAGTCTGTTTATCTCAACGTCTCCGGGCGGAAGCTCGTATGGGTCGAGTATCGCAAGCCCATCAGAATAGAGCATCATCCGGGCGATTTGCAGCTTTCCCTCATTCCTGAGAGGGGCGATGAAAACGTGAGGTGGGCTGCCCACCGGCCCTTTGTGTGTCGACCACCTTTCTTCTGTGTGGAAACTATCCCCCAACTCAGCCGTGCGCTCGCCCGCCGGACCCCACAGACGCACCCGCGAATCGCCCAGCCACGCCAGCACCAACCGCCCGTCCGGTATATCCTCGCTGGGCTGGTCAATGCGCCCGCAGATGAAAGTAGTCTGGCTGCCGAGGGCGCGCTTCTGCTCAAGCACGTCGCGCAATATCCAGGGCACGTTCTTCGGTATGGCATGTCCGCTGACCAGATCGGAAGACTTCGCGACCAGGTCTAAGAGCAGAGCGTTCAGCTCATCGCGTATATCTTGCGCTTTCACCTTTACGGGCAGGTCGGACCACGCCCATGAAAGGAGCGCATCGCCCAGGAAGCGCGCCGCGAGGTCGCCGAAGAAGGATTGGCTCACCCCGTCGCACAGCACGAAGGCGAAAGTGCCGCCTTCATATCGGAACGTCAGGTAGTCCTGGCCGGGGTCGGAGGCCGCCCGCGTGTCCGCAGAGCGCGCATAGGCATAGCGCCACGCGAAAGCGCCACTACGCCCAAGCTGCACGGGTATCTCGCCGTCTTGCGAGACTTGTAACTCTCCCAGGTCTTCCATAGATGCCTGATTAGAATTATGCAATGTAGTTGCTCTCGGTAGTGCTCTTCCTGGTACACGTAAGGCCGAGCCGTATATTACAGCCGGGTCCTGCCCATCGCAAGGGATTATATCATACTTTTGGGCGTGGCGCGCAACGCATTTAGATAAATATTCAGAGTAAGGGTAATGGAGGGGTAAGAGGAAGACACCAGGCATCGAATTCAACTAATTCATTACTTTGAAGCGTGAGAGATAGGTATATGCCAGGGAAAGCCCGTCATCGACTCAATCCCATCTGCTCGCAGCGCGCGAAGTTAGTGAGAAATCAGCCTATTTTACTCTCCACGCGTGATTTGTGCCACTTTTTGTGCCACTCATTACAGGAAAATAATAAGTATACTAAAATAATTGTAGTTCTCAGGAGCGCAACAGTGTCTAAAATTATTGCGGGTTCTTACAACGCTACTCTTCTTATGCACAACAATCTATCTATGCCAGTGCATCTATTACAAATCGATGCTGCATTTGTTGCCACTCCCTGCTACGAGCTGAACATTGGATAGCTGTTCGATGTGATATTGTCATCAGGCTTTTTGCGAGGGTTGCCCAGCGTAAGAAGTCCAATCCAAAAGGAGAGGTCATGCCCAGTTTTACTTTCGACAAATCTATCCCCACAGAAGCGAGCCAGCAGATCGCGAACTTTGTGGTTGACAATCACAATATATCATGGGTAGCTTTCCAGCCCGGCGGGGGAGTTCGCTTCAGTATTGTGACGACCCAGACTTTCTTCAATCGCAATATTTCGCCGGAGTGCCACGACCAGATGGTGGCATTCCGTAACGCGGGACAGAAAATTGTGTGCGTGGCGTTCAAGCCGGGCAGTCAAGGCTTCAGCATCGTCACGGATCAGACTTTCTTCAATCGCAATATTCCGCCGGAGTGCCACGACCAGATGGTGGCATTCCGTAACGCGGGACAGAAGATAGTCTGCGTGGCGTTCACACCCGCAAATAATGGTTTCTGCATCGTCACGGATCAGACGTTCTTCAATCGCAATATTCCGCAGGAGTGTCACGATCAAATGGTGGCGTACAAAAATGCCGGGCATAAGATCCTCTGCGTGGCTTTCACCGCATCGGGAGCCGGCTTCAGCATTATCACCAACCAGACATTTACCAACCGAAATATTCCACAGGAATGCCATGAGAGGATGAGCCTGGCCCGCAGCAGTGTAGGCCCGCTGAGAATGGTGGCGTTTGACCCTGATGGGGATGGCTGGGTGGTGATCACGGCATATCAGCCTCCAGCATACAGCACAGATAACTTGCTCCAGGTAACCGGCAGCGGCCAGACCACCTCCCTGGAGTTGACCGGATTGGAGTTCGACACGTCCGCGCAAGTGAAAAACCTGACCGGTTCCACAGTGACGATAGATCGTGCATATCCGATGCTTGCGGCGTCGGGAGGTTGGTCTTACGACGTGGTCGGTAACAACGCCGTACCTACCAAGATCGGAAGCGCCGGCCCTTCAATCGGGGCAAATGCCAATATCAGCACGGGTTTGGGACATGCGATATTTAGCGCACCGGTGACTCATTTCGTGTATCGCTTTCAGGCGCACAGCGGGGCAAAAAAGCAGGATGCGTTTGCCAAACTGCCGATTGTCGGGACTGGACATGGCTCCCCCAGCGATTTCGACTTCGATCTCCCGGTCGCAATCGCGCTCCAGGAACCGATAGACGTCTTCCCCCTGGACGACGGCCAGAATCAGATCACGCTCCTGGGCCAGTTGATCAACGGGTCCAATCGGCCCATCAATTTGAAGTACTGGCATTTCACCATCGAATCGGCGGGCGAGGTGATTTACTCGGAAGACTTATCCTCGACCTTTGCGGTTATCAATCATCCGGCGGCGGTCATTCCCTTCTTGTATGGCCTTCAACTGCCGAACAATTTTGCAACCGGCCGTTTGACGATTGATGCCATCATCGAGATAGGAGGCAAGTCCTATGCGGTACGCAGACAAGCAAATCTGGCGAAGAACGTCGTCGGCGACCTTCTCGCCCCAATTGAAGGTAAGTGGCACTTTGGAAACGGTATCGGCCAATTGAACTGGCAACCTCACTACGGTGACCCCTGCCAACGCTATGCATACGATATTGGCATTCTCAAGAAGGTCGGGGGCAATATTACCACCTTTGATGGCCCTGCAAACAAGAATGAAAGCTTCTTTTGTTGGGATAAACCTATCTTCGCCATGGCTTCCGGGACCGTTATCCAGGTTGTTGATAACTTCCCGGACCACTTCGGAAGAGAGGCAAATCCGGCTAATCCAAACAATGTGAATAACGTCGTGATGATCCGGCACAATGACCAGAGGATATCGCTGTATTTCCACCTGCGCCAGAATTCAGCAAAAGTTGCCGTAGGACAGAGCATCACCGCCGGCACGCTCATTGGCCGCGTGGGCAACGCCGGAGGCTCGTCCGAGCCTCATTTGCACTTCGACATGCGCAGCCGTGACGCGGCAGGGCGGGGTCGTGCATGGCCGATGATGTTCACGAATCTGACCCAGGCCGGTGGCGGCGCAGTGCAGGGCGTACCGAGAGGAAGCAAGGAATTTGTAGCGCTGGCGGCATCCCTAATGCCACAGCAGGCCACGATGCAGGAGCCTGGGCTACATGAGATTCGGGTCCAGGCGGGAACTACCAAGCTGGCGACGGACGAGCCGGGATTGGTGCGCTGTGGTCTGTCGCATGGCCCGATCATACTGTGAGGTCTGCCAGCCCCTATTGCCAGATTGACTAGCTCTCGTGCCTTTGGTATACTCACCGTGCGGTAGGTGGCCCCTGCACAGGTGGGTCCGGTGGCGCACCCATATTTGCCCTCGAAGTCAGGACTGCCGCCTGCATGTGTTCTCAAAACCCCTCAATAAACCACGCGACAAGGAAAGGAGCACAAGTTATGAGGCGGCGAATCTTTATCTGGTTCGGCCTGGCTGCTCTGCTGATGGCAGGGCTGGCCGTAGGACCCTGGGGCGCGTCGGCGTCGCTACCCGTTAGCGCGTTCAAGCCTGCTTCGAGCGACCCCGCGAGCAAACTGAACGTGCCGTTGCGGCAGCGTTGGTGGGAGGACATCCCCGACATCGACCGCACCACCAAGATGCACAAGCAGTTGCTCAGCGACTTCCAGGACGACCCTTCCGCCATCAAGGGCTACATGGTCTACCTGAAGGCCCAGGCGGACACCAGCAACAACATCACCGACTGGAACGCCAAGGGCGAATACGTCCTGCGCCAGCTTGAGACGGTAGCGGGCGCGACACAGCCCGACCTGCTGGCCCAGGTGGCGCGGCTCAAGGCGGCGCGAAACGTCACCAAAGTAACCAAATATACTATCATCAACGCGGTATTCGTGCGCGGCGACCTGTCGGCTGCGAGGGCATTGGCGCAGCGTGACGACGTGGCGTTCGTAGACCGCGAGCACTTCTACACACCGCACCAGGGCAACGTGGCCGCGCCCGCGATTGCTCCCTCAGAGGCCGCCCCCAACGCTGTGGAGATCGGTGTGGCCTACGTACACGCGCCCCAGGCCTGGGCTATGGGCTACAACGGCACGGGCATCATCGTCGGAAGCATTGACACCGGCGTGCAGTACGACCACCCCGCGCTGGTCCGCCAGTACCGGGGCAACCTGGGCGGGGGCAACTTCGACCATAACTACAACTGGTACGATACCCGCGAGGACGCGCCCCGCCAGAACGTGCCTTACGACGACGATGGGCACGGCACGCACACCACCGGCACCATACTGGGCGAGGACGCGAGCCAGACCAACCAGATCGGCGTGGCCCCCGGCGCTAAGTGGATCGCCGCCAAAGTGTTCCCCGGCGGCGGCTCTTCCAGCAACGAAGAGCTTACCACAGCCGAAGACTTCATGCTGGCACCCTGGGACCTGAACGAGCAGAACCGTCGCCCCGACCTGCGCCCTAACATCGTGGGCAACTCCTGGGGCGATAGCGAGTGCTGGAATACCGATAGCTGGTTCATCCTCCAAAACTGGATAAACGCGGGCGTTATGCCTTCGTTCTCCAACGGCAATAGCGGCCCTGGCCCAGGCACCGTAGGCTCCCCCGGCGCTTATCCCTTCCTGGTAGGTGTGGGCGCAGTGAGCGCAGCAAGTAATACCATCGCGAACTTCAGCTCACGCGGGCCTTCATGCTACGGCGGCGTGCTCAAGCCCGACGTGGTAGCCCCCGGCGTAAACGTGCGCTCAAGCGTGCCCACCAACGCTTATGGCCTGAACTCAGGCACCTCAATGTCCCAGCCCCACAATGCGGGCGTGATGGCGCTCATACTGGACGCCAATCCCACCCTCAGCTACACGGAAGTCACGGGCATCTTGACCCGCACCGCCGTCTACAGTTCGTCAAGCTGGGGCCTCCGCCCCAACAACAACTACGGCTGGGGCGCGATACAGGCCGACGCAGCGATAAACATGGCGCTGCACGGGGCCAGGGTGAGCGGCACCGTGACGGTGGACGACCCCGACCTATCCCACGCTTATGTGACTGCCCGCCGCACCAGCGACGGCGACACCTACATGATGCAGGTGAGGGCCGACGGCACGTACAGCATGACGCTCCTCGCGGGCACCTACGTGATGACCGCCACAGCCTTCGGTTACGACCCTGAAGTGGTTACGAACCAGGTGATCATGTCGGACACCAACTACACCATCAACTTCTCGCCTGATGCGCAGACCCTCTATCCGGTCTCGTTTAGCTTCTTCGAGTCGGGCACATGCAACCCGATCTCGGCTACCATCAACATCGAGCCGCCCAGTTACATTACTATGACCGGCACCACCATCAATAACGAGCTACCGGCGGGCACTTACACTGTGCGGGCCTACGGTGGGGCCAAGTACCAACCGATAACGGACACGCTCACGGTATCCGGGCCGACGGTGCGTAACTACACCTTTGGCGCGGCGCATGACAATGGCAATACCTACAGCGTGGACGCGCCCGCGTTTAACTGGATACCGGCAACCAACGCTATCTCGCTGAGCCTGGCTAACGCCGACGACGGATCGCAGCAACTGACGATCCCGTTCGCGTTCCACTACTACGGCACGGACTATACGACCGTAGAAATGAGCACCAACGGGTATGCCACCTTCCTGGACCTTACATATGCCAGGATGTGGGCCAACACCTCGGTACCGCAGCCGGGGCCGGCACCTGATAGCACGAACTACAAGTACCCCAACAACGCGATCTACCCGTACTGGGACGACCTCTCTACGGCACCGCGCACATATGGCACGATGTACTGGGACGTGATAGGCACCGCGCCGAGCAGGGTCTTCGTCATGGAGTGGCGGGGCGTGGCAGGCGGCGGCGAGCCGATGACTTTTGAGCTGCTGCTTGAGGAGACCACCAATAACATCACCTTCCAGTACCAGGACGTTCAGGCTCCTTACGGCTACGGCTACAGCTCGACGCACGGCATCGAGAACGCGGACGGCAGCGACGGCATCCAGCTTGGCTTCAACTGGACCGGCATCGTCGGCAACAACATGGCGCTCCGCTTCAGGCCGCAAGCAGCCCCCGCAATCGTCGCCTGCGCCGGCGCAACCGCTACGGCTGAGGCTACGAATACCGTCCAGGCCACGGCGGTAAGCACCGCCCAGGCTACAAACACCTCCGGCCCGCAGGCAACTGTCGTGGCTACCACGGTGGCTACCACTACGCCCACAGCCTGCACGATCACCTTCACGGATGTGCCCGCTAACAATACGTTCCACGACAACATTATCTGCCTGGCTTGCAAGGGCATACTCGGCGGCTACTCTGATGGGTCGTTCCGCCCCAATAACGACATCACACGGGGGCAGATAGCCAAGGTGGTCTCCAACGCCGCAGGCTTCAACGAACCCGCAGGCACCCAGATATACGAGGATGTGCCCCCCGCCAATACCTTCTACGTCTGGATCAACCGCCTGAGCATGCGGGGCCACATGGGTGGGTATCCGTGCGGTGGTACGGGCGAACCGTGCGGGGACCGCGACAGGCCATACTTCAGACCCAACGCTAACGCCACAAGGGCACAGCTAGCCAAGATAGTGGCCTCTGCCAAGGGTCTCACAGGCACGCCCACAGGGCAGAGGTACGCGGACGTGCCACCCGACAATATCTTCTACATATGGATAGAGCAGCTATCCGACCTGGGAGTGATGGGAGGGTACGCCTGCAACACGGTACCCACAGAGCCATGCGACGACCAGAACAGGCCGTACTTCCGCCCGTTCAACAACGTGACTAGAGGGCAAGCCTCCAAGATTGTGGCTAACACTTTCTTCCCAGGCTGCGACGTCGGCACTCGACGCTAACTAAATCATCTCTTCCCACATGGGAGAGGTGATCGAACAGACAATAAAAGTCTCGGTTGAGCGTTCCGGCTCAACCGAGACTTTTATTGTCTCTCCAAGCGTGCGGTGGACTGCGCTACTTTACGCTTGTGCCTGTGCTATCACTCAGCGGCGTGTCCCACATCGGTAAAGAACCCATAACAGCCACTTGAGTTGACGCCCTCCCAGAAGCTAAGGATTGAAAGTAGGACTGTGAGCAGTAGAGGTGCTCGTTGACCCGGTGGTCCATTTGACGAAGTAGTAATATTCGATGCGATTTGTTTCTCCTGGGGAACGTCCATATGCCCAATAGCTGTTGGAACGCTCTTCAGGACCGTAAACATGACTGCAACGTGTACACTCAGCATAGTCATCCGTGTAAGTGAGCCAGCCAGCTCCCGGATCCCATTCTTGGACTCTGGCCCCAGCTCTTGCGATGCTCACATCATTGTTGCAATCGAGCCAGACTCTGTAAAATATTTCAGTCTCACTAGCCGCGAATGCGGAGTGGCGAGGATAGCAACGGTTCGGAGCAGTCCGTTGGTCACCGTTTGCATCCCTTACGGGTTCGCCCGTAATAGGGTCATAAACGTAACTCAAACCTTCGAGTGGAAGCGCAGCTTGTGAATTCGCCAGCAGTTCCGCCATCACGAGAGGATTATCATGGCCAATACACACAGCATTTTGAGGTGGGGGGCATTCTGGATGGTCAGCGTAGCTGCTAGAAACTGGAAAGCTAACAACCATAGGCAGTAGAGTGAGAGCAACAAGTAGGAACTTACTGATCACTGAAGGCCTTTTCATGTTGAACAAGGTGACCATTGGTGAACCTCCATTTAGAAATGTCTGATTTCAGGGTTTAATCTGCGGAGCAGAAAGCTGTCTGTACAAGTGCAGCTGCGCTCTCGTCGCTGTCTATCTTCCCTGCAATGAGTCCTCTACTGGCTCCACCATTGGCGGGATGCTAGTGCTGTTGGCCTCCAACAAAGCCCCAATGGTAGGATCCGTTCCTATCCGCGCATGGGAAGGGTTTGAAGTTCCACTATGTGTCTGACTATTAGCATAGCTACGAGCAACTAGAAGGCTAGGTATCCCAAGAGCTACAATGAACAATATCAGCATGAGCTTCTTCCTAACTGAATGGTTCGAGAATAGCTTAGCCATGAGGCTTATCTCCTTTCTACTTAGCTACTTAACGAAACGAAGCACAATTACCACTGGCCGCTACTGAGTGTAGGCACAAGCATCAAGTAGTGCAGTCCACCGCACGCTTGGAGTAAGTGTAAGTCAGCATCCAAAGTTCATCACATGCTCTAGGTGCCATTGCTGCGAGATAATTGTTCCAGAAAGGAGAACATGCCACCCCACCGGGAACACAGTACAGGTGGCAAGAGGTCCAGCTTAAAACCAGCATCCGTTGGTAATACGTTTGATGTAGATTCATTGTATACTCGATTTATCAGTGCATTGAACGAGTTGCATCGGAGCGAGAAGCAAGAAGTGTGCCGACGCGAGAAGGTAGAGGCCAAGCGCGTGGGTGTAGTGCCTGGGAAGGTAACGCTATCCGATCCGTTCGCGGTGTCTCATTTCGCGCGGACGTGGGATGATCTCTCGCCTTCGCAGATGATGGAGCTATTGCGCCAGCGTCTGGAAAAACACGCCTTCCTCGCCCTGGGCGTGCCTGCTCACATGTTGGGTGTGGACCTCGCGCACGCATCGTTCTCTTCTCCAATACCGCCACAGCCTGACATCACGCGCGATTGGGGGACCGACTATGTTTCCCGCGCGCGAACCTCGCGGGCCAAAGGGCGGCCTACCGCTTGAGCACGTGATGGAAGTAGAGGAGCATGATCGCAGAGAGGCGTGGAGTGGATGAAGCGGGCACGGGAGCTAGCGCGGCGCGACTACACCAACCAGATTGCCCTCTGCGGCGTGCTGAGCCATTCTATCCCATCTTCCTTTACCAGCACGTCTTCTTCCAGGCCGATATAGCCGCGCCCCGGCACGAAGGTGCCCAGTTCCAGGGTGAAGACGTTGCCAACCTCCACCTTGCCGTATGGGGTGCGGCCATAGCGGTCCCATTTCGGGCCAAGCAGGGTGGAGCCGTCGTGGGCGACCCGGCCCAGGTGGTGGCCCAGCGCGTGGCGGTACTCAGGGTAGCCCGCGCCGACCAGGTATGCGCGGGCGGCGGCGTCTACTTCCCAGCCCACGACGCCCGGCTTGAGGATGGCAGCCCCGGCGTCTATCGCGCCCCAGCAGGCGTCCCACGCCTTCCGCACGTCTTCGGGCGCGCTCGTTTCTCCTTCTTCGAGGAAGTACCACATGCGCTGGATGTCGGAGCAGAAGCCGTCCTGCTTCACGCCAAAGTCCATGTGCAGGAGGTGGCCGCGCTGTGTCTTGTGCTCGCCCGGCATGGTGTGGCCCGCGGGCGAGTCGGGTCCGGCGTTTACGGTGGGGCAGTAAGGCTCGTCCCAGGCCGTGCCCAGCCCGCGCGTCTTGCGGGCGTTGTGTACCTCCTGGGCGATGCTCTCTTCCGGCTGGCCCAGCTCTAATCTTGCAGCTACTTCTTTGTATATCTCCTCTGTGGTGCGTATGGCCGCCCTGATTAGCTCGATCTCGGACGAGGACTTGCGCCCGCGTAGAGCGGCCACAAAGCCCTCCGCCGATACGAAGCGGCTCGCGTAGGGAGTGCCATCAAGGGTGGCCTGGAGGGTTAGGAACATACCGTGCGTCAGGCCGTCGGCTGCGGGGTCGCTCTCGGAGAAGTTGAGCGCGATGGTCTGTGGGCCGAGGCGCTCTACGGCCTCACGGATGGCGGGGCGGATGCTCTCGTCGTAGGCGATAACCTGCGTGTAGCCGCCGATATTGCGGACGTTCTCCGCGTCGTACCGGCCCACGATGCCGATGCGCTCTCCCGTGCGGCTGACGATGAAGGCCGAGTGCCAGGTCATGTCGAGGCCCGCTACGAGGTCGAGGCAGGGGTCCATAGTCAGCGAAGTCTCACGCACAAAGGTGAGCCACATATCAAGGTTCTGCTCGTCCAGCAAGGCTACCGCCTGATCCAGCTTCTCATTCACGATCTGGGTGTTCAAGATGGATGCTCCTTATGAATAGGTGCGAGCATTATACAGCAGGCGGCGTATCACATACAGGGTCCGGGCAATTCACACAGGCCTGTCCCCATGCAAGAATGTATGGGAGCACCACCGCACCATCCATGTCATTCTGAGTACAGCACTAACAAAGAAATGTCTGCGTAGGGGCGACCCACCGGGTCGCCCTGGTGGGGATGGCGAACCAACTTTACGCGTGACCCTGGCAGGGCGAGCATGCGGGTCTCCCCTACCTTACACATTTTATTCCTGGACATAACTTTGTTAGTGCTGTACTGAGCGTAGCGAAGAATCTCGCTCCTCGCGTATTAGTTCGGGGTAAAGCACAGGCAAGGGAACAGGAGCAAGAGGGTACGCGAGGGACGAGATTCTTCGCTGCGCTCAGAATGACAAAGGGTAGTGGGTTCGCTCTCATCAAACACCATGCCTGACCTTGCGTCTGTATCACCTTGATCCGCTAGGCCACATCCCGGCTGTGCTTGCCCCCGTCATAGGTGAACACCACACCTTCGCCTTCAAAGTTGGTTTGCAGGTGGACCGGGCGGCCCCATAACCTGTGTATGTATTCAAGCGTCTTCTCGGCATATTTAGCATCCAGGTCCTGTCCATCGTAGACGTGAGCTAGGTATAGCTCCCCGTTGTGCTTGTAGTCCCCATCCTCCACTAAAATAGTGGGGTTGCCGAAGTTAGACATGCGCGCCACTATGCTATCGCGCACGTTCTCCCAGTTCTTGTCCACGATGACCCACTGGTCACCCTCACGCTCGTAGAGGTACAGGTCCAGGTCTTCCACAAGCTGCTCGGTCAGGTAGTTGCGTATGAGGGATACGTCGCTCTCGGTCTCGCGCACCTCGAACAGCTTCTTGCGCCCTTCTCCACCCTTGCGGCCCCACTTCTGACGCTCCTCCTCGGTAGGGTTGTCCCATCTCCTCTCTATATCCTCAAGTAGCTTCACGCCCAGATAATAAGGGTTTATGGAGTGCCTTGAAGGGGCTACCACGCCCGCGTTGAGGGCCGCGTAGTCGGTGAATTCCTGGTCGGTCAGGTCAAGCTCTCGCATGATACGGGCATGGTGCAGGCTGGCCCAGCCTTCGTTTGCTATCTTAGTCTGCATCTGCGGCACGAAGTAAAGCATCTCCTGACGCACGATACCCATAACGTCGCGCTGCCAGGGTTCAAGGTGGCGCGCGTGCTCCATGATGAAGCCTACAAGGTCCTTCTCAGGCTGGGCGGGCACTTTCCTGCGCTTATCTTCCTCCTGCTTCTTACCGGCATAAACGGCTTTATCATCAGGCGTCAACTCGAACAGGTCATCAAAGGGCGAAGAAGGCGATTGCCGGGGTTCTACCTTCGCCTCCCCTTCAGCCTCGTCGCGCCTCTTTCGTTCGGGAGCATCATAGGGGTCGATGTGCTCCTGGATGGAGAGGACGGCGTCCAGGAATCGCTCTACTTTATTATGCCCATGCTCGTGCTCGTAACGCCGTATCCGCTCGGCGTTAAGCGAAGCAGTCTCGACCATGCGCCGGTTGGTGCGAGCGAAGTAAGCGTTATGCTTGAAGAAATCGCAATGCCCCAGGACGTGGGCTATCACCAGCTTGTTCTGCACAAGCGAGTTCCCCTCCATGAGAAAGGCGTAGCTTGGGTCGGTGTTGATAACAAGCTCGTATATCTTGCTCAGCCCGTAATCGTAGCCGGTCTTCATGCGGTGGTAGACTTTCCCATGGGACCAGTGTGAGAAGCGCCCAGGCAGCCCATACGACCCAAATTCGTACATGATGGCGGCAGGCACAAGCTCGAAATGTACGGGGAACGGGTCCAACCCAAACCCCCGCGCAATCTCCCAGATAGGCTCGATAGCGTCTTTCAGCTCTTTAATGTCATCCATCGCCATCTCCATTTTAGATTTTAGATTTCCGATTTTAGATTGAAGACCTTCTAAGCAAATCGCAAATCTAAAATCGGAAATCTAAAATCAAAAGGGTTCGTCTTCGCCGGGGTACCACTCTCTGAAGCGGTCGTAGCTGGAGTGCCAGACGCCCTTCTTGAGTAGCTTCGCCATTTCGGGGGCATACCGGAGCCTGGGGCCGTACATTCGCTCCATGGCCGCGCCCGCGCCGCGCTGGCGGTTGGTATACTGCTCGTACACGAGTAGCTCGCAACGCTCGTTGCTGGAATAGTTGGCCGTAGGGTAGAACTCGCCAAGCGCCTGGAAGGTCTCGCTCACCCGTGTGCCCAGGTTCGCACAGACCAGCATAGCTAGTTTTTCCGCGATGGAGGGGTAGAGGTCGCGGAAGTCTGCCGTGCGCAGTTTGTCCAGGATAACGAGGGCCGTAGGCTCGGTGGCGGCGGTGCGGGACTGCTTGAGGACGTGCAACAGCCATCTCCGCACCTGGTCGGTGACGAACAGGCCCGTGCCGTAGCGGTGTTGGGCAAGCTGCGAGGGGTCTAGCGTGGGCCAGGTATTAGTGGTATTCGCTAGCACGCCTGCCGCCCTGCGCTGTGTATGCGTGTCCTCCGCACTCAGCATCTGTATTATCGTACCGACCAGCTTCTCGACCCGGTCCAACGGCATAGCCTTCGCGCTTTGCAGCCCCGGTGGGATGACTATGTACGGGTCTTTAGCAGCGACGGTGAGGCTCAGCACTATCAAGTCGCTTACCGGCTCCGGCACGTCCTCGCGCTCGAAGAGGCCATGCCCCAGCGCGCAGACCAGGCAATACGATTGGAAGGTATGCTCTCGACAGAAGGTGCGCCCGCACCGGCAAGCCCCCTGCGCCTCACCCCTGCAAAACCAGCAGGGTCTCAGTTCTTCCACTAGCCGACGGCCTCACGCGCAGGCGACTTTGAAAAGAACCTCTGTAGGGCGGGGTATACCGCGCTCTTGTCGCTGATAGTCACCGACACAAACTTGGGGTCCTCTATCTTGTTGAAGGCGGACATGAGCGTGCTGGACGATCCCCTGTACCCTTCGCGTATCTCCCCATACCCGAAGAGGTTGCACTTAGTCAGCATCTCCCGCACCATCTTCACGCACACGTCGTTATCCCACGGCAGGTTATCGCCGTCCGAGAAGTGGAACGGGTAGATGTTCCAGTCCTCCGGCGGGTAGCGAGTCTGCATAATCTCCAGCGCCAGCTTATAGGCCGACGACACTTGCGTGCCACCCGACTCCCCCTTGTGGAAGAACTCTTCCTCCGTAACCTCCCGCGCCTCGGTGTGGTGCGAGATGAAGACTATCTCCACGTTGGCGTACTTCGTCCTGAGAAAGCGCACCATCCAGAAGTAGAAGGAGCGCGCTATGTACTTCTCGAACTCGCCCATACTGTTATGACTCAATATCCCGTCAACTATGTAGTTGTGGTGGCCCGCTACTTCAAAATCGTAGACAGTAGTTTGCTCATCAACTAAAGAGATATTCTTTACCTGTGATACCATTAGCTGGCAATCCATCACTCTTTGTATATCGCGTTGATCTTGGACAGTGGCTCTTGTATCATCGCCAATCATCTTTAGCTGACTATAAGACAGTGCATGCAGTGCGGGGCGATAGTATGCGGAAGTGCGGGTTGTTTTCCTAAGATGGCTGAAGCGATCTCGCCAATCAAACGGCATTATGAACCTACTTCTCATAGCGTTGGTTCCTGCCTGTTGACCAGACACCAGAGCCTCAAGTTTCTCTGCTTTCTCTCGGCAGCCAAACCCAATAATATCTCTAAAGATAATCGTATCCTTTGAATTAATAGAGAGAAGATAGTAAACTCCTTCTTTGATGATTTTGCCATCGCTGAAGCGAGAAGCCTCTTGTTTCTTACAAGTCAAGCGAGCGCGAATGCCCCAGTAGGAGAGTAAGTGCTTAACCTGTTTGGCTAGAAGGCCGCTTGAAGATATGAGTTGCACGCAGTGATGACCTAAGGTGCCTTCAGCATCGAATAAACCACGCAGAAATGCGGCTCGCACAACTGGCTGCTCTGTATAGATCAAGGGGTCAATGTAGCGCTGAGGCGACCGTTTCGTGAGCATCGTGTAACGGTTAGCTAGCTCGCGCACTAGTGAGGTATTGTTTACATTAAGCCGCTGGCGCGTATCCTTACTACGCTTCAATTTTATGATGCCATGAACACCAAAGGTACGCTGGAATAGCTGTTGGTATTGTTGCAAACGTGCTAAGTTTTCGTCAGATATACTCAGGTATGTCCCGTAGGTCCCAGGTTTGGTGGGGATTCGTAAATGCCCGTCTCCTAAGAGCACTCCGAGCAGGTACGCTTGATCAATTGTTATTGCGCTACTCCAGGTTGTATCTCGGTTAGTTACTCTCCCCCATGAATTCACGAGGATTAGCTTGTCTCCAACCATGAGTTCACCGGCTTGTTTTTCAATGATTTGGTTTGTGCCCTCTTCGTAGACGAAGAAAACATGTTCGGGCGTCCCACGCAACGTAGCATCCTGCAACTCAATCAACAGTGTTGTGGAAGCGTGTTTCTTGAAAGTACTCGTAACGAATGAAGTTTTCTTCTGGTAGCTTTGCAGGTCTACGCAGGCAACCTCATCTCCTACTTCAATCCGGGATATATCCTTATACGATCCATCGGCCATCTCAATGAGATGACCTTCAGCGAAACAGCCCGATACATCCATCATCGCCAGGATGACCGCATTCGACTGGTACTCGAACGTCGTTTCCCACGCCTTGAACCGCAGATCGTCCTGGCGGATGTCGCCTACGTGAGCACGGCCTTTAGAAGCGTTGCGCTTCAAGTTCTCCAGCAGCGTGCGCCGCTTGTCAAGGTTGGACATCGCGCCCTTCTTGCGCACATCCGTGAAGCGTATCGCCTCCGACTCTATCTTCTGCTGTCGCTTCTCCTCCAGGTTGGGCAGGCCCAGGTCCTCGAAGATGAGCGCGGCTAACTCGTCCACCGACACGTCGGCCTCGTAGTAGTCCACGCCGGGCTGCTCACCCGCAGGTCCCTGTCCCTTGCCCGGCCCCTTCGAGTTGCCCGCACGCCCGATAACGTCTCCCACCTGCGAGTTACCGTCTCCCGATCCCGCGTGCTTGCCGCTGTTCTCGTCATACCGGAAGCGGTACTCGTCTAGCGAACGCACAGGCACCTTGATAACCCGCTTGCCATCGGACAGGATGATATTCTCCTCCGACACGATATGTCGCAGGTTCTGCTTTATCGCCTCTTTGATGCGCTCCTTGTGGCGCTGCTGGTCCAACGGCCCTTTGCGGTGGAGAGACCAGTCATGGTGGGAGATGGACATGAGGGGAGTTTGCGAGTTGGTATTATCCATAGTAGTGTCTTTCTAAAGAGTAAAGAGCGAAAGCAAAGCGTAAGGGTTTTCACCGTGAGGGTGCGGTTAGCGCGAACGTCTGCTACTTCTTTGAGAAGAGAATCGGAGGGCCATTCCCGCCACCAGCAAGGCCAAAACCGTAATGAAGGCCGCCGCACCAGCCGGGCCTACCATGCTCCCGGAACCCGCATCGGGCATTCCCGGTGGGTCTGCGAGCGGCAGAGGGTAGAGTATCGCAAACGAGGAAACCAGACGGTCCAGCTTGTCGAGGTCGGGGTTGAAGCCTGCCGGGCGTGCCTCCCCTAACTCTTTGGTGAGCAGTTGAGCCAGGGTTGCGTTATCCGTAGACGAAGGATACGCAGTGGGTTGGGCCAGCCACGCAGGGAACACCGCCGAAATGTAATAAGAGTAGTGCCGTCCCTGGTAGTCCGTCTCCACGATCCCCTGGAACATATAGGAGGTGTCGTCGCGGGATGGCGCGGAAGCGTCCTGTGTGATCTCGGAAATGTACCTCACCCCGGAGCCATTACGAAACGACATGTACTTTTGCCCCGCCAGGTACACATTGGCCGCATTCACCACCGGCAACAATGGCGCGGTTGGCACGACCTCTCCCGACTGCCAGGTGGGCGGCTGCCAGGCTGGACGCTTGCTCAACACATCGCGCAAAGCCTGTACCTTCCCCAGCCAGGAATCGTAAGTCTCATGGGGATAGAGCGATGCATAGGTGTCCCTGACGGGTATCACGTAGATTGTAGGGCCCAGGCCAAGCGCATTCGGGTAAGGATAACCGCTGAACTGGTACTTGAGCATGCACGGGTGTGCTTCCCAGTATGGTTCGTTGGGTCCGATACTCTTCTCAGACACGCTCTCAAAGACGATAGTGTGTCCCAGCGACTTATCCTCGGCGAAGTCCAGGATAGGATATTCCCAGCAGCGAAGAGGTACCTGGGAACTTGCTCGCACAGGTAGAGGTAGCACGAGCAGCGCAAGCCCGATGACCAGCAACCACACAGTCCAGCGAACTTGCATACTAATTACCTCCCCTGAGCTATGCCCCTACGAGCCTCGTCCCGACCATACTATCTATTTAGCAGCGACCCTACATACTGCAACAGGGAATTGGCGCACGACGCGCAGTAGCCATGCTGGGTGATGAGGCGGTCTACTACGTCGTTGATGCGGCGTAGCTGCTCAGGGTCGGGCGTCTTGGATGACGTGGTAATCTTCACCACGTCGCGCAGATCGGCGAAGAGCTTCTTCTCGATGGCCTCGCGCAGTCGTTCGTGCGACGTGTAGTCGAATTGCTGGCCGCGCCGCGCCAGCGTGGAGATGCGGATGAGTATCTCCTCGCGGAACGCCTTACGGGAGGTATCTCCTATGCCTATCTGCTCTTCTATGGAGCGCATCAGCCCCTCGTCCGGCTCAAGCTCCTCGTCCGTCAGTGTGTCGTGCATCTTATGCTTGTTGGTGTACGCCTCTACGTTATCGAGGTAGTTGTTCAGGAGCGTGCGGGCCGACTCCTCGAACGAGTAGACGAAGGCTTTCTGCACTTCGCGCTTGGCTATATCGTCGTACTCCTTGCGGGCCTCCCCTATCAGGTTCAGGTAATGCTCGCGCTGCTGCCTCGATATGGAAGTGTGCTGCTCAAGGCCGTCGCGTAGTGCGCGCAAGGCATCTATTGGGCTGATACACGTAATGCCTTCTTTAACGAGCGCGCCGGATAGCCGGTTTATGACGTATCGTGGAGAGATGCCGTCCATGCCCTCGCGATCCGACTCCTCCTGTAATTCCTTGAGGTCCTTCTGCTTCAGATCTTCCGTCTCTTCACCGTTGTACAGCTTGAGCTTCTTCATGAGGCTGATGCCCGCCTTCTTGCTTGGCTCCAGCCTTGTTAGGACCGCGAATATAGACGACACCTCCAAGGTATGGGGCGCGATATGCACCGACTGTAGCGCGCTCTGCCTGATTAGCTTTTCGTAGATACGCACTTCATCGCCAACGCGGAGGTTATAAGGCACTTTGACCAGGATGATGCGGTCCTGCAACGCCTCGCTTTTTTTGTTGCCCACAAATGCAGTGTATTCAGTCTCGTTAGTATGAGAAACCAGCACCTCATCAGCGTAGATCATCGAGTAACGCCCTGTCTTAATACTCTGCTCTTGTGACAGGGTTAGCAGCACGTATAGAAACCGCTCGTCCGTCTTCAAAATTTCTACAAACTCACACAGGCCACGATTAGCAATGTTTAGCTCACCGTCAAAACGGTAAGCTCGTGGGTCGCTCTCTGAGCCATACTCCCCTATCGTAGATAGGTCTATCGAGCCGGTAAGCTCGCTAACGTCTTGACTCTTTGGGTCGGAGGGCGTGAACGTGCCTATACCCACCCGTTTCTTCTCCGAGAATCCTATGCGCCTCACCGGCACCTGCTCAATATGCCCATTGTAGGTATGCTCCAATTCAAAGCGGCAATGGGGGCAGAGGTCACCTTCTATGTAGATGCCGTACTCGCGCATAAAGTCGCCGCGTAGTTCATTGGGGATCAGGTGCAGAGGCTCTTCGTGCATCGGGCACCCCGCGATAGCGTATATAGCCCCTGCGTCGGAACGGGTGTAAGCCTCCAGGCCTCGCTTCAACAGGGAGACTATCGTGCTCTTGCCGCCGCCCACCGGCCCCATGAGCAAGAGTATGCGCTTGCGTACTTCCAGGCGTTGGGCAGCCGAGCTAAAATACTCGACCACCTGTTGCAACGCCCGATCTAACCCGAAAATCTCGTTGTCGAAGAAGTGGTAGTGGGGCACTCCTCCCTTGCCAGGCTCCACCCCCGCCGCCATGATCATGTCGAAGACGCGGGCATGCGCGAGTTGGGCCGCCCTGGGGTTCCCCTTGACTATTTCGAAGTAGTCAGCGAAGGTGCCTTCCCATGACAGGGCTTGCTCTTGCGCCCTGAACTCTTCTAGCTTCTTGATGAGGTCCATACCAGCCATCCTTTCCGGTGTGCCAGGATAGGTCCGCCGCAGTCGTCGCGCATGTCGGGCATTTTTTATCCTGAATTGGGTAGACTCAAAAGGAGCAAATTGGGCTTGCTCTGGGTGCGCCGCTAAGCTGAAAGTGTTGAGAATGCCCGTCAAACAGCGACGGAAGGGGTTGGTGAGGTACGACTGCTCTGTCTGCGTAGAACGTAATGTGCCGCGTGGAATGTAAGTCGTTTTTGGAATCGGCGCATAGAAGGATAGCCCTTCGCGGCGCACAGGAGGGGGTCAAAGCGCTCCCCTGGGATGCAAAGTGTCCCCAGGGCCGTTGCCAGCTCGCTCTGGGGACAGGGTGACGCCGTTGTGGTGTCCCTGGATGGGGACCGGCCCTTTGCTTATCAGATTAAGCCTATGATAGCACTTGCCCCCGAATTATGGCAATGTTTTCCACAGGTATTTGCTGGCTATATGTGCGTGCCCAAATGGGCTAAACGGCTCTCTATTATTGTTAACGGTGCAATTGCGTTTTGGGTTCTATTTGTTTGAAACCTCTTAGCAGGGCCGCGTCCTGTTCTTATAATGAATACGCTCGACAGATACGATTTGTTGCATATATAGTCTGGGCAAGAGACCTTGCAAACATGCTAAACTATCCGGGCGAATTACCAACAGCCCCGGACACCATCTTCCGACCCATGCGTAAGGAGCGAACCGAGCTATGCCCGAAGAGACCTGGGAGGTACTTTCAAGCGAAGTAGCATTGCAACATCCCTACATCACCGTAATAATGCAAGAAGTCCGCCTCCCAGATGGCCGGGTTATAAGCGGCTGGCCTATAGTCCATCTGCGCGACTACGTGAACGTCGTGGCCCTGAACGAAGCGGGCGAAGTGATGGTCCTGGAAGGCTATAAGCATGGCGCGGGGCGCTCAAGCTGGCAGGTGGTGGGTGGCTACCTCGAACCGGGTGAAGAACCGATGTCCGCAGCCCGGCGCGAGCTTCTCGAAGAAACGGGCTACGCAGGCGGCGACTGGCAGCCGCTCGGTAGCTTCGTCGTGGACGCTAATCGCAGGGCAAGCGTGGCCCATTTCTTCCTCGCACGCAACGTCGCCCAGATCGCCATGCCAGACCACGACGACCTGGAAGCCTTCCACGTGAACTGGGTGCCTATAGCCGAAGCGAGGCGCGCCCTCCGCGACGGCAGGTTTGGCATCATCGCTTACGCCGCCAATCTCGCCCTCGCCTTGCTCGCTCTAGAAGAAGTATAGATGAATTCCAAATGTAAGCGTTCAGATTAGGTGTAGGGGCGAGACATGCCTCGCCCCTACACTGCTTTCTGAATACGTACGCTCGATGTGCAACGCCAGCACTATAATTCAATATTTCCGTCTACGGTCGCCAGGGTACTACCTTGAGGGGTTCTTTGAAGACCAACTCTGTGCTGCCGTCTTCCAGCTTGAGGGGTTTGTCAGGCTGGCCCTGCGGGTAGACTTGCAGGCTCACAGTGTAATCGCCTGCGGGGAGGCCACCGGGCAGGCGCGGGTCGCGGTAGTCTATTATGTCGGTGTTCGCGGGCCATTGGGAGGTAGGCCAGTAGCCGTTGAGTGGGCCCAGCGCCTCGTCAATCACAACCTTGCCCGACGGGTCCTTCACCTTGATGCGAATAACGTAGTCGGCGGTGATCTTACGATTGGAGTTCCAGTACATCGTCAGCGGCAGGAAAGAAGCGTCCGGCTGCGTGGGCGTATCGTCGTTGTCTCGCCATTCGTAGATATAGCCCTTGAACTGCATGCCGTTCTCGAAGGTGTGAGGCTCTCGGTAGTCGGGCGGGGGGAACCAGCAATCGGGCTGGCCGTTGAACGAGATGCCGTACACCGTCACGCCGTTGAATTCCCTTGTGTCGAAGGTGTGCCAGTTGTACTGGAACCATTGCAGCACCAGATCTTCGGGGTCTTCCTTTACCTGGCGCGGCGGCGAGATAATCACCCATGCCCTCTCGTTGCACGTTGCTATGTCCCTCAGGGCATAATTAAGTTCGTTACCCCCAAAGCCCTCCGTTTCGAGGCTGGGTATAGTCCTGATGGGGCGCTCCGGCACCAGCCCTGGCCCACCCGGCTTGTAATACACCTCCACCGCCGACTTCAAGTAGCCCGGAGAGACCACCATGACATCCCGAAGGCGAATATGGTCCTGAACATAGACCATCG
Source organism: Chloroflexia bacterium (assembly GCA_036399775.1). Taxonomy (GTDB): domain Bacteria; phylum Chloroflexota; class Chloroflexia; order QHBQ01; family JADMIH01; genus JADMIH01. Next base: position 124,202 of record DASWMJ010000092.1, on the reverse strand, counting down.
CCCCGCGCCAATCTTCCTTCTGCACAGTCGGCGCGTAATTCACCCCTGCGAGCGCCACAAACGTCACGACCCCAAGCAGCCCGGCAGCGCCCATGCTCAATAGTGGATGTATGCGCCTCAACGCGAACAGCCCCAGCGCCACCAGGATAAGGTAGGGCGGCAACGCCATAATCATATACCGCACCTGGAAGATAGGCACCTTGAGCGTAACAAGCCAGAAGACCGAGATCGGCAGCAGCCACAGCGCCACTATTAATGGGCCATTTTCGATTTTCGTCGCCCAGAGGGCACCCGGATTTTCGATTGACGGCTCTAGACCTTGAACTTTGGCCCAAAGACGCGAGACTTTGGATAAAATCGAAAATCGAAAATCCAAAATCGGAAATCCGAGGGTTGCGAGGGCTGCCATCGCCAGCGCGCCTATCGTTTCCCAAGGCTGGGGGGCGCGATTGACTGCGAAGGTGACAAACATAGTGCCGAAGATGTCAGTGAGGCTGGCGGGCGCGTCCCAGCCTACGTTCACGGTGTCGGTGATTACGGCTGCGAAGCGCAGCCACACGATCGGGAAGGCCGGGCCGAGTATCAGCAGCATGGCCCAGCCCCAACCGAGCCACCACCGTCGGCGCGTATTGCCTGGAGGCGCATCTTCTTCGCCCTCAGGTGGTTTGAGATTCTTGAGCAGAGAGGGCGTGCTGACCAACTGCGCCAGCAATACCAGCCCGGCCATGCTGTGCGTTGTGAGCATTATCCAGGTAGCGCCTACGTAGCCTGCCCACAGCAGGGGGGTGCCACGCTCAAGCGCGAGCATATATAACAGCGTACTTGCCAGCGCCATCATCACCAGCATGGTGTACATCTTGGCGTCCTGCGAGTGCCAGATGTGGAAGGGGTTGATGGTGATGAGGATAGCTGCCGCGATACCCAGCCAGTGCCCGCCGACCCGCTTTGCCAGCGCGTACATAAGGGGGATAGCCGCCGTGCCAAATATGGCCGACAATCCACGCACGGGGGCTTCGTAACTCACGCCGAAGAGCAGGTGGAGTGCCTCAGCGACCGGCGGCACCGCGTCCAATAGCGCCATCCAGTAGTGGAGTATAAGCGTGTAGAGCGGCCCGTTTTCCCCCGCTTCGAGGAATCCCTGCGCCAGCACGTCGAGCGGCTGGCGGGCGCGCCATACTATGTCGGCCTCGTCGAACCACAACGATTCGTTGCCCAGGTGGTAGCGGCGCATCAAAAAGCCGAGGATGGTGATGGTCGCCACCCACATCCAGGGTTGGGGCAGCGCGGCCAGTCTTGCTACCTCGCGCAGCCCGCGCCTGACTTGCGTGCTAGCCCCCACAAAAGTGTTCGCGCTCACGTATCTCTTAACTATCTACCATTCCCCAGGTTGCATGCATACCCAATTATACCCCCCTTTCGGAAGTTATGAATTTTGAGTTATGAGTTTTGAGTTGGGGCATCGGTGGCACTCGGACTCTTCTTTGTAGAGCAAGCATTAATAACTCATAACTCAAAATTCATAACTAAGTTCGCAAGCTGCTGGCAGCTTTGCTCTAGCTGCTCCGGGTTTGGCGCGGATAGGTTGAGGGTGGCCAGGTGGAGGCGCTTAGGGGTGCCGCGCAGCTTTAGCTCTGCGTGCTCTACTCGCTCAAATTGCGGGTAGACCAGCACGCCCCGGCTCAACCCGTACCTGTCCAGGTATGCGCTAACCTGGTATAAATCGCGGCCCAAATCGCTTTCGCTTGCGTACAACTGCCTGTATTTGGCGTCGAGCACCAGCGCAGGCTCCGTTTCATGCGCCCTGTACACCAAGATATCGGGCCTAATACCCACCCGCCTCTCTTCGTCCAGGTAGTCGTGGCGTTGCGCTACCACTCTCAACCCATACGGAGGCAGGAGGGCGCGCAGTCGCTCCGTCACGAAGCTCTCGAAGAGGCGCGGCATGTCCACCAGGAAAGAAGCAAAGGCGTGCGGCCCTGCATTTTCGTCGAGAGTAAGGTGGTGGAGGACAAGGCGGCACAGGTTCAGTATAGGACCATACTCCGCGTTTAGCCTGTGCAATCTTACCGTTCTAAGTAGTGCTATAGCTGCGCCGCGACTGGGCGCGTTCACCCCCTCGAAGCGCATCAGCAGGCAGCGCACCCGCTTCGCTAACTCGCTCTCGCCGCGTGGTTGCAGGAGGGCGGGCAGGTAGCGTAGGGTGGCAGCCAGCACCTTGTTCTCGGCTGTGTCCGCAGTGAGGTCGGCATAGGCGCAGACGTGGTGGTGCTTCAGGTCTCTGTGACGGCGTAGCTGCTCTCCCAGCACGATGCGCCCTCGCACGAAAGGCAGGTCTTGCTCCTGGGGCACGTATTCCCTATATAGCCCTTTGATGAGCAGCCGTTCGACCCCTTTGACGAGGGCGGCAATCACGAAGCCGAGGATGTCCGGGTTTTCATCCAGGCCGATGGGTGGCGGGTGGAAGTTAGCCAGCGATGCGTCGGCGCACAGCATGTAAAAAAGGTTTGCCACCCCCACTTTCGGCTGTATCACCAGCATCCCCCCACCCGGCAAGCTGACGCGCCCCACGTGGTCTCGCACAGCGAGCCTGTAGACGCCTGGCTTATCGGTGGGAGCTACCTCTAACTGCCTGGCGTAACGGCTACGCAGGAGGGTATATATCTCCTTCGGCAGTTCTACCTCGCACGCCTCAAACTCTTTGAGTACGAGTGCTGAGTGTGGAGTGCTGAGTGCTGAGTTTTTATTCGTAAGCATTTTCACCACTTGGCGGCATCATAGATAGACAAGTATGTCATACCGTCCAACGCTTCGCTAACAAAATTGTATCAGGTAAGAGAAAAAAGTAACCCTTATCATCTTTCACTTCGTTCAGGATCATCCTCCCTGACTATCTCTCCCTAGCTGATCCTTCACTTCGTTCAGGATGACAAAGACACATGGTCTGCTTCCCTTGAAACAATTCCATTAGCGCGGCAATCGCCTGATCCCTGATCCCTGATGCCTGATTCCTGATTCCTCGCCCCTCGTCACTCGCCACTCAGCGCTCGGACCGCTTTGATGAAAAGGTCCTGATATTCGTCAATCTCACCAGCAGGCGGGATGAAATACTCTGCTATAAGGGGCTTTATCGCCGTGCGCCACAGGCGGTCCAGGGTAGAGGCGTTCAGGGGGTCGAGCATGAAGTAGCTGTGGCCGAGGCGGTGGTCGGGGTCAAGGGATTCGGTTAGACGGGTGTTCACCCTCTCGAAGAGGTCCAACACCACGCGGCGCGCCTCCTTACTTCCGCCATGCCTGGCAAGCCACGCGTCGAGCACCTGCGCGTGCGGCTCAAGCTCTACGAAGCGAAAGCGGCGGCGCAGGGCGTAGTCCACCAGCGCCAGGCTGCGGTCCGCGCTGTTCATGGTGGCGACTATCAGCACGTTCTCAGGCACGAAGAACGTCTGCTCCGCCTGCTCCATCCCAGCCGACACCGAAAGCTCTACCGCGCCCTGCGGCCCCCTGTATTCCAGCGCGTACAGCAACTCCCCGAACACTCGCGCCAGGGGAGCGCGGTTGATTTCGTCTATGACCAGGACGTAATGGTGGTTGGGGTCGTATCGCGCCTCCTGGCACAGCCTCACGAACAGGCCCGGAACGATGGCGTAAGTCACATGCCCCCAGGCGTCAACCTTCGGCTTCAACCCCTCGATAAAGTCTTCGTATGTGGTCGCGGGGTGGAACTGTACCACCTGCACGCGAGCCGGGTCGCCCGCCACGTAAGTAGCGAGGCCGCGCGCCAGCCACGTCTTGCCTGTGCCGGGCGGGCCGCTCAACACGATCTGCCCCGTATCTTCCAGCAGATCGCGTGCTTCTTCCAGCATCTCGCATGGCAGCCCCGTGAGCGACTGTAGCTCGGCAAGGCTGCGTATGGGCCTGAGGGCGCGGAAGCCTGGCGCGGCAGGCAGGTACTCTTCGTTGTCCTCTCTTACCGTTCCCGAAACGAACGCGGCCCGTGGGGCGTGCGCCTCGTCCGGTTCCGGCGTGCTCAGTATGGCCCCGGAGTCTACCGCCGCGAAAGCGCCTGCAAGCTCCGGGTTGCGGACGATGATGAGCGCCTGCAACGCTTTGTACTCGTCGTCCGTGAGCGCGAATAGGGTGCCGCTGCTCCTCTGCTTCACAGGCTCCGCGCCTGCCAGCGCGGGCACCGCCAGGATGTCGCGCCAGGAGAGCGCGCTCGGCACCTCGAACGCCATCTGCACCTCTATCTGCGGCTCGACCTCGCCGCCGGGAACGGCCTCCCCCGCCTGTTCGTCCTGCACCCTGGCCTTTGTGCCTTCCGTCACCACGCCTACCGCGAGGATAGCGTGGTCGGGCTTGGAGACGTATAGGAAGACCGGGTCGCCTGGGCGCACCGCTTCATAGTGAGCGCGGGGCCGCCCGGTGAACGACGCGAGGCCCGTTGCGGTGAGGGTCTGCCATTCTGTGCGTCTGCGGCGCGTGACCAGCCACCATGCATTGCGCGGCGCGGCCTCCTGGCCTGCCTGTAGCTCTTCTGTCTCCGGACTGTCGCGTTGCAAAGTGTCGCTCATAGAGTATTATTTATCATGGTTTACGTATGATACAAGCGGTCCTGGTACAACATTCAAGCAGATTGCATATCTAGGTTGTAATAGTTCAGCGAAAGCAACAAATAGAAATGCGAACTCGAATGCACATTGATGCTTGTAACAAAACCCAGTGAATCCATCAGACTACTTTGCTTGTACTTCGCTATCTCTATAGAGCGCGCTCCAGTAATCGGTTCATATAATGAGCATGCCTTTGATAGTTATGTTCCTTCGCTATCTCGATCGCTGGCACGCCGACCCGCTCTAGTTCGTCCCTGTCTAAGGGCTTAGCGGCCAATATTAGCTCAATATGTGTACGACTTTGCTGAGTACCCAAGAAAGGAGAATGGTCCTTGTTCATCCTCAGTTTGCTGTAGAGTTCAAGTGAACGCTCTAAGTCCAAGAGACTCGCTTCCGGTCTGCGCAGAATACTGTAACCTCTAGCTATTCCTTCCAATACAGCACAAACTTCGTCTATCCTAGAGAATGCGCCATTTTCAATAATCGATTTGACCTTAGCTACCACAGCCTCAAACCGTCTGTCCTCATCTAGATATGCCCAACTGACTGCAAGCGTACGCAAGGCCCATAGCTGGCTATCTGTACTGATTAGTGCCTCTAGTGCACGTGTAAGATAGTGAACGGAGGATGAAAGGCACTTAACAGCTTGAGATGCATGATCACTTTGTTTAGTAAATGCCGTCCCTTCCCTAGCCGCCTTATTACTATAAGCGTCACCCAAAATATAGTAGGCATCAGCAATATGACAATCCGCGAGTGCCCAGAGGTCTTTGTCACTGTACTCCTTTGCGATCAAACGCACTTCTCTAGTGATACGCCATGCAACCGGCAATACCTCGTGATGGGAGGCGATCTCCCGATATGCTCTCCCCTGCTCTAACATTATCAGAGCCAAGTCTCGATATAACGGTCTACAATAGGCTATAGAAGACACACGTCGTAGTACATCTCGAATGCGCATAGTAGCGGTATTAGCCAGGTCTATAGCGAGTTGAGGATTGCCATGCAGCCTAACTTTGTATAGGGTCTCAACCGTATCGTTTGTCTGAGCTAAGAAATAGGGAGACGTAGCGACTATATCCACAAGACTACTAGAACTCACAGTTGGGGGTATTTCGCTCCCAGGTAGACCGAATTTTTCGATGTACCAAGCAGCAGCTTGGGCACGATTGCATACCCCAATTTTGGGGTAGATAGCGCGACGAGCATCATAATTACCTAACATGTGCTCAACAGTCTTCGGAGACAAATGCATCTCCTCGGCTATTCCTTTGTTAGTATAGCCCTTGGCCACTAACATCAATACCGAAAGTTCGCTTGGCTTCAGTTCGATAAGAAGTTCATCCATCACTACCACCTATGGCTCAAAAGCCTCAGCGTAACAATAAGCAGAATAATCGAAGCGCTATTAATGCAAATATCTTAATAATGCTAACCCTTACCCCAATATTAGGGGGAAACCCCCCCATTGTCAAGGTCGAGGCTAGTCGTGGTTTGTGGATAAGCGTTATTAACAGCATAATGAACTTTACATATATATTGTATTTACCTATTCTTTTGCACCTTCCCACATATGCGTGATATAATAATTTATTCTTATAGGCAGGCCTAGAGAATCGAAGTTCATATCTGGCAATCACACTTATGTGCAGCCAGGAGTTTGATTTGCAAAAACGGAGAGAAGTGAACCCCAAAGGAGGTTGAACCTATGCCACAAGGAAATCGTGCGGAGGTCGGGAACCCACACAATGAAGCAGGGAGAAACGAACCAGGAGCACGGGGTCCTTTTGCATCGAAGTGGAAGAGGGCATTTGAAAGGATGCTCGAGTCTCCCCATTACGCATCCACTTTGCTACGCTTCCAGGAAGCATATACTTTGAGGAAGCAATCCCCATGGCTCGGTGAGAGCCGAAACGCAGACGGTACTGAGCGTTCACGAAAGCAAGACGGCGTGGCCTACGCCATACGTTATGCGTTAGAGAAGTACCTTATCCCTACCCAGTTAGATCCAGCGCAGAGCATCAGTGAGCCTTATAACATGTCTTCGGCGACCAACGATGATGAGATTCTCTTCCAAGCGGTGCTCGAGTCAGCTCAGTTTCGCGCGTGGTTGGATAAATTGAAGACTAGCACGAATGCAGTCGTACGAGAAGGTACGAGCATTGAACTGTTCGAAGAAGAGCTTATCGCTGCCAACATCGACACGCAGTCCATATCCCAAGTTGACCTACAGGCCCACATAGCGGCCGCCCTAATGAGGTACCACGAACACCGTGAGATCGGCCTTTCCCGAGATCCACTCTAATCGTACCGTTTTGCGAAGCTATTTCCGAGTAAAGACCAGCCTTCTCCCGTTCATTCTCATGTAATAAAGTGACTGATCATAGTATCTCTGTTTGGCAACAACAGGGAGAAACTCGCTAGCTTCCAATACCTTGGAAGCGCGGTTCGTCCATCCCATAAGGGCCTCAAGGTCTCCTGCACATCTCCAAGCTGCAATAGGTGCCGCAGTGAACTTGCCTGGGTAGAAAGCGAAGAGACTCGGTGGTGCATCGGAGTAGGGTGAATATGGCATCCATATGTGGCCTCTGCTCACATGCGTGCTATCACCTTGCTCCTTCTCCAATTTTGCGCCCAGTTGAAGCTTCTGGCAAACATAGAAGTGTGCCATGATCGTGTTTCTCTTGCGGGGGCTGACCAGCGATTGGATGCCGGGAAACCATCGCAGGAGCTGCCTGGCATGCTCTTCTATACTTCCATTAGCGTTGCTTGGAGGGAGTGACTGGTCGCTTGGGTCCTTAATCTCTGTGTCCACACGCAATAAGCAAACTGTCGCACCTTTGATGGGGCCATCTATTGCAAAGGGTACAAGCTGTGGGCCACTACTAACTTTCGGAGTTAATAGCATCGCCTTGCTAACATCGCCTTTCATAACCAATACTGGGATCTTCTTCAGCACGTAGTCATTTTCCCCAACTGGGTTATTGATTAGAAATCGTTGCAAGAGACGCGGGATGAGGACGCCACTGGCCAATACAACCGCTTTGCTTTGGAGAAGAGGAGCTGCGTCGAGCTTGAGACTCCAACCGCGCTTGTCCCATGTGGCTGACAAGGCGTCCAAACTCGGCACAGACATAAACTGGACGCCCATACCGTGCAGTTGTCTGACCAGTATGGTGAGCAATCTTGTGGTATCCATTGGGCAATCAAACAGCTCGGCAGCATACACCAATCTAGAACCGACTAATAAAGAGGTACGCTTATGTACGTCGTCCATATCCTTGATTTTGCGTGCATGAATACCTAGGAAACCGCAACTCTCCACAACATCATTCCGGTCCTGTTCATCTTCAAACAGGTAATAGCACGGTACTTTTGGAAGGAGGGCCTCGGGAGCAAAAGACTTTACAAAATGATAACCATCGCGGCAAGCGATGGCCGCCTCTCTGTCCACATCGTTTATAGCCAGATAGAACGCGCCACTTTGAAGCCAGCCTTGATTGCGGGTGGAGGCATAAGAGGCAAACCCTCTTGATCGCTCGTCCACTATATCGAGCACTATACAAGAGATCTTATGCTGTGCCAACCAAAAAGCCAACCATAGACCAGCGCAGCCACCTCCTACTATAGCAACATCACAACGCAACGATGACATTTATACTGTTACCTCCTCTCCGCTCTTCCTCGGTAACCAAACGGATTTTCTCCGCTTTTAGAAGGTCGGTTCATAAAGTATACCAGTGCTGTCAATAGTCAGTTGTATGGTAGCAATGTTGGTCAACAGACTGTGTTGCAAGATTCAAGAAGACTTCGCAGAGTGACGCACCCTGACAATCGCAATCAGCAACTGGACCCTCAGAGGGTACTCAAAAGAATATAGGCTGAATAACGACTACCACATTTGGGGCGTGCGGATAAGGTATTCCTTATGGTAAATCTGAACTTATCCTTTTTGTTTTGGGCTAAACCGTATAGAATAGGTGTCGAACAATCTATTATTCTAAGGACAGGCAATTATGCATTACGATGCCGTCCTAGTGGGCGGGGGAATCATGGGACTGGCTACCGCCTACGCGCTGCTGAAGCGAGGGGTAAAGCGGGTGCTCGTGCTTGAGCGGTACGAGGTGGGGCACGACCGCGCCGCGTCTACGGACAACACGAAGGCCATCCGGTACGAATATGCCGAGAGCGAATTATACTCTCGCATGGTGGGGCGCTCCATCCAAATGTGGCGCGACCTCGAAGCGGCAAGCGGGGCGGACCTGTACGCCAACTGCGGGGTTGTGTCGTGGGGCCGGGGCGACTCGTCCTATGCCCACCTCTCCTACAAGACGCTCATCAAGCTGGGCATCCCCATACGCGAAGTCTCCCCGGAAGAATTGTGCAGACTCTACCCGCAATTCGCTGTGGCGGACATAGGCTATGTCACCATAAATCCCGAAGGCGGCTTCCTGCGGGCGTCGAATTGCGTGGCGGCCTTCGCCTCGCGAGTGCGGGAGATGGGTGGCGAGATACGCGAACACTCGCATGTTACGGGCCTGCTCGAAAAGGGCGGGCAAACGCAGGTCTACCTGGAAGGTGGAGATGTGGTCACGGTATCATACGTGGCCCTCACCGCCGGAGCCTGGGGCGCGAAACTCTTCCCCCAGCTTGGCCTTACGCTCCCATTCACGGCCAACAAACAGCAGGTGGTCTACATAAGCGGCTTGCCTGGGCAGTTCGCGCCTGGCCCCTTCCCCGTCTTCCTCAACCTCGACCACGACCTCTACGGCTTCCCACTCGATGCCTCCGGCCTGTTCAAAGCCTCCGTACACCGCCCCGGCCCGGTGATAGACCCCAACGTTGTGCAGACGCCCGACGCAGACTTCACCCAACTCGTAATGTCCCTCTTAGCCACCTATATACCACGCGCCGCCCAGGGTACAGTCGAGCTATCCCGCATGTGCATGTACGCCATGACACCCGATGAAGACTTCATCCTGGACCGCTTCCCCAGCCTGGAAAACGTAGTAATGGGCGCAGGCTTCTCCGGGCACGGCTTCAAGTTCGCTCCCCTAATCGGCGCGCTCCTTGCCTCTCTCTTGCTGAACGAGCCAACGGAGTTCCCCCTGGAACCGTTCTTGCTATCAAGATTCAATCCAGCATTGAACGCGTGAAACGTAAAACGCAACCCTAAAAAATCTTAGCGAACTTTGTGTTCTTTGTGTCTTTGTGGTTCAATAATCAGGTTTCAGGTTTCAGGAAATCGTGTAACCACAGGCGCGGATTTTGCGTATAATATGCAGAGACGACCGACGACCGTCTCATTGGTGTAATATCTCGTAGGAGTTTGCAAAAATGTTCTTTGATTTCAGGTATATCATCTTCGTGATGGTGCCGGCTATGCTGCTCATGCTGCTCGCCTCGTGGTGGGTCAAGAGCGCATTCCAGAAGGCGTCGCAGATACCCAACATGCAGCGCATAACGGGCGCGCAGGCAGCACGCCGCATCCTCGATAGCGCGGGCCTGTACAACGTGCCGGTCGAGCCGACCCAGCCTCACGGGCGCAGCCTGATGAGCGGTTCAAGCCCCGACCTGGACGACCACTACGACCCCACCCAGAAGGTGCTGCGACTCTCGCCCACCGTCTACGGTGGCGCTTCGGTAGCGGCCATAGGCGTAGCGGCGCACGAGGCAGGACACGCCGTGCAGGACGCCCAGGGCTACGCCCCCATGCGTGCCAGGACCGCCCTGGTGCCTGCCGCCAACCTCGGCTCCAACTTCGGTTGGATACTGATCATACTCGGCATAGTGTTGGGCCTGACAGGACTGGCCTGGCTGGGTGTCGCGGCCTTCGCGCTGGGCACACTATTCGCCCTGCTCACCCTGCCGGTAGAGCTTGACGCTAGCTCTCGCGCTATGAAGCTACTCACCAACACCGGCATGGTGGACCGCACCGAGTACGGGCAGGCAAGGGCAGTGCTCAACGCCGCCGCCTTCACTTACGTGGCGGGCCTGGCGGTCTCGATACTGAACCTGCTCTACTACGTGATGCTGGTGTCAGGCATGGGCCGCAGCGACGACTAACAACCTCACAGGGTAAAGAAAAGGGACATGAGTCGTTCCGAATATACGATTGTTCCAGCCTAATATCCTGAGTTCAGCCAAATGAACAAAGCAGAAACGGGGCGGCTGCGCCGCCCCGTTTCTGCTTTGTTCATTTGGTTGACAGTCTCTCCCCGCGTGCGAGGAGGGGAGTACGGGTACTTGTGCGCATGAGGCAGGCACAAATAAAAATTCGGGATGTCCCATGTTTCGCCTTTTAACAGGCTTCCCGAACTTGGTATAATTGGTTAATGTTGAACCCTACCGCCGCCCCGATAGCGATAAACCTGCAACCACGAGACGCCAGGCCGAACGTGTACGACCTCAGCCCGGAAGAGTTGGTCGCGCGCCTGGCTGAGTGGGGCGAGCCTGCATATCGCGCCAGGCAGGTGCTCCACTGGCTTTACAAGGGGCTGGTGACCGACTTCTCACAGATGAGCAACCTGCCCCTCCAACTGCGTACCAGGCTGGCGGAAAACCTCAAGATTGGCTCGGCGGAACTGGTAGCCCAGAAGATTTCCTCCGACGGGCTTACCCGCAAGGTGTTGCTGAAGATGCGCGATGGCAATACAGTTGAAGCCGTGCTGATGCTCTACTACGACCGTGCTACGGTATGCGTCTCCTCGCAGGTCGGCTGCGCCATGGGGTGCTCATTCTGCGCCACCGGGCAGATGGGCTTCACGCGCAATCTTACTACCGGCGAGATACTTGAGCAGGTAGTATGGTTCAACAGGTGGCTGCGCGAGCACCCGCACCGCCCGGCCCCCCTGGTAGAACGGGGCGCGCGTTACCAGGGCAAACCATCCGGAACGCAACCGGATAGAAGGCGCTCCAACCCTGTGGATGCCGACGCCTGGCACGTAGGCGATGCTGACGGCGCAGGGCAGGCATCACGCGAGATCAACACGGTTACGAACATCGTCTTCATGGGCATGGGCGAACCCCTGGTGAATTACAAGAACCTGTGGGGCGCGATTCGAACGCTCAACTCTCCCCAGTGCCTCGCCATGGGCGCGCGCAGGCTCACTATCTCGACGGTAGGCGTGGCCCCCCAGATAAGGCGGTTCGCCAGGGAGGACGTGACGGTCAACCTTGCCGTCTCTCTCCACGCGCCCAACGACGAGCTACGCAGCCGCATGGTGCCCATGAATCTGCGCTACCCGGTGGCAGAGTTGATGGCTGCATGCAAAGAGTACATCGAAGTCACAAGGCGACGCATCACCTTCGAGTACGTGCTAATCAACGGCCTCAACGACGGCCTGGACCTCGCGCACCAACTTGCGGGCCTGTTGAGCGGTATGCTCTGCCACGTCAACCTCATCCCGCTCAACCCCGTACCCGGCACAGGCATGCAAGCTACCCCCCGAGAGCAGGTCTTCGCCTTCCAGAAGATCGTGGAGGACGCGGGCATATCAACCACCGTGCGCATAGAGCGCGGCGTAGATATAGCCGCCGCCTGCGGCCAGCTAAAAGTAGAGTCCGAACCCAACTCAAAGCACCGCTCCCTCAACCCGGAAATTGTACAGGCGCACGTTCAGGCTGACCTGGCGGCGTCTTTGTAATTACGAATTACGAATTACGAATTACAAATTATGACGTAGAATTAGTTATGAGATAGACTACAACTCGTAATTTGTAATTCGTAATTCGTAATTCGCGAAGTGGGGGTTTATATGTCCGACACTCCCGATGCTTTACCGCCGCAGGTTGGTAGCGCCCGCCGCACACAGGGGACGACCCACTCTGCCATTCGCCCCATCAGACTGCTTGAGGGTGCGGAAGCGGTCACGTTCCAGGTTGACATCCTCAAGGAGAGTTACGAGGAGATATTAGCCCTTATCAAGCTCAACGACCTGGAGCACGAAGAGGGTTTGCGGACGGTGCTGCTCGCGGGCCTCGGCTACATGGACGCGCAGTTGCGAGTAGACAAAATCAACAAGGCTTACGCGGCGGGAGACCCCAAGGTGACCGAGCACATAGAGGGTCTGACGCAGGACCTGGCCGCTTATCACTCGATGTACTCCGCCCTCAAGTACAGGACTTTCTTCCTTTACAAGACGAGCCAGAAGCTGGAGTTCAACGTAGCGGGGTTGCGCGCATCGGAACGGATGTGGGAGGAGTGGGCGGCGCGCATACGCCAGGAGCACGCCGATCTGCGGGCCGAGGTAACCAGGCTGCGCGCTATCGTATCCGAGTTCAGGGTGGATGGCGAGCCTCTAATCCTGCCAGTGGAAGAACCGTCACCCAACGAACCTGAGCGTGCGCTTACGGTAGAGGCCACTGAGGTGGTTAGCCTTGAGATCGCCCCGGAAGCGCAAGATCGGCCATCATTTTGGATGCGCCTCCTCAGGCTCTTTCGGCGGTAAGTTACTTGCTCTCTTTTTTGCCCGTCGTCACCAGCCACACGTGCACGATGCGCTGTATAGCTGTTATCTGTGTGCCGACGGCCAGCACCCACAGCACGGGTATCAGCAGCACCGTGTTGAATAGCAACCCCACCGCGAGCAGGATTATTCTCTCCGGGCGTGCCATTAGCCCTACTTCGTTCTTGATGTTCAGCCCTTCGGCCCTGGCCCGCGTGTAGCTAATCATTACCGAGCCGAATAGGATGGCGTAAATCAGTACTACCTCAGTCAGACGCTGGATGCTCAATTGCTGGTAGTAATAGAGTAGCAGGCCGAGCAGCACCACCGCCTCCGAATAGCGGTCTACCACCGAGTCGAGGAACGCGCCGAACGCGCTTACCCTGTTGGTGATCTTAGCCAGCGCACCGTCGAGCATGTCGAACAGACCGGCGGCGATAATCATCACGCCGCCCGCCACCAGGTGCCCCGTCGCCAGCATGGCCGCCACCGCCATGTTCAGCACCAGGCCGAACAACGTCAGCATGTTCGGCGTAATAGGCGTCCTGACGAATATCTGCGCCGCCCGTTTCGCTATCCCTCGCGCCCACTCTTGCAGCGCCTTCGTTATCAATTCGCTCCTCCCACCCTGAGACACTATCCACAAGGCGATATTATATCATAATAGCCTCCTTGTACCCTCTAGCGAGTATCCACGACTAACCGCAAAGACGCAAAGGAACGCAAAGTTCGCAACGTTTCCATTTGTATTGATGTGAAGAGTTACAGGTAAGACTATGCGTCGCCGTGTGCCTAAATAATAAGAATCTTAGCGAACTTTGCGTTCCTTTGCGTCTTTGCGGTTAGAGGATGCCAGTATCTGCTAGCTGCTGAAGACGCGCTTGCGGGAAGGCTTGGCTGGGAGGGGGAGGGAGCGCACGTGCCGGTAGTATTCTACGATGCGGCGCGTGACTATGGGCCAGTCGAACTGCTGGGCGGTGCGCCTGCCCGTCTCCCCCATCTGGCGGCGCAGGGCGGCGTCGCTCAAGAGGCGCACTATGCCTGCGGCTATCATGGCCGGGTTCTTGGGGTCAACCAGGAAGCCCTCCCGCCCATGCGTAAGCACGTTGGCGTAGCCGGAGATGCGGCTGGCGAGCACCGGCGTGCCTGCGGCCATAGCCTCCAAAAGCACTATGCCGAAGCTCTCGCCCCCCGTAGACGGCGCGCAATATATGTCGCACGACTGGTAGTAGCGCGGCAGGTCCTGGGCCGATACGAAGCCGGTAAACTCTACCTCCATAGCCGATCCCGCCGAGCGATAGATTACTCTGTTGCCACGCGAGTAGTCGCGCAACGGCAGCCATTCCGCCGCTTCTTCCGGGTCGCCACTGCCCGCCACCACCAGCCGCAGATCTGGATAGAACGGCTCTACGAGGTGGAGGGACATGAGCAGCCACCGTAGGCCCTTACGCGGCTCCTCAAAGCGTCCCACGAAGAGGATAGTGGGCCTGCCGTCGCGCATCCACTCTATGGGCTGTTGGGGCGCACTGAATCGTGCCACGTCAACGCCGTTGGGGATGATCTCATACTCGGCGGGGAAGTACTGCGACACGAATTCATACGCAGAGGGCGAGACGGCGATACGCCCATGCAGGCGATTGAAGTAGCGTCTCAAGAGGGGGCGGCCCATTGCGTAGATGGGCGAATACTCTCCGAAGGCGTGGAACGTGCCGACGTTGGCGCTTGTCGAATGGCTCAGCACCGACCAGGGCACGGCAGGCATGAGCGGCTCGTGCAGGTGGATAACGTCGAATCGCTCGGTCCGGAGTATCGCCCTGGTCGTGCGGCGCAGGTCGGTGGAGAGGGATATGCGCGCGATGGAGCGGTTGGCGGGGACAGGGGTGACCGCGCCGAGGGCATAGAGGTCGTCGGGCATGTCCGCCATGTCGGTGGAAAAAGGCGCGAGTATCTTGACGACATGCCCTTGCGCCCGCAATTCCTTCGATAGCGACTTGATGTGTTCGGTTACGCCGCCCTGGCTTGCGTAGTCGTAGGGAGATACCAGGCCGATGTTTAGCGTTTCGACCTCACGCTCCACGCGCCTTACCCCTTGCTCTTGAATCGCCTGCTGACCGCCCGCCTCACCTTGTACGAGGGGTGGACTATCATGCTCTTCCACATATTGGGCGCGGCGATGATGCCGTGATCGCGCAGGTTCATAAATGTGCCGCCCGCCACCGTCTTGCGCTCCTTGATGGCCCGTAGAAGGTCCTCTATGGTGGAGCCTGGGAAAGAGGTGTACCCCTTGCCTATCATAGAGTTGGCGTGCGCGTCCGAGCCGCCGAACTCCGGCAGGTGCAATATCGTCTGGTTCAACTCTATGACCCGCTTGTGTGCCACCCTACCCGCATACGACGGGTTGAAGGTCTCGATACCGTGAAAAGGGTACGGCCCGGCGTGCGCCGCCAGCAACGGCTTCTCCCGTATTGAGGTGGTCAGCCACGACATGGGGTGGGGCGCTATCAGCATGCCCCCCGCCTCATGCACGGCCTTCATGCTCCAATCGAGCGACTTGAGCATGGGGAACTCTTGCGTCACGAAGAGGGCGAGCAGGTGGCCTTGGCGCGTGGTGATCTCGTTGCCGGGGATGACCTGGAAGCGGTACTTGCGACGCTCTATCAATTCGAGCGCCTGCATCGCGCCCCGGATGTCGTCGTGGTCGGTGATGGCGATGATATCGAGGTCGGTGTAGTTCTCTACGTAGTCGAATATCTGCTGCACGCTCGCCAACCCGTCGCCCAGCGCGGTGTGCATGTGCAGGTCAGCCTTGCCTATACGTAAAGGTTTGCCGTCAGCGTTTACAGGTAATTCAATGTGCCCATTGGGAGAGTGCGTCATGTTGGGATTATATGTGATTGGGGCATCTCCCGCAAACAATCATATTGTCGTGCTATTAGGAAGTCAAGCGTAGCACCCTGAGAATAGCCAATAACATGCAAATCACTACTCATCAATCCTCCAATATCATGAGCAGTTAGACCTACCTAATAGTACTATAGCCCAAACGGATTAGTTAGTTTATGCTATTGACGCCATGCCCATCTATTAGTACTATAGTAATAAATAGTACTAGATAGGTTTCTCGAAGCGGTACATGTGAAGAGTACGAATACAGCATTGGAGAAGAGGTTTATAGCATCTGATAGATATGCTGGAACGAAAAGGAAGTAGCCTATGGAATAGTTGGTGGTATTGGTGAGAATACTGAAAGATTACCTCTTGGTAACTAGCACGTGATGGCCAATAATCAAACTAGCCACACGCAAAAAGAAGCAGGGGACGGAGCCACTCTCGCAAAGCACTCCGACCCCCAAAGAGAGACTAGACCAGTTTGGGGCTGGCCTTTGCCTTCACCAATGAGTATAAGCTACGAGTGCCCCAACGTCAAGTGTCATCTGACGGCTCGCAGTCTTGTGCTCAGAGGAAATGAACATGGATACCTACTTTGACAATTCACCATGCTTGATCTTTTTGGTGGTTCTGGCGCTTTTTTGCTTGGTGGATATCACAATTCGATTGAAAGGTACTGGAAAGACAATTGAGTGGCTGGTAAGTGTCAGATTGCAAGCTAAATTGGAACTGATAGCAAGACACTTCAGTGATTGGCTCACACGAGTAATTAATGGCAAATAATGCTTGTCGGGCGGGTAACTCTTTGCTACCCGCTCTTTTTGTTGTGTGGAGCAGCTAGCACCCCAAGAGAGTAATTTGAAAGGGCGTAAGAAGTCCACGTAAGGGATTAGAAAGAAGGGCACGACACGTATGCCCCTACATTCTGCTTCTCCTTCCGTTCACCCTTTCGGTTATCGCATCCGCCATCCGCTCCGCAGCCTCCGGCGCGAAGATGAAGAACAGCGAAGGCTCCACAAGCTCAAGCTCCATCAACTGGGGCTGCCCCTCGTCATCCCGCACGAGGTCTACGCGGGCAAACAGGGGAGAGAAGCTGCTTGCCCTGACGATCTCTTCAGCAAGAGTCGCCTCTTCTATGGTAGGCATAACCCGCTTGTGCTTGGAGTCTGAGGCCGCATTGAGGACAGGAGCGCGCCTCACGGCATGCGTCAACTCTCCCCCAATAAGCATGAGTGAACGCTCGCCATAATTGTTCACGGACGAAATGTAGGGCTGCACCATCATATCGTGGGCCGAAAGCATCTGCTCAAGGTGAGTCTGTCCCTGCGCCAGGTTGTCAGGCGTGACCATGACGGTGCCGAAGGCGGATGCTGACACGGCGGGCTTGACCACCGCACGCTGCCAACCCCGGCTTGCGACTATGTATGTCAGGTTTGCTTGCGAACCGGCTTCGAGCCAGACGGTAGGTACGATGGGCACGCCACGCGCTTCGAGGTCGCGCAGGTAAGTCTTGTGCGTGTTCCACTCTATAGCTTGCAGAGGGTTCCAGAGGGAGGTAAGTTGTGCTGCCCGCCTTGCCCATGCCAGGAACTCATCCAGCCGGCGGTGGTAGTCCCATGTAGACCTGATGACCGCCAGCTTAGGGGCCGACCAGTCGAATTGCGGGTCATCCCATATGGCGGGTTGCACACTCAGGCCGCGCCTGAGTAGCGCGTCACGCAGAAGCTGGTCGTCTTCAGCGAGGTTGGGGAGTTCAGAGTAGGTTACGAGGGCAACGTCCATCGTTGCGCGCCCGCTTACCGTCCGACCGGCTGTAGGGGGTCGGTGCCGGGCGTAGAACCCATCTCTATCCATTCAGCGATGCGGTTGCGGCCCAGGTCTTTGGCGCGGAAGAGGGCCGAGTCGGCCTTGTCAATCAATTCTTCGATGTGGGTAGCGTCTTCGGGGTACATCGCTATGCCCTGGCTCACGGTGGGAGATGGGATAGACCTGTTGTGCATGTCGCGCATGATGTTGCGGGCCACCGTTTCCCTGATGCGCTCAGCGATTATCCTCGCCTGGGAGCGGTTCACGCCGGGCAGTATGATGCCGAACTCCTCGCCACCCCACCGCCCTACAACGTCGGTGCCCTTCAGGTGGTCCTGGATCGCCGCCACCGTAGAGCGCAGCACGTCGTCGCCTACCAGGTGGCCGTAGGTGTCGTTGTACTGCTTGAAGCGGTCTATATCGAGCATAATGAGCGCGACATACTGCTTCTCGGCCTGCGCCTGGTTTACCGCGCTGTGCAGCTTATCAATGAACGTACCGTGATGGTACACGCCCGTGAGCGGGTCGCGCTGGGCCTGCTCGTTGACGGTGGCGTGCAATGTGGCGTTCTCAAGCGCGAGGGCCGCCTGGCTCGCTATCAGCGTGAGCAGGCGCAAGTGGTTCTGGTCGAAAGCGTCCGGCTGGAACGACTGCACCGACATGACGCCCACTATCTTGTTCTTGGCGATCAACGGCACGCTCACGGACGAGCGCGTGTGTGCTCCCATGACGTTAGTCTCGAAGGGTAGCTGCTCCACTTCCCGGTTCAGGTCCCTGATGAAGACCGGCTTTCTGTTGCGTATAATCCAGCTAGATATGCCCACGTTATCGAGGCGCTTCCTGAACGGGGGTAGAGACTCGTCCTGCTCGATAAAGAGGTCGTAGCGCAACTCTCCTCGTTCCTCATCGTACAGAGCGATGTAGAAGGTATCGGGGTGCACCACACGGTTGACCTGCTCGTATATCAGGTGGAGCACTTCGTCAATCTGTATGGACGAGATGGTGACAAGGCCCACGTGGTAGAGGCTCGTCATCTCCCTGGCTGCGCGCTGGCTCTCGTTAAAGAGGCGGCCACGCTCGATAGCCAGGGCTGCCTGCTGCGTCATCGCGTTTAGCAGGTTCCAATGGCCCACCGGCATGGTGTATGGGCGGTTAAAGCTTAGATTGAGCGTGCCTATCAAGCGATCTTCGCTGTATGTCGGGATGGCGTAGAAGGAGCAGGTGCCTGGGCTGGCTAATATCGAGCGCAGTTCGGGTATGGTATCCACGTCGGGGGCGTAGATGCCGCTACCCTCGGCCAGGAGCATTTTCACTACTTTGTGGTCGGGGGGCAGAGGGCGGCTGTGAAGCTGCCGCGATTGCTCAGGGGTGAAGCCCTTGGCGGCGGCAAAGACCCCCTCGCCCCTCTCGTTGAGGAGGAGCAAAGAGCAGGTGCTTGCGCCCTCTATCTCCACCGCCGTCGCGACCAGGGCGCGCACGGCCTCTTCGCTGTTGAGGGTGGTGGACATGGTCTGGGTGAAGCCGTAGAGGGTGTTCATCTCGTTCAGTTGGCGGCGTATCGTGTGCTCGTCGCGGGTGAGCAGCCCCGCGAAGTAGTTAGCGATGTAGGCGATAATCATCAGCATCGCGGAAACGGTGAGCACGTAGCCCGTATAGATGCCTAAAGGGTCGTTCAGCACGCCTTGCGCGCCAAGCGCTGCGTCTTGCTGGGGTCTCAACCAGAAAGCTTCCATCAAGGCCAGCCCGCCATAGCAGACAGCCGCCAGGGCAGCCACGATATACGCGCCGACGGGGGGCAATATGGCGAGGCCGACGAATATGTAAAGGAAGTAAAGGACGAAGACCGGGCCGGTCACCCCGCCCGAAAAATGGACTATGGCCGTAAAGACCAGCAGGTCAACGGGTATCTGGGCGAAGCGTATGATGAACTTGGCGCGCGTCGTGCCGAAGTTTGGTCTGCGGGCGACGAAGTAGTAGAAGACGTTGTAGACGCCTACAAGGATAGCCAGGGTGATATGCACCAGGCTCGTGTCGCCCGTGTCGGGCCGCCACCATCGCCCGATGATGCCCACCAACAACAAAGCGACCACCACCGTCCATCGTATACCGATGACCCAGCGCAGCCGTTCGACAACCTCGCTAAGGCCCGGCTCGGCAGAGGGAGTCGCAGTCAATCTGTTGGATTTTGATGCAAACAAAGATAAGCTTGCAAGTTAGGTCTAGGTGCGCCTATCTGCAATTAAGCTAATCTTACCTGACTGGTTCTAATAATGCAAACACCCATCAGAGGTAGTTAGGTCCTACTACTAAGGCCCGTTATTCGTAATCCTTTGGAAGTTAGAAATCAGAAATCAGAAATCACAAATTAGAAATTAGAAGATATAGGCGGAAAAGACCAAGAAGCTGACTTCTGATTTCTGATTTCTAACTTCTAATTTCTGATTTCTCACCTATTGACGTGCAGTTTATAATAGAGCCAGAATCGGTCGCAGATATGAGAGCGGAGAGATAACAGCTATGCCCGCGAATAACAGCCAGGACCACGACCAGCAGCGCCACAGAGTACAGCGCGCCACACAGCCCGCGGAGCACTCTGATAGCGGGCATAAGGACGCAGCGCCTGTGTCCCGATATTCCTCTTCCCTGCTGGGCCATCCTAACCTCACCGGGCGTGGCAATGGGCCGGTCCATACCGCCATGATTCAACAGATGCAACAAAGCTACGGCAACCGCGCCCTCCAACGCTACCTTCAGCGCACGGCGACCTACCAGCAAACTCACGCGGGCGACAAACATACATGCGGGCCAGGGTGCAATCACAGCGTCCAAAGGACACCTGCTCGCGGTGGGGTGGTCCCGATACAACGCCACGCTGCTTACGAGCACTATGCGCTGGGCCAGATCGCGCCGGGCAAGATCAAAGAGATACCGCAAGTGCGCGCAGCAACCACGGAGAGGAACCAACTGCGCGCAGAGGTAGAGAG
Source organism: Chloroflexia bacterium (assembly GCA_036399775.1). Taxonomy (GTDB): domain Bacteria; phylum Chloroflexota; class Chloroflexia; order QHBQ01; family JADMIH01; genus JADMIH01. Next base: position 103,469 of record DASWMJ010000092.1, on the reverse strand, counting down.
ACTCCAGGCGATCGCAGCGCAAGAAGGCAGCCCCGACCAATCGGAGAAGTTGCAAGAGGCCCAGCAGAAGCTGTCTGCCGCCCGCACCAGGCTCTTCAATTCCCCGCTGGCGAAGAGCGTCAAGCACACTATCCAGCAAGAGATGGATCGCCTCATGAAGTGGAAGAGCGATCCGCAGGCGCATAAGGGTGAAGCCACAGGCAAGCCGGTAAAGGGTACAGACGGCGAGTGGCAGGTGCCCTTCGTAACGATGCCGGTCAAGGGCGACGCTGAGAACGCGCAGCCCGGCCAGGAGAGCATAGTGGTCGCCTACAGCGAGCTTAACACCATGCCCGACTTCTTCGGCAATCCAGAAACAATCGCCAACACCCGCAAGAGCAAGGTGCTGGCCCTGTTGCAAGGCGTGCGCGAGCAGAGCTACAACGAACTGGGCAAGATATACAAGGAGATATTCGAGCAAGACATAAACAAGCTGAAAGGCACGATATACGACGACGAGTTCAAGGGCGCTAAAGGCCCCACCGGCAAAGCCTGGGTAGACACCACGTATGAACTAACTAAGGAAAGTGAGGTCAACGCCCAGACGCTCCCCGGCACCGGAGAAAATAAAGGCTTAAGCGAGCAATACTTCGCGGCGGTGGAGCGCAATGCCTGCCACTTCGCTCCCTACAGCTGGGACGCCTGGCAAGAATACCATGAGGCTGCCCTAAAGGATGCCAAGGCTTCTAAAGAGGCCAGGAACAAGGGAGAGACCGCCAAAGCTGACCAGCTTGGCAACAGCGCCATGCTCAAGACCGGCTTTGGCGAGCACTACCTGCAAGACTCGTTCGCAGGCGGCCACCTGATAGACAAAACTAAGGTCATGCAGACCTTCCTCCAGTGGTCCAATAAAGACAAGGGACATCTGGGCAGCTCCGACACCGCTAAAGCGCAATGGGCCATCATGAGCACAATCGCCGACCAGGACCTCAAATCCAACCCCCAGGCGCTCGACGACATGATGCACCGGGGCAAAGACCGGCATTCCGTCGAAGCCTATACTGCCAAAGCGAACCTCAAGGTGAAGCCTGAGATAGAGTTCATGATGTGGTGGCGGCACGAGGCATTCGCGAATGCCAAGATGCAGAACTTGAACCCTGAGACGGCAGCCGCCAAAGCTCCTATGGTGGCGGGCGACCCTACCAGGGCCAAGCAGTTGATGGATAAGCTGGTCACGGGCCAGTTTGCCGAAGAAAAGAGCGAGGGCTGGATCTGGGACAGGAAGAAGTACTATTCCCTGAACCAGGCGCAGATAGACGTGCTCAAGACGGACAAAAAGGGCAAGGGCCAGGGAGCATACCAGGCGAACATAGCCTATTCGAGTATGAAGAAAGAGAAACGTCCTGACTACAAGAAAGAGGCGCACGAGTTCAACCTCGCGGCGTACAACCTCTTCCTCAGCAACGCCTTCATACAGGGGGCCACCAAGTACTTCCATGACAAGTATTGCAAGGAAGGCATCGAGGTGGTCACCGGAGAGGGTGCGTCTATCGGCAGGGTGTACGGCGACTCCAACATGCTCACCGCCGGGGGCCAAAAGGGTGTGGAGTACTCGGCAGAGACTTCCAAACGCTCCCGCGAGTCGGTATTCAACGTCATGGAGACCGGGCAGGACCCCCAGGGGCAGCATACGACCTCTGCGATACGTAAGAGGTTCCCCACCCACGTCAAACCCGGCCCTAACGATGCGCCGATAACCCTGGCTGACTGGAACGCGGACCATCTCGTAACTGAGTACGACAAGGGTTGGCTAAACCCGGCTTCCTCTAACATGGCGAGACTGGTCTACAAAGCGCAGGGTGGTATCTCGAAGGGTAACGCCCTCGACGTTGGAGAGATGACCAAGCATGACGCCGGGCCATTCTAAAGAAATCAGAAGTCAGCTTCCTGGTCTTTCTCGTTCTAACTAAAATACCGTCAATGTTCAGAGCGGATTCAATCAAGGGAGATTATTGTAGCTTGCTTGGATGAGAAATAAAGATAAGGGCGGGGTTTGGAACCCGCCCTTATCTTTATTTGTGATGTTATTCTATTTGCCGCTTACTGCTTGCTGGTGATTACTGCTGAAGCTCTACCTGGGACTTGGAGGTCTGGCCTGCTGTTACGCTGATCTGCGTCTCTACCCTCTGGTAGCCCTCTGCCGTGATGTACATCTTGTACACGCCCTGGTTGAGGGTGAACTGTACGGTGTCGGTCTCAGCCCTGGGGTCCCCAACCACTGCCTTTGCCACTACGTTAGCGTTGGCGTCGAGAATTTCGATCTCGGCTCCACCGACCATCTCTTTGGTCTTGGCATCTATTACGCTCACGACGAATGTGCCGGTCGTGGGAGTGGAGAAGCCGTTCTTTGTGCGGGTGGCGGCTGAAGCGGAACCTGCGGCGAACATGGCAGCGAAGGCCATCATGATAGCGAACAGGCCCAGGACGCGGACCGAGTTGCGGGTGCTTGCGATTACGTTAGACATTGTTTTATATGCTCCTTCTGAATAATTGATTAGTTTGATTTGGTTTGTTTGTTTGACGATTTCTTTATTTCGTCCTTGTGACCTAATTGTACGGGCCTCATGCTGAAGAACCCCTGAAAATGGCGTGGGCATACCATAAGATAACCTTAAAAAAGAGGAGACTTTTGCGAGGTTGCTTAGCTTCTCAAATTGCGCCTGCAATCTGGTTGGGCTATAATCCCGTATATTGTTTGTGAGGCAACGCGGGATGCTTGTCTCGCCCTCCGAAAGCGTCGGAGGCGCTGGCGCAGGGGACTTATGACCTCCTGGCGCGCAGAAGCAACGGCGCTCTACTTGTACGCTCTCCACTCCGGCTTCATGGGAGGGCTAGGTCTCGGAAGGGTGAGGCCAAACGCTTTGCTGTTGGACCTGGCGACCCTACTCCCCTAGCTTTTTGCCACTTCGTTGCAGCAGGGGGCGTGGACCACAGGTTCTGCGGGAGCATATGCTGGACCTTTCACCCATCGCGGACGACCAACTTGTACTGCGCGTAGAGAGCGGCGACCCGTCGGCGCTCGAAACGCTGTACGATAGATACGTTCGCCAGTGTTTCGGCCTCGCGCTGAGGCTGCTGGACGACGCGGCCATTGCCGAGGAGGTAGTGCAGGAGGTCTTTACGAAGCTGTGGGTGCAGCCGGGCAGCTATTCATCGCAGAAGGGTAAGTTCGTAAGCTGGCTCCTCAGCCTGGTGCATCACAGGTGCATAGACGAATTGAGGCGGCGCTCGCGCACGGAAGTGCCCCTGGACGACCCCGTAACGGGCAGCCTCCTGGACACCCAGGTGGACCCCGACCCCGACATTGGCGACCAGGTGGTGGTCAAGGAGCAGCAGCAAGTGGTACGGGCCGCGCTGGGGCAGATTTCGGACAGCCAGCGCCAGGTGCTCGAACTCGCTTACTATCGCGGGCTATCCCAGAGCGAGATAGCCGCAAGGCTCAACCAACCGCTCGGCACGGTGAAGACGCGAATGAGGCAGGGGTTGAAGAACTTGAGGACGTTGTTGGACGCCACCGGCCTCCTGGCTGAGTAAAGGCATTATGGGCGCACGATAATTACGGCACACTAATTGTTGTAGAAGTGATAGATATGGGAATACAAAGCACAACCGAGGATGACTGGCAGGCTCAACTCACCGATTACGTGTTCGGAGCGATGGCACCGGCAGAGGCGGCTGAGTTCGAGCGCAAGCTGGAAGAATGCCGCACTCACGTCGCGCTCGCCAGGGAGTACAGCGAGGTAGTAGGGATACTCGGCGCTTCCATCCCCCCTGCCGAGCCGCCTGCCGGACACAAGTCCCGCCTAATGGCGCGCATCGCTGCCACGCCCCAGGAAAGACCTGCTACCGTTACTCAGCCTGATGACGTAGCGACCCTGGGCGCAGGCGCTAACCCCGTAAGCCTACCCTTAAAGCCTCTCGCTCCGGCACAACCCGCGCCTACCTCCGGGGCCACCATAACCGACCTGGGCGCGTACCGCGAGAGGCGCAATCGCACCCTTGCACTACCCATCTTCGCGGCTGCGGCTGCCGCTATCATTTTGCTGGTTGGGTTGTGGGGCTTCTCCCTCCAACAAAGGCTCAACGAAACAGAAGCTGCTCTCGCTACAGAACGATCCAACCTCAACGTAGCTCGCGCCACGCTCAATATCCCGCCCGGCTACGTGGCGTTCCCCGTCCAGGGCAATGGCCCCCAGCCTGATGCATCGGCAGTGGTCTTCTTCAACCCTGAGACCAACCAGGCATCGTTGCTGGCGAATGGCCTTCAACCCCTCCCCGCAGGCAAGGTGTACGAGCTTTGGCTCCTGCCTCCCGGCTTCCCCGACGAAAACCCCGTCGCGGCGGGCGTATTCACCGTCAACGAGCGCGGCCAGGCCCAGCACAAGGCCGATGCCCCTTCCAGACTGCGAGAATACGCGGGCGTAGCTGTCACTGTAGAAGATGACCCAGGAGTAAAGTTCCCGGCAGGCCCGATAGTGCTGGTCGGCAACTACGATCTGGAATAGGTAATGGGCACACGTCAGACGCATCTAAACTACTATATAGACTCTCTATCCATTAGCCAGCCCCACTCCAACTTGTCATTCTGAGCGAAGCGAAGAATCTCGTCCTTCGCGCATTATCTTGCCTTTAGAATGCTGGATAAGCATCTACGCGAGGAGCGAGATTCTTCGCTTCGCTCAGAATGACAAGGTTTGACTTGGTTTCCGCCCCTTTTAGATGAGTTTGCTTTGTACATTATTAAGAATCAGAGAAGGTCAGGCATCGCTCGCCTGACCTTCTCTGATTCTGCCGAAACGAGACTACTAAGGTTTTGCGGCCTTTTGCTTGCCCTCCGGCAGGATTATCACTGCGCGGGCGGTCATGGCGTTGCCATTTATGCCGGTTGTGCCTTCGATGATGACGTTGCCGCCCGCCTTCAGGTCGGCCTGGCCTGCCGCCACCAGTTTCTTATCGGCTACCGAGATAGTGCGGTACTCGGTGCTGCCGTCGAGCGTGACCTGCATACCGGCGCGCTCCCTCGGCGTCCTGATGGTGATGGTGTTGCCGTTGATGCTCTCGATATGGCCTATCACCATCGCGGAGTTGGTGCTGACCACCCGTATCGCATGTGCGTCAATGGCGCGGGTGCCCTGTGCAGGCTTCTCGGCGGGCGGCGTGCCTGCGGGCTTTTCGGGCCTTGCAGGCTTGCCCACTAACTGCACACTGTCACCGACTTTCAGGGAGCTTACGCTCTTGAGGCCGCTATTCAGCACGGCTGTATCGGCTGTAGTGTTGACCGTTACTTCCTGGCCGCGCTCGGTGGTGACGGTTATGGCGCTGCCGTTGATCGCCTTGATGGTGCCGATGGCAAAGTGCTGAGCCGCCTGCTTCATGCGGCCCCGGCCACGCGCCCCAGCCTTCTCGATGGGACCCTGGCGCACAACGCGAGCGTCAATTACTTTCGGGTCGCCAGTGGTCATACCCGCCACCATCGCGGGCTTGCCGGTCTGTATGTCGCTCAATGCGCCCTGTGATCGTGCGCCGTCCTTCCCGGTGACTATCCAGGTGTTCGCGCTCACGTTCGCCGTGATCTCGCCCCTACGGGTCTTTAGCACCAGGCTATTTGCCGAGACGGACGTTACCTGTCCCGCTACCTCGATAGGGTGGGGGTTTGCTTGCTGGGCCGGTTGGGTGGCGGGTGTCTGGGCAGCAGCCACGCTCCCGAAGACGCCCAGCGCCAGCACGCCCGCCAGCACCGCGCTGATACCTGCTAACGATTTGAACCGCTTCATTGTAGTTCATCCTCCGTACAGATTTGGTATGGGTCTGCCCCGCATTTGTCTCAGCAGAGCAGCATATGTGCGTGTCGTCCGCTTTATTGTACGGTAAGGTGTGGGCTGTTTGTGTTAGGGGTTTGTAAAATCCTCGTAAAACGTCCGGCTTACCAGATTTCCCAGATGTCCGCCGGGTGGACGACGGGCGCGACTACGGCCTCATAGGTGCCGTAGCGCCCCCTGAAGTAGAGGAGCGGCTCGGCTTCGTGCGCGTCGCCCGCCAGTATCTCTCCCATGAGGATGACGTGGTCGCCCCCCTTGCAGCTATCCGTCAGGCGGCATTCAGCGTAGGCCAGCGAGTCGCCTATTATGGGTGCGCCCGTCTCGGTCCCAGGCTTCCAGCGCAGCCCGGCGAAGCGGTTGCCCTGCATCATAGCGAATTGCTGGGCGACCTCCTGCTGGGCGGCAGAGAGGATATTCACCCCGAACTTGCCTACATCTTTTACGATTTGGAGGCTGGAGGAACGCTCGCTCACGCACACCAGCAGCATGCGCGGCTCAAGCGACAGGGACGATACCGCGCTGGCCGTAAACCCACGCGGCACCCCATCCTGCCCCATGACCGTAATCACAGTCACTCCACTGGCGAACGACCCCATAACGCGAAGGAATTGGTGCTTTTCTATAGGCATGGTTTTCTCGTTCTTGGGCGTATTACGTATTGCGTATTGCGTATTGCGTATTCACCACAAAGGCGCAAAGGAACGCGGAGTTCGCAAAGGTTCTACAGGTTTGAACCGCAGAGGCGCGGAGACGCTGAGGTTATTAGAGATATTACGCAATACGCAATACGCATCATGCCTCCGCCACCCCGTTTCTTATAACGCCGATCTTCTCGACTTCACATTCTACTACGTCGCCCGGTTGGAGGTATTCGGGCGGGGTGCGGGCGAAGCCTACGCCTGCGGGGGTGCCGGTGGCTATTATGTCGCCTGGTTCCAGGGTCATGCCGAGGGAGAGGGCTTCTATGATGCCACGCACGTCTATTAGCATGGAGCTTGTGTTGTCGTGCTGCTTTTCGACGCCGTTTACGCGGGTCCAGAGTTCGAGGTTGTCGGGGTCCTCTATCTCACCGGCGGTGACTATCCAGGGGCCTATGGGGCAGGTGCCGTCGAGGCTCTTCCCTTTGAAGAATTGCGCGCCGTGCCGCTTCTGGATGTCGCGGGCCGATACGTCGTTGAGCACCATGTAGCCGAAGATGTGCGACATAGCATCTTCGCGCTTGATGTTCTTGCCCGCCTTGCCGATGACGATGGCAAGCTCTGCTTCCCAGTCTAGCTGCTCCGTGACCTGCGGGTCGTAGGGTATCTCGCCATAGGGCGCGTTGATGGTGGTGGTGGCCTTCGTGAAGATCGCGGGGTACTGGGGTACTTGCGGGGGTGCGAGTGTGGCGGCGGCCTCTCCGAAAGCGCGTGACGACTCGGCGGCGTGCTCGGCATAGTTCCTGCCGAGGCAGAAGACGTTCTTCCTGGGGCGGTAGATGGGGGCGAGCAGGCGTGACTCGTCCATGGGCACCAGAGCGTCTGCGCCCTTCAAGGCGATTTCGTTTGCCTCAAGCGCCGCACTCACCTGAGACCAGACTTCAGGAATCGCGGCGATGAGGTCCACCATGTCGAAGTCTGCCAATAGTACAGGTTCTTGATGGGGTAGCCAGAGCGTCAGGTCTATTATCTCTTGGCCGCGCACAACGCCAACGTGTGGCTCCCCGCTTTGCGATTTGAACGTTACCAGGCGCATATTGTGTATCCTCTAATCTTGTTTTTCTTTATTATAGATTTGACCGGCTATTACGGCCAATCTCCCACTGTAACATACTAGCTTCCACGCCCATGCGCTTCATACCCAGCTTTTCCAGCACGCGAATAGAGGCTTGGTTATCCTGTAGGCAGTTGGCTATTACCCGCTTCACCTCCGGGCGGCTGAATGCCCAGGCGATTATCGCGCGTCCGGCTTCGGTGGCGTACCCTCTTTTCCGATAGGCGGGCACTATGCTGTAGCCCATCTCTACTGTGCCGTTATCGTTGGGCGGCTCCTGGAAGCCTATGTCGCCTATTATCGTGCGGATGTTGGCGTGGATGATGAGGCGGCCCCATTCGGCGCGGGTTGGGTCTTTTTCGAGCGCACGCGCTAAGAGCGGAAGCACTCCCTCGATGTCTTCGCCAGGCCATTCATCGTGAGGCCGGATCGAGAGCATGTGCCATGTTTCCGAATCTCTATCCAGCGCGGCCTCGACCATCTGTAAGGAAAAGGGCACTAATAAGAGCCGTTCGGTCTCGATGCCGGGCAACGCCATGCTCCTCGATATTACTTTATCTGGCGTTGCCTATCTCCTCCACCGCGGCGGGGTTCTCCAGCGAAGATGTATCACCTAACGGCTCGTTGAGGTATTTTGCCTTTATGATGCGGCGCATTATCTTGGCGTTGCGGGTCTTGGGCAGGTCGCTCACGAATAGTATCTTCTTAGGTGCGAGGCTCTTGCCGAGTTGCGCCACTATCGCCTGGCTTACCTCCGTGCGTAGCGCGTCCGACGCCTCATGTTGAGGGCGCAACACGGCGAATACCACCACCGACTCGCCCTTCATCTCGTCGGGCACGCCTATGGCGGCGGCTTCTCGCACGGCGGGGTGGCTCACCGCAGCCGATTCTACTTCGGCGGGGCCGAGCCGCTTGCCCGCCACTTTGATAGTGTCATCGGAGCGGCCCAGGATGTACCAGTAGCCCTGGTCGTCTATCTGCGCCCAGTCGCCGTGCACCCACATGCCCGGTATGCGCGAGAAGTAGGTATCGAGGTAGCGTTGGGGGTCGCCCCAGAAGCCGCGTGTCATGCCGGGCCAGGGTCCCCTGATGGCAAGCTCTCCGACCGCGCCGCGCACGGGGTTGCCGCTCTCGTCTACCACGTCGGCTGCCATGCCGGGCACTGGCGCGTTGAAGGAGGCGGGCTTGATGGGCAGGAGGGGGTTGCAGCAGAGTATCCCGCCCGAAATTTCGGTGCCCCCCGAATAGTTGATGATGGGGCAGCGACCGCCGCCCACCTTGCGGAAGTACCACCACCAGGGGTCGGGGTTCCAGGGTTCGCCCGTCGAGCCGAGGAACATCAGCGAGGATAGGTCGTGCTTGTCCACCCACTCGTCGCCCTGCGACATGAGGGAGCGTATAGCTGTGGGGGAGATGCCGAGATGGGTTATGCGGTGCCGCTCTATCATCGCCCATACGCGGTCAGGCTCCGGGTAGTCGGGCGTGCCGTCGTACATAAAGAGGGTCGCGCCGAGCATGAGCGCGCCACTGATTGCCCAGGGACCCATCATCCAGCCGATGTCGGTGTACCAGAAGAGCACATCGCCAGGCTGAACGTCGAAGCCGTGCGCCATGTCCTGCGCGCCCTTGATGGGGAAACCGCAGTGGGCGTGCTGCGCGCCCTTCGGCTTGCCTGTGGTGCCCGACGTGTAGATTATCATGTATAGCTGCTCGGCGTCGGTACGCACGCTTTCGCATTCGTCCGGCTGGGCATCTACCAGATCGTCCCACCAGATGTCGCGCCCCTCCTGCCATGCCACTTCGCGGCCCAGCCTGCGGTGGACCACCACATGTTGCACGCATGGCGACATCTCGGCTGCCTGGTCTGCTACCTCTTTCATGCCTACGGGCTTGCCGCGCCGCGTGAAGCCGTCTGCTGTGACCAGCACTTTGGCTTCGCAATCGGTCAGGCGGGAGGCTACGGAGGGCGCGCCGTACCCGGAGAAGATGGGGATGAAGATAGCGCCTATCTTGCCGCACGCCAGCATCGCTATGGCTACTTCGGGCGTGAAGGGCATGAAGAGGCCCACCCTGTCGCCCTCTTCCACGCCCAGCGAGCGGAGGCCGTTGGCGAAGCGGCATACTTCGGCGTGCAGTTGGCCGTAGGTGAGGGTGCGGACCACTCCCTCTTCACCCTCGAAGATGATGGCAGGCTCATCCCGCCTTTCGCCCTGCGCGTGCTTGTCGAGCGCGTCGTGGACGTAGTTGTACTTCGCGCCCTTGAACCAGGTAGCCCACTGCCAGCCCCGGCTGGTATCCATCGTCTGCACGTAGGGGGTGTAGAACTCTATTCCTATATCCTTCACCGCCGCGTCCCAGAACCACTCAGGCGAGCCGGCTGCCTTGTTCAGCAATTCCGCGAAGCTATCTATGCCCAACTGCCGCATAAACGCGCCCAGCCGCGACCGCTCAAGATAAATGGGCGTAGGCCGCCACGCCACGTCCGGCACGCGGGGGCCGCTCTCCCCACAGGGTATGGTGCCCGCGCCCAGGCGGGATGGGTACGTTTGCTCGCTCAAGCTATTCTCCGGAGGCACACAGAGGAAGACATATTGCGTCATACTCCTGCTTCACTGACAGAATTGTAACAGGAAAATAAAGATGTACGGTAGGGGCGACCCGGTGGGTCGCCCTGCCTGGGGTTTCGCGTAAAGTTGGTTCGCCACCCCGACCAGGGCGACCCACCGGGTCGCCCCTACGATGACATTATTCCGTTAGTGCGGCACGCAGGCATCAGAAGATTCCTCGATGATCTCCATCTTGAAAATCTCTGCTTGCTCGGGATTTGCGAGGCGTGGGCTGTAGATATGAGCAATTCCCTCTACCTGAATATCAGGAAGGATAACGTAGACCTTCGTATTGTCCGGCAGATGCACGTTCGTTGTCAGCCTTATCCGGCCATGATCTACAATACCTTCGAGGGTTATTACGCTCATATTGATTGCTCCGAAAAGTAATCCTACTTACCTGCTTTGGCTACCGCCATGCGCGTGCGTTGCGGTTGGGGCTGTGCGCTTCTTACCTCTGCGGGCACTTGCTCGGCTTCAGTCTCAGGGGTAGTGTGCTGCCCGACTTTGCTGTTGATGAACTTCCACCAGACGGCTACCGCCGGGCTATGGAGGGATTTGCGGTCGTGGATGAGGTAGACGTGCTGATTTAGCGTGAAGCCCTCTATCCGCACGGGCACTACCTGGCCTATCAGCCGCCTCGCGATAGATTGCGGCACCAAACCTATGCCCAACCCCTCTGCTACCGCGCACGCTACCGCCATCGGCCCGGGTAGCTCCAGCACTACGCGCAGGTCGCGGGTGCTTATGCCTCTCTCCTCAAGGGCGTCATTCAGGGCGCGGCGGGCGTCGCTGTGGCTCTCGCCTATACTGTGCTCCAGTATCATCGGCTGCTCTTTTAGCATGGAGAGCTTTATCGCAGGCATCCAGCCGTCCTCCTCGTGCCTCGCCACGTACCCATCGGCTCCCGTTGCCGAGCCGTTGCTCTCATGCCCGTCGGCTCTCATGGCTTCCATTTCGGCGCGCACCAGCTCGGCGGGCCAGCTCCAGGGGTGGTTCAGAGGCACGATCAAGGTGATTGGGTCCTCAAGCAGCTTGTGGTGGACGAGGCCCCTGCCACGCGTGCGCCCAAGCACAAGCCCCCCCTCAAGCTCATGGGCGCGCAGGGCACCGATGAGCGGCCCCGGCTCTATCTGCTCGATTTGTAGGCTCACGTCGGGGTACTTGCTTCGGAACTCGTACATCCAGGAGTGGAAGATGTAGGTGCCCGATGGGAGCGCGCACCCAAGCCGGATGCGCCCGCTCACCTCCCCGCGCCGCGACATCAGCGTGCGCTCGGTGGTCTCCGACAGGTTGATGAGGCGGCGCGCCGGGTCGAGCAGGTCAACGCCTGCCGCCGTCAGTTCTACCCCGTGCCCGCGCCTGACGAACAATTGCGTGCCCAGGTGGGTTTCAAGCGAGCGTATTTGCTGGCTGACGCCGGGCTGCGTCATATGAAGGCGAGTGGCAGCCGCCGAGAAACTGCCGGTCTCGTACACCTCAAGAAATACGTGTAGTTGCCAGAGGTTTATCACTGTTGCGCTCCATGTGAGCTAGCCGTGTCCACGCCGCCTGCCGCAGCCAGCGCCTCGCCGGGCTGGATGCTGAAGAGCTTGCAGGCGTTTGCGGTCGTGGCAGCCGCTAATTCCTCGACGGAAATACCTCTCAATTTCGCGATGGCCTGGGCTGTGTAAGCGACGTAGGCAGGCTCATTTCTCCGGCCCCTGTACGGTTCGGGTGTGAGGAAGGGGCAGTCGGTCTCTACCAGCAACATGTCCAGGGGCACCCAGGCCGCTATCTGGTGCTTGTCGGCGGCTTTGCGGAAGGTGACGGGGCCTGCAAGCGATACCATGTACCCCAGCATGATGCATTCCTCTGCAAAGGAAATGTCGCCCGAAAACGAGTGCATTACCCCGCGCGTTCCTGCTCCATCACGCTTCAATATCGCCAGCACGTCAGCGTGGGCGTCCCGCGTGTGTATTATCACGGGCAGATCCAATTGCCTCGCCAGGTCAAGATGCGCCCTGAAAGACTCTCTCTGCACTTCGTGGGGTACGTACTCCCTGTAGTAGTCGAGGCCGGTCTCACCCAACGCTACAATGCGCTTGCGAGCAGGGTCGCTGCAGATGGCTGCCAGATCGGCCAGGGTGGCGTCGGTGGTCTGGTCCGAGCTGCTGGGGTGTATGCCCAGGGCCGCATGCACGTCTCTGTATTGTTCTGCGATAGCGGTTGTCTTGCCCCAGTCGCCCGGCTCTATGCCTATGGAGACTGTAGCTACCAGTCCCGCCGCACGGGCGCGCGACACGATCTCGTCTCTGTCGGCATCGTAGTCCGGGAAATCGAGGTGCGCGTGCGTGTCTACCAGAGGGGCAGTATGTGTGACGTGTTCAGCCATACTCAGGTCTCAAAACGGAGTATCCCATGCAGGTCCGGAGGGAGTGTCGTTTATCCTACCACACTCCTCCGTTTGGCGCAACAACCTTGTTGCCTGCGATTCCATCACCTAACGAGCGTATTTCTAACCGCCAAGACGCCAAGATTGTAAGGGGTCAGGGGTCAGGGGTCAGGGATCAGTACAGAGATTATCTGAGGAGCCACGATACCTTCTCCTTCTTGGTGTCTTTGCGTCTTGGCGGTTAGATAGTTTTCGCCTTGCAATGTGTGAAATAGGGGCTTGCATTAACAGAATATTAATTGTAGAATAAATCACAAAGATATTGTGCAAGAAATCACAATATGACGGCTCGCGGCTCCTGGTTTTGTGTGATGTAGTGCGTTGGGGAATCTCCGATAGGGGGTTTGCGATGGATAAGATGCTTGAGGTGGTTGACCACCGGCCCTGGCGCTTGCCTGCCGGGCGCTGGATCATGACTCAGACCTGGCATAATCTGCTGTTCGCTCACTGGCCTATACCTGCCGATGCGTTGAGGGCCGTAATCCCTCCCCAGCTAGAGATTGACACTTGCGACGGCCAAGCGTGGCTGGGGGTGGTCGCATTCCGGCTGAGCGGTATCCGCCTGCGCGGCCTGCCCGAAGTGCGCGCGGTGTCGAGCTTCCCTGAGATCAACGTCAGGACGTATGTAACGGTTGGCGGCAAGCCTGGGGTCTACTTCATGAGCCTGGACGCCAATAATCCCCTCGCGCTGGCAATTGCCCGGCCCTGGTGGCGGTTGCGCTATTTCAATGCCGCCATCCAACTCCGCAGGCAAGGAAGGAGCATGCATTTCCAGAGTAAGCGCACCCAGCGCGGAGCACCCGACGCGCGTTTCTCAGCAACGTACCGCCCATGCTCGCCGCCCGCCCAGCCCATGCGCGGCACGCTAGAGCATTGGCTGACCGAGCGTTACTGCTACTACAGCGTGAGCGACAAGGGTAACGTCTATCGCTGCGAGACGCACCACAAGCCCTGGCCTCTACAGCGTGCAAGCGCCTGCATAAGCGAAAACACCCTGGCCCAATCCCACAGCCTTGAATTGCCAGAGGCCATGCCCCTGCTACACTACGCCCACTATATGAAAGCCGTGATCTGGCCCCTGCGAAGAGTACCGAGTACCAAGTACCGAGTGCTGAGTGCTGAGTGCTGAGTGCTAACTGATCCCTGACCCCTGGTCACGGTCCTGGGACTGAAGTCCCGTGCTATTACGGACCATATGCTCTTGTCTAGCGGGCTACGGGGCACTATTATTGCTCAATATAGTCTCTGCGTCCCAGCACGCGCTCGTTGACATTTACTTTATTGTGTGCTTAGCGCGAGTATTTAGTTAGGATGATTTCCTCCGAAGCCGACCGGGTAGATACAGGCTATAAGGTCGCCACAACCGACCTCCGCATTCAGAGTGACAGGGTCCTCCCTTTCGCTGTGGAGGAATCATCGCCCCCCCAGCCTGCCCCGCCCACCCACAGGATACTGGACGCTGTAACTCAGATCAACGATTTACTCCTCGCCCCCGAAGGGCACCGGCGGCTATTCTCAGGATTGGCTTGCACTCACGCCCAGGCTTTCGGCTATCCCCTTGTAGCTATCGCCCTCTTCGAAACTGGTTCGCCATACGCCGAGTTGGTGGGCATAAACCACGCGCACGACCTTACCGACCTGTGGCGCAGACACGGCCTCGAAACTTCCGGCGCCAGGCGGTTTGCGCTTGGCGAGCATGTTAGATGGCTGCAACCTGTGCTAGAGGGGCTGGTGTACCACACACCGCACCCGGAAGAGGTTGCGACTCCCTTTATTTCTGATTCGCGAGCCAGGGCACTCGCCAGGCATATGCATCTCAAGTCGGGCATGGTGGTGCCCCTGATAGCTCGCGGCAAGATGGTCGGCGCGATATTCGCAGGCTCTAAGCAGGCCGCTCCCGCTCCCGGAGAGCAGAGCGACCTCATCTTCCTGGCGCAACATACCGCCGTCGCGATCCAGATGTGGAGCCTGTACGACCGCGCCGAGGGCCGCACGGCCCTGCTCGACAAGCTTCACACCCTCTCACAGAGCATCACCAGCATCCTTGACCTCGACAGGCTCTACACTGAGGTAGTATCGGTGGCCGGGGAGTTGGCAAAGATAGACTTCTGCTCGGTAAAGACCCTCACGCCCGATAAGAAATGGTACCGCAACCATGCTGCCTGGGGTGAAGGTCCGCGCGCCGAAGTCAGCGCCGAGCTACGCTCCATAGACATCTTCTCGCCCGATATGAACCGGCGCATTCTCGATGGCGAGATGCTGCTGTTGTCCAGCGCCTCCGACTTCCCCCAGGTACAAGAGCGATTGAGCCGCCGCCACGCCCAGGCTGTCGCCGTCTTCCCTTTCAAGTTCCAGAAAGAAACGGTCGGCTTTATCACGGTGGGTCGCGACGAGCCGGGCGAATGGGACGCGGGCGACGTGCAGGTGCTAAAGCAGCTCAGCGATTACGTGACGGTGGCGTACACCAACGCGCAACTCTACACCCAGGCTACCCGTAGAGCAGAGCGCATGGCGACCCTCCACAGCACCGGCGAGAGGCTTGTGAGGATACACCAGCCCGATCTACTCTTCAGCGCGTTACGCGAAGCCGTGCAACATACGCTGGATGCGCCACACTTTGAGTTGAGCCTGTGGCATGGCAACCGCAACGAGCGCGAGATAGTGTTGGACGTTGCCGATGGCGAAGAGCGCGAGCCGCGTGTTCTGCGTGACTGGGGAGAGGGACCGGCTGAGCAATCCATAGCTTCAGGTGGGACGTTCCATGTGCAGGATAGCCTGGCGTCATCTCTCCCGGATAGCGTTCCGCCCGCCACCTCGGAAACGAACGGGCCGCGCTCTATACTGGCGGTGCCTTTGCTTTCCGGCAACCGTGCTATCGGCGCGATCGCGATCAAGAGCCACCGGCCATACGCCTACGACGCCGACGACGTTCAGACCTTGCAGGTGCTGGCGGCTCAGGCTGCGGCCACGTTGGAGAATATCCGGCTGTTGCAGGCTGAAGCGCAGCGTGCCACCGAGCAAACCGCCCTGGCCCGTAGCGTCCGTATGATAGCCCGCGCCGACGTGGAGAGCGACGAAGCGCTACGTGCTATTGTAGAGGCGGCAAGCACGCTGCTTATGAATTCGGCGTGCTCCATCTTCTTGCCCGCCCCGGAAGGCGCACTCGTCTGCGCCGCCGCCTACGGCGATAACTCTGACATAATCCTTAGTACGCGGCTTGAACAAGGTGATGGGCTGGCGAGGCAGGTTTTCGAGACAGGCCACCACGTACTGGTGCCCGACCTGAGTAAGCATCCGAGCGTAGTGCGTGGTGGCCTCGCTGAGAGAACGGGGGTGCGGTCCTTTATGGCGGTCCTCCTGCGGACCGAGCGCGAACGCATAGGAGTGCTGGTGGCGTGCAACCCGGCGATAGACTTATATACCCCCTACCACCTGTGGCTGCTGGCTACCCTCGCCGACCACGCGACCATCGCCCTCTCTAATGCCCATCTCTACAGCAGCCTACAGCAGCGTGAGGCCGAGCGGACCACGTTACTCCACCAGCTTTTGACCGGCCAGGAAGCCGAGCGGAGGCGTATCGGTGTAGATATACATGACGGCCCCCTCCAATCTATCGGCGTCCACCTACTGAGCCTGGACCGCGTGCGCAAGCATATGAAGGCGGAAAGGACAGAGAAGGCATTAGCGGAGTTGGCGCGGGTGCGCCAGGGCATGGGAGCGGTGGTGCAGGAGCTTCGGGACGTTATCAGCGACTTGCGGCCCGCGCTACTGGAGACGCAGGGGTTGGTCGTGGCGGCGCAATCCCACCTGAAGAGCTTCAGCGAGCAATACAGCATCCAGGCGGCCCTCGAAGACAGGCTGGACGGGCGACGCATCCCGCCTACGGTAGAGGTCATTTTCTACAGGCTGATGCAGGAGGCGCTCACAAACGTCCGCAAGCACGCCGACGCCACCGCGCTCTGCGTCAGGCTGTATGCTCAAGGCGACACCGTCTACGTCTCCATAACCGACAACGGCAAAGGTTTCAACCCGGACGCTATCGTGGCCCACGCCCTGGCAAAAGGACATATCGGCCTGCACAGCATGTGGGAGCGCCTCGACGTGATAGGCGGCGGCATGGAGATAGACAGCGCCCCAGGCAAAGGCACCTGTATCACCTTCCGCGCACCCATTGCTCAGGGAGCAGGGGCCAGGGATTAGGGGTCAGGCCCTGAGTATTGCCCAAACAAGATCTTGTGATTGTAGGGGCGAGGCATGGCCCCCGCTTCGCTCATGCCCCTACCCTACATCATATCTTTTCCCTGGCACAATTTTGTCAGCCCAGCCCAGAAATAAGGGGACTCCCTGGACGATGGGCAGTATAATTAGCAAATGACCCTTATCCCTGACTCCCGACCCTTAATCCCTAACCCCTGACCCCTATGGTACGCGAATACAAATGGCGCTTTGCGGTACGTAGCTACGAGGGAGACGCCTGGGGGCAACTCTCGGCTGCGGGGTTGCTGCGCTACTTTGAGCAATCTGCTGTGGCAGCAGCCGCCGATGCGGGGTATGGCAGCCAATTCCACGATGAGCACGGCTCTGCGTGGGTCATACGCCGTATGGCCCTCCTAATGCAAAGCTCCATGAGGCCGGGGCAAGAGTTGGAGATCGCCACCTGGATCTCGCATTTCTCCCGCGTGCGCGGTGGGCGCGAGTACAGGGTGAGCGACACCGCAAGCGGGGAACCCCTGGCGAGCGGCCTGGCTGAGTGGGTGTACGTGGATAGGCACACGCTCTCCCCAAAAGCCATACCCAAAGAACTTGCGATTGATTTCGCCACGCCGGGCGCTCCCCTGGGGTCTTACGACGCGCCACCCGTTGCCCGACTTGAGCAACAGCCTGAGTTCACCATCCACCGGGTCGCTGAGTGGCACGAAGCCGACTCGCTGGGCCACGTAAACAACGCCGTTTACGCCGACTGGCTGGACGATGCCGTGAGAGCCGCGATGGATGCTACCGGCTGGAATACAGGCGCACTACGAAACCAGGGGCTGCAACTAAGAGGCGAGCACTACAGCCTCGACTACAGGCGCGAGACCATACCAGGCGACCAAGTGACAGTGACTACGCGCATCGAAGGCATATCAGGCCGCCTCTGCGCCCTCCACCAGACCATAGCGAACGCAGATGGCACTATCTTGATAGGCAACTCTGCCGTCTATGGCTGGCGCACCAACGCAGGCGAACCAGCCGACCCACCAGAAGGCTGGGGCGACGAGGGGTCAGGGGTCAGGGGTTAGGGGTCAGGGGTTAGGAACTAGAGTAATTTACGCAATACGCAATACGTTTCACGTTTCACGCGGCAAATGGACGACGAGCAGCTAACAATCTCTACTCCCGAACAGGTCGCCTTCCACTACGAGATCGCGGGCATAGGCTCGCGCTTCCTTGCTTCGCTCTTGGACCACCTCATCATCAGCGTTGCGCTGCTCCTGGTCTACTGCGCGTCTATAGCCGTGCTGCCTGCCATGCTCGCGACCGATAATGGCGAGGCCGTGCTGTACCTGATAGTAGCGGTGCTCGTGCTGGTCGTCTTCATCATCTTCTGGGGGTACTTCGCCATCTTTGAGGCCGTGTGGAACGGCCAGACCCCCGGCAAGCGCGCCGGCAGATTGCGCGTGATAAGGCGTACGGGCCAGCCGATCGGGGCAAGCGAAGCAATGGTGCGCAACCTGATACGCATCGTGGACTTCATGCCCGGCTTCTACGGCATCGGCCTCATCTCCATGTTCATAGACAAAGAGGCTCGCCGCCTGGGCGACTTCGCCGCAGGCACCATCATCATCAGAGAAGGCGAGCAGACCCGCCTACAGGATGTCCGCGTCTCCAATCCCACACCATACAGCCAACCCACCTACTCCCCATATCAAACTTCCTACACCGCCCCCGACCAACTCAGCACTCAGCACTCAGCACTCAGCACTCGTTATGACCCGCTTCCGGGCATCTCTCTCCGAGAAGTGACCGCAGACGACTACCGCCTCATGCGCGAGCTTGTGCAGCGCGTCCGGCGAGGGGAGCTGGCGCGGGATAGAGGCTACAACCTTGCGTCCCAGATGGCCCAGGGAGTGGCTGCCCGCATGGGCCACGACTTCCGCGAGTGGCAGCGCCGGGGCTGGGACCCCCTGGTCTTCCTTGAGAGCGTCCTCACTTCGCGAGATGCGCGGGGCGAATAGCATTCTTGACGCCCACGCCTCCGTTCCGTTATCCTTAACCCACAACGAGGGGGTGGATAGGTCCCGGTGGGCCTCTCAGTCTTCAAAACTGCTGTGCGTTACGCAGAGTGGCGCAGGTGGGTTCGACTCCCATGCACTCCCGCCCTTTGGGCATCCTTCTGAGCTTACACGCGGAAGTGACATTCAAAAATAACAAAAATGGGCGGCTGCGCCGCCCATTTTTGTTATTTTTGAATTAGAAGTATCAAGCGCTCACATCGGCGGCCGGGTTCAACACGGTTCGCATCGCGGGCCGCTCTATAGGGACGAGGGCGCGCACTTCAAAGGCTCGCGGGTCGTCCGGCCCGGCGCTACTTTGACTTTCAACTTCTCTTTGCAGGCGCTCGGCGAGCGAGGCGGCGTACTGGCGCATGTCTTTATCTTGCAAGTGTCGGGTAAGCACCTGTAATATCTCTATCGCGCCGCGGCGTCCCGGCTGCGGAGGTGGGGCCGGACGCGCATGCTGCAACTCAATTTGCGCTAAAGAGCGGGTGCCATATTCGGCGGCAACCGACAGCAGGATGCCTATATCTGGGTTCTCGCCCGTGAAGACCGGCACCGAGAGCATAGCGGCCCTCCTACCGGCCATATCCCGGCTGAAGGGTGACATGACGCCTGCCAGCGAAGGACAGAATACCTGCATTATCGTCTGGGGAGGTAGCGCGGCGACCTGCGATGCGTCCAGCGCCAGGAGGTCCTCCGGCTTCAGCGCCTGCACCCTGACCTTGCTACCCGGCAGGCTGGCGTGGTCGCGCTTGGGCAACATCGAGCCTCCCCAGTTGATATCATATGCCAAATGTTCTTCCTTTGCGGCTGTCAAATCCAATTCGGGCCTGTGCTTACCCCCCGTGGCCTCGTAGCGTGAAGGGGCGAACGCCTTCACTAAGTGGAGAGACGGCACCCTGAGCAAAGGCCCAGCCAACGACATGGCGGTAGTCGGATGGAAACGTTGCGCTCGCGGATCGAGCCACACCATTATATCTCCGCGCAACACCGCCAGGCTCTTCCACCAACTCTCTCCCCTGCCGTACAGGTGGCCCTGGTCCGGCAATATCTCGTCCGCCGCGTACACTTCCACCCCCAGCGAGCCGGCAATATCAACCGTGCCGTCGGTTGAACCGGCATCTATTACGGCGATCTGGTCGGCTACAGGGTGCATCTCGTTCAGAACGCGCCTCAAGCCGGTCAGGATCGAATAAATGTGCCTGGCGTCGTTGGAGGTGAGCAGAGCTACGCTGATAGTCAGGCCGCTCGCGCGCTTCAGCCGCATAAACTCGTCGCCATCCCGGAACTCGTCGCTGTGGTAGGTGTTCTCAACGAACCATTGCTCGAAGGGCAGGTCTGACCAACCCTTCCTGGCGCGCCGGGTGCGTGCCTTGCGAACATAGCTATGCAGGTCGAGTGGCGCTGCCGTCCGCAACACCATCAAGGGCGGTCCCTTCTTCTGGGCCACCACCAACGGCAGGGGGATCGAGTTTTGAGTTTTGAGTTTTGAGTTTTGAGTTTCTTGGGTTTTCGCACGCTGGACTTTGGACCTCAGGTTTTCAAATTGGGATTTTAGATTTTGGACCTTAGACTTAGGACTTTGAGCTTCAACATCCTTCTCCGGTTCGAGGGATGGAGCGGCCATACCCATTATGACCAGGTCGTGCTCCTGGGCTTTTTCCAGTAGCGTAGCTGCGGCGTCGCTGCCTGCGGTCTGGACCACTGTTATAGGCACGGCGTTGGCAGACCGCGCGGCTTCCAGGTATTCACCGAAGACCACGTATGGCTCTTCGTTCAGGGACTCGGCGGGCGGAGTCGTATCCACAGAAAGGGCATCGCTATTGGGAGCGGGCTGGACGTTGTGTAGCACGGTTAGAGGCAAATGAAGCTGCTCGGACATGATGAGCGCCAGGTCAAGCGCCCGTTCTGCGGATGGGCCGCCACGCACGGGCAGCAGCACGCGGCTGGCGTCGCGCCACCCTTCCGGCCTGACCAGGAGCACGTTGCAGGGAGGCTGCTTCAGTATAGCGTCCAATATGCGCCCATAGGTGTGCCGCTTAGGCTCCCTGGCGTAGCCTTTCCAGTGGAAGAGCACCAGGCCGGCATGCTCTTCGGCCACCGCGCCTTGCACCGCTGAGGGGAGGTGGCGCGCCACCTTCACAAGATGCTCCACGCGCACCTGCGTGCTGCCCACTTCTACCTGCGATGGGAGGAAGTCGAGCATCGCCCGGTAGGAACGCGCCAGGTCGAGGCCGGTGGTCAGTGGCTGGTCGGGCGGCACTTCGACCACTCCAAGCACGACGACACGCGGTTGCGATTGGCTAGAGTCCTCTTCCTGGTCGGAAACGGCAAAGCGGGAGCCTGCGGCGAGCATACCCGCAAGCTGTAAAGTATCGGTTGCTACTGCCAGATTGATGGCCGGGACTAACACCGTACCTGGTGCCAGGCTCCTGGCCTCGGCACTACCCATTATGCCCGCGCTGTCCGGCGCAGCTTGTATTACACTATTCATCTGCATCAGGTCCTCGCCATTGAGCACCCTGGCCGCGTGCAACGAATAACACTATGCGTAATTGTCACCTATAGGCTATCATATTTACGCATCACGTTTCACCTTTCACGCATCCTCTTCCAATCGAACCGTCGCAGCCCTGGTGTTTTCTAGCTCGGCAGCTGCCAGCTTGCGGGTGTCGAAGACTAATTTCTTGGTGCCTGCCGCACTCATCTTGCCTTCGCTCTCCAACCTGCCTGCCTCCTGCTCCGTAGCTTCCGCAAGCTCCGTCTCACCCATGTTGAGGAGGCGGGTGGCGGCGGCCCGGAGGTTGCGAGTAGCGGCGGCAACATCGCCCGCCATACTCGCCTGTAGGGCGCGAGTTTGCAGCTTGAACGTGGTCGCCTTTTCCACAGTGTTCATCACACGCGGGTTGCCAGGACCCTTGCCTGCACCCTCGGCCAGCGTTACAACCAGGTCTAACGCGGTATCTCTCCTACCACCTGTAGCATCTGTCGTCTCATATTCAAGCAAAAGGTGGGCCAGCCTGTACTGCCCCGGCTTGCGCCCAGGCACTACAACCTCGAACAAGAGCGTCTGCCCCCCTTCGGACTCTACCTCGCCTAACGGAAGAGCGAGCGCGGTTGCATGACCGTTGGCCTGGGGCTGCGCGCCTCCATCACTGCCGGAGATACGGCTTGCGGCCTCATCGCCGGGCCACAGCTTGGAGATAATGGGCGAGACGCGGTAAGCTGTACGGGCCGACACCCCGCCCGCCGGGTTGAAGGTCAGGCGCAGATTGCGGTAGACAGTCGCCTGCATCGCCCGTAGCGTCTGCTCGAACGCCTGCGATATTTCTTCCGGCCTGGCTATGTAGCCGGAGACGCCGCCGCTCTCGGAAGCAATCGCGTCCAGAAGCTCTATGCTCCAGTCCTCTTCCGCGCCCACTCCCAACGCCGTAACTGGTATGCCCGCCGCGCCCGCCTGGGCAGCCAATTGCCTGCAACGGTCGGCGTCACCCCATGTTTGCCCGTCAGTCAGTAATACGATGCGCGATACGGCTTCCGCGCTCTGACCCTTCATGGCTTCATCCAGGCCGACCAGCAACCCCTTGCTCATGGCGGTGCCGCCCATCTCACGTATAGCGTCTATTTGCTCCCGCAAGGCGTTTGGGTCGGTTACTTTTGTGCTGGGCACGAGCGGGTGTACTTCGTCGTCAAACAGGGTGATGGAGATATTATCGCGGGGGCTGAGGTGGTCTATCACCCAGGCGACTGCCTGCTTGAGATTTTGCAGCTTGGCCCCGGACATCGAGCCTGACGTATCGAGCACCAGGCTAAGGTTGAGCAGAGAAGAGGCGGGCGAGGCAGGCTTAGGGGATACGCCGGGTAAGCCCTCCTCTGCTATATCAATCAGCAAATAGGCAAGGCCCGGTTCGTCAAGAGCAGGCAGGGGATCATGGTTCCAGGTCGCGGTGAGGCCTAACTTTCCGGTCATTATGCGCTCCATTGCGTACTGCGTAGTACGTATTGCGTAATAAATAGCTTGTCAGGGTGGGTTCGTTACCCTTTGACATTACGCAACATTAAGACGTTTCGTTTCGCAGATTATAGCAGGCCTACACATCTCCTATTACGCAATACGCACTACGAAATACGCCCTACTCCCCACCCGATGATAATACACGCACAAATATAACGCTGATGTTATCCTCACCACCGTTAGCGTTGGCGTTTTGCACAAGGGAGACGGCTGTAGCTTGCGGCTCGCCGTCGGGTTGGGCAGCTATGATGCCGGTGATGGCGGGGTCGCGCACGAAATCCCATAGGCCGTCCGAGCAGAGGAGGAGGGCGTCACCCGGTTGAAGGCGGTGGTTGAAAACGTCCACGTCAATGTCGGTGAGGCGGGAGTCGCCGAGAGCGCGGTAGATTTCGTTGCGGCGCGGGTGGGTGTACACTTCGTCCTGGGTGATCTGTCCTGCCGCCACCAGTTGGGCCACCAGCGAGTGGTCGCGCGTGATGGGTGTCGCCTGCTCGTCGTGCCACACATAAGCGCGGCTATCGCCCACGTTCGCCACAGAGACCTGGTTGCCTATCACCAGCGCGGCCACTACCGTAGTGCCGAGGTCGGAGTGCCTCTCGCGGGCCAACTCCGATATGCGGCGATTGGCCTCAAGCACAGCCTGCCTGAGCAGCGCGGAGCAGGTATTGGCGTCGCGGGCCACAGGATCGCCCGCCACTATAGGCGCTATCAGAGACGAGTTGATGATGCCGCCTATTGTGCGCGCCGCAATCGAAGAGGCCACCTCGCCGCTCTGGTGCCCGCCCATGCCGTCGGCCACCACGTACAGGCCAACAGGCAGGTTCCCTTCATGCTCAAGCACGGTCGCTTCCAGGGTGAGCACGCTATCCTCGTTTATCTGGCGCACCTGCCCCACGTCGGTAGCGCGCCCACTCCACAACTGCAAGTTGGTGAGCGGCCTGCTCGCCTGGTATACCTCCTGGAAGGCCTGCGCGAAGGCCTCAGCCGTGGGGTAAGCGCCTTCGCGGGCCTTCGCCAGCACCACCGCAGGGCTGAGGCTGCTCGCCAGGGGGCCGGTCACTTCGTCAGCCGCCACCATCATTTCGCTGCCATTGAAAGAATAAGGGCTTACAGTGTCATCATCCTCGCGCGTATCCTGTGAGGTGTCTAAGCCTGTGCGGACCGACAGGTACCACCGCTCAAGCTCGGTAGCTAGGCTGCGTACATCTGAAGTTTCGGCCCCTGCGCGCTCTTGCTCCGAAGCGCCGGAAATATCGCGGCAACCGGAGGGGTCGAGCAGCAACAGGCGATCTCCCGGCTGCACCAGCAGGTTATCGGCGTCCATCACGCAGCCTGCTATGCCTACGGCGTGCATCTGGGCCAGCACAGCCGCCGCCTGCGCCATCCAGGCTATCGCCTGCTCCTCGCCTGGCTCCTCCAATGCCCCCGTGAAATCGGCCACAGGAGCGCCCGGCAGCCACGCGGAGAGAGTGCGCCCGTAGACTTCTTCCCACACCACGTAGCGGCGGTTCGCTTCCGGCGTTTCCAACTGGTCGTACACTCGCGCCACGCCAGGCACAAGGTTGTCCAGGATGGGCTGCGGGATGGGTATCACTAGCGTAGCATCCTGCCCCGCCGGAACGCGGAATTCCTGCATGCGATAATAGCGGCCCGACAATTGAGCGCCACACTCCACGCAGTACACATCTCCATTCATGGAGCTTTCCGCCCCGCAAGCCCAGCAGCGCCTATGCCCCTGCTTGTCTATCACCCTGTAAGTGTTGGCGTCTCGCCCGCCCGCCAGCAGCGACATCACCTCGTACCTGTCTCCTACCAGCGTGCCATCTTGCAGGGGCACAAGCTGGTGGTCTTCCAGATCTGCTAAGGGTGTGGTAGTTGGCCCCGAAGTCGAGGCATCCGGCTCCAGAGGCTCGGTGGTAGGCGCGGCGACCTCTTCCACTTCCACCTGTGCCTGGGCATCGGTGGCATGCGTGACGGTATCTGTTTCTATTTCCATTCCACTCTCGTGGGGGACATCAGGGAGTTGATCTGTGGACATCAGGCAGGACCTCGCCCGCGCTTACATGGGGCACAACCGACGCGCGGTACTGAAGATAGGCTAACTATAGCATAAAGAGGAAGGCAGGCGCAAATGCTAGGGCGGGGTGCGAGGTTCGAGGGGTTAGGGAGCATAGAGGCGCCCGGCTCACCTGTTGTAACCAGCTGATGTGGCCTCAGAGAATGAACTTGCATATACTATAATGAAGCTATGAAGTACTCATAGCTCAACTCAATTTGGTCGGGTATGCAGATCAGCTTACTGAGGGTAATCTTAGATGCTAAATAGTCGGATGCTAAATGGAGGCTTGTTATGATTGATACAGAAGTGATGACCAAGTTGGTAATTCGCAATCCTGAAATAATGAGTGGCACTCCCGTCTTCGCAGGGACGCGCGTGCCGGTACAAACAATGTTCGATTATCTTCAGGCGGGTGATCCTCTAGATGTATTTATAGATCACTTCCCAAGTGTAGAACGCGCTCAAGCTGTCGCGCTCCTCGAACTTCTCAAGGAAGTAGCTATATCGCAAGCCGCCATAGCAAAGGCTGAATGAGAATATTACTGGATGAATGTATGCCACGCCCACTCAGGAGTGAGCTTACAGGTCATGACGTTATGACTGTCCGACAGATGGGGTGGTCAGGTATAAAGAATGGAAGACTACTACGGCTGGCAGAGACAACATTCGATGTCTTTCTAACGGTAGATCAAAACCTGCCGTATCAACAAGACCTGAGCGACTATGAAATCGCTGTCATCGTGCTGGTGGCTCGTAGCAACCGGCTGCAATTTCTTCAGCCTCTGGTCCCATCGTTATTGGAAGCTCTCCGAACCGTGCAAATTGGTGATCTGGTCCGCATAGAGGCCTTTACTACATGAAGAGCACTAACAAAAAATGCGCACAGCAATAATCTCCGACATACACGGCAATTGCTTCGCGCTCGACAAGGCGCTTGCCGACCTGCGGGAACAGCGAGTTAGCCAAACTGTTTGCCTGGGAGACGCCATACAAGGTGGGCCACAGCCTGTCCAGGTCGTTGCGCGCCTTCAAGAACTGGGGTGCCCTGTCGTCACGGGCAACGCGGACGCCTGGCTCCTCTCCGGGATTGATACTTCAACTGTGGAAGAAGTGACTGAGAAGCAGATACAGACCAGGGAGTGGTCCCTCTCCCAACTGTCAGATGTTGACCGAGACTACATCCGGGCCTTCCAGCCGACCGTCGAAGTCCCTTTAGGCGGTGGGAAACGCCTCCTCTGTTTCCACGGCTCACCCTACTCGTTTGACGACATAATCCTGTCGGAGACGCCGGAAAAGGACTTCCACAGGTTCCTCGACGCGTTCAGGCCCGCCATCATGGCCGGCGGCCACACACACATGCAACAGGTCCGCCGCCTTGATAATACATTCTTCTTCAACCCAGGCAGCATAGGATTAGCCTACAACAGACACCAACCCGGCGAAGGCTTTAAGGCCGACGCCTGGGCCGAATATGCCATACTTTCCTGTGAGGCCGAGACGCTATCCCTGGAGTTTCGCCGCATTCCCTTCGACCCGAACGAATACATCCAAATCATGCTCTCAAGCGGCATCCCATACGCCGAAGACCTGGCCGGCAGGTACAAATAAAAGTGATTTGGCGGCCTCATATGATCTGCCGCCCACAACTATCGTCACTCCGCATTCCGTATTCCCCATTTCGCACTCCGATTGACACCCCCTTCCGGCATGCGGTATCATATAGTAGGCACATTGTCCCTCTGTGCTTCTACCGGGTTATCTAGCGAGGCTTAGTGCGATGAGCGCAACCGACCTCAACATCGAGAACAGAGGGGTTGCTGCTCAGGAGCAAGACCCAACCCCTCAGAACGGCCCCACTGAAGGCCAGGGTGTCGCGCGCCCCGCCATCCCCGCCAGCAACGGCCACGACCCGGAACAACCTATCGCGCCCTCAATAACTCAAAACCATGCCCCTGAGCGTAGCGAAGGGTCAAAACTCAAAACCATGCCCCTGAGCGTAGCGAAGGGTCAAAACTCGTTAGACTCCCTCCTCAACTTGGTCCAGGCCTACAACCCGAAGGCCGCCCTGGAACCTCTCAAGAAGGCATACCAATTCGCTGACATGGCGCACGACGGCCAGAAGCGCGGCACGGGCGAGCCGTATATTACCCACCCTCTACAGGTAGCCACAATCCTGGCGGAGATGCGCCTCGACCTCGAAACGCTCCAGGCCGCCCTCCTCCACGACGTTATAGAGGATACGCCCGCCACATTCGAGGACATAAGCAAGGAATTTGGCCCTACAGTGGCCCGCCTGGTCGAAGGCGTGACCAAGCTGGGCGCGATGCCCAAGCTGCGCATTCATGGTGAATTCGGTAGTGATAAGAAGCAGCGTGAGACGCACCAGCAAGCCGAGAACCTCCGCAAGATGTTCCTCGCCATGTTCGACGACCCCCGCGTGGTGCTCATCAAGCTGGCCGACCGCCTCCACAACATGCGTACCCTGCGCGGCATACCGCCGGAGAAGCAGCAGCGCATAGCAGCTCAGACCCTGGAGATATACGCGCCCCTCGCCAACCGCCTCGGCATGTGGCAGATGAAGGGCGAGCTTGAAGATCTCTCTTTTACCTATCTCAACCCTGAGCGGTACAACGAACTGGTCACGATGCTCAAAGAGACCAAGGTGACGCGCGACCGCTACCTCAAGCGGGTCATCGGCATGCTCGAAAAGAACTTGGAGGAAGCGGGCATCACGGCTTCGATAAAGGGGCGCGTCAAGCATGTTTACTCCCTCTGGCAGAAGATGCAGCGCAAGCGACGCCCCGTCGAGCATATCTACGACGTGCTGGCCGTGCGCATCCTGGTGGATTCCATCAAAGACTGCTACGCGGCCCTGGGCGTGATACACGCTATCTGGCCGCCCATCCCCGGCGAGTTCGACGACTACATAGCCCGGCCCAAAGAGTCTATGTACCAGTCGCTCCATACCGCCGTGTGGGCGCTCGACAATAAGCCGCTGGAGATACAGATACGCACCGAGGAGATGCACGAGCTTGCGGAGTTCGGTATCGCGGCCCACTGGCGCTACAAAGAGCAGCGCGGCGGCAAGCGCGACCTGAAGTATGAACAGAAGATAACCTGGTTGCGCCGCCTCATGTCGTGGAGCCACGAAGTAGAGAGCGCGCAAGACTTCGTTGAGTCGCTCAAGAGCGACGTGTTTCAGGAGCACATCTACGTATTTACCCCGCAAGGCGATATAGTGGAGTTGCCCAGGGGCGCGACCCCAATAGATTTCGCCTACCGCATCCATACCGGGCTGGGTCACCAATGCGCGGGCGCTAAGGTCAATGAGCGAATAGTGCCTCTCGATACGCCTCTTGAGAACGGCGCGGTAGTACGCATTATCAAGGACAAGAACCGAGGAGGGCCATCGCGCGACTGGCTCCAGTCGGAAAGATTCCTCAAGACGGGCTACGCGCGCTCTAGAGTCAGGCAGTATTTTCACCGGCAGGAGAGAGATGAAAAGATAGCACAGGGCCGCGCCATCCTGGACCAAACGCTCAAGCACCTGGGGCTGACCCACGTCTCACACGTCGACGTGCAAGCTTATTACTCACGCTTCAACACTCTGGAAGACTTCCTGGAGTCTATAGGCAACACCGATATCAGCCCGCAGAACATTACCGCCAAGCTGGGTGAGCAGCACCACGAAGAATTGCTGCAACCAACCATCCCTACGTCCACAGTCGTCAACCTGCCCACAGCCACGCCGACGATGGAGGTAAGCGACCTGGCCGGTATACTTACCGTGCTGGCGCGCTGCTGCAAGCCAATGCCAGGCGACGAACTTATCGGATACACGACAAAGGGGCGTGGCATTACCGTCCACCGGGCCGATTGCCCCAACCTCACGTCGGTGCGCGACCCTGGCCGCCTGGTTCATGTCTCATGGGGCGGCAAGAAATCGATCAAGT
The DNA here is from genome assembly GCA_036399775.1 of Chloroflexia bacterium. Classification (GTDB taxonomy): domain Bacteria; phylum Chloroflexota; class Chloroflexia; order QHBQ01; family JADMIH01; genus JADMIH01. The sequence continues at coordinate 74,532 of DASWMJ010000092.1, read as the reverse complement.
ACCCGGCGGGCGTGCGCCTGGAAGCATTGGACCGCGTAGGTATCCTGCGCGACGTGACCACTTTGCTGGCCGACGAGAGAGTGAATCTCATAAGCATCCACACCCAGAAGAATCCCGGCTCCGCCACCACCACCTTGATAATGACTATAGAGGTCACAGGCGTGGAGCAGCTATCGCAGATGATGGACCGTCTCCGGTCCATCCGGGGGATGTACACCGTGCAAAGGGATACGGGAGAATAAAGCGAGAATTTCGGATTGCGAATTTCGAAAAAGTAAAGCAAATTCGAAATTCGCAATCCGAAATTCCAAATCCGCCAAGAGGAGAGAGAATGCCAACGCCAGACCGGGTAGCGTTCAGCATCGGCCCGATAACCGTCCACTGGTACGGGATAATGATAATGCTTGGGGTCATACTGGCCTCCTATATCGCCTACCGCGAGGCCAAACGCCGCCATGAGGACCCCGACCACGTGTGGCAGCTTTTCCCCTGGGTGCTCATAGCGGGCATCGCGGGGGCGCGCCTGGGCTTCGTGGTCGCCAGCCTGGGCGACCCGCGCTACCAGGACATCACTAACGTCTTCAAGATATGGGAAGGCGGCCTCAGCATCCAGGGCGCGGTGATCGGCGGCGCGCTGGCGGTCATCATCTACTGCCGCCGCTACCATATCTCCTTCTTCAAGTGGGCCGACATCATCGTGCCGGGGGTGGCGCTCGCGCAGGCAGTGGGGCGATGGGGCAACTACTTCAACCAGGAGGCATTCGGCGGGCCGACCGACCTCCCCTGGGGCATCAACATCGACGTGGACCGGCAGCAGGCGGTGGCGGGGCAGGTATTCGGGCCGAGCGTGCGCTTCCACCCCACTTTCGCCTATGAGATGGTCTGGGACTTGCTGAACTTCGCCCTCCTGATGTGGCTGGGCCGCCAGAGGCGGTTCCGCCTGCTGCAAGGCGATCTGCTGTGGGTCTACCTCATCTTCTATTCCGTGGGCCGCTTCGCCATAGAAGAGATACGGGTTGATAGCGCCACCGTCGGCGGCTTCAGGACGCCGCAGATAATCGCCATACTGACCATCGTCCTGGCATGGGCGATGCTCATCTATCGCCACAGGCCCGGCAGCACCGCTTCATACTCCGAGTCCAACCTACCCGAAGATGAAGAGGCCGCGATAATAACAGAACGCACGCGCAGTGAAGCCCCGGCACGCCGCGCATCCCGCGTCCGCAGGATCACCCCCACGAGCAACCAGGAGATGCAGACAGCCGCCACCTCAGAGTCGGGCGCTGAGGGCCAGTAAGCAACCATCTTGCTAACCAAAATAGACGTAGGGGCGTGATTTATCGCGCCCTATAATCTAACGAAGGCGCAGTGCAACAGCCCCGGAGGGGCGAAAGAGATTAGCCCCACGGCGCAAGCCTGGGGTAGCATTAATATAAGGGCCGCAGCCCCGGAGGGGCGTAAGACGTGAGCAGGAGAAGGCACTATCATACAATCTTACGCCCCTCCGGGGCTATGTAGGGAAAAGGCAGCTTACCCCAGGCTTGCGCCGTGGGGCTAATTTCTACCGCCCCTCCGGGGCTTGGGACATATACAGGCGCTAGGGGATTTGATGTCCTCGATATACTTCTAAAAAGGTTATTGCATGCAGTCCGATACGACCGAGACAACTGATGCTCCCGACGCGAGCGAGGCGGTTGACGCTCCTATCGTGAGCGAGCCAATCACTGCTTACGATACACCCGAGACAACCCCCAGCCGCCCGAAACGCATCATATTAGCGGGAGGCGGCAACGGCCACGTACAAACCCTACCCACCGGCCCGGTGCTACAGCCCTGGGTGCCCGGAGGCCCGGACGCAAGCGGCGAAGAAGCTACGCCTGAAAGCCCCCTACCCGCGATAAGCCCGGCGTGCGACCTGGCACCCAGCCGGGTTAGCAAGTGGTGGCTGCTGCTCTGCTTCAGCATCACCTTGCTGGTCTACGTTTCGCAGGTGCCGCGCTTCCTCCTCTACAGCAGCCCGCCCACCGGCGATCAACCCTTCTACCTGATGGACACCCTCAGTATGGTGCAGGACGGCGACCTGGAACTATCCAATAATTACGCCGCCACTGACGAGGACAAGTTCTACAGGCTCGCGCCCCACCCCGAAGGCTTCGTCGGCATGAGCGCGCCCTACCCCCTCCCGCCGCAACTCAGCCTCACCCCCGCACGGCCACCAAACGAGGCATACGCCGCCCACCCGCCCGGCCTTTCGGTGCTCATCCTGCCTGCGTGGGTGGTAGGCTCCTGGTTCCAGCTTTGGTGGCCCGCCACCGTCGTCGCCATGTGCTTGATGGGCGCGCTGCTGGCGGTAAATGTCTTCCTCTTCGCCCACGAAACGACGGGCAAGCTATGGATAGCCCTGGCTGTGTGGGTGCCCATCGCCTTCAGCAACCCCATCATGAGCTATTCCTACCTCCTCTTTACCGAGATGCCTGCGGCGCTGCTTCTGTTGTACGCTTTCCGCCGCCTTGCCCTCGGTTGGGGCGCAAACGGCCCGATACGCCTCATACTTATAGGCGCATGCCTGGGCTACGTGCCCTGGCTGGCCTTCCGCTGCGTGCCCCTCGTCGGAGTAATCGGCCTCTACGCCCTGGTCCAATGGTGGCGCCACCTCCGCGCAAATTCGAAATCCGAAATCCGAAATTCGATATTGGCAAGCCTTCTCTCTACACTCTGGTTCCTGGGTCCCATAGCTCTCTCAGCCGCCCTCACCGTCTGGTTCAACTACTACAAGTTCGGTAGGCCCCTCCCCAGCCCAGAGATGAACCAGCGCGGCAGAGTGGAGACCTTTTTCTGGCCCTGGCAGGGAATAGACGAGCTATCCAGGTTCTTCAACGCGGTCATCGGCACCCTGTTCGACCGCCCGATGGGCTTCTTCACCTACGCGCCGGTCTACATCCTGGCGATAGTGGGCATTATCGCCATGTTCCGTTCGGGGCGCGGGGGCGACAGGCGCATCGTCGGTTGGTTGGCCTTGTTCACTCTCCCCTATATGTTCCTCATCTTCTCCTACGAGGGGTGGAACGGCATCTGGTCGCCCCCGGCGCGCTACATGACCACCTTCGCGCCCTTCCTGGCCGCGCCCCTCGCTATGTCGCTGCTCGCCCTATCCCGAAGCTGGATATACAAGATAACCTACGCGGTCTTCTCCCTGGCGGGCATATTCTTGATGGGCGTCATCATGAACGACCCGCGCCGCCTCTGGCCCGTCGAGCGCGAGAATATCTGGGGCTGGCTGGCCGAGTCGCCCGAAGCCCCCTTCCATATAGACCTGCGCCTGCTGCTGCCGACGTTCGTGGTCGCGCCCGACGAGGTACGCAACCCAACAAACACGGCATGGCTCATAGGCGGCTCTCTGTTGATAGCCCTGCTCTGCTACTTTATGATGCGCCGCGCTAATATCATCAGGAGCGTGCGCCCTCTACCCAATGCCTTCCACAGCATAATCTGGCTGGCGGTGATAGCGGCTACGGGCGCAAGCTGGTATATCGCCAATATAGACTATCTCAAGCAGAAGACGCTGCTGGTGGAGCAATCGCGCTGGTACCTCAACCCCGGTCTGACGCTGCCGCGCGGCATCGCGTACATGGACAATAAGATATACGTGACAGACTACGACGGGAAGACCGTCGGTTATCTTGAGTTGAGCACAGGCAACTACCGGCTCATCCAGCCCAGGAACGCCGATGGACCCATCATCTACACCCGCCCCGGCACCGTAGCAGCCGGCCCGGACGGCCTGCTCTACGTGCTGAACAATGGCGACGGCGACCAGGCGCTGCTGGTTATGCGCCCGGATGGGGAGCTTGTGAAGCAGATTCCATTGAACGGCAAGGGGGCTATCGCTATCGGGCTGGCTTTCGGCAACGATAATAAAATGTACGTTTCCGACATGACAGGCGGCAAAGTGATCGTCTACCCCGTCAACGGCGGTGACCCCCTCGCCTCCTGGAACCCTCCGGGCAGGGGCTTCAACAACCCTGGCGGCCTCGCTATGGACGCCGAGGGCAACGTCTACGTAACCGAGATTTCCAACAAGAGCGTGCATCGCTTCGACAAAGAAGGCAACCTGACGAAGAAATACGACCTCAAGTGCGACCCCATCTTCCCCGCCATATCGGGCGACTGGATGGAGATAAGTTGCAGCGCCAACCTCGTATCGGTCAATATAAAGGACGGCAGCAGCCAACTTATCCGCATGGACGAGAAGAACGCGCGTCTGCTGACCCCCACCGGCCTGACCTACGGCCCCGATGGCACTCTGTACGTACTTGACGGCAGCGCGGTAATCGCTTACAAGGTACAGCATTGAGCGAGTGGTCAGTGGTCAGTGGTCAGTGGCCAGAAATCAGAAGTTAGAAATCAGAAATCAGAAATCAGCTATAAGTCTATACCAATACTGACCACTGACCACTGACCACTGACCACTGACCACTGACCACTGACCACTGACCACTGACCACTGACCACTCGAAAGGATAGAGATGATAAGTGAGCTTGCGATAGTGCAGACGGACCTGATCGGCGCGAACGTGCAGATCGGGGAGTTTGCTATTATACGCAAGGGCGTGAGCATAGGGGAGAACGTTATCATACACCCACATGTTATCATCCAGGAGGGGGTTATACTTGGGGATGGGGTAGAGATATTTCCGGGGGCATATATCGGCAAGGAGCCGAAGGGGGCGGGCGCGCTTGCCAGGCAGCCCGTGTTCGAGAGGCGAGTGGTCGTCGGGCGCGGCTCGTCCATAGGCCCGCACGCGGTAATCTACTACGACGTTGAGATAGGCGAGCACACCCTCATCGGCGACGGAGCCTCCATCCGGGAGAAGTGCCGCGTCGGCTCGCGCAGCGTGATCGGCAGGCACGTTACCCTAAACTACGTAGTCACGGTGGGCGACCACACCAAGATAATGGACCATTCGTGGATGGCGGGCAACATGAGCGTGGGCAACAATGTCTTCATATCGGGCGGTGTGCTCACAACCAATGACAACACGCTGGGGCAAGAGGGCTACACGGAAGGCAAGATGAAAGGACCCACCATCGAGGACGGCGCGATGATAGGCGTGGGCGCGCTGTTACTGCCGGGCGTAGTGATTGGCAGGGGCGCGATAGTGGGCGCGGGGGCCGTGGCGACGAAAGATATAGCGCCCGATACCCTCGTCATGGGGGTGCCCGCCCGCTTCGTGCGCAAAATAGATAGGGGGCCACATGGGACTTGAGAAGGTGGAACTCCTCGACTTCCCGAAGATCACCGACCACCGGGGCAACCTGACCTTCATCGAGGAGGGGAGGCACATACCCTTCGCCGTCCGCCGGGTCTTCTACATCTACGACATCCCCAGCGGTGAGGACCGGGGCGCGCATGCCCACAGGACGCTGGAGCAGGTGGTCATCTGCCTCTCCGGCGGCCTCGAAGTCCACCTCGACGACGGGCGCGAGACCATGACCGTGCGCCTCAACCGCCCCTGGCGCGGCGTCTACATCCCCTCGATGGTGTGGGCCTCCGAAGGCAACTTCGACCCAGGCACAGTCTACCTAGTCCTGGCGAGCGACTTCTACAACGAAGCCGACTACCTGAGAGACTACCAGGAATTTCTGAGGGTAGCCAATAACCAGGGATCAGGGGTCAGGGACCAGGGGTCAGGGATTAGGGATCAGGGATCAGGGATCAGGGATCAGGGATCAGAACCAGCGTAGCTCATAAAGCTGACTTCTGACTTCGGACTTCTGACTTCTAATTTCTAATTTCTCGCATTAGGAGAATCGGGTTGAAAATATCTGTGGTCGTGCCGGTCTACTACAACGAGGGTAGCCTTGCCCTGCTACACGAGCGCCTATCGCTGTGCGCCGAGCAAGAGGCAGGCTCGACCTTCGAGTTTGTGTTTGTGGACGACGGCTCAGGCGACCATTCATTCCAGGTGCTGACCATGCTCAACAGCCGGGACCCGCGCGTCAAGGTTGTCAAGCTGGTACGCAACTTCGGCTCGACCATCGCTATCCTGGCGGGGCTGGCGCACGCGACGGGCGACGCGGTGGCGGTCATCTCCGCCGACTTGCAAGACCCACCCGAAATAATACCGGAGATGCTAACGCACTGGAAGAGCGGTACCCCGATGGTATTCGCGGCCCGCGCCAATCGTGAAGACCCTATCAGCACGCGCCTGCCGGCCGGAGTCTTCAACTGGGCATTTCGCCGCTTCGCCTTCAAAAACTACCCGCCGGGCGGCTTTGACTGCTTCTTGATAGACCGCAAAGTAGTCAAGGTCATCATCCAGTGCGCTGAAAAGAACACCCACCTGCCCGGCCTGCTGATGTGGAGCGGTTTCCCCCACCACATCATCTACTACGAGCGGCAAAAGAGAGAGCACGGCACATCGCGCTGGAACCTGTCGCGCAAGCTAAAATACTTCGCCGACGCCTTCACCGCCTTCTCCTATTTCCCCTTGCGCCTGGCGTCCGCGCTGGGCACGATAGTCGCCCTGCTCGGCCTCCTCTACGCCATCCTGATCGTCACCCTCACTATAGTGGGCGGCATACACGCGGAAGGGTGGTCCTCCCTCATGGTAGTTGTGCTGATAACGTCGGGGTTGCAGATGCTCATGCTCGGCGTGGTGGGCGAGTACCTGTGGCGCAACTTCGACCAGGCGCGCCACCGCCCCCTCTTCATCGTGGACCGCATCATAGGCGAAGGGCAGCAAACCCACCCCGACACTGAAGAGCTTGCCCCCATACACCTCACCCCACACACTTACGATGCGGAATTGGCGCGTCCACAAACAGACGGCAAGTAATTAGAAGCTAGAAATCATAAACTAGAAATCGGTTTTACGAGCTACGCTGGTTCTGCCTCCCAATCAGCAAAGGTAGTGACCATGCTTCCATATGCCTCAACAAACGATACGAATAATCGTGAATTGCCCGGCACCGCGCTTGCGTCTGAGCTGGCTGCGGCCCGGCTACGTATCGCCCGCCTTCAAACAACTCTAGCCTATGGTGCCCTGGCGACAATAGCGTTTGGTCTGCGAGCGTGGTTCCTGGTGAGGGTCAACAAGATAACCCCAGTATGGGATTCACACCTCTATTGGAACTCCATGCAGGATGCGCGCAACGGCCTCTGCCTGCAATTCGGCTTCTGCGCCAGCCCCTTATATGATACTCCGACCCTCGAGACGATGATCTACGACGCGGCAATGGACCGCCGGGGCATCCTGCCGCTATTCGGCGCGATCATGACCGTGCTGCCTGCGGAATTGCTGTCGCCCCTCCTGCTGTACGCTTTCCTCGATACCCTCGTATGCCTGATGATCGTGGGGATTGCCCGGCGCTGGGGTATGCCATTTTGGGCAGCCATGCTTGCAGGCGCGGTCCAGGCGCTCTACGTGCCCGCTATCACGGGCGACGGCGCGGTGAACCAGCAACCCTACATCCGCTTCTTCCTGGTAGCCACGATCTGGGCATACACCTATGCTTTCACCACCAGGGGTGCCCGGACCTGGATATGGGCGGGGTTAGGCACCCTGTCATCCATAGCCGTCGGTTTCACCAACCTCACCGATAGACCCCTCATGTGGGGCACCCAACTCCTTGTAATCGGCCTCAGTTTCCTGGGCCTTCGAGTGGCGGGTGGCGGGTGGCGAATGCCGAGGTTCAGGTTGCGGCGTTCGAGGAATGAGGAACGAGGAACAGCGAGTACTGAAAGTTACGATGCTCAGCAATCAGCACAGGCTCTCCAGGCGCAGCACTCAACACCTAGCACCGACTCCCTGCCCCCCGAATTTGACCCCTCGCCACCCGCCACTCGCCACTCGCCACTCGCCACTCGCCACTCGAACCCCGCCGCCCGGACCTTGCTCATAGCTCAGTCGGTCTATACCGCGCTGACCGTCATCCTGCTCATTGCGTTCAGCTACCACCTGCACAATAAAACGCAGTCACCCGACGCCTGGACCGTGCCGCTGACCGGGCTGACTGCCTCCGGCGGCGTGGGAGGCCAGAGTACGGTAGTGACCTTCGAGCATCTCTGGCAGCCTGAAGATTGGGGCAAGCTGGGACGCAACACGTCTGAGACGATCCTCAAGGATTTCACGAAGTCGCCCTTGAAGTTCGTGGAACTGTGGAACTTCAGCCTGATCTCCAACTGGCGATACCCCGATTACGTCTATTTCCAGGTCTACGTGCTCGACTACGATGGGCAAAAGCTGCAACATAACTTGCTGTTGCTGTTGGGCCTGGCGGGCCTGGCCGGGCTGCTTGGGCGTCCAGGCGTTATTCGGCAGGTAATCGTCCTTACCCTGATAGTTGGACTCGCCGCCAGCCTTCTCTATAGCATGATTACCATAGAGCCTCGCCGCCTCGCCGTGCTCTCCCCATTCCTGGCTGTTGGGGTGGGCGCTTTCTCATGGGGCGTGGCCTCTCTGCTCAGGGTAGGCGCGCGCCGTTTTTGGGAGATGCGGGAAGCGCCCATGTTGCGCTGGGGCCTGCTGGTGCTGCTGACCACTGGCCTGATTTGGATCGTCCCTCTATCCGCCCTGGTGGAAAGCGTGCCTTCTGCCGCGGGCGCTGTGCACGTGGCGATGGTGCTCGTGCAGGCCATAGCCCTGGTAGTCGCAGTGGCCGCCGCCTGCGAGCTTGCCCGGCTGCTCTCTCCCACGTACAGGTCGTTGCTACCCACACTCGCGGTCGCGGCCCTCATGGGGAGCCTGGTATTCGCGCAACTCACCGACCCCGATTGGCGCGGCTGGACCGCCAATGTGAACACCACCGTGCGGCAGACGATAACGCAGGTTGATGGCGCTGAGTACCTGCACCCCTGGCTGCTTGTAGACCCGGTTACCCCGGCGGGATTGGAGAGCGCGACTATCGTAGTAGATGGGCGGGTGGTGAAGGGCGTGGGGGACAAAATGTACCCCTGGCGAGCAGGCGTGCCCCCGCTCTGGTTCGCCTACGGCGATCTGATGCGAATGGCAAACCCTGCTCCACCCCTCCGTACGTGGCAGGCAATACCCTTGCCTCGTGATCTCGTAAACGATGGGGCCGCAACCGTTGAGATCAGGCCCGGAGGCGCTCCCCTGGCCCTGCACGGAGATTACCTGGACGCGCCGGACGCACCCTATGTAGGGCCGCTTATAACCCCCTGGTACGATGGAAGCTCCTTCTGGCGCTGGCAGTGGAATGCCAGCGATCCGCGCATCTTCGCTACACAAGACTTTGGAAGCCGCAACTACGACAGCAGCTTCCTCGTCTCCGGCGCACCGTCTGCGGAGGACGCGGTGTGGGCCAGGCCCCCCGGCCTGTACCGCATCTTCCTTACGTGGGAAGCGTTCGGTCCTCGCTCCAACGCGCTCCTGTCGCTGGACCCCGCCAGCGCTGGCGAAGCGCCTACCTGCGAGGCCGGGACTCTTCTAGCAGGCGAGGACCCCGCGCTACCGTTCGTCTGCATCGACGGCACTAAGGTAACGTACTACTTGAGTGAGAGCACGCCGCTGGGCACGTCGGACATCTCCAAATACGCGCACCCATTCGCACCCTACGACCTGATGGACCGCATCCAGGCACCAGATGGCAGGGTTGACGTGGTAGGCGCGATGCGCAGAACGCCCAGCGGCACCGACAGCATGTTCGTAGCGAACACCTACAACACAAGAGGCAATCTGATCTACTCGTCCGGCTTCTGGCTAGTATTGCCGCCATCGGAATAAAGAAATCAGAAGTCAGAAGTCAGAAATCAGCTTTCTTAGTTCTGACTTCTGACTTCTGATTTCTTTATTCCGTTTCTTCGTATTGCTGCTTTATAGAAGCCATCACAGAGGGGTCGGCCAGGGTGGTGGTGTCGCCCAGCACGCGGCCTTCTGCTATGTCGCGCAGGAGGCGGCGCATTATCTTGGCTGAGCGCGTCTTGGGTAGCTCGGCTGTGAAGTAGATGCGATCGGGCTTGGCTATTGGGCCAATCTTCTCGGATACATGCTGCCTTAGCTCCTCAACCAGCGCCGGGCCGGCCTGCACGCCCGACCTCGGCGTAATGAACGCCACCACCCCCTGCCCCTTCACCTCGTGCGACACCCCCACCACAGCCGCCTCTGCTACCGAGGGATGGCTCACCAGCGCGCTCTCAAGCTCCATCGTGCCGAGTCGGTGCCCCGCCACGTTCAGCACGTCGTCCACCCTGCCCATCAGCCAGAAGTAGCCGTCCGCGTCCTGGTGCGACCCGTCGCCCGTAAAATATACGTCGTGCGCCTCACCGAAGCGCCCCCAGTATTGCTGCTTGTAACGCTCGTCGTCACCCCAGATGGTGCGCAGCATGGAGGGCCAGGGCCGCGTAATCACGAGCAGCCCGCCCATTGTGCCCTGTTCAAGCGGCTCGCCCTGTTCGTTCACTATCCGCGTGGAGATGCCTGGGAAGGCACGGGTGGCGCTGCCCGGCTTGGTCGGCACTATGCCTGGGAGGGGCGTAATCATGATGGCCCCCGTCTCGGTCTGCCACCACGTATCCACGACGGGGCAGCGCTCCGCCCCGATGTTGCGATGGTACCAGATCCACGCCTCCGGGTTGATAGGCTCGCCCACCGTGCCCAGCAGCCGCAGAGAAGTGAGGTCCCACCGCTCCGGGAACTCGCTCCCCCAGCGCATGAAGGTGCGTATCGCGGTGGGCGCGGTGTACAGGATGGTTACCTTGTACTTCTCGATAATGCGCCACCACCTGTCCTTGTCGGGGTGGTCGGGCGTGCCCTCGTACATCACCGCAGTCGCGCCGTTGGAGAGCGGGCCGTATACCAGGTAAGAGTGCCCCGTCACCCACCCCACGTCGGCGGTACACCAGTAAACATCATCTTCCTTGAGGTCGAACACCCAGTTAGTGGTCAGGGTCGTGCCCACCATATAGCCGCCCGTCGTGTGCAGCACGCCCTTCGGCTTGCCCGTCGTACCCGACGTGTAAAGGATAAATAGAGGGTGCTCAGCATCAACGTGCTCAGCCTCCACCACCGCATTTTCGGCTACCCGCGCCATCTCCTCATGCCACCACACGTCGCGCCCTTCCTGCATAGTAAGGCCATGCGCCTCTTGCCCTACGCGCCGCACCACAAGCACCTTCTCTACAGGTAGGTCGGGAGCGTCCAGCGCCGCGTCGGTGTTGGCCTTCAAGGGCACTATACTGCCGCGCCTGTATCCACCGTCGGCGGTGATAACCAGCTTCGTGTGAGCGTCGATTATGCGGTCGCGCAGGGCTTCGGGCGAGAAGCCGCCGAAGACCACCGTGTGGGGCGCGCCGATGCGGGCGCACGCCAGCATAGCCACCACCACTTCGGGTATCATCGGCATGTAAATCGCCACGCGATCTCCTCTGCCCACGCCCAGGTTCTTGAGCATCTGAGAGGCCCGGTTTACCTCCCGGTAGAGGTCTGCATAGGTGAGCGTGCGCGTGTCGCCAGGCTCGCCCTCCCATATGATGGCGGGCTTCTGGGCGCGGGTCGCCTGGTGCCGGTCCACGCAGTTGTAGCAGGCGTTCAACTCGCCGTCCGCGAACCACTTGGCAAACGGTGGGTCCCATTGCAGCACCTGGGACGGCTCTTTGAACCACTCAAGCAGGCGCGCCTTATCCCGCCAGAAGCCTTCGGGGTCCTCTTCGGCCCTCTTATAAACGTCAGGGTCGGAGATGTTGGCCTGGGCGACGAACTCAGGAGAAGGCGCATAAACGCGCTCTTCATGCAGCAATGTCTCAATAGTGCCCGCACGTTCTTCCGGTGACTGCATAAGTATGCCTCCCTATCAAGTTCCGAGTGCCGAGTACCGAGTACCGAGTGCCGAGTGCCGAATGACAGGTAATAGATGGATGTGCGGATAGTATATCGCAACCCATGTAAGCAGGCAATAGGACGCAGGCGGGCTTAATCATTGTTCCCGGGCGGTGCCCACGGAGAATCATTACACCCCGGTACTCGGTACTCGGTACTCGGTACTCGGTACTCGGTACTCGGTACTCGGTACTCGGTACTCGGTACTCGGTACTTGGTACTTGGTTGCACGCACGCTATCTGGTACAATGGGCCGTGCCCTCCTCCAGGCATAAACTCTCCCATCTAAGAAAGGTACTGCATAAGCATGCGTCTCTTTGGCCTCTTCATTCCCCTCATCCGTCTTTTATGGTTGGCCCTGGCTCTGCTCGCATTGATGGCGCTCGCCGCGTGTGATACTTCACCCGCAGCCACCCCGACCCCCATCGAGCCTACAGCCCTGCCAACCTCACCACCCACCAATACGCCGGAGCCGGAGCCTACCGCCACGCCTACCATCGAAGCGACTCCCACACCCAGCCCCATACCCGCTTCGGAGCGCGGCTTCGTCCCCATACTCTGCTACCACCACATACGCGATTGGACATCCGACGACAAGGGAGATGACCGGGCCTACGTGGTGCCGCCCGACATCCTTGAGGATACGCTAAAATACCTCAAAGAGAACGGCTACAACTCGGTCACGTCGGGCCAGGTATACGAGTATTACGCGAACGGCAAGCCCCTGCCTGAGAAGCCCATCATGCTGTCATTCGACGACAGCGACGACAACCAGTACGCCAACGCTGTGCCCCTCCTGAAGAAGTACGGCTTCAACGCCACCTTCTTCATCATGACCGTCACCATAGACAAAGAGAACTACATGACCTCGGAGCAGCTAAAAGACCTCGACAAGCAAGGCTTCGACCTCCAACCCCACACCTGGGACCACCACATGGTCACTCAGTACGAGACTGAGGAAGATTGGCAGAAGCAGATAGTGGAGCCTAAGAGAACACTTGAGGAGCTTCTGGGCCACCCCACGCCGTACTTCGCCTACCCGTTCGGCGTATACAATAAAGAGGCCGCCGAGAAGCTCAAGTCATACGGCTACAAAGCGGCCTTCCGCCTCCGAGAAGTCATGGACGACGAGACCGACCCGGTATTTGCCATCACCCGCTACATCGCCAACCCCTTCTGGACCCAGGACCAGTTTGAGTCGGTCCTAGCGGGCGAATGGGAATAACTCATGTAATTACGAATTATGAATTACTAATTACAAATTATGAGTTGCGGTCTCGACAATTCGTAATTCGTAATTCATAATTCGTAATTATGAAAGTCGCTTTCATCGCGCCGTTCGGCCTGCAACCTAAGGCTACTGCCTCGGCCCGTATGCTGCCCCTCGCGCATGCTCTGGCACGGCGGGGGCACTCCGTTCGCATCATCGTGCCGCCCTGGGACGACCCCTCCGCACGCGCAGGCACACGCTCTATCGCTCCCAATGTGCAGGTTGTCACCCTTCCTCTCCCAAAGCGCGTCCCCAGCAGTATCGCTTTCACCTACGGCCTCGTCAGGAGCGCCTTATCGCCATTTGCAGGGGCAAGAGATGACGCGCACTTGCCAGACAATAAGCAACCCAACCTTTCGCGCCCCGATGTAGTCCACGTCTTCAAGCCCATCGGCTACAGTGGCCTGGCAGGGCTGGCGCTGCATGGGCTTGGCGTGCCCTGGATGCTGGACGTGGATGATTGGGAAGGTCCCGGCGGCTGGGCTGATGTGAACCGCTACTCTCCGGCGCAGAAGCTGGCCGCCACCTTCTTAGAGGCCCTGCTGCCGCGTCTTGCGGGAGCCGTGACCGCCGCCAGCCGCACCCTGGAGTCTCGTGCATGGGGCTTCGGCTTGCCGCGTCGCCGCGTCTTCTATCTGCCTAACGGCGTGTCGGCGGACAAATACGCCGCCTGGTTGCACCCCGCACCCGCCGCCCCTTTACGTATAGACGGCGCGCCAACGCTACTGCTCTACACTCGCTTCGCAGAGTTCCCCTACACATGGCCGCTCGACATCCTCAAGCATGTGCTTGAAGAGCATCCGACCGCCAAACTGCTGGTTGTGGGGAGCGGCTTCTTCGAGGAAGAGGCAAAACTGCAAGCCGAGGCCGCACAGTATGGTCTACAGGACCATCTAACCATCACAGGCCGCGTGCCGGAAGTAGACCTCCCTGCCTATCTCTCACAAGGTGACGTGGCCCTCTATCCAATGTCCGACAATCTCATCAACCGCGCCAAAAGCCCCGTGAAGCTCCTTGAGCCGATGGTAATGGGCCTGCCCATAGTGGCGCACCGGGTCGGCCAGGTAACCGAATTCCTGGGCGATACGGGCGTGCTGGTCCAGCCGGGCGACGTGCGCGGCATGGCTGTAGCCGCTTCCACTTTGTTGAGCAATCCTGATAAGCGAAAGCAACTGGGGGAGAGCGCCAGGAAGCGGGTGTGGGCCGAGTTCAATTGGGAAAAGTTGAGCGGAGTGGCCGAGGTGGCATATAGTAGTCTGGCGGCAAGTTAGACTTATGCTTTCCGCGTGGCTATCAACCCGTAGAACGACTCGATGGGTGCCAGCCTTGTGCTCTCTACATGGTCAAAACCATTGTCGAGCAGTTGGGAGCGAAGTTCGTCTGTGTCAGGCAGCGCGGTACACCCTACAGTTGATCTCAAGACAAGGTCGAAGTCGTTTGTAGTTACACTGTCGCCGCGCATCGCGGAAACTATAGCCAGCCTGCCTCCGGGTGCCAGGCGCTCTCCCAGAGACCTGAACAGGGCGGGGCGCTCTTCGGGCGGAAAGTAATAGATGTTGTTGTACAGGGTTACGATGTCGAACGCGCCGGAGAGGTCGTCTGTAGGCTCTCGGATGTCGGCAAGTGCTACGCGGAACCGTCCCTCGATGCCCCACCGCTTCAGGTTCAGCGCCGCCTGACTGACCACTTCAGCTTGCATATCTACCCCTATGCCCCTCGCCTGGGTGTTAGCATCCGCTACGTGCCTCATGTAGATGCCCGACCCGCACCCCACGTCGAGTACCCTGACTGCTCCTCTTCCCGCCACCAGCTCACGGGCAAAGTCTACGACGAACGGTTCCAGCATACGCGACGACCGGGCGATCAGATTGCCTCTGCCCGCCATATAGTCCCCAAGCGGCCCGCCCCGCAGCCTCTCACCCAATTCCTGGTACACCGAGCTATGGTACGTAGCGTACTCCTCGACCATAGCCACAAGCGGGTCGTTTGGGCGCTCCATAAGGGCCTTAGCTCGCACCCCGCGCACCCTGTAGAGGCCACCCTTGAGCGAGAGTTCGCCCAGCGAAACGCCCAGGGCCAGCAGCGATTCCAGCAGGTCAGGGCGCGTCACATGCAGCCGCCGGATTAAATCTTCCCTGGAAGCTGGTTTCTTCAAGGCACGGAGCAGGCCGGTTGATGCCGCCGCGTAAAGAAAATGCACCCTGATGAGCGATTGGAGGTCCCGCAGCACCAGCCCATGCGCCCAGGCGTAAGGCAGCCTGAGCAATCGCGCTATCGCTCTCAGTCTCACCCGCTACCATCCTGGATATTACTCGTGCCGCAACGCCTGTAGCGGGTCGAGCCGTGCCGCTCGCAGGGCAGGATATAGCCCGGCCAGGATGCCTACGAGGGTGGCGAAAAGGAGGGACGCGCCTACCAACTCCCATGTGACCAGGAAGAAAGGCGCGTCAATAGGTATGTGCTCGCGCTTGAGATAATCAGCGATGAAGGCGTTGAGTGCCAGGCCCAATAGCCACCCCAGCACCACGCCCACGATGCCCCCCAGCAGACCTATCATCCCCGCCTCCACCATGAACATCCTGAGCACGTCGCCGTTGGACGACCCCAGCGCCTTGAGCACCCCGATCTCCCGTGTGCGCTCGTAGATCGCCATTATCATAGTGTTGACGATGCCGATGGAGGCCACCAGCAGCGCGAGCAGCCCTATGGAGGAGAGCATAACCTGCATGATAGCGAATATCCTGTTCACCTGGTCGAGGAAGGTCTGCAAGGTAGCCGATTCCAGGCCCATACTCTCTACTTCGCCCGACACGCGAGTAGCGTCATTCAAAGACGCCGCATGCACCAGCGCGAAAGCGTAGCCGTCGGTCTCCAGGATGTTGGGGTCGTTGTACCACCACTTTTTGATTTCCAGCTTGTCGGCGTTGCCCAGCGCCGCTCCCGCCCGCGCAAGGGTGTCATTCACCCCCACAACCGTCGTCTCGAACGTGGCTTTCTCGCCCCTCGGAGCCGTGACGGTGATGGTTGCAGGCTTGTCTATCAGCCCCGCGAGGCCGTCTTCCCTGTAGCCCGACCCCAACAGTAAGCGGCGGCTCAGCATTATGCCCTTCGCTTCCGCAGTTGAGGCCAACTCTTTACCGGCGATTACAGGCTCGCGCCGTGCGAAGATGCGGTCAGTCGCGTCAATCTCTCGCAATGCTATGGGGAAGGTCTTGCCGTCAATGGTCAGCGTCATTTCAGGCGCTTCGGGCAGTTCCAGGTAGACCTCTACCCGTTCCACTCCGCTGATGCCCTCAAGACGCTCGATGGCCGCGCTGTTGAGTGGCGTCAACGGGCGCACGCGAGCGTTGGGGTTGGCCGCCCCTCGAGGCTGGCTGTTCACTCTTGGCTCGGCCAGCACCGTTTCCAAGCCGAACGCCTTTATCGTGTCGGTTATCTGCTTCTGTATGCCGATGCCCAGCGAAACCATTGTGACGATGGTTATGATGCCCACAAACACGCCAATGGAGGTCAGCACGGTGCGTACCTTGCGCCGCCCCAGGTTCTGTGTAGCCGTCAGGATTGTATCACTCAGTCTCATTTTGATTTTTGATTTTCGATTTTGGATTTTAGATTGTCGGTAAAAAGTATCTCTGGAGTGAGCTTATTGCGTGCCTGCGCTTGCGGCTTCCTCAATAGCTACTATTTGGCCGTCTCGCAAGCGTACCATTTTGTGGGCGTAAGCGGCTACCGCCATGTCGTGGGTGACGAGGATGAGGGTCAGGCCATCGGCGTTGAGGTCGCAGAGGAGGTGCATGACCTCCGTGCCTGTCGCGCTGTCGAGGTTGCCGGTCGGCTCGTCGGCCAGCAGTATGCTCGGTTTGTTGGCGAGGGCGCGGGCGATTGCTACGCGCTGCTGCTCGCCACCCGATAGCTGCGACGGCCTGTGTCCCGTCCGCGCACCCAGGCCGACCTGCTCCAACAGTTCTCGCGCCCGTTGTCGCCTTGCCCCACGCGACAGGTCAGACAGCATCAACGGCACTTCGACATTTTCGAGGGCGGTGCGGTATGGCAGGAGGTTGAAGCTCTGGAAGACGAAGCCGATGCGGCGCTTGCGGTGCTCCACCAGGCGGCGGGCCGAGGCGCGGGCGATGTTCTCCCCGTCAACCCATATCTCGCCGGAGGTCGGCCTGTCCAGCCCGCCCACCAGGTTCAGCAGGGTAGACTTGCCCGACCCCGAGGGGCCGACCAACGCCACCGCCTCCCCACGCGCTATCTCCAGGTCCACCCCCGCCACAGCCGATACGATAGTAGGCCCCATCCGGTACTGCCGGGTGAGGCCCACCAATCTGATTAGAGCTTGATCCATCATTTTAGATTTTCGATTTTCGATTTTAGATTTTAGATTTTAGATTGAAGTATGAAGTGGTGAGCAGAGACTCATAATCTAAAATCCAAAATCTAAAATTACTTGAGTCCTTCCGCCAACTTGAGCGTCTCATCGAGGGATAGCTTGCCGCGTATTGCCACCCACACGCCGCTATCCTTCTCCTGCCATATTAGGGAGGTCCAGTTCGCTCCGTCCGGCGAGAACGCGATTGCCTGCACGCCGCGCACCGTCACTTCCTTGTGCGCGCCCGTGCCCTCGCCATTCACGCCGCTGAAGTCGTCGCCCAACCCCTTCTCGATTTCGACCTTAGCTTGCGTGATGGAAAAGTCCAGCTTGGAGGACGAATAGTTGAAGGTATACGTGGGCACGCCTACCTCAGCCTGTCCGGTCCCCGTCGTAGGGTCGCTGCCCTTACTCACAAACAGGTTCGTGACGCCCACCAGCGTTGCGTTGTCGGGCAGATAGGTCGGCTCAAGGAGCTTCCAGCCCTCCTTTGTCGCGGCATCGCGGGCCTCGGTGATGGTCATAGACTTGGGCTTCATCTGGTCGTGCATGGCGTCCAGGTCAACGGGCTTCGCGCCTGGCGGCACCTGCAAGACGAACTTCGAGGCGTCAACCGGCTTGTTCAACTCGACGCTCTTCACCTCGTAGGTGAACTTGCCCATGTTTGGGTGCTCGATGGTCAGCTTGAGGGGCACCCAGCGCGTCTTGTCTACCCACAGGGTGGCCTTCGCATCCTTGATGAGCACGCCCGCCTGCATCTTCACCGCATCGGGCAGGCCGAGCAATTCGGCGGCGTCGGGCTTGGGAGTGAGATCCAGCTTATAAGCATCGGAGCCTGCTACCTTCTCTTCGCCCGCCAACTTTACGTCTGTGGCCGAGATGACCTTGTCAAGCTCCTTGTCGAAGTCCCCGCTTTGCAGGAGCGCGGTTATCTCGCCCGGCACCCTGTCCGCCATCTTGTCGGGCGTGCCTGTGTAGACGGTATTGCGGGCCTTGTCGTAGGCATAGAATTTCTGGCCGTCATACACGAAAATCGCGCCATTTGCTTCCGGTATGGAGGCATTCGCCACTTCCACCCGCAGTTTATCGGGCGACTGCTTCCAGACGTTCAGGCTCGCGGAAACGGAGTCGGGTAGCCTGGCGGACCAATCCATGCCTGCTTTACCACCTGCCTGGCCGGGCATCATCCCTTCGGTGAGGGTCTTGAGGCCGTCCTTGTTGATGTCAAGGGTGAGGTCCACCGAGGCCTGCGCCGATTGGGTGGTCTTCGCCGTCTCGCGCATATTGGTTATAACGTCAGCCGCCGTCACCTGCTGCCCGGCAGAGCATGCGCTCATAACCGCCGACAACACAAGCAGCATAGCCATAGGCAACGTTAATCGCGCTCGCTTAATCATCGCTCGTTCTCCTCTTATATAACGTGGGCAAATCTGTGGAATGGGCACATCTGATATGCGTACAGTAGTTATACGCGCCGTCCGCTCAAAAGGGTACACTTTCTACCCCTGATTCTACAGCGAGTCATGGGCCTTGTCCAGCACTTGAGTGCCTATAAGGGTTCAGACTTGGGGTAGAGCATTGCTTCGGTAACATGAGGCATCAAGAGTTTAAGATCTACGCCTGGCAGACGTAGAATCGCAGGTTCAACAAATAAGAAAGGAGCCTTTCTTATTTGTTGAAAGTCCCCTTCTGAACATTTACGATTGCTTGGTAGAAGATAGAAATCAGCTTCTGGGGTCTAACTGCTGACTTCTAGCCTCCGATTCTTGGGGAGGGCTGAAGGAATGGGCTGTGCGCGAGGGATGTCCTGGAATTGGATGGCCCGGTTGCGGCCCTGGCGTTTAGCTTCATAAAGGGCCGAGTCGGCGGTGGCGATGAGGGTCTCTTCTGAATGAGCGTTACAGGGGATACCGGCCACGCCCAGGCTTATGGTGATGCGTATCTGCGCTACCTGTTCGTCAGTTTGCTGGAACGTGAACGGCTGCGACGCGACCAACCGCCTCAGCGTATGGGCGAGGTGTAGCGCATTCTTCGCAGGGGTCTCAGGCAGGATGATAGCCAATTCTTCGCCGCCGTACCGCGCCAGGCGGTCAACGGAGCGTATATTGTCACGCAATAAGTGCGCCAGCCACTGGAGCACAAGATCGCCTACCGGGTGGCCGTAGGTGTCGTTGACCGATTTGAAGTGGTCAATGTCAAGCAGGATAAGGGCAACAGCGCCGCCATAGCGGTCGTGCCGCGCGACTTCTTCCTTGAGCAGGCGCTCCATTTCGCGGCGGTTGTATATACCCGTCAGGCCGTCGCGGACCGCCAGCTCTCGCACCTCAGTGTACAGGCGAGCGCGCCCTATGGCTATATTGATATGCTCGCTGAGGGCCATCATCATGCTGAGGTCGGCCCCGGAAACCTTCAGGCCGGTGGTGCTCTCCACGTTCAGCACGCCCACTACAGCGTCCTGGTCGAATATAGGCACGCACACCTGGGAGGTCATGCCATCTGTGGCGTCAATATAGGCGGGATCGCCTTCCACCCGTTCTACCAGCTTAGGCTTGCCTGTGCGGGCCACTATACCCATTATCCCCTTTGACAGCGGGACTCGATCTATCACGTGGGCGTAGCCCACCTGGTGCTGCAATACCAGCTTATCGCCATCACTCAGGTAGAGGCTAACCATCGCATAGCCGAACGTAGAGGCGACAGCCTCGACCACCGTGCGAAAGACCGCCTGCGGGTCCGGCTCGCGGGTCAGGACGGTGCGTACCTCATCAAGCAATGCCATCTCACGGGCCTGGCGTTCAGCAGCCGAGTAAAGGGCGCGATAGCGCTGCTCGCTCTTGCGTAGCGCCGCCTCCGCCAGTCGCTGCTCCGTAATATCTATGCCCATCGAAACAACGAACTCGATAGCCCCCACGCCATCTACGAGCGCGGTGTTCGACCACGAGATTAGCCGCAGGTCGCCGTTCTTGGTGCGCCAATAACTTTCGTTCTTGCCTGACACCTCGCCCGGATGCACCTCCGCAACGACGCTCTTGAGCCGTTCGACATCCTCCTGTGTTAGCAGCACATCATAGAAAAATTTGTCCTTGACCTCTTCAAACAGGTAGCCACTTGTCTGTTCGCAGGCATTATTGAAGCTGACGATGCGCCCCGTCTTATCAATCACCACTATCAGCATGCCGGCGTTGTCAACAACTGCAGTGATGAAATCGTGTTCCTTCTTCAGGTCGGCCCCGGTGCGCTTTTGCGCGACCAATTCATTCTGCGAAGCGGTATAGAGCCGGGCGTGCTCCAGCGCGGCAGCGGTAAGTTCCTCATTGCGGCTGCGCAGGACCACATCCGTCCGTTTGCGCTCTGTCAGGTCCCGGATGGCAACGCACAACACTTCCCGGTTCCCGTAAGTTACCAGGCTGGCGCTCACGTCAACGTCCACCAGCGTGCCATCCTTGCGCCTGTATTGACGCTCTCCCACCCGGCGATGCCCCTCCATCTTTGTCAGGCGCATATGATTGTCTATGCTGTCCGTATCATGCGCGATGATGTCGTATAACGTCAGGTTCAGCGCTTCATCGGCGTCGTAGCCGAGCAACTTCCGGCAGGCATTATTGACCTCCACGATACGCTTGGTGTCCATGTCAGCGAGGTACATACCTTCAGAAGCCTGCTCAACCACCGCCCGGTAGCGCTCCTCGCTATCGCGTACTTCCTGGTTGGAACGGGCCGCTATTTCAAGCGAAGGATTGATGTCACGGGCCGGTTCAAACTGTTCGCCCGCGCCATGCATGACTACGCTGCCCGCGTGGTCGCCGCCTATGCTTACCGTTTTCTTATGTAACCTCATTACAACAGTGTGCTCCGACAAACTACTGGATTGAAAATCCAAATAAATAACCAGGACGAACACAAACCAACCCGGTCAATCACGACAATATATACAGCATGAAGGTACGTGGGCTGGAATATGCTCCAACCTACACTTTACTTATAACGCATATTCGGCGCCGGCAGAGCCTTACTTTAGGGGCATTTTCTCATAGAAAAAGGTCCCCTTGCTCCCGCCGAGGACGTTCAAATTGGCGGCAATCATAGGTAATAGTAGTAACAATAGTATCCCGATACGTGTTGCTGCCCTTCCCGACCACCTCAGCGCCCTGATGCATTGGATAGGCAGACTGGGCAAGTAGGCACACTGGCACATATTTTGCACCGAAGGAGCACCTAGCCAATATGGAGGTACGAGCATGAACGACAGCAATTCCAACATGGAGAACCAGCCCGACCGCGACAACATAATCAACGTGAATACTGACCTCACCGCCGAGGACGTGCAGCAGGGCGGCTTCCTGGACGACAGCGCCCGCGACGCCATAGGCACGCTCGGAGAAGTCACCGGCGGCGGTACCAGGGGTGACGCCAGTGGAGATCTCGGCGGCAGGACGGGCGGCTTCACAGGCGGCACGGGCGTTACAGGCATGGACGTGAACAGCACCGACGCCGGGCGCTCTGACATCACGGGTGGCGGCACCGCAAGCGGCCTCGGCGCGACAAGCGGGGGCGGGACGACGTAGGTCTTAGGGACCAGGGACCAGGGACCAGGGATCAGGGATCAGGGTTTAGGAGGAGAGCACGAGAAAGAGTGAGTTGGCAGGGGAGGGATGACACCAGACGAAGCAACCGTTGCTCGCGTGCGCGACAGCTTTGAGCAGCAGAAGATAATGCACCTGCTAGGCGCGACCCTCACAAGCGTCGAGCGAGGTCAGGTTGAGATAACCTTACCATTTCGCGAAGAGCTTACGCAGCAACATGGCTTCGTGCACGCGGGGGCAATCACCACCATATTAGACAGCGCCTGCGGTTACGCTGCATTGACCGTCATGCCTGAAGGCGCGGGCGTGCTCTCCATAGAGTTCAAGACCAACTTGCTCGCCCCGGCGAAAGGGAGCCGTTTCGTAGCAAGAGGGCGGGTCGTGCGAGCCGGGCGAACGATAGTGGTGTGCAGCGGCGACGTTATAGCGGTGCAAGATGGCGAAAGCGAACAAGAGGTGACGGTCGCCACGATGCTGGCAACGATGCTGGTCGTCCTGGGCCGGGTAGGCATAACTGATTAGAGGCAAGCAAGATTGTCGGTGTGCAATGAGACTGAGTGCTATTGGCTACAGTTAGCCAAACAAAAAGCCCGAACGATTTGGTGTTCGGGCTACTTTTACGCCTATTCTATTGGCTGGGGCACAAGGATTCAAACCTCAACTTACTGATGCGATACATGCTCCCACCCAGTTAGAATAGCGATTGCACTTAACGCGATGAGTACGAATTGCTCCAGCAACGATCCCTTCTGATCTGCATATTATTGTGTAAAGTCTTGATACCCAAACATCTGATTGCAATGCTATCTGGAGTAGGTTAGTATTAGGTTAGTATACAGAAGCGCTAGAGAACCTCTGACTAATTATTTCGAACGTTTATGAACTATGAGGCTGCTAATAACATATCTTTTAGGTTCTAATTAGCAGGCCGGAGGACACGACAGTGGCGCATATTGTGGGATTTTCGGTTACAGGATTGGCAGGTCGCGATGAGACTTATAAGTGCGAACTGAAGCGAGATGTTAATGTCTATTTTGGCTTGAATGGGACAGGCAAAACTTCGCTGCTTAAGATCCTCCATTCAGCGCTATCAGAGGACGGGACACTCTTGCGGAATGTTCCGTTCCAACGCGCAGAGGTACGAATATTCTCGATTCGTCATGACCAAGTATTCACATACAGAGTCCAGCGCAAGGATCATGACGAGAGTCAATATGAAGATGCAGCCCCATCAGCCGACAGTTTATTGCACTCAGACACCGTATGGAGGATCTATGCTGCGGAGTCAATATCGAATAAAGATCTGGTTTGGACTGTTACGCCCAAACTTAAGCGAAATCCTCCGCGCTGGGCGCACAGATATCTCCCTACTTCAAGACTTTATACAACAGGGTTGTCTCCAATCTCCGCATCTTATAGAGCTCGGCAGAAGGATGACGTATTAGAAGAAGAGCAATTAGATCTCTACTTTGCTCGATCCCTCGAGGACCTGTGGACACGTTACTCGGCTGATATTCTAAAAGAAGTTAGACTTGCACAAGAAACCGGGCTTGCAAATATACTCAAAGCCGTTCTCAGACCTGCCCAACAGACCTTACTTGAAGAAGAGATTGATATTGATCTGGCATACAAGCGCGTGTCTAGTTTTCTTCATCGACAAGGTTCTCCTAACTTACTTGGGTCTAAGTCTGAATTCGAAGGACTATACTCGCAGGGTGGTGTCCGTAGCATTGTGAGTGACATCAATGAAGTTGAAAAAAGGATCGAAAACGCAATAGCACCACGAGAGAAGCTTCAGAGCCTAATACAAGAAATGTTCAGTGGCAATAAGAAAATCGCGTTCGGCGATACCAGCCTGAGTGTGGAAACAGTTGATCAGAAGAAAATCGGTTTGGCGTCTCTATCCTCCGGCGAAAAACAGGCGTTGCGCATCTTTGTCGAGACACTTATGGCAGGACCAAATAGCATTATCATTGATGAGCCAGAGTTATCTATGCATATCGACTGGCAGAAGCGTCTCATCGATTCAATGCGGCAACTAAACCCGTCGGCACAGATTGTCATGGCTACCCATTCACCTGAGGTCATGGGTGACTTGCCAGATGATAGGATCTTTCGGATATGAGCCGCCTGACCCATTCATTTCCGGGCTTACGTCGTGCAATGCAGATGTCTAGGACACGTTTATTTGCTTTTGTCGAGGGTAAGAGCGATCGATACTTCTACGGCCGAATCTGTAGATCTATTTGTGAACCAGCAGGTATCGCGTTTGAAGTTAGCAGTGCAGATATCATCTCCGGCACTGGAGGAGGGAAGACTGTCTTATTGGCCTTCTTTGAATATTTGAGGCAGCGGTCCTCTCTACTTGACAACTTACACGGAAAGACGACAGGAAGTATTTTTTTCCTCGACAAAGATATCGACGATGTACTCAGAACGCAACGGCGCTCTGATCACCTCGTATATACAAGATATTATGATTTGGAAAACCATATTTTTGTACAAGGTAATTTGATTTCCGCCGCTGCGGCTGTCGCTGGCTTAGATGAAGATTGGCTGAGACTACGTCTCGGAGACGCAGACCTCTGGCGTCTGAAGGTGGCTGAACACTGGAAGGACTGGGTGACTTTCTGCATGTTCTCGCGGAAAAGGAAAATTAGATGTAGATATAATTATGGCTCTGCTTCCTGTCTAAATGTGCCACCTCAAGATCCTCCTAGCGCTGTTCTGAAAGCACAGCACTTGACGGCGCTGGAAGCGCTATCTGGACGCACGTCGCATCAGTTTAGACGATCAATGAGGGCCATTGCGTCCCTTGTAGATTATTTCTATGCTCGAGGCTATCACGACCATGTCTTTCGTGGCAAATGGTATCCTGAATTAATTGAAGAAGAACTCAAAGCAATAGCTGGAACTGAATTACTCGATGCTTCGGGCATTCGAAACCGTATTGTCTTCGCACTTTTAATGACCATTGATTTTGAAGGTCATTGGGCCGAATATTTCAAAGAACCTGTTCGCAGACTTATAGGTCGCCTGTGATGCAACGGCAGATTACCTTATGGTGTCGGTTGTTGGCATAGAAGGTCTATGCGTAACATAAAAGGGAAATGACAATCCAAAGGAGATCCGGCACAAGCGGAGTTGCAATCTAGACATATGAGTCTATAGGCTCTTCTAAAGAACTTGGCTACATATTCAGACGACATGCCCAGATCATGGAACATCTGGGCCGAATTTGTGCCTATCTTGTTAGCTGGGACGCAAGGATTCGAACCTCAACTTACTGATCCAGGGTCAGCTAAGGCATCCCCTGTAGATAATTGTGCGCGAAATGTTGGATTGTCTTCTATACAAATCGGATTCTCTTCTGTTTGCTACATTATAGACTGAAGTGGCTGCATAGTGCGAAAATAGCTCTGCTGGCAGATACAAACTATAATTGCCTATGAGAGTAGATAATCGGTGTTGGCAACAGCTTACCCTGGTGTTCGACACCCTCTCCGACTTCTAAAGACGCTTCGCATGAGGCGTCTTTTTGTTGCCTCTTCTTGACCGCCCTTACTCTATGCAGATGGGGAAAAGTAGTCCTGGTACCCCTTGACAATCTAGAACGCATGAACTATATTGCGCCATCAACGACATAGCCATCGCCCTTCCACCATAAGCTACAACCTATGCATAGGAGGTTTATGCTAAACATGGCCGAACAAGAGGTCCAGGACAGCCCGGTTGGGTGGGTCGCCAACCATATCCGCACCTACGTTGAGAGTGAAGGAGCGCAGAGTCGATACTTTGGCCACGACGTACTCCTGCTGACCACCCGTGGCCGTAAGAGTGGCAAGCTCCGTCGCACCGCGCTCTTTTATGGCCGCGACGGTGATCGCTACGTGCTGGCCGCCTCAAATGGTGGTAATCCGCACAATCCGTACTGGTATTTGAACCTGCTTGAGGAGCCAAAGGTCGAGTTGCAGGTCGGTAAAGACATCTTCAGCGCGCTGGCCCGTCCCGCTACCGAGGAGGAGAAGCCCGCGCTATGGCGGCTCATGGTCGCGATCTTTCCCCAGTACGAGGTCTATCAAAAGAAGGCTAAGAGGGACATCCCTGTAGTCATCGTGGAGCGCATAAACGATCCGGCGTCATAACCCTGGCGTAAAGCGTGAAAGCGTGTAAAACAACCAGGCGAAAGGAGACAAGCAATGCAGGATAAAGAGAAAGAGCCGGTGGCTGAGCAGATGGTTAGCGCCGATGATGCGGCAACGACACCCTGGTCGGAGGTATATGAGCGCCTGGCCGACGAGACCACGCACTGGCTGGCGACGGTGCGCCCGGATGGCAGGCCACACGTGGTCCCGGTGGGGGCTGTCTGGCTAGACGACGCGCTCTACTTCACCACAGGCCAGGGCACCCGCAAAGGGAAGAACCTTGAGCACAACGCGCACTGCGCCATCATGTTCGCCAGTCGTGGCTATGATCTTGTGATTGAAGGCGAAGCCGCGAAGTTGCACGATGAAGACAAGCTCCAACGCTTGGCCGAGGTATACAGAGCAAACGGATGGCCCGCCACCGTGCGCGACGGCGCCTTCGATGCCCCCTACAGCGCGCCTACAACGGGTCCGGCCCCATACGACGTATACGAAATGACACCCACCATCGCCTTCGCCTTCGGCACGACGGAGGAAACGGTCAACCGCTCAACCCGCTACCGCTTCTAGCAGGCGTTATAACCACAATCAATTTTGCAAATTGCCCATTTCACCCCTTGACATGTGACCATATGGTAACGTATAATAAGGCATGGAAGTAGAACATGTGTTCAAAGCGTTGGCTGATCACCACCGCCGCCATCTACTCGATTTGCTCTCCCAGACCGACGGGCAGACCCTCACCGAACTGTGCGCGCACCTGCCCATGACCCGCTTTGGTGTGATGAAGCACCTGGGCATTTTGGAGGAGGCCGGCCTTATCACGACCCGCAAGGTTGGGCGTGAAAAACTGCACTATCTCAATCCGGTCCCTATGCAGGACGTTGCCGATTGGGTAGAGCGCTATCGCCGGTTCTGGGACGAGCGCCTTGACCGCCTGGAGGACTACCTCCGCGAACTTCAACAAAAGGAAAAGGAGCAGACTAATGACCACGACAAACAGTAACACGGCAAACCCCGCGACGACCTCACAGACTGCATCGGGCCAGCAGACCCTCACCCTGGAACGGATCATAGACGCGCCACGCGAACTTGTCTTCAGGGCGTGGACCGACCCCAAGCAGGTTGCCCAGTGGTGGGGGCCGAAGTACTTTACGAACCCCGTCTGCGAATTGGACGCGCGGCCCGGCGGCGCTATCCTCATCCACATGGCCGGACCCGATGGCGTTGTCTATCCGACGAAGGGCACCTTCGACGAAATCGTTGAGCCTGAGCGGCTCGTCATGACCATCAGCGCCATTGGTGACGAAGACGGCAATTTCCAACTCGAAGACATCACCACTGTCACGTTCGCCGAGCACGAAGGCAAGACGAAGCTCACGGTACATGCAGTCGTCACCAGGGCAACTCCCGCTGCTGAAGGCGCGCTAGCCGGAATGGAGCAAGGCTGGACCGAAAGCCTGGAGCGCCTCGCGGACTACGTGGCGAGCATATAAGTCGGCATACCCCCGGCAAATAAACGACAAAAGGAGAAACTATCATGGCTAAGACTAATGTTATCGCCGAACCGGGAAAGCAAGAGATCGTCATCACACGCACCGTTGACGCGCCGCGCGATCTCGTGTTCAAGGCGTATACGGACCCGAATGCTATACCTCAATGGTGGGGGCCTCGGAACCTTACGACCGTTGTTGACCGGATGGAGGTGAGGCCGGGCGGCGTTTGGCGCTTCGTCCATCATGATGCCGAGGGCAACGAGTACGGGTTCCATGGCGTGTATCATGATGTCGTGTCGCCCGAGCGGATTGTCAGCACTTTTGAATTCGAAGGTGTGCCGGGCCACGTGTTGCTTTCAACCATGACCTTCGAAGAGCAGGACGGCAAGACGAAGCTCACGGACGCATCCGTCTTCCAGTCGGTTGAGGACCGCGACGGAATGCTCCAATCGGGAATGGAGGGCGGCGCGTCCGAATCGATGGACCGTCTGGAGGAATATCTGGCGAAGGCTTGAGATTTACTATGAGTCTGAAACGATAGGAGGAAAGACCATGAAGCGTAATCAACACGATCAGCCGGAAAGCGACCTTCCGAGTGGACTTTCCATGCCTGCGCGGCGGGCGCTCGCCTCGGCAGGATACACCCAACTCGAACAATTAAGCCGGATCAGCGAGGCCGATCTCAAGAAATTACATGGCATGGGTCCAAAGGCAATCGCCCAGCTTCGCGACGCCCTGGGCACGAAGGGCCTCTCCTTCGCCGGTGGGAAGAAAACACAGCAGCCACCCGCGCCAAATCCCTCTATCGAGCGCCTGGCTGCCCTGGTAGGCGAGTGGCGTACAGATATAAATATGCCCCTCGATCCGCCCATCGTCACGCGCGGTCGGACAATCTTCGAGTGGTCGGAGGGTGGCTCTTTCCTTATCGTGCGCGGGAGCGTCGAACACCCCGCATTCCCCAGCTCCACCGCTATCCTCGGCGGCGACGGCGAGACTGAAAGATACTCCATGCTATATTTCGACTCGCGTGGCATCTCCCGCTTGTATGAGATGAGCCTGACTAACGAGACCTGGAAACTTTGGAGGGAAGCGCCGGGCTTCTCGCAGCGTTTCACAGGCAAATTCAGCGAGGACGGCGACACCATCGCAGGC
This sequence comes from Chloroflexia bacterium, assembly GCA_036399775.1. Classification (GTDB taxonomy): domain Bacteria; phylum Chloroflexota; class Chloroflexia; order QHBQ01; family JADMIH01; genus JADMIH01. Next base: position 45,677 of record DASWMJ010000092.1, on the reverse strand, counting down.
TCCTGGGAGAGATCGAGCGACGGCGCGAACTGGGAGCATGACTTCGACCTGACGTACACGAAGTTCAAATAAATGGTAGGGGCGGACCTGCGTGTCCGCCTTGAGGCCGAAGCGAAGTAAACAGAAAGGAGCAAACCAATGGAAGAGAACGGCACACAAGCATACCAGCAATCACCCACCCCTAACCCCGACCTCAAAGGTCTGGATAGACTGGTCGGCACATGGAATGTATCCGGCGGCGTACAAGGACAGGTTACCTACGAGTGGATGGAAGGCGGCTTCTTCCTCATCCAGCACGTTGATCTTGACAGCGATGGGCACAAGATCAGGGGAATTGAATATATCGGGCATGAACAGAAATTCGGAGCGGAGCCAGGCCAGGAGATAAAGTCGCGCTACTATGATAACATGGGCAATACCCTTGAGTACGTGTATGAAACCGACGGGGAGACCCTCACCATCTGGGGCGGAGAGAAAGGCTCTCCTGCATACTACAGGGGCACGTTCAGCGAAGACGGCGACACCCTTTCCGGCGGGTGGGTCTATCCGGGTGGCGGTGGGTATGAGTCTATCTCGACCAGGGTCGAGTAACCGGGCGGCCCAACCAGTATGCTGCAAAGGAGACATATAACTAATCTAAGGAGGGTTGCGCGACATGGCAGTAACATTCACCACCACGCTTCAGAAAGCAGAGGGGCTAAACGCTACCGGCATACGAGTACCGGCTGAAGTAATAGCCGAGCTAGGTACGCAGAAGCGGCCCAAGGTCAAGGTGACTATAAACGGTTACACCTATCGCAACACCGTAGCCGTTTTCGGTGACGTGTTCATGATAGGAGTGAGCCAGGAGCATAGAGCAGCCGCAGGCCTCGAAGCAGGCGATCAGGTTGAAGTAACGCTCGAACTCGACACGGAGCCTCGAACCGTTGACGTTCCGGACGACCTCAAGACGGCGCTCTCTGGAAAGGCGGGCGCGACCGAAGCGTTCGATGCTTTGTCATACACCATGCGCAAGGAATACGTCCGGCAGGTGCAAGATGCCAAAGCGCAAGCCACCAGGGAGCGCCGCATCGCAGGCATCGTCGCAAAACTGGGCAATTCCTGACAACCACCTCCACATCTATCAGGAGCATCAATGAACATTATCGATATCGCCAGTCTCAAGCCGCCCGGCGGTGGGGCCGCCCGGTTCCAGGGTGTTGATTATGGAGCTAGCGCTTCATTCTTCGTGGTCACCAGCGCCCCTGGGCGGGGTGCCGACAAACATCGCCACCCGTATGAGGAGATATTCGTCATTCTCGACGGAGAGATCGAGGTCATCGTCAACGGCGAGACCCAGATGATAGGAAGCGGCAACATCGCAGTAATACCGCCCAACACCTGGCACGAATTCAAGAATAGGTCCGACCATGCCGCGCTCATGGTCAACATCCACCCCGTACCCCGGATGATTCAAGAAGATTGGAGTTAGCCACTCGTTGGCTCTCACGCTATGATTATGATTGGGGTTCCCACTATGTGCAGAAACATCAAGACACTCTTCAACTTCGAGCCACCGGTAGCCGAGGACGAGATTCGCGCGGCCTCACTACAATTCGTGCGAAAGCTTACCGGCTTCAACAAGCCGTCGAAAGCCAACGAAGCTGCCTTCAATGCAGCAGTTGACGAGATAGCCGCAGCCGCCCGCAACCTCCTCAACTCGCTCGAAACGAACGCGCCCCCGAAGGACCGCGCAGAAGAGGCCGCCAAAGCGCGAGCGCGCTCCGCTCAGAGGTTTTCCAGCCAGGTTCCGCGTGGTAAAGTAGTTTCCTGAATTCTTACAAGTAAATCAACTATTGACACAAGCACCTGTGTATGATAAGCTAGGCTCTGCCTGAATGCGCTCTTGCCTGGTGCATCTGTGGTTTAAATTACAAGCTTAACAATATACCCGTTATCCCTCCTTGCATATGCCCCCCTATTCAGGCGGTTTTGGACTCATCTCTTTATGCGAGGCGAGCACACTTTATGGCTCGCTCGCGTCCACCCACGAAAGGACTGATATGAGCTATCTTAACCCTCCGCGCTTGCACTTCGCCGGTAGATTCCAGGCGGCCCCGTCAACGGTCAACAACGACCTCACACACTTCAACAATAAGACTTTCCTGCCGAAATATCAGAAGATGCAGACACCGACTTCCCCTAACGGCTGGTGGAATCCCTCCGGTGACGCCGATTGGCGCTTGATCGGCTGCAACGTGACGGCGGCATCGCTGGCGGATGGTAGCCCCGTGGACCCCGGCGACCCCGTTCTCACGTACCTGGTAGCCGACTCCGACCGCCAGGTAGCCGCGAAGCTCGTGGACCTCGACCCTGAGCAGCAGATGGCCTCGGAGATTTGGGGACTTGATGTCCGCATCTGCAACGAGGCGGGAGAAACTCTGCTAAGGGGACGGTACCAACCGGCAGCTTTCATAGACATATGGAGCCGGGCGCAGGGTGGCGGCGGTGGCGATATGGCCTTTGGGGCGATGTACCAGTCCGTATTGTCCGACCTCGAATGGGGCGATGTCGAGCAGTCGCTATTCTTGAAGGAATTGCAAGCTGCCGCGCAGGATGGCCTCCTATCAATCAAGTTCAACGTTGACGGCTATAACATGAACTTCAACTCGCCTGAGTTCACGCGGGGCCGGGTAGTGGGTACTATCGGGCCTGCGTCCGCTGACGAGCCTCAACACTTCACGGTGGGGCGGCAGTTCATGTTGCCGGTGCCGCCGAACTCTAGCATCCTCAACTATTTCGTAGCCGTTGTTGACCCGAAAAGAGGCAAGATATTGCTCGACCTGGGCAATGCGCTCCCTACGACGGTGCCCGGCGGCCCTCTCTCAGACATGGGGCCGTTAACGCTGGCCTATGGGCTGTTGCCCAATAATGAGCAAACTAGCCGGGTTTGGTACCCAATTGGCGAGATTCCATACACCGAAACGGGCTGGTATGAAAACACGGCGGGAGTCGTCGAGCTTCCGGCTGGCGGGACCCTGAGCGGTGAGGACCTGGAGGCCATCGCCGCGAACCCCCTGGCCCTCATGGTCACCACCCCCGTCGGCCTGATTCCGACCATGTGCGAAGTCCCCGTGTATGTGAGGGCCGACAAATTTGTGTTTCGACTGGATCCCGGCGAGCAAGCGGATGCTCGCCTATTTGCATCCCACTTCGGCCAGCCCTATGCCGGGGCGCAGGTAGCCCTGGCGTTCGACCCCAGCCAGCTACAGGGCGACCCTCAAGCCGGGTGGCCCGATCCCGGCGCACCTACCAGCGCGCTGCAATTCGAGCCAATGGTGACCACCGGGCCTGACGGCACTGTCGTTGCCACCATCAAGGCCAGTGACCCAGGAAACCCGCGTGGATACATAGATGGACAGGTCTACGGAGTGCGGCCCTCCCTGCAAGAAACCCTAGTCCCTAATTACCCTGTGAATTCCGCGAACTTCATCAGCATCCTGGTCTGGGACGCTTTCACCCCGGACGAGCCGCCTACATGGTGGGGGAGCCTGCAACCTATCTTTCAGCAGTACGCCAACCTCTACCCTGTCATGGGCCGGTTCCTCGATCTCGCGGACTATGATTCGGTCTGCGATAACCTGGACATGTTGCGACTCGCCTTCGGCCTCAACCCGGACAACCCAAACTTAATGCCCGTCACGCGTGACCTCTCCCTGAGTAAGCGCTCAACGATCCTCACCTGGCTAACCAGAACAGGCCCCGATGGAAAGCCCCTGCTGGGGACGCAGCCTCAAGCAAGTGAGGTCGCAGCTCTTGAGGCCGTCGAGCCTACAGCATCCGGCGTGGCCGGTGAGGCCGGCCCGGCAGCTATCCAGAACCACAAGGCGGGCGGTAAAGCAGCCGCCATGAGCCGCCGCCTCGCGCTACGCTCTTCCGGCGACAACGCCTGACCGTTCGCACCCGATTAGAGGAGGTATTCTACTATGATCAAGTTACACCCTGGGCTAGCCTCGGCCTTAGACACCACTGAGGGCTTGCAGGCTGCGCTCCAGAATGCTATCGAACTGGAGCATGCCACCATACCGACGTACCTGTACGCCATGTTCTCGATCAAGACGGGCAGTAATACTTCTATCGAGAACTTGATATCCTCCGTAGTGATCGAGGAGATGCTGCACATGTCCCTGGCCTGCAACATTCTCAACGCCATCGGTGGCTCCCCTGTCATTGACGAGCCAGGCTTCATCCCGGACTACCCAGGTCCGCTCCCCGGCTCGGTCGAAGAGGGCCTCATCGTCCCCCTCGCGCCCTTCTCGCTCGACCTCGTCAAGAACGTCTTCATGGAAATCGAAGAGCCGGAGGACCCCCAAATCTACCCGGTTCTGACGCCTGCCGCCGCGTTGGGCGCGGCTGCGGAACCCATCACTATAGGACAATTCTACGGCATGATTAAAGAGCAACTCAAGCTGGCCGGGCCCGGCATATGGGTGGGCGACAAGTCAAGGCAGGTAACCTACCAGTATATGCCGGAGCTAACCGAGGTATACGATTTTGACACGGCGGCAGCGGCGATTGACCTCATCGTCGAGCAGGGAGAGGGCACCACCACCGACCCGATGGAACCCGGCTCGGATACCGAACCTGCCCATTACTATCGTTATGCCGAGATTTATAACGGCAAGACCCTCATCACCAATCCATCTCCGCCGCCCGGCTACATCTATGGCGGCGCTCCCATCCCCTTCGACCCCACCGGCGTCTACCCAACCGTAGAAAATCCGAAAGCAGCCAATTACCCCGCCGGTTCCAAAGCCCGCTACGCCTGCGACACCTTCAACTACACTTACACCAGCCTCCTGAAGTCCCTGCATTCGGTCTTCAACGGCTACCCAGGCCAGATGAATAACGCTATCGGGCTTATGGAGTCCCTCAAAGAGCAGGTGGTAGACCTCATGGCTATTGACCTGGGCAACGGCACGACCGCCGGCCCCAGCTTCGAATACCAACCCGTGAATCCCTAAGAGGTTTAGAAGGGAATGACCATGCAGCCTCTAACCTTTGCCCTAAGGTTTCACCGCCCTCCCAAATCGGATAAAGACCCCACCCCCCAGGCGACAGCCCAGGGCGTCCAGATTACCACGCTGATTGAGCCTCAAGGCGTAGCCGCGAAAATCGAGCCGCTCCCAGGCGAAACGGCGGTAATGACCAACACAGCCGTGCTAAGCCATGATGGTCAGCTATTCTTCGAGTGGGGGACCATCAATTTCGGCGGGGACGCCAACACCTTGAGCTTCAGCAGTATAGGTGCAGGCACTCTGCTTGGCACGCCAGACGACGAAGGCTTCAGCCACGGCACGGTCATGTGGAAGCTAGATAGCGGCACCGGCGCGTTCGCGGGAGCCACCGGCGCTATCACTTCCAACTTCCTGATAAACCTCGAGACGGATGAGCTTATTGACTACCACTTCTATATCGTCTACCTTCCGTAAAGAGGCAGATTGATGCAACGTCTGCGCTTACTATTCGGCATCAGCATCTTCTGGCTGGGACTGAGTATGCTGTCGGACGGCATAACTACCCTCGTCCTGCCGAGCCAACTGCTCAGCCTGGCCGATGACGCATCACAGGCTACCACTCTTGGCCTGCTCACCTTCGCGGGCCTGCTCGTGGCTATGCTGGTCCAGCCAATCGCCGGCACCCTGAGCGACCGCCTGCGCCCACGCTGGGGCCGCCGGGGCAGCCTCGCTGTGGCGGTAGCCCTCATTCTGGCGAGCCTGGCCGCGCTCGGTCTTGCCCCAGGCTTGATCGGGCTGGGCCTCGCCTTCGTGCTCGTCCAGGTAGCGGCGAGCGCAGCCCAGGCGTCACAGCAGGGCTTCATCCCCGATCTCGTACCTTCCCATGCGCGGGGCGCTGCATCCGGCTTCAAAGGCTTGATGGATATAGGTGGTGCGCTGGTCGGCTTTGCCCTGTTGGGCCAGCTTCTTGAAGGCGGGCAGATCGGCCCCGCGCTCCTTGCCCTCGCAGCCGTTATCGTGCTCACCTTCTTGCTTACCGTCGCGCTGGTCCGCGAGCCGACAAACGCCGCGACCCCGATCTCCCGGCGCGTCACGGTGGCAGACGCTTTCCGGCTCGATTTCCGGCAGCATCGCGCCTTCGTGTGGCTCGTCGCTTGCAGGTTCCTTTTCCTGCTTGGGGCATACGCCGTAAGCCGCTTCTGGCTATTCTTCATCGTTGACAGGCTGCGCCTCGACCCCGAAGACGCCACTGGCGAAGCAGGCACGCTCTTGGCCGGCCTCGCGCTGGTGACAGTGATTGCGAGCATACCGGCGGGCTGGGCTGCCGACCGCTTTGGCCGCCTGCCTCTGATGCTATCCGGCGTGGCGCTGAGTGTCGCGGGGGTCCTATTGTTGATAGTCGCGGACAGCCCCCTCTATATCTTCCTCTTCGGTGGGTTGATGGCGCTCGGCACCGCTGCCTTCTCAGGCGCGAACTGGGCGCTGACCGCCGACCTGGTGCCAGCCCAGGAGGCCGCGCGCTTCTTCGGACTGGCGAATATAGGCACAGCCGGTGCAGCCGCCGTCGCCGGTCTCTCCGGTCCACTGGTAGATTGGGCCAACGGCATCCAACCCGGCCTGGGCTACACCACTTTATTCCTCTTCGCAGCCGGGATGTTCGCCGCCAGCGGTGCAGCGTTATTCGCCATCAAAATCAGGCAACCAATAGACCAGCCCATAGCCCTCGCCGCCGAGCAAGCCGAATCCGCCTAACCCCTCGCCCCTCGCCCCTCGCCCCTCGCCCCTCGCCCCTCGCCCCTCGGCCCTATCCCCTATAAGGCCTTCCCACCGAGGTAAGTGCGGGCTACCTGTTCGTTGTTGAGGAGCGATTGGCCTGTGCCTTCCAGCACTATGCGCCCTCTATCCAGCACGTAGGCATAGTCGGCTATCTGCAGGGCTTTGTGCGAGTTTTGCTCTACCAGCAAAACCGTCCGGCCTTCCTGGTTTAGCTCAGCGATGATGCGGAATATCTCCTTGACGAGCAAGGGTGCGAGGCCCATAGACGGCTCATCGAGTAACAGGAGTTGGGGCCTAAGCAGCAGAGCACGCCCAATGGCTAGCATCTGTTGTTCGCCACCCGACAGGTTCCCCGCCATGCCACCGCTACGCTCTCTAAGCACTGGAAAGCGCGCGTAGACCCTTTGTATATCCTCCTCGCTAGTGTGCCGCCTCCCGCCGGACGACGACCCCAGTTCAAGGTTCTCGCGCACCGTCATGCGAGCCAGGATAGCGCGGCCCTCCGGCACCTGCGCGATGCCCGCCGAGACGATCTTGTGAGAAGCCCACTGGCTGATCTCCTCACCCTTGAATTTGATGCTCCCCCGCCTGGGCCTCAACAGCCCCGAAAGCGCGCCCATTATGGTGGTCTTGCCCGCGCCGTTCGCGCCCACCAGCGCCACGATCTGCCCCTCCTCCACCCGGAAGGAGACTCCCTTGACGGCTTCTATCTGGCCGTAGTTGATTACCAGATCGGTGACTTGTAGCATTTTAGAAGTTAGAAGTCAGAAATTAGAAATTAGAAATCAGAAATTAGAAATTAGAAATTAGCAGTCAGAGGTTGGTAGTGGGTTGGTCATTCTTCGCTGCCCAGGTAGGCTTCAATCACCTGGGGGTTGCTGCTTATCTCCTGTGGCGTGCCTTCGGCTATCATGTTGCCGAAGTTGAGCACCCCGATGCGGTCGCACAGGGACATCACGAGGGCCATGTCGTGCTCTATCACCAGCAGAGTAAGCCCACCATCCGCCAGGGAGCGCAGGCGCGTTCGCAACGATTGGCTCTCGGCGGCGTTCATGCCTGCCGCAGGCTCATCAAGCAGGAGAAGCTGAGGGTGAGAAGCCAGGGCGCGCACCAGTTCCAGGCGGCGCTGGTTGCCGTATGCCAGCGACGACGCCGGTTCCTCTGCCACACCCGACAGCCCGACGCCTGCAAGCAAGGACAATGCCCTCTCCCGCGCGTCCCTCTCCTCCTTCCTGACGCGGGGCGAGAATACCAGACGCTCCGCAAGGCTGCTCTTGAGGCGCGTGTGCTGGCCCACGACCACGTTCTGTAGCACGCTCATCGCCCCGAACAGGCGGATATTCTGGTACGTGCGCGTGATACCCAGCTCCGCGATCCGGTGCGCGGGCAGCCTCTCGATCCGCCGCCCCTCGAACTCTACCGCGCCCCTGGTGGGTGGCAGCAGGCCGCTCAGCATGTTTATCACGGTCGTCTTGCCCGCGCCGTTCGGGCCGATAAGGCCGTAAATCTTGCCTGGGTAGATGCTGAACGAAACGTCGTTTACCGCCACAAGTCCCCCGAAATGGCGCGAAAGGCCCGTTACGCGGAGGATGGGCTGGGTAGTCTGCTCAGCCGAAGTCACTTAGACGCCTCCTTCGGCCCGGCACCCGTGCGTGCCACTCCCTCCTCACCGTAGTCCCTGCCCTCTGCTTCCGTACCTTCCTGGGCTGCGGCGGCTCCGGGGCCGCGCAAAGCCTCGTTCGCGATGTCTGCTGTAGAGGAGCTATCGCCAAGCTCCGAAAGGCGCGGGTCTGCCTCGATTTGCTCCGGGACCGGTTGTAGCGTCTTTCGCCCGATATTCAGCTTCAAGGCCGCGCTCAGGAGGCCGTTGGGTAGGAAGAGTATCACGCCCAGCAAGATAAGCCCCGTGAAGATTTCGGGGTACTCTTTCACGGCGATACCACCGACAGGGGGTATTGCTCGCAGTACCTCGGAGAGCACGGTCATGAGAAACGCCCCCGCGATAGCCCCGCGCCAGGCGAACGTACCGCCGACCACCGCGAACACCAGGATGTCAACCGCGCGCTGGAAGCCGAAGTCGCCGGGTGAGAAGTAGGCCCGCAGGTGCCCATAAAGCGCCCCCGCCAGCCCCGCCATGAACGCGCCCAGCACGTAAGCCGACACCTTGTAGAAGGTGACGTTTATGCCCATCGTACGGGCGGCGCTCTCGTCCTCGCGTATAGCTTCCAGCGCCAGGCCCATGCGCGAGCCTTTGAGCCTGCTGAAGAAAAAAGCCAGCACGACCAGCGTCCCGAATATATGCCAGAAGCCGATCTCTATATTCACTTGCCCGGTGTTCAGGCGGAACCCCTCCGAGCTTCCCAACGCCTCGGTGTTGACGATAGCCACGCGCACCACCTCGCCAAACCCGATAGTGGCAATCGCCAGGAAGACCCCCCGCAGCCGCAAGATCGGCAGTCCCAGGAGAAAGGCCACAAAGCCTGCCACCACCGCGCCCACAATCGCCGCAGGCCAGAACGGCCATCCCGCCTTGAGGGTGAGCACCCCCGAAGCATAAGCCCCAATCGCCATAGAGGCCGCGTTACTAAGGGAGAGCATCGCGCACGACAGCGTCATATAGATGCTCAACGCCAATATCGCGTTGATGCCTATAAGGTTGATCAGGAAGCTGTTGTTTGTGAAAAACTCTGCCATCTTTAGATTTTAGATTTTAGATTTTGGATTTTAGATTGAGTTTGCGGTCCGTCAAATCGGAAATCTAAAATCTAAAATCTAAAATCAACCGGTTCTGCCCAGCTTTCTGCCGAAGATGCCCTGTGGCCTTATCAGGAGGACCAGGAAGAGGGCGGCGAAAACGAACGCATCCTTGAGGTCGGATCGCCCGAAAACCACACTCAGGACTTCTATCAGGCCGATGAGGAAACCCGCGATCACCGCGCCCGGTATGCTCCCCATGCCCCCCAGGATGATGATGGACAGCCCCTTTAGCTCTACCTGGTTGCCCATCGTCGGCTCGATGCTGTTCAGGCTCATGCCGTACAGTATGCCTGCCGCTCCACCGAGCGCAGAGGCAACGAAGAAGGTCTGCATAATTACCATCTCGATGTTTACGCCCAGGAGGGCCGCCGCCCTGGGATTCTCGGCTACCGCGCGCATCGCTTTGCCGAGAGGAGTTGTCTGCACGAGCCAGGTGAGCAGGGCCATAAGAGCGAGGCTCACGGCCAGTATTATCACGTCGAGCAGGCGGACCCGCACGGTGCCGATGTCGAAGTATACTTGCGGGAAGGCGCTCATGGGGAACTGTTTGCGGTCAGGCTTGAAGAGTAGTCCCGCAAGCCCGACGAAAATGAGCGCCATGCCTATAGAGCTTATCATGGGGGAAAGATGCCCCGCCCCCCGCCGTCTCAGCCGCAAGAAAGCTACCCTGTCCAACAATACCCCCAGCGCCCCCGCCAGCAGCACCGCGACCGGAAAGGCCAATAAGAGACTCCACCCCTGCACGCTCACCAGCCACCACCCGACCACCGCCGCCATCATAAAGATAGCGGCATGTGCCAGGTTCAATATATCCAGCACCCCGAAAACGAGCGTATATCCCAGCGCAAAGAGCGCGTATATACTACCCGAAAAGATACCGTTCAGTAGCTGCTGCGGGAGCGTGGAGAGATTCATGTTGGGCCTTTATGTTGAGGTCGCGTGAAACGTATTGCGTAGTACGTATTGCGTAAAACCCTAAATAACCTCAGCGTCTCCGCGCCTCTGCGGTTCAATTCATAACATCTTAGGGTTCTTAGTGTCTTTGTGGTTCAACATTTACGCAATAAGCAATACGCAATACGTTTTACGCAACACCTATGGTGTCGGCGTGCCTTCGGCCATCATCGCGCCTTCCAGCAGGTCGAACTTGCCGTCCTTGACTATCTGGACCACCGGTGGGTGGTTGGCGTCCCGCTTCTCGGTGAAAGTGAAGGTGCCTAGCACGGTCTCCACGTTGGCATCTTTGAGGGCGTCTCGGATAGCGGTGCGCGCTTCCGCGAGAGGCTTGCCCGATATGTCAGCACGCTTGATAGCGTCGTACATGATATAGACGCCCGCGTATGCCTGGGCCGCGAACTGGTCGGGGTCCTTGCCGTTCGCTTTGTTGTAATTCTCGATGAACTTGCGGCTCATCTCGTCTTTCGCGTTGAGGTTCCAGGCAGCGCCCACTATCAGCCCCTCGGCGGCCGGCCCGGCGGCCTTCACCACAGCCGGTGAATTGAAGCCGTTGCCCCCGATGATGTGGACCTTCGGATCAATACCCACGTCGTTGCGGGCCTGCTGCATGATCGTCTGGGCGGGATTCGCCAGGGCGGAAACCACTATCGCGTCCGGGTTCTCCCCCTTGATGGCGGTAAGCTGCGTCCTGTAATCGGTGTCGGCGGTGCCGAAGGTCTGCTCGCTCAGTATCTGGATGTTGTTCTTCTCAAGCTCGGCTTTGAAAACGTCGTAGCCCGACTTGCTGAAGGCATCGTCTTTTGCGTACATTATCGAGACCTTCTGGATACCCAGCGCAGCCTTCGCTTGCTTGATAGTTTCGGGGATGACCTGGAACTCCGCCAGGGAGTCGCGGTAGATGTAATCGCCTATATCGGTGATGCCACCTGCCGTGTTGGACACGGCCAGCACGGGCACGCCTGCCTTCTGCGCTTCGGGGTCCGCTGACCTGGCTTCGTTGCTCAGGGTGGGGCCGATTATGCAGTGTACCTTGTCGGTGTTGATGAACTTCTGGAAGACGCTGATAGCCTGGTCGGGCTTGGCGGCTGTGTCCTCGTAAATAGGCGTGATTTTGGGGCCGTCGCCCGCGCTGTTTATCTCGTCAATCGCCATCTGCGTCGCGGCCTTCTGCGAGTTGCCGTATACCGCGTTGTCGCCGCTCGTCACGTAAGCGAAACCTATTATCACCTCCCCGGCATCGGCACCTGCCATGGCGGTTGGGGACTCGGCCATCGCCGGGGCAGTGGCCTCCATTACTGAACCTGAGGTAGCCGTGGCGTCTGCCGTGCTGCCTGTGGTGGTGGTTGCTGTGGGCGGGACGGCGGTCGCAGCCTCCTGGCCGCACGCCGATAGCAGCATAACCCCAACCAGCGTGAGCGATAGCCATCCTAAACGGACCTTCTTCAACATGTTAACCTCCTCCTTAGATTTATCCGGGACCTTTCGCCTGTCTATACTAGCCTCGCCTTTTGGGATGTTGCAATTTTAGCACCACAACCCTGTCAGCACAAGAGATAACTTGAAAGTAAGAGTTCAGAATATGCACAAATGTACCTTTCGGTAGGGGTAAGGCATGCCCCGCCCCTACAGATATATTCCTTTGAGTGTGGTAGAATGGGGTAACAGGCGGCCCAGGGGGTAGGGCGCGATGGCTTAATCAGCTGTCGTAATCTACCCCCTGATTCTTGCTGTATAGAGCAGAAGGATGGTGTTATGGCGGCGGATTCATCAAATCGTAAGAACCCCTGGCTGGATAGGGGTGGCGTTTCCGGGGAGGAATACGACGTTTCTTATATACAGAAGGAGGCTGCGGGCCAGAATGTGCATGGGGAGGCCGATTTCGTTGAGGCGTTGGGGCCAAAATCGGTGCTGGACGCGGGGTGCGGCACAGGCCGGGTGGGGGTTGAACTGGCTCGGCGCGGAATAGAGGTCGTGGGCGTTGACATCGATTCGAGGATGTTGGGCACGGCACGCAACAAGGCCCCCCACATGGAATGGCGTCTTGGCGACCTGGAGACCGTGGAACTGGGCAGGCAGTTCGACGTGATTGTGATGGCGGGCAACGTGATGATCTTTCTCACGCCGGGCACGGAAGGCGTTGTGCTGAGGAACATGGCTCGCCACCTGGCCCCCGGTGGGCGACTGGTGGCAGGCTTCCAGTTGAGCACAGGCCGCCTTGAATTGGAGGAGTATGACCGGCTTGCAAGAGAGGCTGGACTAGAATTGGAGGCGCGCTATACCACCTGGGACCGCGACCCCTGGTACGCGACGAGCAGTTACGCGGTATCCGTGCATTCCATTTCTTGAGAGCGGTAGGGTGCTTTTCATGGCTCTAACTTGGCTCTAAGCTTTGCCTCTAGCCGTTCCATCACTATTTCATGCGGCACCAACTTTGCATTACCACCCTGGTAATCTTCCAGCGTCTCCCTGATTGCAGCTACCTGCCATAATTGGTCACCAATGTAAATGCGTAGGGCGTCCTCAATCAGAGATGACCGGCTGCGCTTAGTGGACTCTGCCAGTGCGGTAAGACGTTGGCTTAAATCTTCCGGCACGCGAACTGAGATAGTAATATCTTTCATGAAGTTATTCCTTATGTGGAAGCTGTCGCGGATAGTGCCTTAGCAATGTATGTAGCCATGTGGGAGGGCGCGAATGCTACTTTTTGATCGAGATGGTCCAGGCATCTGTAGCCCCACCAACAGTAATCTTGAAGTTTCCCGTTCCGGTGGTAACGGGGACTGTGCCCGATATTGTTTCTCCGGCATAGATATACTCAGAGAACAATACCTTCATCCCAAATTCGTCACGTTGCTGGGATTCCATCATTCCAAACACCAGATCCTTACTCTGTTCAGCGCTACCATCCCCTCCTGCATAATAGGCCGTCCAATCCACCTTATAATCACCTTCAACTAGGTGGAACGCCTTCGTTGAGCTGGCGAAGCCTTCGCCAGAGAAGGAGTAAAGCTGGTTGATTGGAGTAGGTGCCATCGTGCTTGCATCGGGCGATGGCTGGCTCGTAACAATAGATGAGTCTCTCTGGGTGACAGCAGTACGTGTTGGGACTGCAACACCAGTGGATTGCTTATAGCCTTCCATGAAGCCTTGAATAAACCCGCCACCAAAGCCGGACAGGAAATAGATTGAACAAATCACTAACGGCAACAGTATTACTAATAGAGCCACCTTCAAAATAGTATCAAGTGGACTCTTGGTTGGCAAGGGTTGTTGGTAGTAGGGAGCCTGCTGCATGTATTGAGGATGCGCTTGCTGCTGATACTGTGGTGGCCGGAGGTGTGGTTGTTGAGGTAGTGGTTGCTGGAGTGGGTTAATAATTGTCTGACGAAGTGCAAAACCACACCACTGGCACGTCGTGGCATCGAGCGCATTACCACCGTGACAGTTCGGACAATAAGCCTGTCTAGTTTCTGGTTGTGATGACTTATTGATAATAGTTCCTCACTTTCTCCTTAATGTAAAGTATACCTAGTGCTACAGCATTTGCAAGCCCCTACCGTTCTGCCAGGCACTCCAACACGTAACTCACGATCTACGGTTCGATCCACCATTGCTCGATGTTCCAGAGGTAGCGGGGGGAGGCGAAATCTATATCGCCTTTGAGGGTGGGGGCTGCTACGACGGCGAACTTCTCCGACCAGAGGAAGTAGTAGGGTAGTTGGTCCGCAATGATAGACTGGGTGCGGGCGTAAAGCTCTTTGCGGCGGTTGTAGTCGTAAGTGGAGCGCGCTTCGATCACCAACTCGTCGTATTCGGGCGCGGCGAAGCCTGTGATATTGAGCAGCGTGGGGGATGCCTCGGTGGGTTCCTGGCTGGAGTGGAAGAGCGCGTAGGGGTCGGGGTCAACGCTGTTGCGCGTCCAGCCGAGCAGCGCCACGTCGAAGTCGAAGGGCGGCTGGGTACTGGGGCTGATGCGCGCCAGGAGCGCCGTGTTGAAGTCGGCAAGCTCCACTTTGGCCCTGATGCCTACCCGCTTGAGAGGCTCCACCATTCCTTCGGCGGCCCGGCGGCGCACGTCATTGTCGGCGCGCACGTAGAGCGATACGTCCAGGGGCTTGCCGCCCTTCTCCACGATGCCATCGCCGTTTGTGTCTGCCCACCCCGCTTCGGCAATTAGCTTGCGCGCCTCCTCAGGGTTGCCGCCCAGCCTGAGCACGTCGGGGTTGTAAGCCCACGACGCTTTGTTGACATCGCTCCACACCGGGTCTCCCCCGCCGCCCGTCGCCTGGAAAGCCAGTCCGGGCTTGTCGAGCGCGAGCGCCCAGGCTTTACGCAGCCTGGTGTCGCTGAACGGGCGCGGCTCGCGCAGGTTGAAGGCCACGAAGTCGTAGCCTAGCTCATTGAAGGAGCCTCCCCTGACACCTTTCCCTTCGGTGACGAGCCTCTCAGCGACGGGCGGGGGCAACTGCGCCAGGAGCAATTGGCCGGAGCGAACCGCATCCTCCGCTATGCTCACCTCCGGGGCTACCACGAAGGCCACGTAGTCGGGCGCGGGCCGTCCTCCATAAAAGCGTTCGTTCGCTTTGAGGGTTATTGACTGCCCAGGCTCACGCGCATCGAAGGCGAACGGCCCCGTACCTATGGGCGCATCGTTGAATGGCGCGGTGGCAAGCTTGTCCGGTGCTGTCCCGGTCAGGATATGACTTGGCAGCACGGGCATAGATAGGTCGGCAAGAAGGGGGGAGTAACGCCGCTTGAGGGTAAAGCGCACGGTAGAAGTCAATGGCTCCACAGCCTGCACGCCCGTAATGGTGTCCTGGATGTGTACCAGGGCGGCTGTGTCTGCGGGTATGCCCCTCAGCGCGAGGTATGACCACACGACATCCTGCGCGGTGAAAGGCTTGCCGTCGTGCCAGAGGACATCCCGGCGCAGGTAGAAGGTTAGGCTCGTGCCGTCGGGGGAGACATCCCACCTTTCGGCGAGATCGGGTATGGGCTGCAGATGGTTGTCCAGGCGAGTAAGCCCGCGAAACAGCACGCCCGCGACGGCCTGCGCGTTCGGGTCCCTGCCCGTCAGCCAGGGGTTGAGAGAAGTAACGTCTGACGAGAGTCGTATGGTGATAGTGCCCCCCTGCGGCCTGGGCGGGTGAGTAGGGGTGGGAAGTGGCGCGGGGGTTGCCGTAGGCGGAGGGTTTATGGGGCTGATGATGTCGCACGCCGAAGCAAAAACCAGGCTACACAGCGACGCCAGCAGAAACGAATGGAGGAAGCGGGGACGGCACGCACGCCCCAGGGCAGACAACGAGGCTATCAGCATAGCTCATTATACAACAGAGGCCAGGGATCAGGGATCAGGGGTTAGGGGTTAGGGGTCAGGGGTTAGGGGTTAGGGGTTAGGGGTTAGAGGCTGGAAACCTATGGAGCATCTAATTCGTTTCGTTCCTTGATCCCTAATCCCTGAACTCACGTAGTACTTATTGTTACCACCTTATACTTCTTAGATACCCCTGTCAGGCGGTTGTTGGAGCCAGGGTCGTGTGCTACAATTTCTTTACTTTCGGGTAAAGGGATATAATTACCTTTCCTTAAATTATGCCAGGCGTGGGCGGGAGCAGGGAGCACGACGCAGGAAGAAGCGAGGCCCTACAAAGCATTGCATAGGACGGACCACGCATAATGGCTATAAATGACGAGCGCCTGGCGCAGGTCTTCCTCTGGAAAGAGGGGTCCGCGCCCGACATCGATTACGCGCGCCAGGTTCTGAGGGCAGTAAATCCTGAAGCATACAGAGCCATAGCGGGTGATAATCCACCAATACAACTCTTCTCGGTTGCCACCCCCTGGCCCGACGAGCCGTGGAGCCGCGCCTTACTGGACATGCGCGCGGCACCCAACTCCGAAGGCACTCAATGGGTGGATACCACGCGCTACGACCTTGCGGGCTGGCAGGGCACAAACACTCGCACTCGCGAGCATGTCTTTGTAGTGACCGTTTACCGCCGCGCCGTCTCGCCGGACGCCTTCCAGGGTGAGGGCGTAAGCGCGCCTGCTTCCGTGCCTTCGACGCCGGTGTCGCAGGTGCCCTACTACCCGCAGTTCCCCACCGGCCCTATCGCCTGGCCGCCCCAGCCACATGCAGACCCCTACCCATATCCAGGCGGCCAACCCGGCACGCCCTACGCTCCCCAGGGCTATCCCTATAACCCGATGACCACCAACCCCCTGGCCGCAGGGGCGGAGGCTAGCCTCCAGGAGAGCTACGCGCCCTACTATGTGGGTTTTGGGCCGCGCCTGACCGCAGGGTTGATAGACTTCTTTTACATGTGCATCTTCCAGGTTGTGGTAATAGTGGGGGCGGTGTGGCGCAGTACGAGCGCGCAGCCTGCTGACTTCGCGGGCTGGCTTGCCGATTATGCAGTATTCGCGTGTCTGAGCGCGGCCATATTTATCGCCTACCATATAGTGCAATGGGCGCTCTGGGGGCAGACGCTGGGCAAGAGGCTGGCGGGCATCAAAGTTGTGCAGGCCGATGGCTCGAAACCGGACTTTGCGCGGGCCATGCTCAGGATAATAGGCTACTTCTTCTCAATGTCGCTGGCCGGGTGGGGCTTCCTGATGCTCGCGCTCGATCCCCGGCGCCAGGCTTTGCACGACAAGATAGCGGAGACCTACGTCGTACCGGAGAAGCCGAAAGTACCCGCGCCGTTGGGCTTGCCGGGCTACGCCCGGCCACCGGCAACCGCGCCTGGCATGCCAGGACACCAACCCGCCACGCTCGCCGGAGGCGCTACATCATTTACCCCCGCACTCGGCATGGCGGCGGTAGGCACCCAGGAAGCATATGGCGTGGTGGACATAGCGCCCGACGTGGAAGAGGCCCTCACCTCAACCGGGCGGTTAGGCGTTCCCCTGCCCGCGCCGGAGGGGGAGGGGGCTAAGACTGCTAATACAACAGGCCCCATTGGTCGCGTGCACGACCGGACTTTCGATGAAAGCACACGCTCCACGCCCGAACAAGAACCGGGCGGGGTGACGGTGCCCGATCTGACGGTTACGCCACGCGCAGCTATTGATGCGGTTGGTGGGGAGCCGACCACGGGGCGAACCGATATAACGTCCAATGCGGAAAAAGCACGTACCCTCTTCAAAGTGGGGCTGGCGGAGTTGGAGCGGGGAGTCGATAGAGGGCTAACCGGGTTCAAGGTAGAGCCGAGCGCCGGCCGCAGCGCCGCCGTAGCGTTCAAGAAAGCCCTCGACTTTGTGCCTAATTCGATAGTCTACCGATACTTTTATGCCGTGTCGCTCCGCTATTCGGAAGGGTATGAGGTGGCAATACGCGAGTTCCGGCACGTGCTTGAGATTGACCCCAGCCACTATGAAGCGCGCCAGCAGATAGCTTACGGCCCGCGCTGGCATGATGCTTTCGCGTATCCAATGTGGGTGTCGCCCGCGCCCGTACAGGTCGGACAGCCCTTACCCGAATCTATCCTCTCACTGCTGCCACAGGGCAACCAGGCAGCTACCAGGCTAGTGTTGCTGCGGGAAGGCGGTACCAAGTGCGCGGCCTTCCTGAGCCGCACGCCTATGAACGCCTGGGCGGGGCAACCCACCCCGGAGATGAATGCTTCACTCCATTTGAGACTGTCGCGCACGCCGCAAGGTCCGATCATCGCCCTCTACATCGTGGTGGAAGACAACCCTCTGAACCCGTATATTGGAGAGACCTTTCTCAACCCCCACGACCCCGACCACTCATCCGACGATGCCTGTCGCCTGGGACAGCACATGCTTGAGCAGCTCGCCCGCCAGGACCGCACCTACCTCATATTCGCGGACGAGGATAACAATCTCATCCTGTCACGCAAGCTGAACTTCGACTCGGCTACGCAGGTGAGCATAGCGCGCATACTGTACGAGGTGCAGAGCCTGCCTCCCCAGGTGATGACCTCCGACCGCCTGCGCGAAGCCGCCCAGTGGCATATGCAACACTTCTCGCTGGACCAACTCAAGTAATCGTGCAATTTTAGATTTTAGATTTCGGATTTCGGATTTTAGATTATGCCTTCCGGGAGCGTAGGTCTATACTCTGAAATCAGGTCCAAAATCCAAAATCTAAAATCTAAAATCTAAAATCGTATGACTTATGACGTTCCTTCTATGCACGCGGGCTGGCTCATCGAGCGGGTGGGGCAGGGCATCCTTATTGAGAATGGTAAGGTGCTGCTCAGCGGGAACAGGTGGTTCTCCAACAAGCCGTTGGTGTGGACGCTGCCCGGTGGGCGTGCGGAAGAAGGGGAAGGCATTGCTGAAGCAGCAGCGCGCGAGTTCAGAGAGGAGACAGGCCTCACTGTAGAAGTGGGCGATCTTGCCTTTGTAGTCGAAGCCCGTAGCTTCGAGCGAAGGCAGATTTACCTCACGTGTGCCTTCACTGTAAGGAGCGTATCGGGCCAAATCGCTCTACAAGATGACGTGGGCGTGGAGGAGTTGCGGTTCGCTCCGTTTGAGGAATTGCCGGGCTATCTGCCCTCGCCCAGCCTGGGCAATCCCTTGCGATGGTACGTCGAGCACCCTCATGGAGGTGCGCGCTACTGGTTCTTCCCGGAATATTAGGAACGTGTCAAAGTCGCTAAAATGCGCCTTACATGAGGGAAAAGATTGTTTCTGTGCGAAAAATGGCGGCTTCGCCGCCATTTTTCGCACAGAAACAAAAGAAAACTTCTTTTCGTTTGCCCCGTACAAGCAGGAGGAACAACTTTGACACAGCCCTACCCGGAATACACGTCGGAGTAACGGCTGAGTAACGGGTTTGGTATAATATAATCCGATTGATAGGGCCTGGGCTGTGGCTTTCAGGCATGACTGGTAATGGAGGAAAAGAGTAATGAGCCAGCAAGTTGTCCAGGGCGCGGTGATGATGTGCAGCTTCGGGGTGGCCCCATCGTCCCTGACCGTTATACCTAAAGGGCCGCCGGTGAAGGCAGCCGGGCCTATGGCAGCCACGATCATGGACTACGCGCCTATGGCGAACATCGCGCCCTTTGGCATGTGTACCACTCCGAGCAACCCGCAGGTTGCTGCGGCCACTGCTGCGGCATCCGGTGTCCTCACGCCCCAGCCTTGCATTCCCGTTACCACTGCCCCCTGGGTAACGGGCGCGCCCACAGTCATAATAAACGGCTCTCCTGCGCTCAACAGCACCTCCAAGCTCATGTGTACGTGGGGCGGGGTAATCAGCATAAACGTGCCGGGGCAGTTCACGGTCAATATCCCATAGGGTAGACACCACCCATTACAGACAGGGCTAAGGTCTTACTCAGTCCGGGACCATCGGCACTTATGTTTGGCGGCGTTGGGGTGTACTCTTAAAGCAGAACGTAGGGCATCGGGCCTACACGGTGCGCGTAAGCCCGATGCCCTACAACTTTCATTTGTTTCCTATAGAGATAAACATGAGGCATCCCGAATTTATATTCGTGCCTGCTTCATGTGCAAAGTACTCGTAATCCCCTCCCCAGCCCCTTCTGCGTGCGCGGAGGGACTTTCAAATAAATGAAAAAAGCAGAAACTGAGCGGCCGCGTCGCCCAGTTTCTGCTTTTTTCATTTGGTGAACTTAGGATATTACGCTTGTCCGAGCGTAAATCTTTAATTCCGGATGACACATGATCGGTCATTACCTAGCGAACGGAGGAGCCAGTGACGCAGGTCTGCCAGCCGTAGCCGTCCGACGTGAGCCACCAGCCGCAGCCGATGTCGTTGGCTGCGGGGTCAACCAGGATAGCATGGTGGCCGGAGCTTGCCCACCAGGCGTCCACCACCGAGGATGGGCTGGGATAATTGCAGCCTACCACCTCGCCCATCGCGAAGCCGGTGTAGCCTGCCTGGGCGGCGCGGTCCCAGGGAGATGACCCGTCGGTGCCGTTGTGCTGGCACAGACCCTGCGGGCCGATGTCGCTGGAATGCCTGCGAGCGGCGCTGCCAAGAGAAGTATTGACGGTCAGGAGGCCGAGGCCCAGGGCTGCTCTGCGTTCGTTGATTATGTCAACCGTCTGCTGCTCAAGCTGGGTGACCTGGGATACGGTAGGCGTGTTGGTAGGTGGGGGAGGGGGCGTGCTGGTGGGCGGCGGTGGCGGCACCTGGCCGGTGACAGCGTAGTAGACTATCTTGGTGATTTGGCCGCGTGTGGCCGAGTAGCCCGGCCGGAACGTGTTGTCGCTGTAACCGGAGATGACGGAGTGCGATACCGCCGTCTCGATGTAAGGGTAGAAAGGACTGCCGGAGGACACGTCGCTAAAAGAGGGTGTCGCCGGGTTGTGCAGGCCCCACTGCTCGGCGAGCACCACGACTTTGGCTAGCTGGCCCCTGGTGATGTTGGAGTTGGGCCGGAAGGTGCCGTCCGAGTAGCCGCCCAGGATACCGTGAGCGAGCGCGGTCTCGACGTAGCTGTAGAAGGAATTGCCGGGCTGCACGTCCGGGAACGAGGGAGATTGGGGCGCGACCAGGGGCCACTCTTTGGCTACCACGACGATCTTGGATAGCTGGCCGCGCGTGGTGTTGCTGCCGGGGCGGAACGTGCCGTCGGTGTAGCCGGCCACCGCGCCCATGCAGTAGAGGTAGCGCACCGGCTCGTAATAAAAGTCGGCGGCGGTGACATCCGAGAAGGTAATGGAGCAAGAGGTGTTTGCATCGGAATTAGTGATGCCCGATGTACGCGAGCCGTCCTTGCCGTTGGCGGCGACCGCGCCTGTCATAAGGAGCAGCGCAGTCAGGGATATAATGGTGGCGAGGGTAAGGCGTATGCCGGTTGTAGGGTTGGATGAAACGGAAGAATTATTATAAGAACGCATATTTGTTGTTTCCACCTTTCGGCCTGGATGGAGGAGACGCAGGTATTGCAGATGCTTCAATAGCACGGCTGCGGTTTCTCTTCCCTAATGAGTGTAACCAGGTTGTGTATCATGGACAATAGCCTTTTGGTCGCTCTTGGGGCGGTACAATGTGGCTGTGGGCACGGCAGTACCAGGACAGGACGCAGGAAGTACGGAGGGGAAGGGAAGGAGGAGCGACCGGCATATATGCTTGCCGGCTGCGGTGGAGAAACTATAGCGGGATATAGAGAAGCCGTCCCGATGTTTGGGTGTAGTTGCGCCAAATCACCCCAGGATAGCAGACCGCGATAGGGTGGCGGCCCTGCTTGAAAAAGAGCGTTCGCCCGAACTATAAGTTTCGGGGCACGCCAAGTCTACCCGACGAACAGGGGGATGGCAATACGCATTTAAGCGTAAAGGAGTGAGTATAAACGCTGGTGCATATTGGCTAGAGCAAGGCTAGCTGTTGGGGTCAGGAGTCAAGGATGCGGCCAGGGTGTCGCGCTTGCTCCTCTGCTTCCCCTATTTATCAGGCAATAAAACGATAACAACGCCAAGGAAGGCGAGCAGGATTACGATTTGCGCCGCTATAGCAAGCGGGTTCGATAGGCGGCGGTACAAAGCGGCGTTCATTCGTCCCCGGAGCAAAGCAAAAGTCGCCAGGCAGATAAAACTTGCCAGCAGTTCGGTGATGAGTAACGTGAGAGACGGCGAACTAAAATACTTGAACACGACCGGGCCTATTTCAAGGGCTGAAACTGCGGCCATGTAAAACGCAAAAGTAAGCACGCCGCTCAGATAACGCTCAATACCTAAACTTCGCGAATCCCGCTGCAATACCAGAAGGAGGAAGATCAAAGATAGCGCCACCAACCAGCCGAAAATCCAGGGGGCCGCATCGGGATAAGGCAGGTAGAAGATGGCAATCCCGGTGAGAGGCAGGCTGACCAGCAGGAAGGCGATCAGGGGTGTGGGCGGCACCTTGTTCAGCAGGTCTCGCCACCTGGCAGTTATTCCAGATGAGTTCAGCATAAGACGCCTCCTCTGGAAATAGGGGTTAGTTTAAGCCTGGCTGCTTCCATGTGGCTTCGCGCCACGCAAAGTGCATGGCATTAACTTTGCCGTACGGCGCTAACGCCCTACATCTAGTCCTGGGTAAAAATGGTAATATATGTTATCGTAGCGCCACCAGCTGCGCCTCCACCGACGACATAAGGAGTGCCTTTGATGACGTGTGCACGTAGCTCTGCCGCCTCCACAATCTTCGTGGTTTCGTCAACACTATAGTTGTAGTTATTCTCGAAGTCCAAATCGTGCCTGGTATATATTTCGTCTAATACCACGGATTGAATGCGACTTGCTTGGTCGTAGTCTATTTTTCCTTTAATGCCGATCGTGCTACCACTCGAACTGACCGATGCTGAATTACATGAGATGAGCACTACCACCCTATTTCTCGTAGTATACGAGTCTATCTCGGCAAGCTTAAAGGAACTTCCATCAGGTAACATAAATTGCCCAGCTTTATTATGGCCGACCAGCAAGAGGACATTAGACGTGTCGACTTCAAGGAATTTGCGTAATTGCTGGCTTGAAATCAGAAATTGGGAGTCTCCATGCGCGAACTTCGACAAATTCCTCTCCACAGAGTATTCAGTCGACTTGGTGGGCGATTCGCCGAAGATGTTTTGAAACTCTGGCCCTGTCCGAGGTACACTGACCAGAGAGCTTATTGTCGGCTCTTTACGAGGCGCAGGCTCAGCATATACAGGCTCAGAATACACACCCTCACCTATACCCCCACGCCCACCTATACCCCCACGCCCACCTATACCCCCACGCTCACCTATACCCCCACGCTCACCTATACCCCCACGCCCACCTATAGACGTAGTAGGGCGGCGATATCCACCACAACCAGCGACAAGGAGGCACGTGATTAGAGCCAGTACTAATAGGAATTTGCTGTGGCGTACTAGCTTCATGTTATTCCCCTCCTATGATGAACTTAACTGAAATACAGGTCGATAGCGTTTTCGTGCTCACCGGATCCTAGTGTTACATTCTGCTGCTTTGCTGCCGTTACTAGCTTCCGAAATATCTCGGGGAACGCTGCACCTAATATCGCTACTTCCAAATGTTCCAGTCTAGAGCCATAAAACCAGGCTACACCAATTGCACTCATAAGCACAACAATAGATGTAATGATCCAGTAGCCTTTGTTCTTTAGACGAGCTGCATACCGTCGTGTCGTTAGCCTGGTTCGCAAGTACCACCAGTGCAACACTTCTTGGAAGATACCCCCAAATAAGGCGGCACCAAAACTCCAGAGAATGGCGTCCATTAAACCCCCTTGAAGGCATACCAACAATGAGCTATAAGTCTACGATATTGACATTGCAATATCAAGCTATAGGAGGCCGATTTTTTACAATTTCCGGACTTAACACGACATATATGCTAGCTAAACACGATTATTTTTACGAAATTTATTTTCCTATCTTACTCATACGTAAAATTCCTATGAAAGTTTCCGGCATGGGTACGTGACTATCAAAGCTCATGCTAGAACTAACTGTAAAATCATACGAAGTCCAGCTTAGATAATGTCTAAATATGCCCTTCTGTGCTCGCAAAAGGCGGCAAAGTGCACGGACACCTATATCCCTTCCACCACAATCATCCTGGTGTGCGCGGTCCGGTACCTTATCTCCTTCACCGGGCCGTACACCGCCGAGTGCCACCACTCTTTCGCTTGCTCGACGCTATCGAATTGCAGCACGACAATCCGCTTGGGCTGCCAATCGCCCTCAAGCGTCTCCGTCTTGCCACCACGCACGAGATAGCGGCCTCCGTACGCCTCTACGGTTGGGGCCGCGAGCCTCCTGTACTCTTCGTAGCCCTCCGGGTCGGTAACGTCTATCTCAACTATCACGTATCCGGGCATATCTACTCCTTTAGGCGTTAGGGGTCAGGGGTCAGGGGTCAGGGGTCAGGGGTCAGGGGTCAGGGGTCAGGGGTTAGGGTTGATGCTATCTGGCCGCCCAATTCGGCGTAGGCGGCCTGCACGTTGATGCGGTGGGGACCTTCGTTCTCTGCGCGGTGATGGTAGGGCATGCTGGCGCACGCGGCGACTGTCTCCTCCTGGGTCTTGCCCTGCGCGATGGCTTGCTCTACCTTTACTCGTAGCTCTGCCAGGTAGGTTATGTCGTGGGTCAGGCGGCGGCGGGCCTCGTCAGGGTCGGTGGCGGCGCTGCCGTGACCGGGCACCAGTATACGTATATCCAACCCCGCGAGCCTCGCCAGCGTGCGCTGGTAGGCTACGAGGTTGTGGGTGACAAAGGGTATCTCGATGTCGCTGAGGATGTCGGAGGCCCAGAGGGTGCCGCTATCCGCGTGGTAGACCACCAGTTCGTCGGGAGAATGCCCCGGCGTATGGACTAGCCAGAGGGTCAGGCTGCCTACCTGCAACTCCATATTCTCGCCGAAGGTCTCTGTGGGGTGCGGTATCACGAATGGAGAGGCGCGCTCTACCTTCGCCTTCTCAACCCACTGGTTTACATCTTTCAGTAATTCCGCGCCGCCCATAGCAACCGCCGCAGCGTACTCCTCCTGCGCGATGACCTTCACTCTCGGAAACCGCTCAGGCCCCAGGACGTGATCCCAGTGGCTATGCGTCAGGATAATGGATTGAACGGATGCGCCCTGCTCCTCCACGAAACGGGCTATGCCCTCCAACTCGTCCGGGTAGATGCCGGGGTCCACCAGGCATGCATCACCCTCACTGATTAGGATGCCGCTGTTCATGTAGAAGAGGCGGCTCTGGGCGACCCATAGGAATGGAGTCAGTTGATTGAAGCTCTGCTGCAATCTATCTCCCCTTGTTACCTTCCGTTTTTCTGCTCCCAGGCCTGCCGCCCCAGCAACCCTAACAGCACGTTGTTTGGCGCGGGGTTCTCCGGGTGTAGCTCGAAACGGGCGCGCTCGAAGTATTGCACGGTGTACTGCTTGCCATCTGCTGCTTGTTCGGTGAACTCGTTGCTGATGGGGTAACCGTTGACAAACAGACCGCCGTTCTTCTCCCAACGCTGGAGGAAAGGGCCGCCTACCCAGTGGTTGGTCTCTGGGAAGAGTTTTCCCGCCTCGCGGTTCTGCTTCTGGTTGGGCGCGCCGTTGGGGTACTTCCTGGCGTACTCGAACATGCCTAGCTGGGAGAGCAGCACTTCGTAGGGGGTGCCGCGATTCTCAGGATGAAGCTCAAAAATCGCACGCTCGAAGTATTGCACGGTATACTGCTTGCCGTCTGTGGGGCTGGTCTCTACCGCCCAGCCTGAGATAGGGTAGCCGAACTGCGCGAGGCCGCCGTACTTCTGCCAGTAGCTCTCCATCTGCTTGCAACTGCTCTGGCCCGTCTGCGGGTAGCGCGTACCGCCGTCGCAGGGGCTTGGGCCATTCTTCCAAGAGCCAATGTATTGGCGCGTGAGGTCCAGATAGCGGGTGCCATAGGTGCCACCAGGCTCTATCTGGGTGCCCTCGTACCACTCGTTGTAGCTGGTGATGGTTATCCACTCAGGGTTGCTCGCTATAGCGCCCTTCCATGCTTCATCGTACAGCGCGCCGTCACGCCTGGGGAAGACTTTTGCGCCGGTACGTGGGGGCTTAACGCGACTCTCGTCCCAGCCGGGAATGACACCCGCCGTCCACATACGCCTGGTGCCGTGTGACTTGTTGTACTGGTCAACCACGCCCCGCCACTGCGCATGGACCTGCGCCACGTTGGTGTTGGCGTCCCATTTACCTGCGCTGAAGAGGTGGATGGTGTCGAAAGCATCGAGGTAAGCCTTGTCCGTGGTGTCCACAGACCAAATCTGCTCGTTGTTGGGGTCAACCTGCTTGCGAAGGTTGCTCCAGGCGCTTGCATCGCCATACGTCGCAGGCGACCAGAAGAAGATGACGGGCTTGCCATCCCATTTCAAGAAGGCAGGGTGGCTGACATACTTGCTCAGGACTGCTTGCAGGTTAGCCTGCACGTTGGCTTTGCCTATAGTTCCGGTCTCGAAGTAGATGGTGACCTTGAAGTTGTTTGCGGCGGCTATCTCCAGGAGGCGGACGAGGTTGGCGTCTGTGGGTGTGCCTACGCCATTCCAGGCTGCGATAAAACCGTCAATGCCCGCGTCCCGCGCTTGTTTTACCTGCCGTTCTATGACTGCCGGATCATTGGAGTCGTAGGGAGCGACCGGCACATCGCTCATCTGGCCATTGCCGAAGTCGGCGGGGCTGTACCACATGTAGTAGAAGGCGAGGGCCAGCTTGTTGCCCACCTGAGCAGTGGGCGCGGCATTCGCCTGGGGAGCATAGGGGCGCAGCGCCAGCAGACCCAACAGGGATGCAAGAGCCACAATCGCCACCGTGCGATTCTTGAGATGCATGGCGCGTAACATGGGAGAACCTCCTCTGAAATAGGGATAGAGAGTTAGTGGTCAGTGACCGATGTTATTTTCATATGCTCCGGTAGCAAAGAGGGTCATGTTTACTCTGAGAATCAACACTCACTAAGAGCACCGGGAAAGCAAACATGGCCCGCAGTGAAACTGCGGTCAATTGGATTATAGCATAGAAATACCTCTTTATACAAGAGAAGTAGCCCATAAGTAAAATGCGACTATAGATTACCTCTTGACCAAAATTATGAACGCATCACTGTGTCTAAGCCAGCCACTCGCTGAAGCTGGGACTTCGACCTGCTTTTCTCAGGAGCCAGGTCGCGTAGGCCTGGGACTGCTCCTCCGGCAGTTGGTAGTTATCATAGAGGAGTTGCGCTAATTGTTTGTGCGCCCAATCGTACCCGGCGTCGCGCTCCTCTGCTATTGATTGGAAGGCAGCCCAGACATTATCCGCCGGGGCCAGCAGTTCGAGGGCCAGGCGATCGGCACGCTCCTCGGCGTGTAAGGTTGCGGGTGCCGTGTATGCGCCTGCGGACGTGCGCTCGAAGATGTCAACATGCAGACCTACCTGCAAGCCACCCAGGATGGAATGCAAGCGCTCGGTGTGCGTTGGCGGGCGGATGCCGTCCAGCACGTCTGCTATTTCTCCACCGAGCATCGCAATCGCCTTCAGGCGCGGCTCGCGGTAATCCACCAGGAAATGGGCGAGTTCGTGTGCGATCGTGAAGCGCCTCTCACGTTCGGGATCGGAACCATCCACCAGTATGAAAGCCTGGCCTGAATACGCCAGCAGGCAGCCGCGCAAACGCCTATCGTTCGCGGGCAGGGGGTGAGGTATGCCCCGCGCCTGTAGCCATTGGCGCACGTCCGCCAGGGTCAGGTGTGCTATAGTGCGCGTAACAACGGGCAGAGCAAGGGAGGCAACCGCAGATAGGTCGCGTGGGAATGGCCCCGGCATGCCCGCAAGCTGCCAGAACTCGTCCGCCAGCCGGTTAAGGCCAGCTTCCAGCCACATGCGTTACTACTCTCTTTCCTCGCCTGAGATGCTATCCGCAGAGGTTTCCAGGTCTGGGTCCCCGGGGGCAGATTGCGCCTCGTCGTGGTCACGCGCGGCTTTCAACATGCCAGCAGGGGTGGAAGAGAAAGGGGCTTGTCCCGGAGCGCGAACGAAGGCATCTGTAGCGTCCACCTCACGCACTATCTGGGCTAATACGGCGGCGTTCAGCCCCAAGCTTTCGGCTATGCGCTGTACGTCAAGGGTAAACGCGCCTGGGTCAGCGTCGGGGCGGAGGCAGAGCCTCAGGCGGTCGAGGGTACGGGCGTCGCAACCAATCTCAGCGCGCAAGCCAGCATCATCCAGGTTATTGAGGCCGGCATAGCGGGCAAGTATGCTTGCGAAGAGGTGCGGCCGGTTGGCAGCGCGAGACGCCGCCAGGGATAGCAATTCATCACCGGATGGGCTATTCTCAGCCATGATTACTCTCCCCCAGGCGTTGTAATCGTTTGTTTATACGGTCTTTGTGCCTCTTGACAATTGCCCTTTGCTCCTGGTCCGGCAGGTGCTCTATACCCAGTACCTGCGCATAAGAATCGGTATCGCGCACGCCCTGTATTATCAGAGCCAATAGCTTACGGTCCAAAGGAGCGGGAAGCTCCTCCATAACGCGCTCCCAGGCTGCGGCAGCGTCAATATTGGTTGTTACAACCTCTTCGAGATTATTCCTACCAGGTAAGGAGAGTTCGACAGTCTGAAGAGATTCGCTACGCCCCTGTACGCGGGTAATTCGACTCCACGCGTTGAGCAGATCGCCGCGTGCCAGCATAAAGAGATAAGTCATAATGTCGGAGCGCGTAGGATCGTACTTGTGAGGGTGGGCCGTATAATCAAGCAGCGCGTCAATGGCGGCTGTCGTGATGAGATGGCTATCTTGCGCGGCAATATCCTGAGAGCGCGACCATAGTTGTCTTTCGAGTTGGGGGAGCCAGCGCTCGACGCACTCGGCAGCCGCCACCGGGTCGCCGGTGAGCAGCCGGGAGTGTAGAGCCAGATCAGATGCCTTCCTATCCACTGCGCTTGTTGGAAACCTCAAAGGCGATAACGCCTGCAAAAGACAAAACGCCTACAATCTCATCATTATTTTCAAAACGCCGCCGTGTTACATCTCGTACAGGTTTTATAAGTTGGTGATTGGGCGCAAAACTGCCATGCCCGCAGCTATATACGCTACCGGTTATATGATGACGGTACGAAAGGCCTACCGTGAGGGCCTTTCGGACCTTACGTGCTATTGTACAATTTGTGGCCGGAAAATTCAAGACTTTAGTCGAACAAAATTCCACAATAAATCCAGGATGGGATGACATTTTCTGTTTTCGGTCATTTGCGTGCCTGCAATCAGGTAGTAATATCCCCCTGAGCCTGGGATTGGGGCTTATATTGGGCAAGCGGATGAGTATAGCCGTGGTATTGCTGCCAGGTATGCTGACGGATCTGCTGGTTATTATGGGCACGTATATCGCGCCGATAGGGCAATGAATATCAGGTGGGGGGAGGCGATGCAGGCGAACCGGTTGGTGCTGGAATTATTGGAAAGGCCAGGTGAGTGAAAGAGGGTCCAGCGGGTAATCAATACCGGATCAGCGTAATGATGTTGTATCCCTCAAGGTAATCGCGTGCTGCCAGATCGGTCAGTTCTATCAGGAAGGCGAGGGCGACTACTTCGCCATCGAGGCGTTCTACAAGCTCTATAGTGGCGCGGGTGGTACCGCCGGTCGCCAGCAGATCGTCTACTATCACTACGCGCTCGCCCGATGCTATGGCGTCGCGGTGCATCTCTACTGTGTTGCTGCCATATTCAAGATCGTACTCGGCGTTGATAGTTTCGGCGGGGAGCTTGCCCAGCTTACGGACGGGCACGAAGCCCACACCCAGCTTGTAGGCGATGGGCGCGCCAAATATGAAGCCGCGACTCTCGATAGCCACGACCTTGTCGGGCTTGAGGTCGCGGAGCTGGTCGGTCAGCCTGTCGATCGTCGCGGTAAAAGCGCTGCCCTGTTTGAGCAGAGTGGTAATATCTCGAAAGAGTATCCCAGGCACGGGGAAGTCGGGCACGTCGCGTATCATCTTCGCCAGGTCAGCGTCCATACGTCACCTCATCTCACGTTGAGAGCCAGAACGGTATGCGGTCTGGCTCTCGACTCTTGGGTCCAACAGGATAATTATTATACCCTACGGTGTGTACGGCCCCGCAAGTAGCGTGCCAGCAGAGTGAAGAGTACCAGCAGGAGGGCGAATACGACCGGGAACGCGCCTCCCGTTTGCGGGATGGGGGCGGCGGGCTGCTTTGTCGCGGGAGCGGTGGCGGGCTTCTGCTGGGGGGCGACCACCGGCTTCTGCGGCTGCGAGGCAGGAGGCTGTTGCGGTTGAGAGGCGGGCGGGTTGGAGGCAGGGGCCTTCGAGTTGTCAGCCGGGGGCGCGGCGGGCGGGTTGGATGCCGGGCCGGAAGGCTGGGAGGCGGGTGGCTGCTGAGGTTGGGATGCCGGGGGTTGCTGCGGCTGAGATTGGGGTTGAGACTCGGCGGGGCCGGAGGCGAGGGCCGATACCTGCGCGATGTAGGCGTTCGACTGCACGGGGTTGCTCGCTCCGTTGTAGAGGGCACTGGCCTGGTTGCTTATGTTGCTGCCCGCGCTGCTGCCCACGCTCACGGGTATCTCCACGCGCACCTTTTCGTTGGGCGCGAGGTTGCCCACGTCGGCTTTGACGGTGTCTCCCTCCACCTTGACCGAACCGGCGGAACTCTTTGCTCCGGCTGGGTCAACCGTCACGCCTGCGGGCAGCTTGTCGGTGACTACCACGCCTGCGGCGGGCGCGTCGCCGTTGTTGGAGACCTCGATGGTGAAGATTATATTCTCGCCCTGGCCCACTGCCGTCTTGTCGCCGGAGAGGTGGAGGTCAATATCGGGTTGAGGCTCGGCTTGCGGCGCGCTCGTGGGGGCCGGTTCCTGCGGGGGCGACGTGGCCGGGGGGTTCTCAGGCTGGCCGCCTGGCGCGACAGGCTCCACGCCGGGGACCGTACCCTGGCTGCTCTCTACGGCAGTTTTTCCAATAGTGAAGCGGAACCGGCTCTGGCTCTGGCCATAGCCGACCACCGCATCACGTACCTGCACTACCGCCTCGTATGCGCCGTCGGGGAGCGCGCCCTCGGCTATCGTGAATTGCGTGTTCGTGCCGAGGCTGCCGCTGTCGAGGGCTACCTTATCGGTTTTGCCTGACGCGTACACGAAGATGCGGTACGTCTCGCCGGACCTGCGGGCTTTCCATGTGAGGGTGGAGGGGAGGCTGACCGTAGCGCCCTGCCCAGGGTCTACCAACTCTACGTCCGAGAGGTCCACAGAGGGCACGGTGAAGGCGTTGCCCTGGACGTAGATTATGGGGAAGGTGTACCAGGTGGCGAGGGTGCCTTTGCCGCTACCCAGGCGGATGTAGTAGAAGGCGTCGTTGGGCGCGCTCGGCTGGTTGGGGAAGCTGTAGCTGCCGGTGTCGTCGGTGGTAGCCGTACCGAGCACCGTTTCTTCGCCCGAATTGGCACGCTGGCGCAACTCGACGGTGAGGCCCGCCGCGCTCTGCCCGGTGACGGTGACGGTGCCCGCGATGCTGCCCGCGCCCACCTGCCGCAACTCCGCGCCGGAAGCGGGCGAGACCAGGGCCATGCCGATGCCCAGGGCGATGGCGACAGCTAGCAGGAAGATTGCATCCCTGATAGCCCTGGCCCTGTGGTTGGGTGTATACGTGCGGTTGTTCATGCTTCCTCCTATGCGTCCTGCGAGACCTTCTTTATTTTGTGTCGTATGTTTGGTCGAGAATGGCCGTCACAACCAGGCGTTGGGTAGCCAGTCCAATGGGCGTACACGTTATGAGTGTGACGCGCTTATCGTCGGTGGGGTCCATGACCTCGGCGTGGGTAGGACCCACTACAAAGCTCTCGGTTACTACGTAGCGATATTCGCGCAGGCTGTTGCTCACAAAGACTTCGTCTCCGGGTTGGAGCCTGTCCAACTCGCGGAAGAGGGCCGAGTTGATGTCCCTGTGCCCCGCCAGCACTACGTTGCCTGTTTCGCCGGGGTTGGCGGTGCCTTCGTGGTGCCCTACGTCCATCGGCGATACTTCCCACTCCCCCATGTTGACCGTGACCTCGTGCACCGGGCTATCGAGGAACATCGCCGGTATCCGCAGGCGTGATGGTAGCAGCAACTGCGGGTCGATCCTGGGTGCGGGGGTCGCCGTCGCGGTAGGCGACGATTTCGCCCCACCCACCTGCCCGTCCGGTGCGCCTTCCAGGGGAGGTAGCACTTCGACTATGCGCGTTGGAGTAGGCTGGCGTGTAGGCGTTGTCATGGGTAGGACTTGCTCGGACCTGGGCGGCGACACCCTGCGCGGCGCGGTGTCGAAGTAGGCGGTGTAGACGTACTGCCACACGAGCCAGGAGACCAGCATCGCGCTCACTACCTCTATGATAAGCAGGGCCGTGTCGAATATACGTAGAGGCGCGCTTTTACTCTCCTTGTTTCGCGTATCGCGGCGTGGCAAGGGTAGAGCTATGCGCCTGCGCTCACCATCTACGGGGCGCAGACTCGGCGGCCTGAAGCGGTCGTTCTCACCCGCGAACGCCTCCGGCTGCGCGGGGTTACTCGCCTGCCTGCTTTTATCTCTGCGGCCCCACAGGCCGCGACGCGATAAGTTCTCTCTAGAAGCCATAGCCGCGCCCGGTTGGCAAGGGTGTCGCATCTAGCCACCCTGCTAGAGTAGAAGGTAAGTTTCGTGAGGGTGAGAGATGCGTAATCATGGGTCGTATTGCATTCATAGAGTTTCGTAGCCCAGCCACCGGAAGGGCAGGTGATTCCAGGCGAGTATATCAAGCATGAGGTGTCGAGCGACCAGTAATCCACAATTTGAGCGCCGGAGTTTTCCACATTGGCTTGCGGAGTGGCAGAAGTATTGGATGTACTCTTTTCCCATTGACACACGTTGGGATAACTTTTATGATGGGGGTATTGGCTGTGGCATGCTGCGTCTGTGATGGTACGAGCCTTTGCCTTGCGCCCAATAGAAGTGCGCCTTATGCCCAGGGCCATTTGTTGATATGCTTACATTGATCTTGAAGAAAAGAGCTAACCGAACTACCCCATTACTGCTGGGATTGCTTACGCTGCTCGTAGGCTTGCTGGTGGCGGTGGGCGTCGGCATGCAGTTGTCGGGGCAGGCGGCGCGCGACAATGTTGAGCGGGCAAACGCTTTTCTGCTCAAAGAGCGCACCATCTACAGTTTGATGGTTGACATGGAGACCGGGGAGAGGGGCTTCATTATCACGGGCGATGAGGCTTTCCTGGAGCCTTATGACGAGGCGAAGGCCGATTTACCCGCGCTATGGGGGGAGCTTTCGGCGATAGCGGCGGGCCTGGACCGCCAGGGTAACACCGGACCAGACGATATGACAGCCCTGGTCGCGCAGATGCGAGCTAGAGCGGAAGAGTGGGAGCGAGAGACCGCCGAGCCGGAGATCACCTTGCGGCGTGCGGGCAGAGCGCAAGAGCTATCTGACATAGTGGCGAGCGGTACGGGCCGGGCCAGGTTCGATGCTTTTCGGGAAGCAAGCTCGCAAGTCACTGCGCGTACAAATGGGCTTCTTGATGAATACAACCGGATTGCCCAGAACGTCAGCGCGCTGGACCTGTCGCTGCTGATTGGGTTGGGGACGTTGGCTTTGGTGGGCGTGGTTATCACAATGCAGGTGTCCAGGCGGGAGGCGGCGCTACAGCAGAGAGCGAGGCACGCGGCGGAAACTGAGACGGCGCGGCTGCAAACCATCATCGAGTATTTGCCGGTGGCGGTACGGCTTGTGGACGAGGCAGACGGCAGGGTGATATTGCAGAACCGGGCGGCATCGGCACTCTTCCCCATTGAGGTGTGGAACAGCCTCAAGCCGGAGGAGCGCCCGGCGTACTTCAATTACACGCGGGTGGATGGCACGCCTCTCAGGTCCGAGGACCTACCCGGCCTGCGAACGCGCAAGGAAGGCGTGACGATTACGGACTTTGAGTTCAAGATAACGCGCCCGGAGATAGGTACCAGGAGTCTGCTCGCGAACACGGCACCGCTGATGGATGGGTCGGGTAGGATAACGGGCGCGGTGATAGTGATCCAGGACGTGACGCGCATGAGGGAGGCGGACCAGCGCAAGGATGAGTTCATCGCTACGGCGGCGCACGAGTTACGCAACCCTCTGGCCTCGCTGTCGGGTTACAACCAGCTATTGCAGCGCATGATGGCCCAGACCGACGCGCCGCCCAGGGTGGTGAGCCACCTTGACCAGATGGGCAAGCAGATCAAGCGCATCAACAACCTCGTGGAGCACCTTCTCGATGCGTCTCGCATCCAACTTGGCAGGCTCATACTGAACAGGTCGCGCTCCGACCTTGTGGAGATCGCCAAGACAGCCGTTTCTGATGCGCAGGCTACGGACGCGGACGCCCACCAGATCGTGCTGGTAGCTCCCGGCGGGGAGATAGTCGGAGAGTGGGATACGACCAGGCTTGAGCAGGTGATGACCAACCTCGTAGGTAACGCTCTCACTTACAGCCCGCCGGGCACCCAGGTAGAGGTGCGCGTATCGACGTGCGGCAGCGAAGCGCGAGTGGAGGTGGCGGACCAGGGGCCGGGCGTGCCGCCCGAACAACGCCCGCGCCTGTTCGAGCTTTACTACCAGAGCCAGAGTCTCGCCCCGGCGGACTATGACGCCAGGCTGAGAAAAGGGCGTGGGCTGGGGCTGGGCCTGCATATCAGCAGTGAGATAGTGAAGGCTCACGGCGGGCAGATCGGGATGGAGCCGAACCCCGGAGGGGGCAGCATATTCTGGTTCACGCTGCCGGGCGTGAGCGCTCAGCAGTAGTAAATCTAACCGCCAAGAATACGAGGGGTCAGGGATCAGGGGTCAGGGGTTAGGAGACACAAACTGCGGTCAGTGATACGGAACCGCCAAGACGCCAAGAGCGCCAAGATAACGCCAAGAGTAATAATGGTCACATGGCCTTTGCGTGTCTTTGCGCCTGACTCCTGATCCCTGACCCCTGATCCCTAATCCCTCGTATTCTTGCCAAACGGCACTCTTTGGTATATCATGCAGCGAACGGAGAGCCTTGATTTGCAGGAGGGCAGAGCGTGTTCAGGGTAGAGATAGCAGACATCAACGCGCAGGAGGTACTCGACTCGCGGGGCAACCCTACTTTGCGGGTGGACGTGCGCCTGCTGGGTGGGGCGCTGGGCACGGCGTCGGTGCCGTCGGGGGCGTCAACGGGCGCTCATGAAGCGGTGGAATTACGCGACGGCGACAAAGGGCGGTACGGGGGCAAGGGGGTGCTCGCGGCGGTGGAGCACGTCAACGTGGAGATAGCGGAAGAGATTATCGGCCTGGACGCCTGCAACCAGACAGAACTGGACCGGAGACTGATCGCGCTTGACGGCACGCCGAACAAGAGCCGCCTGGGCGCGAATGCTATCCTGGGAGCGTCGCTGGCTACGGCGCATGCTATAGCGCGGCACCTCGATATGCCCCTCTACCGCTACCTGGGCGGGCTGGCTGCTCGCACCATGCCCGTGCCGATGCTCAACATCCTGAATGGGGGCAAGCACGCTGCCGACTCGACGGACTTCCAGGAGTTCATGGTGATGCCTACGGGCGCGCCATCTTTCAGGGAGGGACTCAGGTGGGGGGTGGAGGTATACCAGGCGCTCAAAAAGACGCTGCACGACAAGGGCTATTCGACGGGCATCGGGGACGAGGGAGGGTTTGCGCCATCCCTCAAGAGCAACGAGGAGGCTATCGAGGTCATCCTGGAGGCCATCGAGAAGGCTGGCTATGAGCCTGGCAAAGACCTTCATATAGCCCTCGACCCGGCCTGCTCCGAGTTGTACGAGGGTGGGCGCTACCACCTGACGAAAGAGGGGCTTAGCCTCACCAGCGAGGAGATGGTTATTTTCTGGGAAGGGTGGCTGGACAAGTACCCTATTGTGTCGTTGGAGGATGGGCTGGCCGAGGACGATTGGGAGGGGTGGAAGATGCTGGTGGAGCGGGTGGGCCAGCGAGTGCAGCTAGTGGGCGACGACCTGCTCGTGACCAACTCGGAGCGCATCAAGCGGGCGGTTAAGGAGCGCGCCTGTAACTCCCTCCTCACGAAAGTAAACCAGATAGGGACCCTCACAGAAGCGATGCAGGCGGTCCGCGACGCTCAACAGGCGGGGTGGACGGCAGTCATGTCGCACCGCTCAGGCGAGACGGAGGACACCACCATAGCAGACCTGGCGGTTGCCCTCAATTGCGGCCAGATAAAGACGGGCGCTCCCGCCAGGGGCGAGCGCACCGCCAAGTACAACCGCCTCCTCCAGATAGAATCCGAGTTAGGGGAAGGCGCGGTTTATCCGGGGATGGCGGCGTTTTACAACGTCAAGGGGTGAGTGGTCAGTGGTCGGTGACCAGTGGTCAGTGACCGGAAGGCCGCAATAGCACTTGTCGCTTGGTTGACCACTTACAACTGACCACTGGTCACCGACCACTGACCACTCGTATGGACACACTTATAGGCCAACGCTTAGGTAAGTACCAATTGGAGACCCTCCTCGGTAGGGGCGGTATGGCCACGGTCTACAGGGCGCACGATACGGTGCTGAACAGGTCGGTGGCTATAAAGGTGTTGGAGCCTGCGCTGGCGGTGGACCCCAGGGCGGTGGAGCGGTTCAAGCGGGAAGCGGTGACGGCGGCGAACCTTGAGCACCCGGCCATCGTGAGGGTGTACGACGTTCAGCAGGAAGGGCACCTGCACTACATAGCGATGCGCTACGTGCAGGGCACGACGCTGCGCGACATCTTGCGGGACAACGGACCATTGCCCTTGGATGCTATATTGGGCATCACGCGCACGGTGGCCGAGGCTCTGCATTACGCGCACCGGCACGGGGTGATCCACCGCGACGTGAAGCCGGGCAACAT
Organism: Chloroflexia bacterium; assembly: GCA_036399775.1. Taxonomy (GTDB): domain Bacteria; phylum Chloroflexota; class Chloroflexia; order QHBQ01; family JADMIH01; genus JADMIH01. Next base: position 8,840 of record DASWMJ010000092.1, on the reverse strand, counting down.
ACTGGTTGAGCCGGATGGCACGGTGCTGCTCACCGATTTCGGCATTGCGCGGGCGGCAGATAGCTCGCAGGCGGCGCTCACCGCTACAGGGTCGGTGATGGGCACGGCGGACTACCTGGCACCGGAGCAGATAAGTGGCCGCCCGGCGGACGCACGCTCCGATATTTACTCGCTGGGCGTGGTGCTCTACGAGATGCTGACGGGCGTGACGCCGTTCGCGGGCGAGAACACGGCGACGATACTCTACAAGCAGGTGTACGACAACGCGCCGCCTATCCGCTCGATAAACCCGCGCCTCCCGGCAGAGTTACAGCCTGTGGTGGACCGCGTGCTAGCAAAGAACCCGACTTCGCGCTACGCCGACCCGTTGGACATGGCAAAAGAGCTTGAAGAAGTAGCACAGTGGCTGCCGCCCGGCTCGCCCTGGCTTACCAGGGGCAAGGGAGGGCAGACGGTAGCTTATCCGAACGGGGGTAGGGAGCCAAGCCAGCCGTACAACCAGCACCCCACGCAGGGCGTGGGGCGCGGGACCAGCCCCCAGCCACAGCGCGTGGTGCCGCGCACTTACCCGGAAAGCGACCAGCACCGTTATCAGGCTCCGCCGGAGAGATATGAGTCGCAAGCGCAGGTAATCGTGCCGCCGCGACGCATGGGCCGCAGGCGGATAATGCTCTTCGTGGCGCTTTTGCTGGTGGCGGCCGGGGTGGCGGTGCTGGCGATGGCGGCTAACCTCATCCCGGTTGCACGCCCGGTTGACCCCGGCCAGGTGAGGTTTCAGCCGCCCGGACCGGCAACCTATGCCGGGCCGCTACGGGAGGGCAACGGGGAGAATATACGCATCCCACGCGCCCTTGAACCTCCAACGCTGGACGGCGACCTGTCGGAGTGGGCGGGCGCGTCGCCTGGACCGTTCGCCGCGCCCTACAACGTGCTCACCGCTAAGGGTGTGACGCCAGGAGGGCCAGACGATCTGAGCGCGCAGTTCCAGTTCGCGTGGGACGACACCAACTTCTACGTGGCGGCGGTCATCACCGACGACGTACACGTGCAGTTCGCAGGGACGCGGGGCTACGATCTATTCAAGGGCGACGACATAGAGATGTGGTTCGACCTGGACCTGGCGGGCGATTTCGACAAGCCACACGACTTCGTGAAGGGCACGAACAGCGGGGATGATTTTCAGTTGGGTTTGTCGCCCGGGGACTTTGGCGAATTGCTGCCGGAAGCGGTCTTCTGGGACCCGCAGCGCAATGCGGACCGCAATAAGCTGGTGAGCGTGGCGGTGCAGAAACGCCTCACGAACAATGGCTACACCCTGGAAGCGGCAGTGCCCTGGCTGGCGTTCGGCAATTTCCGCCCGCAACCGGGTATGGCTATAGGGTTCGTGGCGTCGGCGGGGGATAATGACCAGCCCGGCAAGGCTATCCAGGAGCTAATGGTCTCCACCAGCCCCAACATGCAGTGGCGCAAGCCCACTACTTTCGGCAACCTTTTCTTCTAAGCAGTTCCGAGTGCCGGGTATGGTTATTCGCTGATGTTTATAAAGTTCCAGACGTGAGGGTGAGAGTATCAAGGCTCACACGCTCACGTCTGAAATTGTACAGGGTCGAACTTAGAGACAACGGATGAGGGTAGTCGCCAGCAAAGTACTGCAATCAGGGAAGAAAGTGTTAGCCACAATCTTTGATATCTGTCCGCGGGTGGCATTAGCGCCGGGCCGAAAGTATGGGCGGTTGCCCGGTCCTACGCATGGCTCCCCCGCTCCGCCGCACGCATATCCACCCATGATCGAGCGATGCGCCAATCTCCAGATCCAATCATAGAATGTGGACCCAGGAGCCACATCCTCGAACTGCTGCGCTCCGGACGTGTCCGAGAACCCTCCCGCACTCGCCACGATCTTGCTTATCTGACCCCGCGTAATGTTGGCGTTGGGGCGGAAAAACGGAAGATTGCCCGGCTCGCAAGGCTCGCCTGGCCCTCCGCATGGATAGCCGCCGACATAGCCCCGGTCGGCCAAGCGCCAGATGAAATCGTAGAATGTTGAGCCTGGAGCGACATCCTGGAATATCTGGCTGCCCGGTGGATATTGTAAGCCCGCAGCGTTAGATATGATTTTGGCTATCTGCCCACGAGTAGCATTATTTTGCGGCTTGAACGTGCCGTCGGGGTAGCCTGAAATGATGTTCCTGCAAGCCAAACACCTGACGTAGGGGTAGAAAGTTGAGCCTACAGGCACATCCACAAACTGGATCGAGCATATCGTTGGAGTAGCATCCGGGGTAGCTGAACCTATTATGTGGGTAGCGGTGCCGACTGTAGTGGGCTGAGTGGTCGCTGTTTCGCCGGCCGGGGAAGTTGTGGGTGTGGAGGTGGGTATAGAAGTAAACGTGGGTGTGGAGGTATGTATGGTGGGGGTAAGCGTAGCAGCACGTGTGGGTGTCGGCGTTACACATTGGCCTGTGTAATGCTCCGTAAGTGTTTGCGAGGAGTCCCCTGCCCAGGAACTTGCTCCAACCGCCCATACATTGTTGGCCGCAATCCCATGTACGGCTCGTAGTGTGTGCCCTAAGATGCCTGGATTCGGACTATGCGCTATGCTCCAATCGTCCCCATTCCAGTGCACGATCAGGGTCAGGGAGATATCACCGACAGCCCACACGTCATCAGAAGCTAATGCAGTAACACCGTAAAGGCGACCTCTAATGGTGTTGGGGTAATTCTCCCATTTGGTGCCGTTCCAATGCATAATGAGAGTGTAAGGGGGGTCACCCCACCCAACTGCCCAGACATCATTGGCGCTCACAGCCGTTACATCCTCCAGGATATTCTGAGAGGCGTCGCGATTGGGGCTGGGCACAATAGACCAACTGCTCCCATCCCAATGCAAAGTCAACGTACTGGCTGTAGAACCCACAGTATAAAGCCCCACCGCCCACACATCATTAGAGGAGAGGGCAGTAACGCTGTTCAGGATGTTGTAGGAGCTTGCGTTCGGGCTGGAAGCTACAGCCCAGCCGGTGCCGTCCCAGTGCAGGATCAGGGTCTGCGATGCGGGGTAGCCATAGTCTCCGACTGCCCAAACATCGTTGGTGGAAATCACAGCTACGTCAGATAGGGCATTACTCCCGGAACCAAAGTTGGGGCTTGGAACGATGCCCCATGCGCCTCCGTCCCAGTGCATAATAAGCGTCTGGGCGGTACTGCCATTCACAGAGTAGCCTACCGCCCAGACGTCATCAGCGCTTACCGCGGCAACATCAAAGAGATAATTGCTCGAAGAAGCTACGTTTGGGCTAAGTACCAGCGTCCATTGAGTTCCATCCCAGCGCATGATCTGAGTTTTTGCCTCTGATTGGCCGTCCGGTATATAGTATCCAACAGCCCAGGCGTCATCGGGAGCGACCACTGCTACCCCTTGAAGTATTGTAAAGCGACTTAGCTGGGGACTGCTTTCGGCCTCCCATGCCGGTATACACCCGCCTTGTACGTTCATAGGGCGATGTTCGAGTGGGGTCCGGCTTGCCGGCAACACCCCGGCTGGGTCCTGTCTGGCAAAGACAGGATCGGGCGTGATGAGGCTTCGTTGGTCCTGGCTAATCCAAAGCGTATCTGCACTGGCAACTATTACGATTACCGATAGAACCAGTGCAGAGATCGCCAGCAGGCCGTAATTCGGTCTAACAGGGAACATGATTATCCCAACTGCCTCGGCTGTTGTTTCCGGGCTTCGACAATCTCAACGCTATTATGTGGAGATTCGAGCGTCAGCGCCAAGAAGAAATGACCGGGCCGGATATGTTAAACATCCGTGCGTTATCGGCAGAATTGGACGACCATATGCTTCTCCCTGTCGGCCAACATGAGCCACCATCGCAATAGGAAACGTCGGGGTTTGAGAAGTGTTGGACCCCCTTGCAATAGCCGCTGGGACAATTGTATGCCATAACAGTGTGGAAACCTCCGGCATCCACACCATAGCCACAAGCGTAATAGGCGCTACCGTTACATCCGTTCCACCGGGCATGCCCACCCCCCATGTTATGTCCAAGCTCATGAGCGAGGATATAGCTAACGCTATGTACGGCTAACCAGCTAAAGCCATATGCCGATGGATCGGGCAGAGAAGGATTATACAGGTCCGCGACCCCTGTGGCAGGACTACAGGGGCCTGGCGTAGCAGGTTCACAACCTATTAATGTAACCAAATCGGCATAATCCATGGTGTTGCGCCAGGTATGGACGATATCCATGTAACCGTCAGCTGGGTCCTTTATTCGAGCAAGGTCGGTACCCGGATTGACATCCGTATATCTCACCAAGCGAAAGTTCGACAGGTAGATACGTATATCAATGTCACTGTTATCATAGGAAATATTGGCGTAATCTATAGCCAGGTTCACTATATCCAATAGGGCTGAGGAACCCCCGGCTACATCGCGCGCGCTTGGGGTATACACGACTAGAACGCCGATCAAGTTGGGGCAACCTAAAGGACAGGATGATAAAGCGTCGCCTCCCGCCGCGCTGGATTTGTAGAGATTGCTTGTTTCCTTATAGGCTGGGGGACTAACGGGGGCACCACTGTCCCGATTAGGAAAGCCGGACGTCGTCGCATCACCAGCAGCAGGAAGATTCGACCCGCTTTTCGCGACGTTGCCGGCGTGCTCGCCTTCATCGTCAGCCTCCGGTAATTGCTTTGGATCAATATCGTACACCGCGTGTACGGTGTTTGTCCCATCGCCCGCATAACGCAGGATGTAGTCATTGCCGGTAGGCAGGAATATATTCGCCGCTACTGTGCTCGGCCCAACAACAAACGTTACCTGACCATGTTCGACATCTTCGATATGGCCGCGCCAGATGAAGCCATCTCCCGCCCCTGGGCCGTTCGCTTCCTTCAGGCTCTGCATGCTGTCGAGGACTACAATGAAGCTGACATCATCGAAAAGATTGAGCCTGAACCTGTCCGCATTGGTTAGCGGGTCAACGTTAACTGTGACGAATCGATGACGAACGGTGCCGGGCCACACCACATCGCTTCCCAGATCGCGTGAATCCGCAAAGAGGTCGGTCTCGTTGCCCGGCGTCGTAGCGACCTGTGGCGCAGAGGAGGGCGCATAGTGCGCTGCTGCCATAGCCTTCATCCTGCCACCAGTGGCCGCTTGCGCTCGCTGCAAGGGTGAGGGCCAGTTGAAAGTCAGCACCAGTGTCGCTAAGCAAGAAATGAATACGACGGTGAATCTGAAAGATTTGCTTGTCCTGTACATCGTCTCCTCCAGGGTATTAGAGTATTACAAAGTACCAAGCACAATGGTTGCCGATCATATGATCCGCAACACTTGATGCTAAATCGAAGAATGTTCTATTGCACTGACCGTTAGCAATCTTTCTGAGATTACGGTCAATATTTAAGCGATACAATCTCGACTTGTGAATAGATTATTACGGATGACTTTGAGTTTGTCAATACCCAACTGTTGCTCTCCGGCGTGTCATTATTATCAGGTGGAGCGCAAAAAGCAATAAAAGAGAGATCTCTCTAAGTAGGAGGGGTGCAGCCACAACAAGCCGTAATTAAGGTAGCTAATGGCCCCAGCGAAATTACATACATTGGCGGATTGACCGCACTTCTTGTTGGAAGGTATATTGTCATAGGCGAAAAGAGGTATTCCACCCGCCGGTGGCTATGTCCGAGAGTGTGCGGGTATGAGTATTGGAGCGATTAACAGGGAGAGAGGATGAGTAGCGAGACGAATGGTACGCAGGGGGAAGCGGCAAGTAAAGCGGAGGCAGGAGGGGAGCGCATCACATTTATTACGGTGCTTCGCAACGGCAACTTCCGCAACCTCTGGATCGGGCAGGTTATCTCTTCGATAGGCGATTATTTTGCATTTCTGGCGCTGATGGTAGTCGTGGCGGGGTTCTCGGACAACCCGTCGGCTACTACGGGCGCGGTGTCGGGTTTGATGATCGCAGTTACGCTGCCGCGCCTGCTGTTCGGGGTGCTGGCCGGGGTGTTCGTGGACAGGTGGGACCGGCGGCGGACGATGCTGGTGTCGGACGTTATACGCTCCGGGCTGACGCTGCTGATGATACCGGCGGTTCTGTCGAAGAACCTGCTGCTGGTGTATATGTTAGGGTTCGCGCTCTCTACGGTCGGCACGCTCTTTATGCCTGCTAAGGGCGCGCTCATACCTAAACTGGTGCCGCAGGAGCATCTACTTTCGGCCAATTCGCTTTCACAGACCTCTATGATGCTGGCAAACTTTATCGGGCCTGCGCTGGCGGGGATTACCTTCTGGGCGGTGGGTAACAGCAACCAGTGGGTGGCATTCGTGTTCGACTCGGTGTCGTACCTGGTGTCCGCCGCAGCTATCATGAGCGTCAGGGTGCCCCGCGAGGTGTCGCTACCCGCGCCGGATCATGCGCTCGGCGCTCAGCACTCGGCGCTCGGCAGGGTGTGGGAGGAGTTGAAGGTTGGGTTGAAGGCGCTGCTGCTGAACAGGGTGATGGCTACCCTATCGGCGGTGTTCGCGGTGACGATGTTCGGAGTGGGCGCGTTGAACGTGCTGTGGGTGGTGTTCCTTGAGACGGGGTTCGGGTTCAAGGAGTCGGAGCTTGCGTGGCGGTTCAGCGTAGTGGACATAGCGTTCTTCGCAGGGATGGTGGGGGCGAGCGTGGTGGCGGGCAATTTCATGTCGCACCTCGCGCCAAAGTGGTTCATCGTGTGGGGGCTGGTGGGGGCGGGGCTGCTGACGACCTTCATGGGCTACCTGCCTGATTACTGGCTGGTGGTGGCGACGATGTTGGGGGTGGGGCTGTTTGTCGCGCCCGTCAATACGGGGACGACGACACTGACGCAGATAGTGGTGCCGAACAGCCAGCTTGGCCGCGTGGGCGGGGGTATTGGAACGATTGTAGATACGGCGACGCTCGGTTCGATGAGCCTGGCGGGGGTGTTTGGGGCGATGTGGGGGATACCATTTGTCTTTCTCGTAAGTGGCGTGCTGTGCGCTCTTGGCGGGGTGCTGGCCTGGGCGCTGCTGCCTGCGCTTACTTTGAAGGATAAAGTGGAAGAGGATGCGCCCGCCGAAGCGCCTGTAGGCGCGCCGCAAATGGCACCGCCCGCGCCGCAGGGTTCGTTCCGGGAGATTACGGTAGCGGAGTAGAGGTACGGGTTTATAGTTTATTACCCCGGCAACTTTGACCTTTGAAGCGGTCAAAGTTGCCGGGGTTTTCGTGTTGTTTGGGTAACGCGGGCAGGGTGATAGCCTAAGCACGCTGTTTTCCTTCAGATGCTTGCCCCTGCCAACGCAACTGGTTGGGTGATAAGAAATCAGAAGTCAGAAGTCAGAAGTCAGAAACTAGAAGTTAGATTTCTGGCTTGGTGGCTTTTGGGTTTCTTATCTTTGGTTGGGTTGTGGTCCTGGTGGCCTTTGGCACTTGTTGGGCGCTTTGGGGCCACCGGAGCTACTATGGGTTTTGTACGGAGCGGGTAGGCTCTGTACAGTGTGGCTCCCGGAGGTGGGGCTGATGCAGGGTGGTTGTAGGTATACGGGTGAGAAGAGTGGCCCACTGGGGCTTGTTGGTTCTGGGGAGGGAAGAGGCTCGCTATACGCATGGTACGCGAGGAGTGAGATTCTTCGCTGCGCTCAGAATGACAAGGGGTGGTGGGTTGGTGCTCTTTTGACATATTAGCTGGCCTGCATCAGTTTAGCCTGGGAGCCGGGAGGATGACGATCAATCCTTGTGGCAGGGGCACCAGCGGTACCCTGTTCCCCTTTGGGAGTTATGAGTTTTGAGTTTTGAGTTTTGAGTTGGTGGCTCTGGCTCTTGGTCATGGCTCATGGCTCTTCGGGGTTTGTGACTACTGTTGCGCTACGGTAGCCGGAAACATGCTTCTATATACTTAATCCCTTTTGGGCAGCAAAACGGGACATGATTTGGGGTGAATTTGAGGGGAGTTTTGCACATTTTGTGGTGGGGTGGAAGGAGAAACGGTGAGTTTGTGGCAAGGTTGGGTTTCTTTCGCCCCTCCGGGGCTATGTGAGGAAAGAGATGGGCTTTCCCCAGGCTTGCGCCGTGGGGCTAATTTCTTACGCCCCTCCGGGGCTTGTTTGGTGCCATTCGTCTTCTAATATGGCGTAGAAGTACTCGTCCCACCATTGATCCTCACCTATATGAAAACATTTGCGAAAGTGGCCTTCCCTCCTCATCCCTAGCTTCTCCATGACGCGATAAGAGGGGATATTCTCCGGCTGGCAGGTGGCGATTATTCGGTGTAGATGCAGCGACTCGAAGCCGTACTTTAGCAATGCGAACGCTGCTTCGGTGGCGTAGCCTCTTCCATGGTAGTGCTTGTGGAGGACCCAGCCGATTTCGTAGGTCCGGGGCGCGAACCAGAGGTGGAATTTCATGTGGCCGATGACATGTTGTTCTTCTATGTGAACAACAGCGTAGGCTTCGGCCTGTTCGCTGCTATTTTCCGCGACGAACGACTCGGCTTTGTCTGCCGTAAAGACTCCTTCGGGTATGTAGGTCATGGTGGACGGATCAGACGTGTACGCTAAGATATGCGGCCAGTCAGCAGGCTGAAAAGGGCGGATGAGCAGTCTGTCGGTTGCAATAGGGGGGAGCAGCATAAGTACCTCATATTAAGGTGGGGTATCAGGTCTTGCGGGCGGGGGCGCGGCGCAGGCGGCGGGGGCTGTGGTAAAACCACCATTCGGCGAGGAAGAGGAGGAGGGAGGCGAGGACTATCCAGGGCCAGATTTCGAGGGGGCGTTGGGCGGAGGCGCTTGTGGGGTCGGATTGGGTGCCTGTGAAGGGGAGGGTGG
>DASWMJ010000091.1:0-67194 GCA_036399775.1 Chloroflexia bacterium | reverse complement strand
CAAGGGTTGGACTCGCCGGAACAAGCGGCGACCAAATGGGGTAGCATCTGGTATCATTATGTGGGCTCCTTCGGTAAAGCTTGGTTTGGTTGCACTTACCAGTTTACCAAGTAGCCCATCTCTTTTTATGCGACACTATTGTGATTTATCGCGCCCCTACGATTATTTTCCTCTACTTTACCTCTGAACGATTGCAGAAAATGTTCTACTTTCTCTTTACCCCTCCCGTGCGGTACAATGCATCCCGACGAAACCCCCAACCCAGGAGGTCCCTTCATGCAAACAGAACCCCGCCCCTTCAACGCTGTCGTAAGCGTATCCGACCCGACCAACCTCGAAAGCCTCGGTAGGGCGCTTGCCGGGATGGGCGCAACTCTCTACGCTACGGGGGGCACGCAGAAGCGTCTACAGGCTGCGGGCGTGGAGGCGCATAGCGTGAGCGACCTGACAGGCTTCCCGGAGATACTGGGCGGGCGCGTCAAGACCCTCCACCCAGGTGTGCTGTCGGGCATACTGGCGAAGCGCGACGACCCCGCGCAGATGGCACAGCTTGGCGAGCATGGCCTCCAGGCTATAGACCTCGTTGTGGTCAACCTCTACCCGTTCGCGCAGACTATCAGCCGGAGCGGGGTTACACTGGCAGAGGCCGTCGAGCAGATAGACATCGGCGGCCCGACGATGATACGCGCTGCTGCTAAGAACTTCTCCTCAGTTGTGGTGCTCTCCGACCCGGCGGACTACGAAGCTGCTCTTTCGGAATGGCGCGAGAAGGGTGATGTAAGCCAGCAGACGCGCCGCCGCCTCGCCGCCAAAGCCTTCCGCCACGTCTCTGAGTATGACGCGCTCATAGCCTCATACCTGGATGGCACTATCATTGAGCAACAGCAGCCATCACCCATACCTCTTTCTGAGAGGATTACCCTTAATCTGCGGCAAGAGCAGGCTTTACGCTATGGGGAGAACCCCCACCAGCAGGCAGCCCTCTACGCGGACGATCTGCCCGTGGGCGGCGCGACCCTGGTCGGCTCGCTCAAGCAGTTGCACGGGCCGGAGCTTTCTTATAATAACCTGATGGACGCCGATGCCGCCCTCGGGTTGGTGCGCGACTACATCATGCCCGCGGTGGCTATCATCAAGCACGCCGGGCCGTGCGGTATCGCCTGCGGGGCCGATAGCGACCACCTGGGCGACGTGTTCGAGCGGGCGCTGGCCGCAGACCCGCTCTCGGCTTTCGGGGGGATAGTGGGTCTCAACAGGCCGGTGGACGAGGCAACCGCGCAGATTATCGGCAAAACCCGCTTCGACGTGATTATAGCGCCCGCCTTTTCGGAGGAAGCCGTTGAGCTCCTGGCCCGCAAGAAGAGCCTGCGCTTGCTGGCCGTGCCCGACTCCGACGTTGGGCGTAGAGATAGCCAGTTCGCGTCCCGGCTGGCGTTCAGACAGATAAGCGGGGGGTTCCTTGTGCAGACCCGCGACTCGGCGGGCGAGGAATTTGTGATGGAGCCTGCCACCCTGCGCCACCCCACTCTTGAGGAGATTGCAGATCTCACTTTCGCGTGGCGTGCCGTCGCGCACGTCAGATCAAACGCCATAGTGCTGGCGCGCAGGCTGGCGAGCGTGGGCATAGGTGGAGGGCAGACCAGCCGGGTCGACTCTGTGAAGATAGCCGTCACGAAGGCCGGAGAGCGAGCGCGGGGAGCGGTCATGGCCTCTGACGCCTTCTTCCCATTCCCTGACGGTATAGAGGCTGCCGCAGAGGCAGGGGTCACAGCAGTGATCCAACCGGGCGGCTCGGTGAACGACGACGCGGTGATAGAGGCGGCAGACACGGCTGGCTTAGCGATGGTCTTTACAGGGCGGCGACAATTCCGCCATTAGCCCATCTTCTGAATAAAAAGTCCTGGTCGGGCGCGTCGCGCCTGACCAGGACTTTTTATTCATTTTATCTCCCCACATGTAGGGGAGGCTGTTCTATTTACTTCTGAAGCTCAACCTGGGTCTTGCTGGACTGGCCTGACTTGATGGCGATTTCGGCGCTCAGTGTCTGGTAGCCCTGGGCTGTTACGTGCATCTTGTACACGCCCTGCGCCAGCTTGAACTCTACAACACCGCTCTTGCCCACTACCGCCTTCGCTACTACCTGGCCCTGGACGTTGCTGATCTCGACCTCGGCTCCGGTGACGATTTCCCGGCTCGTGGCATCTACGACGCCCACGCTGAACGTTCCGGCGCTGACGCGGGCGGTGTTCGGGGTGATCGTGTTGGCTGAAGCGGAACCTGCGGCGAACATGGCGGCGAAGGCCATCATGATGGCGAACAGGCCCAGGACGCGGACCGAGTTGCGGGTGCTTGCGATTACGTTTGACATTGTTTTATATGCTCCTTCTGTATTCTTTGTTTTTGTTTTATTTTGATTTTGTTTATTTGACGACTTTGTTTTGTATTTCGTCTTTGTTCTGACCTAATTGTATAAGAGGGACACTGAAGGAGACCTGAAGATAGTACTTGCGCGCCATAAGAGTGCCTGAAAAATTGTATGAGATCCACGAATAACAAAAATGGGCGGCTGCGCCGCCCATTTTTGTTATTGAACTTACAGGTTCTACGCCTGGTGGGCGGCGCTGCCCGCTGCGCTCTCCTGGGGCAATGCTTCGTGCGTATGGCCGTTGCGGTTCGCTTCGATGGGGCGGGAGCATTCCTTCACGGCCCTGACGAACTCCCGGAAGAGGGGGTGGGGGCGCGTGGGGCGGCTCTTCAATTCAGGGTGGGCTTGCGTGGCTACGAACCAAGGGTGGTCGCGCAACTCTATCACTTCGACCAGCCTACCGTCGGGGGAGAGGCCGCTTACCAGGAGGCCCGCCTCGTTCATGCGCTCTTTGTAGGCGTTGTTGAACTCGAAGCGGTGGCGATGCCGCTCGTAAACCACCGTCTCGCCGTAGGCCCTGGCCGCCTTCGTACCCGGCACGAGGTTGCAGGGGTACGACCCCAGGCGCATCGTGCCGCCCATGTCGGCGATGTCGCGCTGGTCGGGCATTATGTCAATCACCGGATCGGCGCAACGCGGGTCTATCTCCGTTGTGAACGCACCGGGCAGGTTCAGGACGTGGCGGGCGAACTCTATCACTGCCATCTGCAAGCCGTAGCACAGCCCCAGGTAGGGGATGTTGTGCTCGCGTGCGTACTGCGCGGCCACTATCTTGCCCATGACGCCCCTATCACCGAAGCCGCCCGGCACGAGTATGCCGTCCACCCCTGCCAGCAGGTCATTCGGCCCTTGCTGCTCTATCGCCTCTGTATTCACCCAACGCACTTCCACCCGTACGTCGTTGTGGGCGGCGGCGTGTCGCAACGCCTCGGCCACGCTGATGTAGGCGTCGTGCAACTCTGTGTACTTGCCGCAGAGCGCCACCGTCAGGGGCCGTTGGGTGTCGGCGGATGCCATCTTCTCGACGATCTTGCGCCATCCGGCCAGGTCGGGGGAGTGCCCGCCCAGGTTCAGACGCTCCACGATAAAGTTGCCCAGTCCGCGATCTTCGAGCAACAAAGGCACCTCGTAGATGTTGCTGACAGTAGGAAGGGGGACCACGGCGCGCGGCTCCACGTCACAGAAGAGGGCTATCTTGGAGATGATATCCTCTCCCACCGGCTGGTCGGAGCGGCAGAGTATCACGTCGGGGTTGATGCCTATGGAGCGCAACTCCTTGACCGAGTGCTGGGTGGGCTTGGTCTTTAGCTCGCTGGTGGCCGTCACCTGGGGCAGCAGGGTGAGGTGCATGTAGAGCACGTTCTCGCGCCCCGCGTCGCGGCGCATCTGGCGGATGGCTTCGAGGAAGGGCAGGCCCTCGATGTCGCCCACCGTGCCGCCCACCTCCACTATCACCACGTCCGGCGCGCCTGAGCGTGCCACAGCCGCGATGCGCGACTTTATTTCGTTGGTGATGTGCGGGATGACCTGCACCGTCGCACCCAGGAAGTCGCCGCGCCGCTCGCGGGCTATTACCGAGGAGTAGATGCGCCCGGTGGTGACGTTGGACGCCTGGGTGAGGTTTTCGTCTATGAATCGCTCGTAGTGCCCCAGGTCGAGGTCGGTCTCCGCGCCGTCATCGGTGACGAAGACCTCGCCGTGCTGGTACGGCGACATGGTGCCTGGGTCTACGTTGATGTAGGGGTCGAGCTTTTGCAGGGAGACCGAGATACCCCGGCTCTTGAGCACGCGCCCGATAGAGGCCACCGTGATCCCCTTGCCCACGCTCGACACCACGCCACCCGTCACAAAGATGTATTTCGCCATCAAAACCCCCCTTCGAATGCGGAATTCGGAGTGCGGAATGCGGAATTACCTTCTTGACTCCGCATTCCGCATTCCGCACTCCGAATTCGCTAGGCTGCTTGTGCTTTTGCCTTGCGGCGGGGCACTACGCAGACATCTACCCCGGCTGCTATGTTCAGATTGCCTACCTTGTCACTCAGTATCCCCAGGATGCCGTCGAATTCGTCGCCGTCCGTGTATACCTCTATGTAGATGCCCAGGGGGCTGGTGCCAATGTAGCTGACGAATTCTGCGTCGCTATAAGTATTGCGGATGACCCGCTGAACGCGCAAGACCACGTCCTGCACCCGCTCGTCCTGCATATCTATATAAACCATCTGCGGGGAGATCACCGGACTGGTAGATACCGACCGCAATTGCCCCGGCTGCTCCCTCGAAATGATCCCTATGCTCACGCCCGCTCCTGCCTGCAACTCGTCCATCACTTCCCCCTAATTTCAATTTTGAATTTTGAATGCTGAATTTTGAATTATTTGCTTGAACTGGGATAACCTAATTCAAAATTTAGCATTCAAAATTCAAAATTTCGCTTCAAGGACTACCACTCTGGTGGTGTCGTCCAGGTCTGATTTCTTGGCGCTGAGCTTGTCCTGGGGTGTCCATTCTTTCAGGCCCATCTCTTTGGTGAACTTGTCCAGCGTATCAAGTTCCAATACCTCGCGGCCTGTGGAGTAGTGCATCGGCACTACTATCCTCGGTTCTAGCTGGCTTATCACTTCGCTTGCCTTTGACGCCGTGAGCGTGGTAAACCCGCCCACCGGCACCAGCAGCACATCCACGTCGCCTATCGCCTCTACCTGGTGCGAGTTGAGGGTGTGGCCCAGCGAGCCGAGGTGGCACACCACGAGGTCATCGAGGTGGAACAGGAAGATGACGTTGCGCCCGCGCTCCTTGCCGCCTTTGTCGTCGGCAAACGACCATACGCCCGTAACGAAGACGCCCCGTACCTCGTACTCTCCTGGGCCGTTCACCACGAAAGGCTCGCCCTTGACTACGGCTGCGGCGTTGTGGTGGGGGTTGTCGTGGCTGATGGTGACGATATCGGCCTTCTGGTTCATCGTGCCCAGGCCGAGGCTCTTATCGTAGGGATCGGCGATTATCACGGCATCCTTGCTTTTCAGCCTGAAGCAAGCGTGGCCCAACCAGGTTATCTCTGACAATTTGTGCTCTCACTTTCTAAATATCAAGCGCCATACCCCGAAAGTATGCAATTCCGGGTGGGGCGCTCTCGCTAACTCACCTGCAATTGTACCAACTCATGTCTATCCGCCGCAATTGTGGAAATGTGGATAACGCGAGGAAACGCAACAGTCGTAATAATGGCTCGCTTCCTCAAGAAGCTGCTTTGATTCACCAAGCACTAACTAGTACTAAAGTACTATTGCTGCTCCCCCCCTTCAAGGTGGTAATGTATTGTTACTCCACGAGATTGGAACGCATTGTTGCACAGGGTGAATGTCTATTCACCTAAAGCGTGAGCAAACAGTTTTGTTATGTTGTAAGTAAGCATAGCCAATAATTTAGCCCACCTGCGCAAGACCTCAAACACTATTCAGATAATCTATTGCTTCGACTGGGCTAAGAAGGGCAACTTGTGGCCCCTCACTATAGGGAGGAAACCCGGACATGAGACGCAAAGTAAATTCTACTCTAGCACAAATAGTCGGCAACATTACGCAGCAAAAGATTTTACTTGCTTTCGTTGTCCTTGCCCTTGTCGGTGTGAGTGCTACACCAGCACTACGCTTGCCCCAATTAGCTTATGCACATCGTATCGCTGTAGGCACGCCGCCTGCGGCCACAGGGAGTCGTTATATGCAGACCGTCGACAGTACAAGTGGGGGTCGCTGTAGTCAGGCAGGTCAGGCACAGGGCGATCGCTCAACAAATGCCGGTAGCCCGCCCTATCCAAACTATGACCCAAACAACGCTAAACCTTACAATGGGGTAGTAGTTCTAGACTTTGGCGCTCAAGTCAATCGCCCTGCTAGTGGCGGCTGGGGCACCCTCCTCATAGGTGCTGGATTCGTTAGAAATGCTCAAATAGAAGAGTGCGCCAAACAATACGTCCTGGGTTACTATTACCGAACGCCAGCGACGAACAGAAATCCACCTCGGTTGACGGTTCTTATAGGGACAAACAACAGCGTAACGTCCGACACTGTGGACCCTTACCAAGCTGGACAGCAATGGGGCAGCCTAGTGAACAGAGTTTCCGATCACTTCCGCGACAACTGGCCTGACGTGTACTCCTATATAAAAATCGCAAGCGCAAATGATATTGAGACTGATACCCATAGTGGTGACTGGCATGAGTCCAGTTGGACAAAATCCTGGACATCGGGTTACTCTAATACCGGACAGCATGTCTACTATAATTACGGCACGGCTGCTGGGTGCTACCCAGCACCGGGTACAACAAATCCACCAAGCAGCATTTGCGATTATGACCCCAATAACCCAGCAACTGTTTATTGGAGGCAAAGTGACGTTTGGTATGTCTCACGAGGGGCTATGTTTGCTAGAGCTCTACCTGAGATTTACTTTGGTGGTTCTGGGACAACACCGTCGGATGTCAATGCTCGGCAGTGGCAGAAGATCAGTTTGTATGGCTACTCCTTAACCAATAATACAGCGCAAAAAGTAGTCTTTGGTGGTAGTTTTACTCAGTTTAGCGACTGTGGATACGACTGCGGACCAGGTGCGACCACACCTGAGACAGGGTGGACCCAGCTTGCAGAGCAACTCAACAATATGGATCCTGCGTACCACGGGTATCAAAATCCGCCATCATCTTGTACATCACCTAGTTCTGGCTGTCACAGAACGGATCAGTTGCTGGGTTGGTCTACTGATATCCGATTTCTTACGCCGTGAACATCGCTAGTACAGGGTTCTGAAAACGTCTTACTGTGTGAGGTAAGGTATTACCACCCGTTATTGTGAGGGACTAGATGAGAAGTCACCAGCCAGACAAAAAGGTGAATAAGAATTCCAATTTGCTGTTCAGCGTCGGACTCATCGCTATCCTTTTGCTCCTCGTCCTTGCTGCACAAGGTGTAAAGGGAGACACCCCACCTGATCTACCACCCCTTTCGGGACCTACTCCCGTTGACCTGGTAACGCTTGCAACGAATATAGCCGCAGGTGACGAGGCTGAGCAACGTGACGAACAGGCACAGCAAAATGCAAGGCTTACGGCACTGGCGGGTACACCAGTTGATAAGAGCAACTTTGTTCCTCCGACCTCACCACCATTTCCGTCTCCAGAGCCCCTGCCAATTGGAATATTACAGCATCCTCAAGCTGCTGGCCTGAATATGATGTACAGCATTCGTAATGCCTGGGCAGGGCTGATAGGAGGGAACTACCTTACAGTATATGCAGGTTCGAAAGCATACAATCCTGGTGGAGGTGTATGGGACGTGGGCATACGCGAACAAGGCATGGTAAAAATTCAGGCGGTCTCGTCCAATGGCTATGGAGAACGTGTAGACAGCTTGGGTGGTGACTATCTAACGCCATACATGTGCGGGCCGGTAGAGGTGGTAGCAGAGGAGATAGGAACTGACGGCCAAACAAGACTTCTCCTGGTCTCTACTAGCCGTCCTTCATGGTTTAGGTTCAACTTGACTTCACGTAGTTGGGACAACTTTGGAGTTGTCGTGAGTGGTGGGGGACCGGATAGATATATCAGAGTAACCCCACCATGTCCTCTGCTCACTCCTGTTCCTCCTGTGGGACCACCACCTCCACCTGACCCTACGAGCGCTCCAACTTTACCCGTGCCCACCCCAACACATCTTATATGCCAGATACAACCATGTCCTACTCCTCCGCTCCCATAAAGACAACCATCCAGTAGGTTGAAAGTACAAGCGCTCTGATGGACTGGGCTAGCCCAGTCCATCTTTACTATGCCCATGTAATGAATGCTGAAAGAACTCAGCCTCTTTGTGCTGCTCAAGCTAGGTATACGAAAATAGGTTCTAATATGTGGAAAACCCTCTTGACACCACCTGACTATGCTACTATTATGTCTACAGAACTTATGTTCTATAGCAGATGGAGAACGTAGAGGGAGAGTGCGAGATGAAAGAGATCGTGAGAGCGAGTTTAGAGACGATCCTGGTGCTGCTGTTGGGCCTTGCCCTGATTATCGTGTCGCTGTCGTTCGCACCGGGCGCGGCGGGCGCGGGCACCAACCCCTACCCTTACGCGAAGTCCACCTATTGGGCTTGGCAGAACCGGCCCGACCTGCCCGCCAACCTGGGAGAGGCTAAGGACTGGGACGACAACGCAGAGAAGCAGGGCTGGCCCGTGAGCTTATACCCCCGTCATGGTGATATAGCCGTGTTCGAGCCGGGCATCTATGGCGCGGACCTCGTGGCGGGGCACGTGGCTGTGGTAGCGCAGGTATTCGATGACGGTACATACCGCACCACCCAGATGGACGAGAGCGATTGCAAGTACGATAGCTCTTCGTGCGGACGGGTCAATGAGCGCGTGTACTCCATTGTCCAGGGCACCCGCTTCATCCACTACAAGAAGGATACTCGCACCACCTGGGGCTTCGCGAGTGGCGCATCTGGCTGGACGGCAAAGGACCTGGGCGCGGGCAACATGGGGGGGCCGGGTTGGTTCTATCCCCTGGCAGGTGCCGACCCCCAGCTTGTCAGCCCTGAGTTGGACATCCCGTTGGACAGCTATAACGCCGTGGAAGTGATGATGGTAACGGGCGTGCCGGTCGCGGACCCCGGCATACAGATATTCTTCGCAACCGTGGGCGCGCCCGCTTTCTTGGAAGTTAACTCCGTGAGGGCGAAGGCTGCGGCTGACGGGCAGCTACACACCTACCGCGCCTACTTTGGCGACAACCCTGCATGGAGAGGACAATTGGCCCGTCTGCGCCTCGACCCGGCAGGTCCGGGCAATACCGGCGGGGTGCGAATAGATCGTGTGCGCCTGGTGAGGGTAGAGGGCAGCGCGGAGAAGTTTACCTCCTTAACCGAGCCGAAATCGCCTACGCTGGGTCCGGGCCGCAGCAACAGCAGGCTGTGAAAAAGAGAGAAACCAGCAAAAAACCTCCGCCCGGCGGAGGTTTTTTGCTGGTTTCTCTAATTAAGGCGAGAACGGTTAGCCCTTTTTACCGAAGAGTCTGGAGAAGAAGGAGGGCTTTGCCGGTTTCTGCTCAGGCTCCCAGGGAGTCTCAGGCGCGCCAGCTGCAACGCCAGCACCCACAAACTCGGCAGGTCTGTCGTCGTTGTCACTCTGCCCACCGGCGACGGTCGAGACAACCCGCCGTCTCAGGGCGACCCACCGCAGGCCAACTGTGGCTTCTTCATTGCCTGGGTCCAGTTCGCAGGCACGCTTGAACGCTAGCTCTGCCTCGTCCAGGCTAGGGCTGGTGCCGCCAAGCCACACCCACGCTTCTACTTCACCTGGGTACTCGGAGACGGCTTCCTGGAAGGTTGCGTACGCAGCCATCTTGTACCCGGCCTGCGCCGCCGACATGCCACTCCTCATCAAGTCATCGAGGCTTTCCGGCTGCGGGGGAGGCTGGGGAACGTGCTGCTGGACGGCTTGCGGGAAGGGCTGTTGCGCGACTACGGGCGCGGCCGCAGGGGGCGTCTCCTCTACGGGTGGAACGAACGGCACAGCCTCCTCTTGTTCCATACCAGGCTCTCGCTGCGAGGCTACCCAGCGCAGGCCTAGAGCCGCTTCTTCGTTGCCAGGGTCAAGCTCCCGCGCCAGGGTGAAGGCCGCTTCCGAGTCCTCCAGGCTTGGGCTGGTCCACCCCAGCCATACCCACACTTCAAACATGTTGGGGTACTGGTCGGCCAACTGTTGGAAAATAGCGTAGGCGCTCGCCTGGTCCCCAGCTTCGGAGGCGGCTATACCCCTCTGCATAGCATCTTCAAAGCTCAACCTGCCGGACTGCGTAGTAGGCAAATCGCCGGTGATGTCTGTTCTCATGCTGTCCCTCTACCTTACAAACTCAATTGCACGCCTGCGCCGTATAACGACACTTGACATGTGCATATTATCATGAGCCTGCATAAATAGGCAACATTCTCGCATTAATTTTGGGACCAATGTACTGTTTTGGAAAACGTGAAAAGCAGAGTAAAACGTAAAACGTAAAACGTGAAACGTAAGGACTTAATGCCATCCTGAGCACTCATGCCTTACGTTTCACGTTTTACGTTTTACTCTTGGTTACGCTACGTTGCTGTCGGGCTTATCTTGCGGCTGCTTCGCCTGGTTGGCGTCTGCGGAGAAAAGAGGAAGTTGGCGGGTGAGGGTGGTGCGGCCACCAGGCTCTCGGAAGCGCAGGAGATCGCCTTTGCGCACCAGCAAGCCCCTCTGCAAGGGGAGGTTCCAGGCGCGCAGCTTGTTCTCGCGGACCGCCAGCCGTATGTCGGCCTCGGTCACGCCCAGGTAGAGGGCCGCCTGTTTTGTCGTATACATTTCGTCTGTCATTGCTTTGTCTCCACTGAGCGGCGTGAGGGCACGCATGTAATGTCGTGCCCCTGCGCCAACCTGTTATGCCGCTACGTCACCCTTGAGCATGTCTATGAACTGCGAGGCTTCGGCCTTCGTCAACTCGGTGGGCCTAACTCCGAACACCTCGGCGCAGCGGTCATCCACCTGGCTTTCGGAGAGGCGCTTGCTCGCTCTGCCGATAGCGTAGATCGCTTTCACCTGCTTCTCGGTGGCGGCTGAGCCATTGGGCGAGCTTTCGACCGAGGGCAGCCTGTCGAAGTCGTCCTCTTCAGCAGGCATACGCCCACCATCGTTACCCTGCGCGCTCCTGAAGCCGCTATTGGCAAAGCTGCCGGACTTATTACCGCCAGGTCCATTGCCGTTACCATTCCCCTTCTGAATGAAGCTGCTGGCGCGGTTCACGACGTTGCGAGGCTCCATCAGGTTCACCGGCGCGTCCACGATCTGCTTTGTGCCGGGGCGGGCGTTCGCCGAGAAGTCAAAGTCCTGGCAGAACTGCGTGCCGTATCCCAGGGCGGCGAGAGCGCGGCCCAGTGCCTTAGTCTCTGCGGCCTCGATATAGTCGTGGAAGTCGCGCACCGTCTCGGAACCCCAGCCGGTTGCCTTGCCGCCGCCCGGCACTTCCACCTCGGCGCGGAAGAGGGCGAAGCCGCCTTCCTCGTTGTGCTGCACGATCTCGGTGGTCATGCGAGCGTCGGGGTGCTCGCTGCGCAGCCAGAGGAGCCGCCACTTGACTTCGAGGTAATCGCGGCCATCGAACTTGCTGAGGTACTGGGTGGGATCAAAAGCGTGTGCTGCCTTCGACTTGCCGTTTCTGGTGGCGGGTGCTTCCTTAGAGGTAGCGCCCTCTACCTCCGGGGTGCCGTTCTCTACTGCATCTACTTCAAACTCATCTACAACTAACTTCTTAGCACTCATCTCTCTACATGCCTCCTAAGCTCTAATACTCAAACTTGGCTCTCAAATCGTCTTGCTTAGATGCGAGTGCGCGACCCCTCAGCAACAGAGCACCACTTCGCTATCTGCTGTAATTATAGCAAATTTGTTCTGTTTTGTCAATGGTTTGCACATGAAATCAGCAAATTTGTTCCCGCAATTAAGCGTAGAACTCTTAGCCCGAAATAAGGAAGTGGGCAGCACAGCCGCCCACTTCCTTATTTCGAATGTCCCCCTTCTAACTGTCTTACGCCATAAAGATGTTAGGGATAATCTCCCGCTCCATCACCGCCAACGGGTCGCCGATGTGCGAGCTGAAGTATACGTGCAGATCGCGCCCCATGCGCACGGCTGTACTATTGTCCTCTTTAGCCCCATCCTGGGCGGTTTGCACATCCCTGATGAGCGTTTGCGTACCGTCAGGCTTAACGCGATGCACCCTTATCCGGGTGCTACTCGCGAAGCCCGTCAGGAAGACATAGCAGAGGATAACATCCGGCCCGTCCGGTAGCGCCATAGGCGTTAGATAACGGGGCTTCGTCCCTGCGTCATTGTTCCTCAAGATCAGTTTTGCCACCATTTTTTGCCTCCTTATTTCGAATAACCGCTAAAACGTGAGCGTGCCAACCTGGGCGTGAGAGCGTAAAGGGTGTCGGTCCAGCCCCCAGGCCAACTGGAAATCAGGTTATGACTCAGGGGAGTTCAAGAAATCGCCGGCCAACCGCGCCGAACCTCGGCGGCGTGCCCGCGCTCCGCTCCATCCTGACATTCTCGAAGTACTGCACGGTGAGGCCGTTCTCATCGATTTCTCCCGTGATGGGGAAGCCGCACACGTTCAGCCCGTATTTATTGAACAGGGTCAGGAAGCTCCCGCCCACGGAGTGCCCGGTATCGTTGAAGCGCCTGGTACCCGGACCTGTCGGGTCTACGCCCGCAGGTACGTTGGAGCCGGGATGCTCTACGAACGCTCTGCCCACACCCCCGAACCGGGGTTGTATGCCGGGCCTGAACTCCATCCTGACGTTCTCGAAGTACTGCACCGTCAAGTTGCCCTCGGCTTGCTCCTCGGTCAATGGGAAGCCGCATAGGAAGATCCCATTATCGGGCTTGAACCAGAGCGCCTTGAAGCCGCCACCAACAAAGTGCCCGGTTTCATTGAAACGCACCGGCGTAGGATCGACTATAGGGTCCGGGAGCTGCGAACCTGTGATGGGATGCAGGAATGATGTAACACTAGGCGTGGCTAGCACCTTCCATTTCCTCACAGGAAGGTCAGCCTTACCCGATATCGAGACGTTTTGTTGCATTACCGTGATAAACCCATTGCCCTGGCTGTCAACGTTTGAGGCAACGCATACCGAAGTATGTCCAACTGTGCTTACCGGGCCGTAGCTCAGGATGTCGCCGGGCATGGGCGCGGGGGGGAAGGTGCCGTTTAGAATCACCTTCATTTTGTTCCGATCTTTCGGCTTGGACAATGTCAAGAAATTGGGCACTACCTGGCTGCCGTTGCCTGGGTATGCGGTTATACCATGCACCACTTCCATAAAGCGCATGCAGAGTTCAACGCATTGAAACTCGAACTCGCCATGTCCCTTGAAGTTATTACCCTGGGCATCAGGGAACTGGACTGTCACATCGCCTTCGAGACCAGGGAGGGGGCCGCAAGGGACCACGCCCCGAAAGCCATTGTTCAATCGGAAGGAGCTTCGATGCCTTGTGTCCTTTGCCCTGAAATTGTTATCATCACAATCGCCATCCCACCATTTGGGTGGAGCGAAATTGCCTGCGGCGGCAGCCATTATGAATTCGGGGGGCGCTGCCTCAGCGTCGTCTCCTAAGGGCATAGGTACGGCTGACGGTATAGGATTGTCTATAGGTCCGCTACTTGCAAACAGGGTGGTCGGGTGGTCGAGAGTATCGCTGCTCAGGACCATGCCTGCCAGGGCGTCGCGGAGAGATTTTACAGCGCCCAGGGTGCTGGTGCCGGGTGCCAACTCATGGGTGGCACGCACGATCCACAGGCGGTTCCCACCCTCCCCCACCCATTCGACGGTCAATATCGGGGTCGAGTCTGCGCCATCTCCGGCGGGTGCGCTCGACACGACCATTCTTCCAACTACCTTCTTGCCGAAGATAGTAATGGCGGGGCCTTGCCTAGTCTGCGCCAGGATTTCCAATTGGCCGAGTTCACGAGCCTTGTCGAAGCCCTGGTAATATTCCTCCTCGATCCCGGACGCAGCGGGTGGCACGATCTCCGTAGGGGGTCTCATGCCGAAAGGCACAGCCATAATCGCCAATTCACTCGCGGGTGAGATAGTAGACCAGATAGCCGCCTGGAGTTCTTCGCCCCTCTCGGCTACAACAAAAGATTCTCCCGGCAGAAACGAAGTTTCAAGTTTGATAGCGACGCCATCCAGGGCGAACGCAACACTTTCCTTGCTTGCCAATACCGTATCAGGCACGATCCTACCCTCCTTAAGGTTGGCGGGTTGTAAGCCCAGTCGAAAAAGAATACGCCACGAACTCTACCTCTACAAAGGCAGATACGCTCTTGCGCGCCGTCATTCGCTCCCTCTATAAACTTTACGCAGGAGAGGAACTTGGCGTAACGGTAGCGCAACCGACACTATAACACCAGTGCTACTGGAATACAAGACCTTACCTCCGGATGCTTGCTTCTAGCCCTGTAGATTGATAACTACCCAATATACGACAGGCGGCAACGATAAATCGTCCTGGACAAGCCCGATCCATCGCTTGTCGTTGATGCAACATTAAGTACAATTCCATGACCGATGATGGAAATCAGGCACCTGACAACATGATACAGTCAAACGTCGCTGGAAGAGTGGCACAAAAAGTGGCACAAAAATGTCACAGCCCGGCGCTTGCTTCTTTCGCAAACAAAATAGCCGCCCCATACAGGAGGCGACTATCGAAAAGAACTAACGGTGAAGGAGAGTCTAGTCCAGGTACCCTCGCAGCTTGCTCGCGCCGTAGCGGGCATAGCGGAGCTTGCGGAGGATGCGCGTCTCTATCTGGCGGATGCGCTCGCGGGTGATGCCGAACTCTTTGGCTACCTCTTCCAGGGTGCGCGGGCGGTCGTCCGTGAGGCCGTAGCGCATCTGGAGTATCTGGCGCTCGCGGTCGGTCAGCTTGCGGAGGATGTCCTCCACCTGCTCCTTGAGCATCTGGCGCGAGGCCTCTTCTTCGGGCGCGCCCGTGCCTTCGTCGGGGATGAAGTCGCCCAGGAAGCTGTCCTCTCCCTCTTCCATAGGGGCATCGAGCGAGGCCGGGTGGCGCGCCATGTCGAGTATCTTGCGGACGCGCTCGGCGGGCATGTTTAGCTCTTCGCCCAATTCCTCTTCGGTAGGCTCGCGCAACAGCTTCTGCTGCAATTCGTGCGCCGCCCGCCGCAGCTTCGTCACCATATCGGTCACGTGGACAGGCAGGCGTATGGTGCGGCTCTGGTCGGAGATGGCGCGGGTGATGGCCTGGCGTATCCACCACGTCGCGTAGGTAGAGAACTTGAAGCCTTTGCGGTGGTCGAACTTGTCCGCCGCCTTCATGAGGCCGATATTCCCCTCCTGGATCAGGTCGAGTAGGGAGAGTCCGCGCCCGATATAGCGGCGGGCGATGCTTACAACCAGGCGCAGGTTGGCCTGCACCAGCACCTTCTTGGCCTGCTCGCCTTCTCTGATAACAGTCTCAAGCTCGCGCATCCTGCTGCCGTACTCGGCAGCAAAGGTTTTGTCCTCGGCGATACTGGACTTGATAAGCGCAAGCTCTGCATCTGCCTTGCGGCCCATCGCCATCTTGTCGGCCAGCGCGCTCTCGTCGGGGGACTTGAGGAGCGCGGTGCCGCCTATCTCGCGCAGGTAGATGCGTACCGAGTCGTCTACCGATACGCCTTCCAGGCTGAGGGCGCGATCTATGACCCTCTGTAAGTCTTCGGGCCGCTCTTCCGCGACCACTTCTACTTCGGTGGCGACGCGGGCTAGCTCGTCGGCGTCCGGCTCGTTCTCCTCGAACTCCGGCTCCTCTACCACTTCGAGTGTGGTAACTTCGTAAATCTCGGTGGACACCACCTCAACACTGCCGTCGGAAGCGGAGATTGCCAGGGTCTCGAAGGTCTCGTCTATCAGCTCAACGATACCGCCCTCACGGCCCCGCCCGCTGCCCCTGGCGAGGGTATGGTCCAGGTCGTACCGTTCGGTGGCGTCTAGGTCGTCCACGCTAGATACATCAGGCGAGAAATTGTCCAGTTCCTCCGAGCCGGTATCGTAAAGAGTGTCGGTCTCAAGGATGGAGGCCGACAGCGGAGCAGGCTTGAACTGGCGCTCATTGCTCTTTATAGAGGAGGCATGCGCGCTTTTGCCGTTGAGCTTGCGGCGCGGGGCTTTCTCAGGCTCTATACCGTTGGTTGAGTTGTCGTCATGGTGGGTCGTTGCTTCGGGCATTTTCCTTGCTACCTTACTCTCGTGACTCTCGTGCTCCCTCTATTCTATTACAATTACTCTATATCTATCTTCTTACGCACTTTGCCGCCCTGCTGAGGTTGCGTGGCTTTGTTGATGCTCTGCCAGAGGGTGAACAAGGCCAGAGCGCCTTCTCGGCAGGCATTCTTCAGGTGGTAACGGGTCTGTTCGGGCAATATCTGGCCGGGCAGGTCTATGAGGTCTTGCAGCGTGAGGACAGTCGGGCCTTGCCATGGACCGGCGCCAGGCGCGCTGCCCGCTTGGACGGCAGGCGCGCCACTGTCTACCTTCGCGGGACCCGTATCGCCCCGCTCAACCTGCTCATCTTTACCCACACCCACAATTTCGTGGTCCACTCTCTCCACCCTCGTTGGGATAACACTATACCACCGCGCCAATTACAATGCAAGCTACGACGAGTGGTCAGTGACCAGTGACCAGTGACCAGTTAGCACTCGGTACTCGATACTCGGTACTCGGTACTACCTGGCCCCCACCGCCGACGGGTTCTGGAACCTGATGCGCAGCTCGCCGCCTTCCAGCTTGGCCCCGGCCACTTGCAGGGTCGCCAGGGCGCGGGGCAGGATGATGTTGCGCTTGTAGTCTCCCACCTGCACTACCAACTCGTCGCCCGTTTGCAGCAGGTCTACCTGCTCCTTAGTAGCGAAGGGCAGGGGCATCTTTAGCAAGAAGCCTTGTTCAACCGCCTCTATAGTCTGCACTTTGCCCTGGAAGAATACCTTCGCAGGGTCTTCGCTCCCAAATACCGCCTCTCCCATCTTTTCCAGCATCTGGATGCCAACCACTTCGCTGTCGAAGAAGGGCACGTCGAAGATCGGTACGGGCGTGAAGCACTCTTCCACCAGCGTGTGGTTGCGGCGCTGGATTTCGCGCCACTTATCCAGGCCGTCCGCGCCCATCGCCTGCGAGAAGAGCCTGTTGCAGATGACCATGTCTGTCGTATACCCGAAGAGCGCCAGGTAGGTGTAGACGCGCTGCGCCTCCTTGACCACCATCTTCTCCGCGTTGAGCACGATACGCACCGAAGTCATATTCGGGTCGGCCAGCAGCTTATGTATGCGGTCCAGGCTCAGCAATAGCTGCTTGATCGACTCGAACACGTCGTCTTCCGGCATGGGCATATCGGTCACAGTGCGGGCCAGTGGGCGCAGTATCTTGGCGACTTGGCGCTGCACCGGGAAGAGCTTTTCGAGCCACCACCGGGCGATCTCAGGGAAAGAGAGGAGGCGCAACGTGTCGCCGGTGGGCGCGCAGTCCACGACGATTGTATCGTAAAGCCCTGAGTCGTAGTGCTTGACGATACGCACCAGGCCCGCAAGCTCCTCCGCGCCGGGTAGCACGGTCATCTCCTCGGCTACCACGTCTTCCATGCCGCGCCACGACAGCAGCGTGCTGAGGTACTTCTGGAGCGTCACCCAGGAGCGATCTACCTCGTGGAGCACGGAGATTTCCTGCGCCCAGAGGTTGGGGGCCACTTCCACAGGCTCGTGACCGAGCGGCCTGTCGAACGAGTCGGCCAGGGAGTGGGCGGCGTCCGTGCTCATCACGAGCGTGCGGTGGCCCAGCTTAGCAAGGCGCAGGGCCGTAGCCGCCGAGACGCTGGTCTTGCCAACGCCGCCCTTGCCGGTATACAGGATGATTCGCATGACTTTTCTCTATCCGGGAAAGCGTCAATAAGCAGTCCGCGCAAGCCATCGGCATGCCGCTATTCGTGCGCGCAAAGGAGACGCTCTAAACTGACACCAGAGGCTTAGCAGAGTAAGCCATCGTGGCCCGCACTGCCAAAGTTAGTATAGCCAGCCGTTATGTAAATGTCAAACACTCAAGGCTCTCCGGTTCTGCCAACAATCGAGGCTAACAAGCATTTCTTCTAAACGCCAAGACGCAAAGACGCCAAGACTGTAAAGGAGTCTCCAATCAAACATCCAGAGTCGCCCATTAGGCACCAGTACTGCCTAAGCAAAACCAAACAAAAGAACTCTTGGCGGGTACTTGGCGCCTTTGCGTCTTGGCGTTTAGCCCCTGATTAGGTGGAACTAAGCGCGCCTCTACGGAATTTGCGTTATTGACAAAGGTTACTCTTATGGGCTACAATCGCACTCATGTAAGTAGGAAGTCGTGGCACATAGTAAGTAGGGTGTCACGGAGGTAGATAATGCTGTATTCTCGCATGTATAAAGAGGAGAATCACAGCTAGCCGGGCAGGGCTTATGCTACCTCATCGGAACTGCATAGAAGGAGACCGCTCTTGAGAGCACCCCGAACACGTGTCCGGGCACTCGCAATTACATTCGCCGCTATCACCACCATCGCGCTATCCATCGCACCAACTTCAAGCGGCACCGCCCCCCACTCCCCACCATACCTGGCTACCGCCAACTCTCACCCCGCACCTTCCACTATTCCGGATTCCGCATTCCGCATTCCGCATTCGGGCATAGCCGAGGCCGCGCCCGTTTCCACCAATTCCTCCAACTCGGTCTATTTTCGCCAGACCGCGCATTACCTCAAGGACGCTTTTCTCAACTACTGGCTGATGAACGGCGGCGTGAACATCTACGGGTATCCCGTCTCCGAAGAGATAGTTGTCAACGGCGTGCCCATGCAGTATTTCGAGCGGAGCCGCTTCGAGTACCGCCCCAACAGCGCCCGCCCCTGGAAGGTTGAGTTGAGCAACGTGGGCAGCATGGTCACGGAGGGGCGCGATTTCCCACCCGTGACGAACGGGACTTCAACAGGCGACCGCGTCTATTATGAGCAGACCAAACACACGCTTGGCGGCGCGTTCGGGCAGTTCTGGCGAGCGAGCGGCGGCCTTGACATATTCGGCTATCCCATCTCCGAGGAGATGCGCGAGGGAAACAGTGTTGTGCAGTATTTTGAGCGCGCCCGCTTCGAGTTGACCGCGCAGGGCCGCGTGCAGTTAGGCCACCTGGGCGCTGATCTGCTCAAGAAGCAGCTAGCGGGCGGACTCGACGGTACGACAGCCGCACCCCAGGCGCGCCCCGGCTTCAATATGAGCTTCCGGGGCGAGGCTACCGTCTTCAACGCCAACTGGGACCGCGTAATCAGCCTCAACAAGAGTTGGGGCAACCTCCCCGACGACTACGTAGGTTACGGCCTGTACGCCGCCGCGCCCGCCGACTTGCATCTCTACGGGCGATGGGCGCGGGTCACGCGGGGGAATCGCTCCATATTCGTGCAGTTCATAGACGTTATCAACTGGCCCGACATCCCCTATGTCCGCTCGAAAGGCATCGTGATAGACCTGGGGCAAGAAGCCTTCGACGCGCTGGGCCAGTACAGGGGTGGCCGGTACGAAGTCAGCTTCGACGTATTCTGGCCTGAGAACGAGCCGAACAGGTAAGAGTCTCCTCAACCCGCTATCCGCCATTGTACGATAACGAAATATTGCTCATTCTCGTGCTTCTCGCACATTCCCTTTGTCGTGTCTGCGAAATGGATAGTTAATGAGCAGCAAGTGAGCAATTTCTGGTCTGGCGACTGGGCGATACCACCCATTATTATGCACTCAAGCAGTTTGTCCCACGACAGGTTGCAAGCCAACAGAGTGAACGATAACTTCAGGAGGTATACGAGAATGGCAATCGCTGTCAACTTTACGCCCGAATCTATGAACGCTGAGCAGTACGACGAGATTATCAAGAGCCTTGATGCTGCCGGTGCTGGTGCGCCGGAAAGCAGGCTATACCACGCCTGCTTTGGGAGTGGCGATAAACTTCGGGTCATGGATATATGGGAGTCGGGCGAAACCTTCGGGCAGTTTGCCCAAACACTGGTGCCCATACTGCACCGGGTAGGGCTTGGCGACGTGCAGCCCGAGATCAGCCCGATATACAACACTATCAAGGGCTAGGGGAACGCGCCGCGTGCTTGCCCGGCGTGGCAAGCATGCGAGCACAACCTAATCCAACCCTTTCAGCGACGCGAGCGGCCACAATCTGTACTGTATCTCCGCCAGGCCCGCCGACACCACAGCCTCTACTACCTCCTGCGCCGACTTATAACAGGCGTCCGACTCGTCCAGGGGCACGTTGCCGTTCTGGTTCACGATTATACCCGCCTGGCGGTACTGCTCGTTGACATCCTGCTGTGAAAGCTGGCTCTTGGCCTTCGAGCGCGATAGTCTGCGCCCCGCGCCGTGATTGACCGAGTAGCCGCTACGCACCGCGCCCGGTAATGGCCTCAGCACGAAGCTGTAGTCGCGGTTGCTGCCTGGGATGAGTACGGGGTGGCCGCTCTCCTCCCAGAGCGTGTCCCTGAGTGCAGAGTGGCCTCCAGGGAAGGCGCGGGTAGCCCCCTTCCTGTGTACCCATACCTCACCGAAGTCGGGGTGCTGCTCCTTCTGCACGAGGTTATGGCTGATCTCATATATAAGCTCAAGCTCAGCGCGGAACACCTCGCGGAAAGCCTCGGCTATCTGCTCGAACAGGATCAGCCTGTTGATGATAGCGAAGTTGCCGCCCGCCGCGACCGCGTTCAGGTAGCTCCTGTGGTTGGGCGAGTCGGGCGTGAAGTATCCCATGTCGAGATGCTTTATCTCGTTGGGCTTCTCGGCCTTCGCCAACGCAAAGTAATTGGTCGCCAGCCCGTGCCCGAAGCCCCGGCTGCCGCTATGCACCTGCACAAAGAGAGTGCCTGTCTGCTCGCAGCTTTGTAATTCAAGGAAATGATTCCCTCCACCCAACGACCCCAGTTGGTGCATCCCACGCTCCGGGCGGCCCTTACCGCCCTTCGGGATATTCCAATCATCGTCCACAGGGATGCGGTTGCGCTCGGCCCGGCTGCGGTCGAACTTAGCCCCGTACTTGGAGATATAGTAATCGGCACCGCCGCGTATCAAGGCGTTGAACTCCTTCTCGGAGACGTTTCGGAGAGTCTTGCTGTTGCCCCCCGCGCCCATCTCCACGCGCTTCATGACAGCCTTGTTGAACGCCAACCTCTGCTCAGGGGTGGCCGCGTCAACAGGCACATTGGAGCGAGCGGAAACCATGCCGCAATTATGCACGAAAACACCAGCATCAAGCGCGAAGTTGCCGTAGCCAGGCACGGTCAGGCAGTACACATCTTCCCTGCGCTCTACAGGCTCGACGGAAACTACTTTGTGATTATGAACAACACCACTCGCAGACATCTCCCTAAGCTCTACGGTTGGGTCGAAAGGCATCACGGACGTCCCCGGCGCCAGATACTGCGCCTGGCCGTACGTGCCATCGCGCAACATGAACTCATGGTCGGGTGTACAGACAATCTCGCGCCCGTTATCGAGTTTCACCTTCACAAGTTCTGCCTCTGCCCTGGTCTTCCTCGCGGTGGCTTTTGCCACCACGATCTTATGGTCCTCGGACAGTGCGTAGACCAGGACTTCACCACCTACCGAGGCAAGTTCGCCGATAGGGTGAGAATGGCCTTCGACTGTGGGTATCAAGGTCTCTCCAGTAAAGCAGCCGATGTCGTACCCCACAGGCCCCATCGCCAGCGTGCCGTCAGTCAGTATCACAGAGCCTACGGGCACACCATAGCCAAAGTGAGCATCGGGCGTGATGACTACCAGCTTCACGCCCGGAAAGCGTGTGGCGTTGACTATCTGCTGGTACAAGCCATCTTCTGCGTCATCCAGGAGTTGCTGTGTGAAGAAGAGGCGCACAGGTACGTCGCCCGTATCCTCGGTCTTCAGGTCAAAGTAGCCGTCCAGGTTTTGAACGGCATGATACTTCCAGTTGTAATTGTAGATGGGCTTGTCCATGCTTCCTCCTTATTCCGAGCATCACTCTTTATAGCACAAACTCATAGATGCCCAAGCATAGGCCATTCCACAAAGTTCTTTATTGGAAGGTGTCAGCGCACCGCCCGCCGTACCAGCGCGCTCAGCATATCCACCAGGAACGTCAGGCCGACGTAGAAGATGAGGGAGGTCATCACGCTCCGGTAGTCGAAGCTGCTGAGTTGGTCGCCCAGCAGCCTCCCCAGACCACCCGCGCCCACAAGCCCCACGACCACCGTCGCCCGCACGCAAACCTCCCACCTGTAGAGCACGTAGGCCAGGTTCTTCGACAGCGTTTGTGGCAGCACCCCATAAAGGAAGACCTGGGCGTTGGACGCGCCCTGCCCTTTCAGTGCGCGTAGAGGTCGGTTATCCGCGTTCTCGGTCACCTCGGCCATCAACCGGCCCAGCACACCCAGGTTATATAATCCCAGCGCCACCGCCCCAGGCAGGATGCCGGGGAAGAGCACGAACAGCACCAGCAGCGCCCAGATGCCCTCCGAAAGCGCGCGCGAGACGAGCAGCACGCCCCGGCTGGCAAGCAGCACAATGGCACCCATCGCCGTTCGCAGTGCGCTCTTGCTCTCGCCCGCGAACATACCTCCCGGCAGAGAGAAGTTCGCGGCTGCTGAGAATGATAGCAGCAGCCCTCCCAGGCCGGCAATCGTTATGGCGAGGATGGACATGCTGAGGGTCTGCGCGGAGAGTTGGAACAACCTCCCCAGCAGCGCAGGGTCCAGGTTGGGCGGGAAAACGTCGCTGACCACCCCGGCAAGCAGCCGTGATGCCCTGGGCGCGAAGAGCTTCGAGAAGTCGGCCTGCACGTACCAGAACGAGAGAGGCACCATCAGCAGCAGGGCAAGCATCGAGTACCGCGCGAAGGAATGGCCCGAATAGCCACGCCCTGCGCCCCCAGCCTTAGTCTTGTAGTCCCCATGTCGCGTGACGTGCAGCCGCCTGTGGAGGAGCGAACTCCAGCCGTCGGTTAGCCCACTGAGGAGGATGAGCAGGTAGAGAAAGGTCCATACCTGCTCATATTTGAGCGATTGCAGGCTCAACAGTATCTGGTAGCCCAGGCCGCCCGCCCCGATGAGGCCCAGCACGGCAGCCGAGCGTATGGCGCACTCAAGCCTGTAAAACCCGTAGGAGAGCAGATCGGGGAAAGCCTGCGGCAAGAGGGTATAGAGGAACGATTTGAGCGTAGATACGCCACTATTTTGCAGAGCGCGCAACGGCTCGCGTGGGGTCTCGTCAAGTATATCGGCGTAGACTTTGGCGGTGATGGCACCGAATGGGATGCCGATTGCCAGTATAGACACCAAGGGGTCGAGGCCCAGGATGTTGATGAAGAAGAGGCCCCATATTATCTCGTGGATTGCCCTCGGCACGGCCAGAAAGCCTCGGACGCTGAGCCAGGGGAGCAGGTGAGGGCTGCTGCTCCTGCCCCGGCGCATGCTGATGCCGCGTCCGGGTAGAACCGATTGCCACCACACCTCAGAGGAGAGGATGCCCCCCACGATGCCGATTGCCAGGCACAGGGCGGTAGCGCACACCGCGAAGGCCAACGTCGTCAACATTGAGGGGATGGCCAGGGTCAGGATGTCCGGGCTGAGGTCGGGCTGGACGCTGGCGCGGACAAACTGCCACACCAGCGTCCAACCGCCACCATTCACCAGATCTCTGCTGAAGATGCCCGCCTGCGCCAGCGACCAGGCGAACGCCGCCAGAAAGATGGCGAACGCAGCCGTCCGGCTATTCAGGAGCGAGGGGCGCGGTATCGTTTTGCTGAGTGCCCGGCCCGGTCTCAACGGCAAGTCAGTCATACCTGGTCATAGGGGATAATAATGGGCCAAAGCTACCGGGTTCCAGGTTCGCGTCCCCTGGCGCATCCCTGCGTAATTCGCCTATCCTGTAGAGGTCGGCGGCCATTGC
The DNA here is from genome assembly GCA_036399775.1 of Chloroflexia bacterium. Lineage (GTDB taxonomy): Bacteria > Chloroflexota > Chloroflexia > QHBQ01 > JADMIH01 > JADMIH01. The sequence continues at coordinate 43,202 of DASWMJ010000091.1, read as the reverse complement.
AGGAGTAACGTCTCCTGCTGGGGAGTCGAAGAGGATGCGCCCGCCGCGCAAGCCGAGGATGCGGTCGAAGTGGCTGCGCGCGAAGTGGAAGGTGTGGACGCTGGTGACAAGCGTCTTGCCCGTTCGCCTGCTCAGGTCGCGCAGCAGGTCCATGATTTCGCGGCTTCGTTCGGGGTCGAGGCTGGAGATGGGCTCGTCTGCCAGGATAACGTGCGGGTCTTGCACAAGCACCCTGGCGAGGGCCACGCGCTGCTGCTGCCCGCCCGAAAGCCGGTCGCTGCGCTCGTACAGCTTTTCGGGAATACCGACCTGTTCGAGCGCCTGGGCTGCGATCTTCACGTCCAGGGGCCACACCAGCGAGAGCGCGGACTTGAAGAAGGACCATTTGCCCAGGTGCCCGGCGTTGACGTTGTGTATGACGCGCAGGCTGCCGGTAAGGTAGAACTGCTGGTAGATGGTGCCGATCCTGCGCTGCACGGCCCGACGCGCGCGTGGCCTCAGTCGGGAGAGATCGCGTCCCAGCACCGACACTTCGCCTTCGCTTGGCAGCAACGTGCCGTTGAGCAATGCGATTAGAGTGCTCTTACCCGCGCCACTCGGCCCGACCAACGCCACTTGCTCGCCCTCGGAGATTTCCAGGTTGATGTCGCTCAACGCCTGCAAATCTCCGAAGGTCTTGCCCACGCCGCGCAGCCTGAAGACTGTATTACTACTGTCCGGCATGGCGGCTTTACGGGTTCACTATGAGGCCGATTTCGCGGCCCACTGCTTCTATCTGTGCGTAATTGTCATTGGTCGTAGCTTTAAACTTCTTCGCCCCGAACAGATCGAGTATCTCTTTGTGCTCCGGCACGCTTGGGTCGAGTTTGAAGAAAGCCGCCTGTACCTTGCCCACGAAATCGCTGCCGTAGCGGGTTATCGCTTCGGGGTTGATTATCCAGTGGTAGTCGTGGAAGGCGGGGGTCACGTAGATTTCTTTGACCTTCGATGCATCTACCTTGCCTTCCTCCTGGCGGCTCTTCCAGACCTGCTCGTTGAGAACGCCCGCGTCGTATGCGCCCCCGGTGACGAGGTTCAGCGTCTTGTCGTGTGATCCGGAGAAGCCCGCTTCCCCTTTGAAATCGGTGGTCTTGATGCCCTCCTCATCCAGGAAGTACTGGGGCATAAGGCGTCCCGACGTGGAGGACTCGCTGCCGAACGTGAAGGTATGCCCCTTGAGGTCGGCCAGGCTATTGATGCCGCTAGAAGTGTTGGCGATGAAAACGCTGTGGAACTGCTCGTCTATGTCGCGCTGCATGATAGCCTGCGCGCCGGGCACTTGCAGCCGAGCCTGCACGCCGGTAAGCCCGCCGTACCACACAAGGTCCAGGTCGCCCACTTTGAAGGCCGTCACGGAAGCGGTGTAATCGGTCACCGGCTTGTACTGGACGGGGATGCCCAACTCTTTGGACAGGTAGGTAGCCACCGTACCGTAGATACGCTGCAACTTCTCCGGGTCCTGGTCGGGGATGGCCGAGATAATGAGCGGCTCTGTCGAGCCTGTGGCTTGTTGAGTAGATTGAGTGGTAGGCTGCACTACCTGTGTCGGCTGTGCCTGGGGTTGGTCCGTGCCGCAGCCGCTGAAGAGCAGCAGGCCGGAGAGCATGGTCAGCACGATAGCGGGGAGCGCTGTCCCCATGAAACTGGATCGCATTGTATAGAACTCCTGGGTATTTAGGCTGCTTGCGTCGCGTTCTTCCGTTTAGAGTAGGGAGAACGTGTAGCGCACCTGCGGCCAGGGGGTCCATACGAGCGAGTTCCAGCGTTATCGAACAGCTAATACCATACGGCGCTCCCGCCAATATCCCGGTTGTATGTCCCATGAGTGGCAGGGAGACACCCTGGACCTGGGGTGAAGAGCAATGCAGGCGTGTTCGCAACGGGCCTTTGGGCCACAAATGCAGCTACCGTGTAATCGCATCCAGCGATTCGTAGCGCACGCTCAAGTCACGTAATAACCATGCATAGCTCTCCACCTCCTTTCATGGGGCCGTGTAAATTGGCTTGATGCCCGTAATGCCTGGGATCAAGATTAGTATAGGTATTTACGATGTGAGCGTCAATGTGTGGTCTGCTGGCATACAGTGCAGGGTCGGCAGTCTAGCTCGGTCTACGCGGTAGCAGGTTGGTTGGCACTCAGGGTAGCCGGGATAACTAACAGGAACAGGAGGAATAAGGCGCATCTCCGTGTCGCCTTATTCCTCCTTACCTGTGAGCTATAACCGCGATCGTGTAGTGAGCTACACGTCGGGTGTCATTGACCTGATTGAACTCGTTGAGCGGGTAGCTCAAGAAGAGTATCAATTCGGCATGCGGGGGCCATAAGATCGGGTTACGTTACGGCGCAAGGAGCTTGATATATCCGATGGCCTTTTTGTGCGATGTCACCCCTTCCATAGTGAGGGCGTATATGCCGGGTGGCGTGCCGGTCTGTGTGGCGAGCGTCACACCGTTGGGGCTGCGGACGTTCCCGTTCTGGTCGGCGGTTAGTTGGAAGTTCCCTCCGTACACCTGCCCGTCAGGTCCTGTGGCGTAGGCTCCTATCTGTTCCCTGGGATTGAAGCCCGTTGCTTCAAATACAAAACTTGACCCGGCTTTAGCGCAGTTGGTAGGCGAGACCGTCATGTTAATATTCGCGGGTATGCCTGAGCACTGGCCCCCGGCGGCGGTTGTAGGAGTTGCCCCTGGTGGTGGGGGTGGAGGGGGTACGGTGGGGTTGCCGGGCGGTGGGGTGTTGCCGCAAGCCTGGTACACCTCGAACTCCCTGCCCTCTACCCAGTTCCCTCCGTAGTTGTTCACCACGAAGAGCATCACGTACTTAGCCTGGGCAGGAGAGAAGGTGAAGTCGAAGAAAGCATTCTGCTTGGGTGCCGTGCCCCTAAACACAGTGGTGAAGCTGGCCGGGTTGGCGTCGGTGGTGGACACCCTTATCTCAAAGTCCTTGATGGAGTCGTCGTCATAATTCCTGGATGGGGTGAAGGGATTGAGGCGCACCTTGTTGATGGAGTAGGTCTGCCCGCCAGGGAGGGCCACGATGATGTACTGGTTGGTAGTCTTACCAGGCTCTGTGGACCACCCCGTCTCCGGATTGCCGTCTATCATGTACTTAGGCATGAGACCTCCACCATAATCGGAGGAGAACCCGGCAATGCTCCCGCCATTGGAAGCAGCAGCTATGTTGGTAGTGAGGGAGCAGTTAGGGTTGCCCCCTCCTGATATTGGGGTAGCAGTCGGGTTGGTGCCGCCTCCTGGCCCACCGGGGCCGCCTGAGCCACCCTGATATTTCTGCTTGTAGGTGAAAGCGCCCAGCAACGACAGCAGCACGTCGTTAGGGGGTGCGAACTCAGGGTGCAATTCAAACACCGCACGCTCAAAGTACTGCACAGTATAAGTCTTGCCGTCGGTTTCGCTAACTTCCGTAAACTCATCGGAGAGAGGAAGCCCCTGCTGGGCAAGGCCGCCTCTGTTGTTCCAGTATTCGAGGAACTTACCACCTACCGTCTTACCCGTCTCTGGGAAGAGCCTCGCTCCGGGCGAGGTGTTGGCCCTCTGGTTAGGTGCGCCGTTGGGGTACTTGCGCTTGTACTGGAAGGTGCCTAGCTGGGAGAGGAGCACGTCGTTGGGAGCTGCATACTCAGGGTGGAACTCGAAGACCGCCCTCTCAAAGTATTGGACGGTGTAGGTCTTGCCGTTGAGGTCGTTCTTCTCCCGTATCAGGCCTGAGATCGGGTAGCCCTGCTGAGCCAGCCCTCCATGTGTCTGCCAGTAGTTCATGAAGATGCCCGTTGCTACCTTGCCCGTCTCCGGGAAGGATTGGTTGGCAATCCCCGGCACTTCCACAACGGCGGCAGGAACGCTGATGGTAGCGGGCGTGACATCTATACGTTGCCCCGCGATGAGAGTGACCGGGGCGAGCGCGGTATTCTTAGGAGTCACCAGCACCGACCCTGCATAGAGAGTAATGCCGGTCTTTTTCGGATCGCGTGCGTCAACCCCGACATTGATAGTGAACTCCTCGGCCTGGGCGCTTACACTTAACGCACCGTAGAGAGGCCCACCACCTCCGGCAGGAGTGATGATAGCATTGTCGGTCTCGATCTTTTGGCCGGGCGAGCCAGAACCAGGTTTCATGAGGCCCTGCATCAGTCCCTGGGTGAAGATCGCGGCCTTCGTTGGATCGCATGGAATCTTTATGCTTCCGGTTGGGCCCATCTGATAGATCAAACCAGGTCCGAATTTAAGCTCTATCTTCCATTTATGGGGACTACCTGCTTGTTGGGTCTCCGATGGAAGCCTGATCTCCATTCCATAAGTAATATTTTTGTGCTGGATGTCGCCAAAGTGAACAAACTCCCCCGCACGCGGATTGCCTTCGGGCTGCTCGATGATGAAGCGTACCGTGCCATGTTCTGAGTTGGCCGAGGCGGGTGGGCCATCCCATACGCGAAGCTCAGCCACTTTCTGGTCCCGGAAGGCGCACTGGGTATATTCAGGTGAGAAGATGACACGCAGGGCGTCAGTAGGTACCTGGGGACCACCCCCGCAAGGAGCGCCGATAAGCGAGCCGTCTATCCGCTTGAGCTCACCATACAGGTCTTCAACGGGTGTCGGATAGCGAAAAGTTTCGCCTACAACCACGTAGCAGCCACGCGCGAATGCCCCTCCCGGATAGTCAAGATTGTAGGCGCCGATGGCATACCCATATCCTGGGTCTCCATAGAAATCGAAAGGGTCCCATTTCCCGTTGTTGAAATTGCCAATGGAAGCGTCAAACATCGCGTCCAGAACTTTGCGTGCCTCAGTAGGACTACCGTACTTGGTGATTTCGATTTCCTTGAACGTTCCCGCGCCGGTGGTGTTGGTAGCTGTACACTTTTGGGTGCGGTTGGACGAGGAGATATTCACGCCCTGAAAGGAAGGGAGAAGCGCACAGAGGTCCGGGTCGGGCGCGGGGGTGGGGGTGGCAACTGCTTGAATGGAGGCAAAGGCGGAGGCTGTGCCCGTGGCCTGCGTCCCTCCCGGCCCAGCGTAGGGCAGCAGCGCGAGCAACAGCATAGCGCTCCCGATTATGGCCCCTAGCCAGGCCGAATGCTTGCTTGCGAATACCGTTTTGTGGCTCATTACGAAGTCCCTCTTGATTAGTTCTTAACGCTGAATAGAGATCATTACGCTAGTGCTGAAACGACAAATATCCCCGTGTAAAGAGGATGACGAAGCTGCGTAACAAATACGGCCTGTGAGGTCGCATTTGGCTGATTATACTACCTGAATACCACGCATGCAATAGACAGTTGCTAAGTTTCTTATCTTTCCGAAAAGCAAAAGCCCTACCAAACGGCAGAGCTTTCCGGCGGAAGCGATGGGATTTGAACCCGCAAAGCCGGTAATCTCACCCTTTCAGCACGGAGCTATGTATGGAATCAGCGGATAGAGTATAAGCAACACATGGCTATGCGACCAGTTTACTTCCACACCTCGAACGCCTGGCTGCTTACTTTCGGGCGGCGCTGGGCGCGGGCCTGGAGCAGTATGCGCCGCCCGCGCTCGTTGCGGGTGAAGATTAGTTGCCCGCCGCCCACATATTGCTTCCAGTAATGCGCGAATGCTTCCGCCCGCTCTTTGCGCGCCGCCAGCACGTCGGGCACGGGATGATATGCAGGCGGGTAATCCAGCCGCCCCCGCAACATGGGGCGCAGCATGAGCCAGATAGCAGCCAGGCCAATGCCAGGCAGCCGCGAATCGTCGCGCAGAATGAGGTAACGCTGGTCGCGCACCGGCTCGAATATCTGCCTGTAGGCGCGGATGAAGATGGCCGTACCTTCTTCGGAGGCGTTGTCTAGCAACACCATGCGGCTGTCGTCCGGCTGCTCCACAACCCGTATGCTTTGCTCTTGCAGGTGCTTGCCGACTATTTCGGTCTTCTTGAGAGCGGCCAGCAATGCACGCCCTACGTCAAGCAAGATAGCGTCGGAGTGCTGCTCCCACAGCAGGGCGCGCCCCAGCCTGTACGCAGCACGCGCATTGAGCAGGGCAGTCAGCGCCAGTCCTGCCAGCAAAACATACAGCAAAAGCTGGAACAACTGGCCCGGCGCGTAGCCACTCGTGATGCCTTCCAACGCCCCGCGAGCGAGGATATAGCCTAGCACCAGCATGCAAAATACGAAGGTAGGAGCGAACTCACGCAGCATCCTCTTGAGCGTGTCTCTTATTGTGAAGACCGTGCGCACTTTCAGGTCGTTAGCTGTGAGGCGCGTGGCCGTGTAGGAGAAATTGCTATAGTCTTTGCCCACGCCCCACATCTGGTATGATTGGTCGCGACTGCCGACCTGCCGCAGCATACGGTTGGTGTACTGCCCGAAGTTGATACGTTGAAACTGCCTGGTAGCGAGGTCAAAAGCGAGATCGGCGTCTACGTGCGACACGCCCTTCACTATGGAGGCGCTGGTTTGGGGCGCTAGCGGGGTACCCGTTCCCACAGGCGTGCGGCCTGTCATATCAAGAGCGCCTTGTAAGACCTGACGCTTGCTTGACACAGGCACGACACCCCAATATCGGGCGTGGCGCTGCTCGAAACGCCTCAGGTCGCCGTCGCCCCGCTTGAACTCAGGCGCGACGCAGATTACATCCCAGTTGTGCGCCACTTTGCGCGGCCATGCTGGGTCGAGCCGTATGCTGCGCCCTCTTAGTTGCTGCACCGACGTGCTGGTGGTCACGCCTGTCAGGTCAATCAGGGTGTTCACCCGGAGCGAATCCCAACCCTCACCGAAGATGCCCCGCGTACCGACGAGGCAGCGCGTCAACCCCCTCTCAAGCGCCGCAGTCACCATACGCACGTAAGTGCGAGAGGACCAGTCGCGCCCCGCGCCTACTACTTCCGCCACCCCCGGAAGCGCCCCCTCATTCATGTCGCAGCTTGCATCGAGGCCCTGCGTGCGCAACTGTAGGTTGAAGTATTCTATCCACGTGCTACCATACTCCGCGCCCACCATAAGCGCGCCACCCGTAGCAAGCACTGGCCGAAGGTGCGCGCTCCTGGGGTCAGCGGCTAAGTGGCGAAAGACCCGTATGGCGCTCCCCGCGTCTCGCTCCAGCACGCCCTGTAGCCCCTTGCTTACCCCGCTCGTCATGCGTTCGAAGTCGGTGACGACGATAACGCGCAGTTGCTCGCCCAATGCCGCGCTTTCGACAGCCAGTATATGCGCGACCGCTTCGTCCTTCGACTCGGATAGAGCAAGCACCAGGTCGCCAGGCGAGCGCATCTGCCGCAAGCCGCGCTCTGTGATGGTGATGCCAAAGGGTAGCAGGGTCTGGCGCAGTATGGATAGCTGCTTGTGAGCTTCGTCGCTGGCGCTTACCTTGAGCCTGTCCAGCATGTAGCGTTCCAGGAGCAGCAGCCAGTCTTCCAGGTCGGGCGGCTCGTTGGCCTCCTGCGGTATGGGAAGCCCAGGTGGGACTGTGTACCCGATGGAGAGTAAGAAGCGCAGGGCCGCCAGGGATAACAATGGCTGTTCGTTGAGCGCGGTTTCCCAGGCTATCTCCGCGCCTTCATCTTCTGTATTTGCAAATAGTGAGCGCGCTACCCACGCCCGAAATGCCTCCCCCCCTGTGACATCGGCTATCGCCTGCTCGAAAGTCTGCTGGATGTTGCGGAGGTACGCTTGCTCTCGCTCGCTTGGCTGCGTGAAGTATGCCAGGTCGCGGTACGGGGCCAGATCGCCCTCTTTGACCACCGCCGGGGTGGGCACCTCGAAGTCTACTTCCCCCAGCAGGCTGGTGTAGTTCTCATACTCGTCACCATCTTCCAGGCTGGGCAGGGTGGCTGTCAGGCCGATTACAGAGGGGCTGTCTATCCGGCTGATAAGGTAGCGTAGGACGATAGCCCAGTAGTCGAGCAGGTGGTGGCATTCATCCAGCACCACCGTCCGCACGCCGTACTCTACGAGCCGCTCTATCAACTCGCGGGCGTTCGGGTGGAGAAAGTGGCCTATCTCCGCGCCTCCTTCCCGCAGGAGGGTATGCTTCACGCGCAGGTACCGCCGCGCCAGTTCCCTGTCGTACTCGCCGGGATTGTTGCTTCGCATCGTTACCAGGCGCGCGTTAGCGGCGGTCTCGTTGGCGGCCTGGCCTTCTCGCAGGAGTTCTTCCAGCCATTGCCGCCGTGCCATTCCCTGGGCAAGCTCCTGCGCCTGGCCGGGCGTGGAGATAAGCTGGTATGTGAAGATATTTATGGGGGCGAGGCGGCCAGGGTCCAGGCTGGTGAGCGGCCCGACCACATCCGCATCAGCGAACATACCGACCTGCGCCTGCCACTGCTGCTGGATAGTGGTGGTCGGCGCGAATACTACGGCGGGCGCGTCGAACCGCCGTATCAATTCTATGCCCACTATGGTCTTGCCGGAGCCGGGCGGCGCGACTATGTGGTACTTGCGGTCGCCCCGCCCCGCCTCGACTTGTTGGAGTATCAGGCGCTGGTACTTGCGGAATGGGTAGCGAAAGGTGAGTTGCGAGAGCATGCTAAATTACAAACCGCCCAAAATATTGAACCCTTCCCCCTCTACAAAGGTACTTAATAAGTGGAGGCAATTTCCCTTACGTATCACGTTTCACGCCAATAGATACCCTTCCCGCGCCAACGCCTCAAGCAGCACCGCTTCACTGTAGTCAAGGACGGTAGTAGCGCCGACTTCGATGACGGGCAGGAGGTCGTAGCCCTGCTGGAGGAAGAGCTTCTTAGCATCTTTATCTTTGCTGATATTGCGCTCCTCGTAGGCCACTTCCATGCGCGAAAGCAACTCCTTCACTTCCTGGCAGGACCCTCAGAGGTTCCCTGAATAAACTATCACGGGCGGCTTTTGCATCACGCTCCCAACTCATTACGTACACGAACGGTAATCCATAGCACACCTATTATGCCACAACCCCGCACAACTCATTCTAAGTTACGATTGATGCATAAACTATCCGCTTGTGCAGTTGCATGCTTGATGGTTGTACTCTTGCTGATTGGTTGTACCCCATCATCACAGCCGCTAGAGACGCAACAGCATGAGGCCACTGACGGGGCGGCAAATGCCCAGGCACAAGCGGGGTCGGAAAAGGATACACTATCTGCCTTGTCTACCGAGGTTGCTGCCCAAACTCCTCTCCCCATACCAGCCGTCATAGCTGGCACTGAAGACGCTCCCTCATACGAGACAATTCAGACGACCCTGACTAGCCTGCGTGTAGAGGATAGCCAAGCTGAAAATCTGCCTATTCCTCCCCAACTGCAATTATATTTAGAATCACTAAAGGGCAAAAAGGTCCAATGGGAGGGTTGGGTCTCCAGTATGGTGCAAGACAACATCGAGCAGCAAACCTATGCTGTGGTGATCGAGATGGAAGAGCCACAGCCTGGCGTCTTGGGAGATGCTAGAGTTCGTTTGTGGGGGGTGCCCCTTGAGCAAGCCAGTCAACTAGAGATTTGGCCTGATATGGTTAACGGATCAGAGGCGTGGCAGCGTGTGAGGTTCAGTGGGACCATAAGTGCGGTGACCATCTGGCGTACTGTGTTGATCATTGACCCAAAGATAGGGCCTCTGTTTTAGGGATTATCCGCCAGGTATTACAATATACATGGCTTGCGTTCGGGATCCGAGGAATAAATGGTTGTTGCAGTGGTTAACTCACAAGGAATCTATGGGCGCGAGGTAACGTGGGTATGTATGTAGGTCTCGCCTACCAGTCTAAGTGTTTTGGAGGTTGCGTGACAAAGCGCTTCTTGTGCCTACTACTATGCCTAATATTGATATTCGCTCTAATATTATCAGGCTGTGCGACAGGAGCCGAACGACAAGATGCTCACGTAGCTGATGCTTATAGCGAAGCAGGAGTTACAGTTATACCCACCCTTCCTGCTTCCCAAAGTACAATCCCATCACCTATAAGGCTGACCCCTATGCTTCCTGCCGCAAAAAATGATGCTCCTGCTTACGAAGAAATCAGGCGAGAGATGTTGGAGCTTTGGGAGAACCAGGGAACCTCAAATCCTGAGCTATTTGTGAAAACCGCAGAATACCAACAATTGAACGATAAGTTTAGAGGCGCCAAAGCAACAAATTGGAACGGCTGGGTAATCTCCGGTGTGACACCGGGGTTTGATACTGGTTACCAGGGCGAACCTGGCATTGTAAAGGTAAGCATGAGTGGGCCTAAGTCGAATAATGGAGAAGCTGCTGATGTTATATTGAACCAGGTAGCGTTAGAGCAAATGCAAAAGCTAGATACGTATCGTCAACCCGATGAAAATATAAGCCCGCAGCAAATAGTCCTTACCGGAACCATTACAGTTGTCTTGTTTTATGGAGGCGTAGCACTCGAAAACGTTGAGATTGAGCCTACACAGTGATACTTGCTCGTACTACAAAGGAACACACCATGTTCAAAGATAGAGCCTTCGCCTTAGAGACCGTCTATGAGAAGCCCCTCAGACAGGCGGAGGACCATCGGATGAAACTCAGTCTCTTCCTATTGTCAGTCTCTTTCATGTGCATATTGGTGCTTGTAGGTTGCCAGGCCACTCCTGCTCCTGATAGCGTTGAGGAAATGCCCCAGGCACAAGTAAAGCATGCTACTTATACCAGTGTGACGCCCATCATCAAACTGCTCGAGAATACCCAGGAGACTTCTCCCAACGTGCCCAAGCAAGAAGACGTGCCGCTTTACCCCGGGGCACAAGCCATCGAAGTAGGCCAGGTCTGGCCTCGCGAGTTGCGCCACACCTCCTATGTGGCATATGCATCTTCTCAGGACGTACTAGCGTTCTACCACGAGCGCTTAGAATCGGACGGATGGATACTCCTCAGGGAAATTACAAGCACAACTCCGTTGTTCAATCACTACTACTGGACAGATCCTACCAAAACCGCGCCATGGGATCTTGATCTAAACTTAACAATCAAATGGGATCAAGACCCAGATAGCAACCTACCGAAGTCAGAGCAAGCAGTCGTCAGTCTAAGCCTGTACAGATCCCCTAATCTGAAGCGTGTACCTCACTTTTCGGACGCGCAACAGGTCGAGGTCCAAGAGCAAATAGATGGGAGAAAAGAGCTACACAGCGTCACAACCTATGTTACGACGGCCAAACCGCAGGAAGTAAAGGATTTTTACTCAACCACATTGATAAACCATGGCTGGTGGCTGTTAGAAGGCATTAGCAGCACCTCACCGGACAGCTTGTTCTTCAACTGGTCTTATGGCAATATCCATAATTCCTTTGTTGCCAACCTTAGTATTGTGACAAAATTGGATAGTCAGGGAAAAACAATGGTAGAGGTGGAAGTGAGCGGCCCGCTTCGTGACTAGCCAAGCCAGATGATCTAACTTCCCGGACACAAAGGACCATGCCATGTTCAAAGAGAGAGCCATTACCATAGACGACATCGAAGACTTCAGCTACGACCGTAGAGGTCCGGGGCCAGACCTGCTCGATTACAGGTACATGGATTTAGAGATGAGCAGGTGGGCGCGCACCGACATGAGTTGCCTTTCTTTCTTCGCGATGGTCCTGGGCGGCTTCGGGTGCGCTATCGTAATGTACGTATATGTGGCGGTCATACGGGGCTTTTAGTAAGGGGTCGAGATATTTCGGGGCACCCTCTTTAGGGGATCCTCTGCAATTGGAGGGACCAGTCCCGCAGGGTATCGAAGCGATAAGCCGGGTCTAACATCTCGGTTGCAGGCAGGGTGACGCTCTGTGCGGGTGAGTGCGTGGCGTATGTGTATCGCGGGGTGTAGAGTATCACCGCCGGTATGTCTTGCTGGAAGACCTTCTGGAATGTGGCATAGTACACCTTACGCGCAGCCTTATCGGACGTGAGGCGGGCGGCTTGCAACGCCTCGTCCGCCTGGGGATTGGCCCAACCGGAGAAGTTCAGCCCGCCCTCGATGTTGACCTGCGAAGAGTGCCAGTACTGAAACACGTCAGGGTCGGCTCCCTGCGCCTCCCAGCTTGCCAGCGCCATGTGGTAGGAGCGCGGACCCAGGTAATCTCGTAGCAGCCTATCCCTGCTCACCAGCGCGAGCTGCACGTCCACCCCCACCTGGCGCAAGTAGCCCTCTATCTTCCGGGCGACGACCATGTTTGCGGGCACATCCTGGTTGGCCGCCAGCACGAGCGTCAGCGTTACGCCATCTCGAACGCGCACGCCGCTAGGGCCGGAGGCCACCCACCCCGCGCTATCGAGCAGGCGACGCGCCTCCTGGGGGTCGTACCCGTGAAGCGGCAGCGTGGCGTCGTAAGCCCACGAATTAGGCAAGACGGGACCGGGCGCGGGCATCCCGTCTATGTCGCTGTCGGAGGCGATAGCCTGCCTGTCGATGGCGAGGTATAGCGCCTGCCGCGTCTCAACCCTGTCGAGCAGAGGCGAGCGCACGTTCAACATAAGCATGCTGTATCGCGCCAGGATTTGCTTATGGAGGGTAACGCCCTCTATCTCCGATACCTCAGCCAGACTCTCCGCCGGGATATGCCCCAGGCCGTGCGCCTCACCCATGCGGAAGCCGGTGAGGGCAGCGCCGAAAGTCGGGTAGAGGCGGAACCAGATGCGAGAGACGTTCCTACGTGCGGGAGGCATGTAGGGGTTCGGCTCAAGTATCATCCCCTCGCTGAGAGGCACCGAGCCGGGCACGGGCGTACCGGGCAGGCCTTCTCCCAGGCCGGGCGCGTCCGAGAGCGCGGGGCGACCCGCTACGTTGCGCCAGGGTCCGGCACCGATGGGGTAGCGGTTCAAGTCGGAAAGCTGCATCTCGGACACCTTCACGCTGGTCCACAGGTGGCTCGGCAAGATACCCAGGGTCGTGTGCTGCAAGAATGCGGCGTTGGGAGCAGGTAGAGTCAGCCGCAAGGTCTGCCGCGTCGGCACGTCTATGGCGACGGTGCGCCAGGGCTGCGCCAGCATGCTATCGCCGGGGAAATCGGGTGCCTGTAGCAAGCGGAGGGTGAAAAGCACGTCGTCCGCCGTGAGGGGCTGTCCATCGTGCCACTTTAGACCCGGCTTGAGGGTGAAAGTGTATACCTGACCGTTCGAGCTGACCTCCCAGCCATTCGCCAGATCGGGCACGATCTCTCCGCGCTCGTCCACCCGCGTAAGCCCGCTGAATATGAGGTGTGTAAGGTCTTTGTCGCTGTCGGAGACTGCCAGAAGTGGGTTGATATAGCGAGGCGCGCCCACCATTGCTTCCACGTAAGTCTCGCCGGATTGAGAAGGGGGAACTGATGAGTAAGCGCCGGAGCCGGTCCAGAGGATGATAACCAGCAGGGCCAGGCCGCCCAGGGCTATAAGGACCTGGGGTCTGAAGGAAACAGGCATGGAAAATGGGGGCGAGGGGTCAGGGACCAGGGGTCAGGGCCTGACGTTATTTTCATTAGTGGATTGGAGAGGGATTATGTGATTACGCTGTTGACCAGCGCGATCAGGAAAAAGACCACAGCCAGGACAATAGTGAACTGGAAGAGCGTACGCTCGAAGCCACGCCGCGTGCGGTACACCGACGAAGAGTCGCCGCCACCGAAGAGGCCGGACATGGTGGAGCCTTTGGTCTGCATGAGCACAACTGCCACGAGCACAATGGCCAGCACAAGCTGGATAATATTGAGAGCGTCTTCAATTCTCACCCTGGAAATACTCCTTGCAAGCGGCTTTATAAGCTGCGCGAAATTGCCGGTAACCCAAAGATTATACCACTGCCGCACGGCAAATGCAACCTGGGAGTGGGTAGCGGCCAGGGCAAACGCACCTATATTGGAGCAGTGAATATTGGCGTAGTAAACGAACCGCCAAGACGCCAAGAGCGCCAAGAACCCGCTAAGTTATTATGTAATGTATGGGGCAAGGGAATAGCAGGTTTGAGGCAAAACCCTATAAAATACTTGGCGGGTTCTTGGCGCTCTTGGCGTCTTGGCGGTTTCGTATTTCTAGGGCACCGGGTATTTTTCGTTGAATTGGAGCGTGCCCAGCAAGGATAATAGCACATCGTATGGTGGCGGGTTCTCCGGGTGGTATTCAAACACTGCTCGCTCGAAATATTGGACGGTATACGGCTTGCCGTCGAGATCGCTCAGTTCGACGAATTCGTCGGAGATGGGATAGCCCTGCTGGCGTAGCCCTCCATGTGTCTGCCAATAAGCCAGGAACTTGCCGCCAAGTCTCTTGCCCGTCTGAGGGATGAAGACGGAGCCGGGATCGTCGTTGGGTTGCTGTCCCGGCGCACCCGCAGGGTACTTCTTTTTGTATTGTAGGGTGCCAAGCAGAGACAAAAGCACATCGTATGGCGGCTCGTTCTCCGGGTGGTGCTCGAACACCGCCCGCTCGAAGTACTGTACCTTGTACTCCTTAGCGGCCAGGTCGCTCTTCTCGACAAACTCAGGGGAGATCGGGTAGCCTTGCTGGGGTATGCCACCGTTGCTGCTCCAATAGTCCAGGAACAAACCGGATACGGTAAAGCCGGTCTCAGGAAACAGACGACTATTGGGGCCAGCGCCAGGAGTCGGTGTCGGACCAGGCACGTCGGCACGAATGGACCAGGCGTTGAGGCGGGAACCTGACAGCCAGTATACGAAGCCATGAGCCACCGCGACGCCGCTATAGCTGGGACCTGAGTTTTCGGGCGTGATGACGCGTAGCGTGTGCCCGTTGGTCTCGTCCAGGATTCTGAGCGTGCCCTGGTCGTTGAGGAAGATCAGGCCATTGGCGATTGCCATGTTGCCGAGGCCATTTGCAAGCGCGTCGGGCCAGCGGTCCTTGCCGGTGGCGGGGTCCAGCGCATAGAGGCGCGAGTTGCCGCCCAGGATGAACAAAGTCCCCCCGTTGCCTAAATCCGGGTTGTAGGCGGGCAGCATACCTACTTGTAGTAGAATCGAGCGTGTCCACACGGGTCCCGCATTGATGTTGTGCAGGTCGTAGGCGTAGAAGACGTTGCCCTTGTGGTGCGCGCCTACCAGGGTGCGGCCCAGGTTGTCGTGGAAGATTATCGGCGAGGTGCCGAAGTCCGCGTCCTGGTTAAGCTCGCCCTGCTGGTTTGCCTGCAAGATGTCAAGCGTGATAGGGTCAAGAGAGACAATAGCGCGGTTGTAAGGGCCGTTGTACCCGTTGAAGTCCTCTCCGGTGGCGACTACGAGCACTCTCCCGTCGGGGCTGAGGGCAGGCGAGTTCCAGATGCCCGCCCCCGCCTCGCCCTCTGGTACGAAGCGGGCAGAAGCGAGCTTGGTGCCGTCCTCTCCTATAGCCCGCACCTCCCCAGGCACGGAGGGGTCATCGCAAGCGGAAGCTATGCCCACGTAGGCGCGGCCATATGCAAGCAGGGGCGATACCCACGCGAAGCCGCTGGGACCTACGTCCATGGGGTCGCGCCATATCCGAGCGCCGGTCTCTGTGTCAAGCGCGTAGTAGGCGTCATCCGCGCCCCCGGTCACTACCATCGTGCCTGAAACAGCTGAGGTCGCGCCGATACCGACGTTGAAGCAGCTTTTCATGTAGCCCACGCTAGCCGCCCAGATAGGCGCGCCGCTTACGGCATCGAACGCGAAGAAGTTGTTACCCTCCGGCGCGCTACTACCGATGAACACTTTACCGTTGGCGACGGTGGGCGCACCGGAGGGTGGTGAAGCGCCACTGCCCAGGTCGGGCGACTGCCAGCGTGGCACTAACCACTGCACGTTTTGCGCGCTGATGCTGGATTCGTCGGGGTTATAGCTGGTGTGGGCGGGGTCGTGGCCGTACATGGGCCAGTCCCCCGGCGCGAAAGCGGAAGTCGCTTGAGAATAAGATGCGAGCACCGGCATAGCGGCCTTCACGCCCGATGACGGGGCAGCCGCAGTAACGAATACCGGCAATGAGAGGCAAAAAAGGCACCAGAACAGCCTGGACGCTATATTACTCTTCAAATACCAACCTCGTCGGCAAAATGACCACCTGCTAAGAAGGGCATGCAAACAGAAGGCAGTCTCGTGCCGCAGTCGTCGTGGTTTATTTTACATCAGGAGGCCGGAATGTGCATACTTGAGGTGGTAGGGAGAATGGGACCGGGGCTACTTCATATCCTTGCCGAGAATATGCATAATAGTTACCATGCATAGCGTCATGGAGGAAGAAAAATGCACACCGGCATCACCGTAGAGAACGCGCCCGCCATCGAGGGCCTTACCTTCCGCCACTTCCAGGGCGACGAGGACTTTCCGGCTATTCTGGCGGTCAACCATGCAAGCAAAGTGGCCGACAAGCTTGAGCGCGAAGTGCACACCCTCGAAACGATCAAGCACGTTTACAGCCCCACTCCCTTCCACGATCCACGCACGGATATGCTGCTTGCCGAGGTGGACGGCAAGCTGGTGGGCTTCACTCGCGTCTTCTGGCAGCGTGACCTTGACGGCCCACGCAACTACTGGCACTTCACCTTCCTCCTGCCTGAGTGGCGGGGCAAAGGCCTGGAGCGCGCCCTGATCCGGTGGGCAGAGGGCCGCGCCCGCGAAATAGAAGCGGGCCACGCGCAGGGTAACACGCCTGCCTATGTGGGTACTGAGGTCTATTCCAGCCAGGAGGGTCTTGGAAACCTGCTCCAAACGGAACGATATGAGCCTGTGCGCTATGCCTTCCACATGGAAACCCCCGACCTCGACCACATACCCGACATGCCCATGCCGGAAGGGTTGGAGGTGCGTCCCGCCAGGCCGGAGCACTACCGCGCCATCTGGGAGGCCAGTGTTGAGGCATTCCGCGATGACTGGGGCGCGACCGAGCTTGACGAGGGTTACTTCGACAGGTGGATCAAATCCCCCCAGGTACAACCTGAGCTCTGGGTGGTGGCCTGGGACGGCGACCACGTGGCAGGCTCTATCTTGAATTATGTCAACTATCAGTACAATACTCAATCGGGGCGCAGGTTGGGTTACACGGAAATAATAAGCGTGTGCCGCCCCTGGCGAAGAAAGGGCCTCGCCCGCGCCCTCCTCGCCCGCAGTATGCAGATGCATAAAGAGCGAGGCATGACCCAGACTGGCCTCGGCGTAGACACCCAGAACCCCAGCGGCGCGCTACGCCTTTACGAGAGCATGGGCTATGAGGTCAAGGAGCAGGCTACCACCTACCGCAAGCCACTATCTTCTACAAACGCATCTAAATAAGAGTTACAGAGGAGTTATATATGGGCGCGCTCGAAACTTACCTCTACGACCTTTACTACATCAGGTCCTCCGGGGCAGGGGTCAAGGAGACATCCTACTACGGGGCGCTCGAAAAGCTGCTGAACACCACGGGCCAGGCTTTGAAGCCGAAGGTGCGGTGCGTGATAAACATCCGCAACCGGGGCGCGGGCATACCGGACGGCGGACTTTTCACCTGGGACCAGTTCCAAAAGGGCGCTCCGGCGGAATGGCTGCCCGGCCAACTGCCAGCCAGGGGCGCAATCGAGGTGAAGGGGACAGACGCGGACGTGCGCCAGATCGCCAACGACGCCCAGGTTAGAAAATACCTGGGCAAGTACGGGCAGGTGCTCGTGACTAACCTGTGGGACTTCCTGCTGGTGGGGCAGGGCGCGGACGGTGAGCCTGTCCACCTGGAAAGGTACAGGCTGGCGGAGAGTGAGAGCGCCTTCTGGAAGAGCGTGGCCGCGCTGCCGAAGGGATTGGCGGCGCAGCACGAGGCCCAATTCACCGAATACCTCAAGCGAGTGATGCTGCACAATGCGCCACTGGCAGCGCCCGCCGACCTGGCGTGGTTCCTGGCAAGCTATGCGCGGGACGCGAAGGCCCGCATCGAGGCGAAGCCCGACGTGCCCGCGCTGGGGTTGGTGCGGGCGGCGCTTGAGAACTCGTTGGGACTGGCCTTCGAGGGGGAGATGGGCGACCACTTCTTTCGCTCCACCCTGGTGCAAACCCTCTTCTACGGCGTCTTCTCGGCGTGGGTGCTGTGGAGCAAGAAGCAAGGCGTGGGGAGCAAAGAGCTTTTCGACTGGAAAGACTCAGGGTACGTGCTGGAAGTGCCGGTGATACTGGCGCTATTTGAGGAAGTTGCCCAGAGGCGAAGGCTGGAGCCGCTTGGGTTGGTCGAGGTGTTGGATTGGACCGGCACCGCGCTCAACAGAGTGAACAGGGCGGCCTTCTTCTCCAGGTTCGAGGAGGAGCACGCGGTACAGTACTTCTACGAGCCGTTCCTTGAGGCGTTCGACCCCCAGCTACGCAAAGCCCTGGGGGTGTGGTATACCCCTCCTGAGATCGTGAGGTATATGGTGGAGCGGGTAGACCGTGCGCTGCGGGAGGAGTTGGGGCTTGAGGACGGCCTGGCGGACCCCAGGGTAGTCGTGCTGGACCCCGCCTGCGGAACGGGGGCATATCTCGTTGAGGTGTTGAAGCGCATAGCGGAGACGCTGAAAGCAAAGGGGAACGAGGCGCTGCTGGGGCATGAGCTGAGGAGGGCGGCGACCAGGCGCGTCTTCGGGTTTGAGATATTGCCCGCGCCCTTCGTGGTGGCGCACCTGCAAATGGGGCTGCTGCTACAAAATTGGGGCGCGCCTCTATCGGGTGAGGGGGAGCGGGCGGGAATATACCTGACAAATTCGCTGACGGGTTGGGAGGGGCCGCACACCCCGCGCCAGCAGGCGTACCTGCCGGAGTTGGAGCAGGAGCGTGACGCGGCAGGGGAGGTTAAGCAGGGGGAGGAAATACTGGTGGTGCTGGGCAACCCGCCCTACAACGCCTTCGCAGGGACCAGCCCGGAGGAGGAAAGGGGGCTGGTGGAGCCGTACAAGGAGGGGCTGATCTCGAAGTGGGGGATCAAGAAGTTCAACCTGGACGACCTGTACGTGCGCTTCTTCCGGCTGGCCGAGCGGCGCATCGCTGAGATGAACCGCAACCGCCGGGGCGTGGTCTGCTATATCTCCAACTTTTCCTACCTGTCGGACCCCTCTTTTGTGGTGATGCGAGAGCGTTTCCTATCGGAGTTTGACAGGCTGTGGTTCGACTCGATGAACGGCGACAGCCGGGGAACTGGCAAACTAACACCTGACGGTGAACCTGACCCTTCGGTGTTCTCGACTGAATACAACCGTGAGGGCATACGCATAGGGACCAGTATTGCTTTGCTAGTACGAAAGGCTGTACGCGATGTTAAGCCTGCAGTTCGATTCAGGCAGTTTTGGGGTTCAACTAAGCGCACCGATCTATTACAAAGTCTGCAACATTCAGATATAGATGCGGACTATACCATTGTGGAGCCAAGAGTTACGGATAGGCTATCATTTCAGCCTTCAGGCGCATCAAGTTCTTATCTGGCTTGGCCCAAGGTCGCAGAATTGAGCGCGTTAGCACCTATGCCTGCATTTATGGAAAGCCGTCGCGGGGCGCTCATATCTATAGACAAGAGTCGGCTTGAGGCAAGGATGCGATTGTATTTTGACCCCAATGTATCATGGGATGAACTAAAGCAATTAGCCCCGTTGCTGACAGAAGATGCGGCGCGGTTTGATGCCAAGCTTGCTCGTGCTAAGCTACTTGCAGTGGAGAATTTTTTCCCTGACCGTTTGCGACGCTATATGTTACGTCCTATGGAGACTCGCTGGTGTTATTTCACTCCGACCCGGCCCCTATGGAATGAACCTCGCCCTGATCTATGGGCACAATGTTGGCCCGGTAATACCTTTCTTGTCACTAGGCTGAAAACTGAGAAAGAGGCAAAAGGTAGTCCTCTTTACTTTTCCTCATGTTTGGTGGACTACCAGTCCCTGGCTCGTAATGTGTCTGTTATACCTGTTCAATTAAGCCTTAAGTCTGATCGCGATCAACACGCAACTCAGGCTGCACTCTTTAGCGAAGCTACAGTTCCAGTAGCTAATCTTTCACCGAAAGCTCAGACATATCTGACTTCGATAGGTATCGAGGATTGGAATGTAGATGTTGAAAATGCTGGGCTGGTATGGATGCACGCGCTGGCGATAGGCTACTCACCGGCCTACCTGGCCGAGAACGCCGACGGCATACGTCAGGACTGGCCCAGAGTGCCTCTGCCCACAAGCAAGGAGGGGCTTGTCAGGTCGGCGGCACTGGGGCGGCAGGTGGCGGCCCTGCTCGATACGGAGAGCGCGGTGCCCGGCGTGACGGCTGGGGCGGTGCGGCGCGAATTGCAGCACGTAGCGGTGATAGCGCGTGAGGGGGGAGGGCAGTTGAACCCCGACGCGGGAGAGTTGGAAGTAACCGCCGGGTGGGGCCACGCGGGGAAGGAAGGCGTGACGATGCCGGGCAAGGGGCGCATGTCGCAGCGCGCCTACACTGCGGCGGAGCAGGCAGCCATCGAGGAAGGCGCGCAGAAGCTGGGCTTGAGCGCGGAAGAGGCTTTCGCCAGGCTGGGCGAGAATACCCGCGACGTCTACCTGAACAAGAAAGCATACTGGAAGAACGTGCCCGGCAACGTGTGGGAGTACACGATAGGCGGGTACCAGGTGATGAAGAAGTGGCTCAGCTACAGGGAGAAAGAATTGCTGGGGCGGGCGCTGTCGGCAGAGGAGGCTATGGAAGTGACCGGCATGGCCCGGAGGATAGCGGCGATATTGCTCCTGGAGCCGAAGCTTGACGAGAATTACAGGCTGACAAAGGAGAGCGCGTATTCGTGGGCCGGATAGACATGATACTTGCCTTGCTCTATATACTCGCAGGCATCATGGCCTTCTGGTTCGCGTACTACCTAGCGCGTGAAGCGCGTAGGGTCCGTAACTGGCCGACAGTGTACGGTGAAATGCTTGAGCGGGGCGTGGAGGGGGTGGGCCAGCGTTACAGGCCGCGTGTGAAGTACAGGTACTCAGCCGAAGGTAAGGACTACGTCAGCGACCAATTTTACTCTACCGGCAAGCCCTACGGCTTAGAGAGTACGATACAAAAGCTCGTTGACGGCGTGCCCGATCCGGTGCCGGTGCATTACGACCCACAGAACCCGGCGCGCTCCTATCTGGTCCTCACTCCCACGTGGACGGTATGGATTCTGGTGGTAGTCGGGGTGATCGCGCTCCTGTTGGGGCTTATGCAATTACTCACCGAACTGGTAGGTCCCTAAGGTTCGCGCTGCGTTATCCCCTGACCTCTGACCCCTGACCCCTCGCGTCTCGCTGGTCTGCTGAGGCGAATGCGCCATACCACCAGCATGGCCTCCAGCACGATCTTGCTGCTCATCTTGCTGGTGCCTAGCTTGCGGTCGTGGAAGATGATGGGCGTCTCGCGTATCTTGAAGCCCATCTGGTGGGCGCGGTACGTGACCTCTATCTGGAAGGAATAGCCGTTCGACGCGATATTGTCAATGTCGAGCGATTCGAGCACGCGGCGGCGGAAGGCTTTGTACCCACTCGTCAGATCGCGGTAGGGAGAGAGGAGCACCAGGCGTGCGTAGAGCGAGCCGCCCTTGCTTATCACCTGCCGCAAGAGCGACCAGTTGCGGGTGCCGCCACCCTTGATGTTGCGCGAGCCGAGTACTACGTCCGCGCCCTTCTCTATCTCGCGCATAAACTGCGACAGGTGGGAAGGGTTATGCGAGAAATCGGCATCCATCTCGAACAGCACGTCGTAGTCGCGCGCCAGGCCCCACTTGAAGCCCGCCGCATATGCTTTGCCCAGGCCCTCTTTGGCGCGACGGTGCAGCGCGAACACCCTGCCATCATGCTCCGAGGCCAGTTTGTCGGCCAGTCTGCCCGTGCCGTCGGGCGAATTGTCGTCCACCACGAGGATGTGGTACGGCCCCCTGGCAAGTATCTCCTCCACCAGGGCTTGCAGGTTTTCTATCTCGTTGTACGTGGGAAGTATGATGAGCGCGTTCAGAGCTACCCCTATCTATTCAACTAAAGGATTCCGACCTACGGTGCGGCGCAGGCATGTAACCTCCTGATTCCAGATCGTCTTCTGCTGTGGGCATACGGGATCGGAGCCACGTATAGGCAGTATAGAAGAGCGGCAGGGTGTATACCACCAAAGCTGACGTAATCTGTATCTCCCGGAAGCCCGTGCGGTTCCACAACCATATGTAGTCCCACACGAAGTAGTTGGCTACCCCGCCTATGCAGAAAAGCAGAGTGCGGTGGACGTTTACAAGGCGTGCCACCGGGGCCGTTAGCGCCACCAGCCAGAGCAGGTACCAGGGCTGGAACCACAGCGCGGCGAAGGCCAGGTAGACGAAGATTATCTCGTAGAAGGCGGCCAGCGTGCGCCCGACCAACGCCTGCCGCGCCCTCACGGTATTGGCGTTACGGTGCAGAAAGACCCATATAGCAAGTCCCAGCGTCACGATAGCCACCAGGGCCAGGGCGGCTGTACGTACCATAGACTCCGCCAGGGCTTGCTCGGTCCTGGACTGCATGCCCAGGTCGTTAATAAGCACGTCCAATGCCACCTTCGGCAGCGAGGCCGTGAAAAGGCTCTGCCTCCCCAGCGCGCCTATGCTCTGGAAGCCGGTCCAGAATGGCGCGTAGAGCACGACGGCCAGGCCCAGCCCCAGCACTCCCCCTATCGCCAGGTTATAGAACGCTTCGAAGCTAGATAGGCTGACGTGGTATCGCGGCGGCCCTCCCTCATGCACTGCAGCCGAAGAGTGCCTGCCCACTCGCGCCCTGTCGCGCCAGATAGCGGCTGCGGCTACGGGCACGAGCAGCACGGGCACGAACTTGGTCAGCGCGCCCGCCATGAGCGCGGGGATGATGGCCCACCTCTTCGCAAGCACGAACATGTAGACGGCGGCGAGCAGGAATGTTACTACTATAGCGTCGTTGTGCCCGTTGCCCGCCACCTCGAATATCACCAGGGGGTTCCATGCGAAGAAGAGCGTGCCCCTCAATGCCCAATCCGGCCTGGAGGCGCGCAGTATGCCGTAGGTGAGGGCTACGCTTACGCCGTAAGCCACAACCACGAGCAGCTTGAAGAGCACGAGGTTGTTCCACAGGCTGTCGCCCCCCAGCCAGTTCGCGAACCCGGCAAGGGTCTCCCACACCGGGCCATAGGGCGAAGCCTCCCCCCGCCAGGCGACGAAAGGCTGGAAGGGGTCGCCCGCTATGCTGCTGGGCAAGGTGGTAAAGGGGTTAAGGCCGTACTCGGTCAGCAGGCGGGCGCGGAAGATCTGGTCGAAGAGATCGGCGGCACCCACCGGGTACATGAAGATCATGCTGATGCTAAATACGGCTGCCCAGCCGCAGATGATAGCCAGCCCCACCCACTTGAAGGCGCGTGATACGTTGGCGGCGGGCGGGCATAACCGGAAGGCCAGGTAGTAGCAGATAAAGAGCACGATCCAGGTGAGCGCCCACTCGTTGGCCGAGGCGGCGGTATGCCCGTTTATCTTAGCGAGGTCGAGGAGGGGGCGGTCGTAGTATTCCGAGAGGAGATAGGGCCGCACGAAGCCGAAGTAATAAGCGACGTTTGAGACCCCGCCCAGCGCCACCAACGCCGCGAGCGCACCCCACAAGTTACGCACCGGCGCAACGGCCTGGGCAAAGAGTGGAGTTGTGATAGCAGCCCGCGCTACCTGGCCGGACTGCTCGCCGCCCGCATCCGTCCGGGCGCTTTCCTGGGGGGCAATTGAGGTCATCGTCTCTTTCTCACGTGCGTGGGGTATTATAGCATACGGGTAAGGGATACCCGGTGCAAGCCCTTGAGACCCTGCACCAAACGAAGAGAAGTTTTCTTTTGTCTAAATGAGGAAAATTGGCGGCGAAGCCGCCAATTTTCCTCATTTAGACAACTTCTTTTAAACAGGTTGAGCTAGACGGGCGGCGGTGTGGGCCGCCCGATGGATTATCTGCCGCGCCAGCAGGACCGAGGCTACAACCATGAGGAGCACGCCCGGTAGGACCGCGATCTGGGGGTTCGCGAGTATAAGCGGGCCGATGGCGTAGCCTGCCCACAGGATGAAGAACCACATGCGCGCCGTGCCGGCGCTCCATACGCCCGACGAGGCATACGACCCGATTATCCATGCGGGGAAGATGAGCAGCGTCAGGTCGTGGGGGTTGAGGTGGGGCGAGATGAGCACGGCTGTGATGCCCGCCAGCGCCCATATGAGGTCTGTGGCGGGTTTCTGGGGCTGCATAGACTCGTTGTCCTGCCAATGGCGCGAGCGCAGCCATACCCACACTACCAGGCCAACCGAGGCGAGAGAGAGCAGGATATAGAGCGGCGAGACGGCACCGGGCAGCCAGCCGTCAAACAGGTTGGTGGAGAAGCCGCGCCAGTTGTGCATGATGGCAGGGTTGATAGCGTCCGGGTCGGACCAGCCCGCCACACCCAGGAGGAGCCTGACATATTGCAGGGGCCACTCCAAGCCCAGCACCGGCGCGGAGATGAGAGAGAGCGCGGCCATCAGGATAGCGAATATCAGAATGGGCTTCCACTGGCGCTGTAGTATGAGCAAGAGCAGGACGATAGGCAGCACCTGCGGCTTTAGCGCGACCAGCAGGAGGGAAGCCCCCGCCCAACCAGGCTGCTCCCATCTTATAGCGACGTAAGTAGCGCACAAACCCATGAGCACGAGGGGCGAATTCTGGCCCAGCATGAGAGAGCGTATCAGGGGGAGGTAGGAGCATGCGGCCAGGCTCATTACCCAACCCGTAGAGCGGGTGACGGGTAGCGCGCCGTCCATCATACCGAGCGCGAGGCCGATAGCCAGCCCGGCGGTTAGCGTCCACAGAGCGAAGACAAGGGGATAAGGTAGGTCCACCATGAGCGAGACGAGCATCGCCTCGAAGGGTAGGTGGTTGTAGGGGAGCACCTTGCCTGGGTCAAGCTGGCTGTAAGGTGCGAGCACGCGGTTCTGGGCGGTACGCTGCGTTTCCAGATCGTACAGTAACGGCCCGTTCCCCTCGCGGATGATTAGTCCACCGGTCAGGGTTGAGATGAAATCGGTGCGCCGGACGTAGCCTTCGGGGCCGCCGAACTGCTGCACCGTCCCCGCCCACATCAATAGATAGCTGACGACAAGCCCCACAGTCAGAGCGACCGCCATCTTGCCCACCAGCGTCCACCGCCCCCGCTCCCGCGCGCCTGATCCCTGATCCCTGGCCCCTGGCCCCTGGGCAAGAAGCCTGCGCTCAAGCTCTACAGGATCGTCGGTAGGCTCTGGGCTAGCGCGCAAGAACGCCCTCCGCTGGGTTGGCGCTTAGCTGGGTAGTGCGACGCTGCCAGACGTCAATTACGGCTTGCAGGAAGAGCCTGCCGTCTTCGCCGCCAAGTATGGCTTCGGCGGCGCGCTCAGGGTGCGGCATGAGGCCGAGCACGTTGCCTTCACGATTGCAGATGCCCGCGATAGCGTCGGAAGAGCCATTGGGGTTAGCTTGTACGTCGAGCGAACCGTCCGGCGTGCTGTAGCGCAACACTATCTGGCCGCTCTCATCCAGTTCTGCGAGCGTTTGGGGGCTGGCGAAGTAGCGGCCCTCGCCGTGCGCGATGGGTAGACGCCACACCGTTCCGGGCTGAACACCCTCAAGTAGAGAGCAACCCGACGGCTCGACGCGGACGTGGACCCACCGGCAGGAGAACGCCAGTTCGCTGTTACGCATCAGCGCGCCGGGAAGGAGATGCGCTTCGGTGAGCACCTGGAAGCCGTTGCAGATGCCCAGCACCCACCCACCTTCCTGCGCGTGCCTCCTGACAGCCTCTATCACGGGGGTAAAACGCGCTATCGCCCCCGCGCGCAGGTAGTCGCCATAAGAGAAGCCGCCGGGAAGAAGCACAAGGTCGTACCGGCTGACATTGGTCGCGGTGTGCCACACAAGCTCCGCCTGCTGGCCGAGCACTTCACCCAACGCGTACAAGGCATCGTGGTCGCCGTTTGAGCCTGGGAAGACTACTACTCCTACTCTCATCTTATAACCTCTTTATTCTTCCTATCTTTTCTAATTTGGTCGGCAGGACCAAATTAGAAAAGATAGGAAGAATTGCTTAAATGCGTCAATTACCACCGAAGTGGCTTGCGACACGCGCAGCTACGTCTCGGAAGACGAGCGACTCGGAGGCATCGGGGTCGGTCTGGAGGAGGGGGTGGCCCGCGTCTATGCCCCGGCTGATGGCTATGTCCATAGGGATGCGGCCAAGCACCTCAAGCTGCCGGTCCTGCACCCCCCATTCGCGGTTGCTGCGGTGGAAGACCTCTATTCGCTCGCCGCACCCCGGACATGTCAGGTAGCTCATGTTCTCGATCACGCCGATTATAGGTACGTCGGACTTGCGAAAGAAGCCGAGCGAGCGGCTTGCGTCCAGCAGCGACAGGTCCTGCGGAGTGGTGACGACGAGCGCGCCATCCACCTGCACCGCGCTCACTATCGTCTGCTGCGGCTCCCCCGTGCCCGGAGGGAGGTCTACCAGCAGGTAATCGAGGTCGCCCCAGATGACATCCTGCATGGTGCGGGTGACGAGCAAGCCAACGAAACGCGGGTCGGGCATGACGGTCTCGGTCTCACCTATCAGCAGGCCGATAGACATCACCTTGAGGCCGTAGCGGTCGAGCGGCTTGATATAAGGCGTGTTGTCAGATCGCCCGATAGGTGCCAGCCCCCGCGCCGCCTGGGTGCGCCACACGCCCAGCATCAAGGGGACATTAGGGCCGTAGATGTCGGCGTCGAATAGCCCCACGCGAGCGCCCGCCTGGGCCAAAGCGAGCGCCAGGTTGACGGTGACGGTCGTCTTGCCAACGCCCCCCTTGCCGCTGGCAACAGCCAATATCCGCGATACCCCCTCGATGCGCCGGGCCATCTCTTACCCTTCTTTATTTGGAATTTCGGATTGCGAATTTCGAAAACATTCGCCGGTAGTGTGTACTCTAGGCCCAAGACTCAAATTCGAAATTCGCAATCCGAAATTCCAAATTCACTCAATCGTTTCCAGGTTGAAGGTGTAGTCTTCTATCACGGGGTTGGCTAGGAGGCGGCGGCACATGGAGTCTGTGGCGGCGCGGGCATCTTCCTCGCCGTTGGCGTTGAGGTAGACCTGGATGTATTTGCCTGAGCGCACGGTCATGACCCCATCAAAGCCGAGGTTGTGGAGCGCGTCCCGGATGGCGAGGCCGGGCGGGTCGTTCACTACAGGCTTGAGGGTTACGTGGATGTTAGCCAGCCACTTTTGCATTGGCGTCTCTGTTCATGGCTTGCAATTCGTAGAGCAGGTCGCGCCTGGTGATGCGCTTGTAGGCTTCCAGGTACTTCTCAGCGGTCTTCTGGACCACATCTTCAGGCAGGGGTGGGGCGGGCGGCTCGCGGTCCCAGCCTGATTGGATGAGCCAGTCGCGGACGTACTGCTTGTCGAGGCTCACCTGGCTCGCGTCGAGCCTGTACTTGGAGACCTCCCAGAAGCGCGACGAGTCAGGCGTTACCATCTCGTCTATGACGATCAGTTGACCGTCCAGGAAGCCAAACTCCAACTTGGTGTCGGCTACGATAATGCCATCCTTACGGGCATGCTCGGCCACTGCGTTGTAGATGCGTAGGGTGGCATCGCGTAGCTGCTCGGCGGTCTCCTGGCCTACTATTTCAACCATCTGCGCGAAGGTGATGTTCTCGTCGTGCCCGCTCTCAGCCTTTGTGGCCGGGGTGAATAGCGGCTCCGGCAACTGCTGGCTCTCGGAGAGGCCGTGCGGGAGGGGTATGCCCGCGACGGTGCCGCTCTTCCCGTACTCAACCCAACCTGAGCCTGCCAGGTAGCCCCTCGCGACGCACTCGATGTCTACTCTCTGCGCCTTCTTGACGAGCATCGAGCGGCCTATTAGCTGCTCCCTCTGCTCCTGGGGCCACGAGCGCCAGTCAAAGGGGAAATCGGCAGGTTGGGTGCTGAGCATGTGGTTGGGCATGATGTCCGCCGTCATCTTGAACCAGTAGGCGGAGAGGGCGGTCAGCACATGCCCTTTGTGCGGTATGCCCGTAGGCAGCACCGAGTCGAAGGCCGAGATTCGGTCGGTCGAGACGATCAGCAGTTTGTCGTCCAAGTCGTAGGTATCGCGAACTTTGCCCTTGCCATAAAGCGGCAGGGGGAAGTCCGTCTGGAGCACGGGGGTGGTGTTCATGGGGAGATTATAGCATAACCTAGTGCGTGATGCTGGAGGTAACAAAAATCCCACAGCAATCCCCTTTATATTGTATAACCTTGTTTAATGTTATATTATGACTAACATCGGGTGCATAGTAAGGGGGCATTTGCTATGGCGAAGACTATAGACTTGCTGACAGTTGATGAAGCCGCGAAATTGCTAAAACTCACGCCTTACACGATACGACGCCTGCTGAACGAGGGTAGGCTACCTGGCAAGAAGGTTGGAGGCGGGCGACAATGGCGTATCAGCAGGGAAGAATTGGAGCGTTACTTCGAGAACGATGCCGACGGAGAGACTGAGGATACTGCCGTTCATAGTCGCGGAGCAGTATCCGACGCACATGCGATGTCCCTCATGAGCGAAGAGGTGCTGGCGCGAGATTGGCTGCGGCCAGAGGAGGATGAGGCGTGGGCACATTTGTAAAAGGTGCTGTAGTTGTCGTGCCCTTTCCATTTTCCAATTTGTCCCAAATCAAGAGACGTCCTGCGCTTGTTGTCGCCAATCTAAGCGGAGATGATGTCGTCCTGTGCCAGATTACAAGCCAGTCGGTGAAAGACCAGTATGCCATCCCTCTTGAGGACAGCGATTTCGTACATGGTACGCTCCAACGTCCCAGTAATATCCGCCCAAACCGGTTGTTCACCGCCGACAGCAACATCATCAACTATCAAGTTGGTAACATTGGACATGTGAAACTGAACGAAGCTACGGATGCCATTATTAGCATCTTACGAACGTAACCATCAAACAGCATCCTCCATCTTAGCAGGTCCAGCCTCGAGAGTAGGCTGCGATTGAAAAGCCCACCAGACCGCGAGCATCAGGATTGAGACCGCCATAACGTAGGGCATGAGCGTCCACAGGCCGAAGCCTTCAGCGAGGTTGCCCGCGAGCCAGGGGAAGAAGGCCGCGCCCGCGCTACCTGCACTGGCGGCAAACCCTATGGCGCTGGGTAGCAGGCGTGGGACTACCATTCGCGACATGATGGCTATAGCAGTGGGGAAGATGGGGCCGAGGCTGAAGCCGGTCAGCCAGAGTCCGATTGCCGCTATGGGCTGGAACGGTGACAGCCATACCAGCACCAGGCCCACGATGGTGCCCGCCAGGCATAGCTGGACTAGATTGTGGTCCCCTATACGCGCGGCCACCCTGCCCAGCAAGAGGCGGCCAAGCGTCAGGCCCATCCAGAAGCCGCTCACGGTCCAGCCCGCTATCAATGGAGCGAAGTCCCGCTCCTCGGTGAAGAGGCTATAGGTCCAGCTCCCCAGGCTCACTTCACCTCCCACGTAGAGCAGCAGGAAGACCGCCGCCAGCCACACTACCCGCAGGCCGAGCGCCGAAAGCAATACGTTACGCCCCTGCTTCCCACCGCCCTGGGTGTGGCCTACCCTTCCTAGCCCGCGAAACGCCAACCATAAGCCAAGCGCCATAGCCAGCCCTACGATGCCCCACAAGAGGTAAACGCTATTCCAGGCAATAGATAGCGCCAGGAGCGTGGAAGCTACTATCGGCCCGATAAGGGCACCCAAACCATAGCAGGCGTGGAGGTAATTGAGCAGCCCCGTGTTGTTTGGCAGCCCGGCGATGTAGGTGTTGAGGCCCGCGTCAATCACGCCAACGCCGAACGCCAGCGCCATGAAGGACAACACCATCACCGGGAACGAGAATGCCACCCATACGCCCACCGACCCCAGCACGAACGCGCAACCGCCCAACGTGAGGAAGAGCCGGGTGCCAAGCCGCTCCACCAGCAAACCGCTGCTGAATGCCGCCAGGAGGTATCCCGACGTGCCGAAGAGGAAGAGTATCGAGACAGTTGATTTGTCTATGCTGAACGCGCCCTGTATGCTGGGCAGGAGCACGCCAATCGCGCCGTCCTGCGCGCCAATCATCACGAAAGCGGCATAAGCGAGGACGACGCGCAAGGGAAGTCGAGGGTTAGCTTGCATTACGCGGAAGTTAGAAGTTAGAAATTAGAAATCAGAAATCAGAAATCAGCTTACTTGCTTACGGTACTTCTAACTTCTAACTTCTAACTTCTAACTTCTAATTTCTAATTTCTAACTTCTGGCTCCTGCGAACCAGCCCACCAGATCGTCTTTCGTGCGTGCCTTGAACTCGGCCAGTTGGTCGATCGTTTCGAGGGCGCGAGCGTAGCTCTTCTCCGCGACCCCGCCCGTCAGGTTCTCGCTCATGAAGGCAACGAAGGCGTCGCGCTTGTCGGCGGGGAGGTTACCCATGCTATCCACCAGGAAGTTGGTCCACATGTCGCCCAGGTTGCGTATAACCTGCCAGTGGCTTTTGACGTATTCCCAGGCGTGCAACTGTGCGTGGTGCTCGTTGAACATCTGGCGCAGGATGGGTCCTATCGATTCCAGGGGCAGCACTTTCTCATCGAGCATTTCCAAAGTGCGATCTACAAGCTCTCCCTTGCGGAAGGTGGCGAAGGAGTAGAGGTAGCGATTGGTCTCCTGGGGGGAAGCGCCGTTCTCCCGGCGATTGACGTAAACATCAACATACTTGTCGAAGCGCTCGCGGTCACCGAAATAGGCAGCCGCGCCCACGAATATGCCCGCCAGGTTCGCATCCACCGAGGCAGGGTCGGCGGCTTCTCGCTCGGCCCACTGCTCGGCCTGCTTTATGGCCTGCGGGTTCTGAGCCAGGGTGGTCATAGCGTTTACCAGGGAAACGCGCCTCTGGGCGTCGTTCTGCGACTCGCCCGCTTTAGGCTCGAACCCAAGCGTATTCAGCTTCTCCTTGAAAGCGGCGTCTACCCATGCGCGGAACTTCGCTATGGCGACCTCATCCCCGGCTTCTTCCAGGAGGGTGTCTATCGAGTGCAGGCGGCCCACCACCTTTTCGAGTACGCTGTAATTGTCGGTGCCCGATAAAGCGGAGAGCACGTCCAGGAACTGTGCTATAGACTGGCTGCCGTTGCGAACGAGCGCCCACTGGTCGCCCACCAGGCCCATCTGCTCAAGGGGAGTGAGCTTGTCCAGGTTGGCGAGCACATTCTTGACCATGTTGCGGTCCGGGTTCTGCCGGTAGAAGCCGATCTCGTCGGCGTTGGGGTACACCCACTTGAGATCGCCCGCCACGTTGAGAGTCACGGTAGCCTCGCGCTCCGACATGAGGGCGCGCTGGGTATGTACACCCTCACCATCCTCGTAACGGATGATGAGCGGGATGTGCCATAGCTGCTCGTTGTTCGCGCCTACGTCCGGCGTGGAGAAGAACCTGCGCTGGCTCAGGCTGAGGGTGTTGCCGTCCAGGGCTATCTTCAAGATGGGATAACCGCCCTGGGTAATCCAACTGGTCATGATGTCGGTGACGGGCTGGCCTGCGGCGTTCTGTAGGTGCCGCCACAGGTCCGCGCCCGCCGCGTTGCTCTCAGCAAACTCCTTCATATAGGTGCGCAGCCCGGCGCGGAAAGCTTCATCGCCCAGGAAGTTCTCCAGCATATGCATGACGGCGCAGCCCTTGTCGTAGGTGATGTTGTCGAATAGTTCGGTTGCCTCAGCCGGGGTCTCTACGGGGCTGTAGATGGGGTGGGTGCTTTCCAGGGCGTCATCGGCAAGGGCTTCGTTCTTGCCGGTCTGGAAGTCGTTCCATATCTCGTAGTCGGGTTGCAGGGCGTTGACCGATTTGTGGCTGATCCACTCGGCGAAGGCTTCGTTCAGCCACAGGTCGTCCCACCATTTCATAGTGACGAGGTTGCCGAACCACATATGGGCAAACTCGTGCGCCACGACGTGGGCGATGCGCTTCTCGGCGTACCATGACGCCGTCTCCGGGTTCATAATGAGGGCCGATTGGCGGTAGATCACGAGGCCGCTGTTCTCCATCGCGCCCGCCGAGAAGCCCGGCACGGCTGCCTGGTCGAGCTTGTCGAAGTGGTACGGCGCGTCGAAGTATTCTTCATACCAGGGGAGGAGGCGGGCGGTGAAGCCGTTGGCGAACTCGCCCATCTCCTCTTTGCCTTTCAGCGCCCACACCCGGAGGGGGATGCCGTTGACTACCTGCTCCTCTGTGGAGGCCACGTCGCCTATGACCAGGGCTACGAGGTAGCTGGACATGGTCTTGCTGGGCGCGAAGGTCCACGTTTTGCCGTTCTCGCTCTCTTTCACGTCTATGCATGGTCCGTTGGCGAGGACGGTGTGTTCGGGCGCGGTGGTGACTTCCCAGGCGAACTGCGCCTTGAAGGTAGGCTCATCGAAGCAGGGGAAGACGGCGCGGGCGTCGGTCTCTTCGCATTGGGTACATAGGCACTCTTCGGGGCCGTCTTTCGCCAGGTAGAGACCTTCGAGGCCGCTGCTCACAGCGCCGTCGAAGGTTATATGGAGAGTGGCCTCTCCGGTGGGGAGCGACTCATCGAACTTGATGGCGGCCATCTCGCGCTCTTCGTCCTGGGTGATGTCACCATCGAGCGTCCTGTCGCCAACTGTGAGGGTGGCCTTCGACAGCAGCATGTCGCGGGCGTGTAGCTCTATCACATTGCGCGACTCGCGTATATCCAGTTGGATGGTGACGCTGCCGTGCACAGCCTGGCGGCCCAGCCGGGCGTCTATCTTGATGTCATAACGCCTGGGGAGGGCGTGGGTGGGCAGCCGGTATGCTTTCGGATTGGGGTTCATTTCTGCTCCTGGTAAGATATTAATCTTCACAATTATATAGCATGAGGCAGGGGAACGTCGTATCGGTCCGCCGATGTATTTTCGGGCTCGTGCCTGTTAGCGTCTGTTGTTTGGTAGGAAACGGAGATGTATACTGTTATCGTGTAGATGGTATTGTCGGTCATAAAGAGCAAGGTATGCGAGCACAAGATGGGGAGGGACATATGCCTCAGCTTACACTAGAACAACACCGGATAAGAGCCTACCTGACGATTGAAGAATTAGCGAATAAGGCGGGCGTCTCGGCCAAAACGGTCCAGAGGATACAAAGGGGAAATAGGCCCAAGCTGACCACAATTCGCAAGATTGCGAGCGTGTTGAACGTACATCCGGATGAGGTTGTGGAGTTTAGCACATTAAATGGTGATGATCGAACAGGGCAAGACACCTCCGATTTTTATAAGCAGCATACTGTAGAGATGCTGGCAAAGGAGCAGGGGGTAAAGCCGATTACCGACTTCAATTCTTTATTAGGCGATTTCTGGCCTGAAGACGAAAGCATAGAGGATTTCATCAAGACTATTCGACAGTGGCGCGATGAAGGTAACGGCGATGACTTACCAACAGGAAGCGCCCCGTGACCTCTGCTTGCGTCGTGGATACTGATGTAATCTCCTACCTATTCAAGGATGCAGATGAGGCTGATTTGTACCGGCCTCACTTGACCGGCAGATTACTGACGGTTTCTTTCATGTCTATAGCCGAACTAGAAAGATGGGTGTTGCACAACAACTGGGGTGCGGCTCGCATAGCTCGCCTCAACGCCTACTTGAAGCAATTTGCTATGCATCGCTCCAGCAGAACCTTATGCCGTATGTGGGCTGAAGTAGTTGAGACTGAACAAAGGAAAGGTCGCAAAATAAATACGGCAGATGCCTGGATTGCCGCAACAGCCATCGCAAATAACCTACCTCTCGTCTCTCACAACCGTAAGCATTTCGCGCACATTGATAAATTGGTCCTCATCTCCGAAGGCTGACGCTCAAACCCTCTACCCTTCCAGATAACCTTTCTTCCCCAACTGCCTCACTTACGTTAAAATGCGTGAATGAGCCGTGCAGAGCATGATGCGGGTGCCGACATAGCTATATCACCTCCTAAATGGATGCGGTTCATCCCTACCAATCGTGTGGCGACGCTAGGAACGTTCGCGTTACTGTTGGGCGGGCTTGGCGAGGCACTCTTATTCTTACAAGAGTGGCGCGTACTCGGCGCGGCCTTACTGCTTACAGCTATGCTAGTGACGGGTCTGGCATGGGGTAGCACGCCGGAGAGGCCTCTGTTTGCGCCCCACGATCCGCCGAGCACTATACGTATAGAATCGCGGCGCGAGTTGGCCCTACGTATATCCGCGATGGCCGGATCGCTGCTCCTATGTTGGGGTGGTATCCTGGCATGGTTTGCCGCTCCCGGCGAAGTGTTCGGACTGCAAGGGGTGTTATGGCTGGCGAGCATGACCCTGCTGGTCGCGGCGTGCGCCCGTTGGCATCCTTCGGGCAGGAATGACGTTGTTGGGCCGCCCTGGACACGGGGCGAGATCGTCGCTTTCGGTGGGTTGGTGATGCTGGCGCTCTTCACTTATTGCGCCTGGCTAAACGACATCCCCTGGCGCTTCCACTACGACGAGGCGATAGCCTACACAGAGGCTATGCGCTTCTATAAAGGACCGCCCATCTCCATCTTCACAACCACCTGGCACAGCACCAGCCTGCCCAGCATGCCCTTCCTCTTTTCGGGCGGCCTCATGCATATTGTGGGCACGGGGCTGGGTGGCGTGCGCCTGGGGGTGGCGCTCGTGGGCGCGCTGACGGTTGTACCTATCTACGCACTGGGGCGGCTGCTGGCGGGTAGGGTGGCGGCTACCATCGCGGCCTTTGCGTGGGCTACTTCGGCGGTGGCCGTCCACTACAGCCGCGTCTCCATAGTCAACATGACTACGCCTTTCTTCTGGACCGTCTGCTTCTACTATCTACTCAAAGGGCTGCAATCACGCAGGCCAGCCGACTTCGCATGGGCGGGGTTGGCGGCCGGCCTCAGCATGTATACCTACTACGGCACACGGCTGCTCCCCTACCTGCTCGTGACCTTCCTGGCTTACCTGGCGGTGTTCCACTTCAGGGAGGCGTGCGCTTTGGCTGGTCATCTCGCGTTGGTAGGTGTGGGCTTCGTGGTGGGTTTCGGGCCTTTGCTCGCCTATTTCGTCAGCCACCCTGAGATGTGGGCGGGGCGGGGCCTTACCCGCATGAACGTGCCGCCGGTAATCCCGGCAACCTGGGAGCAGATAGTAGCCGACTGGAACAGCCTGTCGCCCCTGGTGTGGAACAACTTCCTCAGCTTGAGCGTGATTCGCAGCCGGGACAACGTTTACTGGGGGCCGTTCCTCACGCCGCATGCCGCTTTGCTCGTGCTGTTGGGAGTGGGCGTACTTGCATCGAGATGGCGGCAGCCGGGCGCGTTCCTCTTGCTGCTGTGGGGCACCAGCGTGGTCTTCGTCGGAGGCACGCTGGTGGCGCAGGAGCACATCCCTGCCTTCGCACGGTGGGCACCCGCTTTTCCCGCCTTCTTTCTGGTGTTGGCGACTCTTCCGGCCCTGTGGCTCAAATGGCTGGGGCGGTTGGGCCGCAGGTGGTGGCTTGGGGGTTGCGTCCTGGTAGGGGTTGCCATGTCCGGGCTGGCGCTCGCCAACGGCTATTATTACCTGGTGGCGTACCCTGCCCAGGTCCCACCATCCTTTGAGGCCGCGCAAGGGCGATTCCTGGCTACCCTGGACGCAAATGACCGCGTGAGGTTCGTGGGCAACTCGCGGCAGACCTTTTACCCTGAGATACGCGATATGATGGCCCCCCATATTGAGGCCAGCGACTTTCTCAACCCCAGCCGCGCGCTGCCCCTGGTGGGCGACCCATCAAAAGACCTCGTGTTCGTCTTCAATAACGCCGACCAGGCCCAATACCTCCCTTTAGTGCGGGAATATTACCCAGATGGGCGTGTCGAGCCAATGCAGACACCCGGCGGCCCGGCAGGCATGACGTACCGGGTGACTGCCGCGCAAGCTATGGACAGGTATGGCGTGCTCCTCACGCTCAGCCCCGGCCTGTCAGGTGATGTAACGTGGCAGGGTGAGGTGCCGTCAGTGGGTGCTCTACCCGATGATGTAGGAATTATCTATCCAGTGACCGCCACCTGGAGCGGCGCTTTCTTTACGGAAGGTAACGCGCCCCAACGTCTCTTCGTGGAAGGCGCGGGTGGTAGCGTCTTGCGGGTCCAGGGTGAACGTGTAGAATCCGGTGCGCCCGTCACGATTGATAAAGGGTGGCTGCCCTTCAGTGTGGAGATCGGGTTGGACGGCCCGCGCGATCTTCGGCTGCTGTTGCAGGAGGGTGGCGCTGAGGCTGCTGAGGTGGAGAGCACGCTATTGTGGCCGCAACCGCCCGACAAGGGTCTTGCCGCGACCATGAACGGCACATCAATAACGCATCGCATCGATCCTTTTGTTGGGTCGGGCGTCTTGAGGACCGATAGCGCCCTAGATACCGGCCTTCCCATACCGCTTCCAGGGGAGCGAGACCCCGACCTGGTACCGCTCGCACCCGTTACAGGAGGGGGCGACCTCATCCGGTGGGAAGGGGAGGTGTACGCGGAAGGTGGGCTTTACGGTATGGAGCTACGCACCGACGCGCATGCTCGGCTGGCGCTGGACGGCGTAGTGGAGATAGACCTGTGCGATAACGCGCCGGTGACACCCGACAGCTTCTTCGGGGGTGACTTCCGGGGAGTAACTGCCACACTAGCCCTGCCGGAGGGCTGGCACAAGGTACGGCTGGACCTCGATGCTACCGGCAACTTCAACGGCCTTGAGTGGACCTGGACGCGCCCAGATGGAGTGCGGGAGATAGTGCCTCCTTCGCGGCTGCGCCACAGTCCGGCAGAGTGGCCGGAGCCACCCGCAAAGATTAGTTGCCTGCCTTAGCGCGTTGTGTGCTGCTAGCGTGCCCAAATTTTTCACTAAATTTTTACCCTGGTAAACCTCCTCTTTCACAGCCTTCTTGCTCGTGCTAGCCTGGAAGGTCGCGGGGTGGATAGGTCTTGGCAGGGTGCTGCTGCCCGCGCTGGGAACGCCCTGGCACGCAGGCACACTGGTACATCGCAAGACGTCGGCGGTCCCCTCTACGTAAGGAGGGTGTAATCATGGGTCACCCCGCATTTTAGATTTGCGCCTGGCAAGCGTAAAACCTTTAGTTCAAAAACAAGAAAACAGTCGGCTCAGCCGACTGTTTTCTTGTTTTTGAACACTTTTCTTTTATAGAGGTGACATAGTAGGGTGATCCTACACATGAGACCCCGAAAAATAAAATTCGGGATGTGTCATGTTTTTCTTGTCAGCCTGCGTGCTGACCTGGCGCGCCCAGAGAGATTCAAACTCCCGACCAACTGGTTCGAAGCCAGCCGCTCTGTTCACTGAGCTATGAGGTTATTGAACAGGCGGCTGCTATGGGTGATCGCTTCAACCGGCTCTTCTTACGTACTCTGAGGCAACTACATGATCTAAGAAGGTATGCTCCTGAGGTGAAAATCCAGACCGCTGCACAAGTGAATATCGGAGGTCAGCAGATAAATATGATAGGCGAAGTAAAAG
This sequence comes from Chloroflexia bacterium, assembly GCA_036399775.1. GTDB lineage: Bacteria > Chloroflexota > Chloroflexia > QHBQ01 > JADMIH01 > JADMIH01. The sequence goes on along the minus strand of DASWMJ010000091.1, from coordinate 5,778 downwards.
AATAGCATTGAACGGGCATTATGCACATGTTCATTGCGATCTAGAATGACTTCTATGTGGAAACTTGACACACAATTAGCCCGCATGCTACCCTCAGCACGGCTGATCATCAATTTGAATGAACGGCCTAAATGCTGTAACAACCATCGTGTTGCTGAATTGCGTTTTGCATCTTGATATAGAGTTTGTATCAGTCACTTGAGCGTTAAAGTGGCAATTGAGAGCTATATGTCCATTCGCCCAAGCATTACCTGATTACCACCTCACCTACCAGAATACCAGTAACTCAATCCTACCTCCACTGCTCCCAAAGACAATAGAGTCAATTCAGTTGAAGATTGCTGCCTACTAGCATTAGCCATTGGGCTGGCAATTTTGTGAGGCTATCGAGGAGATTCCAATGCTAGAAGCCGAAGAGGTTCAATCTATCTTGAGAGTTTATGACCACCTTGAGACCTATATTAGAAACAAGTTCCCAGAGTTGTCGGAGAACGAGATAGTAGAAAAGTTGCAGCAGAGTATGAGGTCAAGGCCGTTTAGGAAGTATCTGGAAGTAAAAGACGAAATTGATGAGGCACTAATGAAGACAAATTCCAATCAACAGATTAAACCTTGGTATGAGAGGTAATTCCGCTCAGGCATGAGGCGGTCTCCTTTGCTTCTTGAGTGCGTGATTCAGTAAGAGTTCAATCTCACTTCGAAACCTAAAACAATGCTGCCTTCCGGCCTCAGCGATCGCTGCTCGTGCCTCTCTCTCTAATTCTTCGTCCACTTCTCGATCGAATTCCTTTATAAGTTCCAGTTCTGTCCGTATTCGTTGGAATTCTCGAATAGGTTGCTTCTCATCACCTGCTGCTCTCAGATTTGACCGGGCTTCTTCCATACTAAGGAAGGCGCTCTCATCACCAACTATTAGTTTGGCCCGTGTAAGTCCTTCATGTAAGATAAACAACTGGTCGTTAGAGAGATCACCAGTATCTATTAGCTTTGCAATTTCGAGTTTCTCGGCTTCAACACCATCAATATCGCCCAAGTGAGCCTTATCTACCAACCTAGCGCGCCTCAACTGTACAGGTAGATCCATATTGTCGGTTGATAGTGTTTGCAGGGTTAAATCACTCCAAGAAATAGCAGCATCAAACCACCCCAGCACGTGGTATAAGTCTGCATTGGAATAATTAGCTAATCCGGCGAGTTTGCTGTCGACTCCGGTGTCGGCAAGATACATTAGCTCATCAAAGAGTTCGATTCCTCTATGCATAAGCTCGGCACCAGGCTGGAGGCGCACTCTATTAATTATTTCACTCTCGAAGCCTATTAGAGCATGTATACGCCTGATAGAGGCGCGGAGCGTATCCGATACAACTGATGATGCGATTTCTTCCATCCGTTGAAGGGCTATTGCAGCGTGATAGTTTGCAAAAGGAATACTACCTCTAGTTCGTTGCTTTCGAACCTCAGTCAGATCCTGTTCAAATAGATTGAGACTGACATCGGCTGCGGGATCGAAATCTAGCCCCTCCAAAAGGTAAAGGTCATAGGCCATTACATTTCTCAACTGTTGACGTTCCGTGCCTGAGGCCCCCATCTGGTTGCAAAAGGCGTTAAATTGGCTCCAAGTAAAGAGCCGTTTTCCATTTAGCACTTTCGACAGAGTACCTTGATCAAACGACTTAAATCCAAGCTCTTCCCACATATCAAGCGCTAACTCGCTGAGGTTCTGCCCAGTGCGAAATACGAACTTCCTGCCTTTTTTAAAGTAGAAAGCCTTTAGTGCCTGAGCTAGTTTGGTGCTGTTGTTCATGTTATACTCCGTTGCATGTTTTGCATGAAGAAGCGAAACATGCAGGTTGCCATGTGTTGTTAATACGACCCAAATCGTAAAAGGTTACAAACAATAGATACTTAAACACAAAAGTGCGCCACTCATGTAAACCACCTAGATGCGACTCGTTCTTCACTGTCCAGAATAAAACAAGGTAAATTTGATTGTACATGTTGTCAGTAGCGCGGAATAGCTGAGCTTCATGTTTAGCCTGTAGACGGCTGACGTAATCCAACGGTGGAGCCCGACCAGTATTCATCAGCAATGTTGTCAGCCAAGGCTCTAAGCTACGGTCTACTATCTTAATAGACACACGCGCCGTATTACATACACTAATGATGGCCGGCTGTGCCTCCCATTGACGTAATAACCGATAATTGACAAAGTTGCTGGCACTAGGCGCAGGCACGTATGGCGCAGTGGCTGATAAACCGACATTGGTGGAAGTAGTGTCTGTGGGAGTTGGTCGCGGTGTCGGCGTTATCGGCACCGGCGTGGAAGGTGAGCAATAACGAACTCCCTGTTTGTCAGGAGGGAAATTGGATACAGCTGTGATATCCGGCAGAATCCTCCATACTTGAAAGTAAGTAAGGACAACCCCAACTATGATACCGACCAGCGTGCGACAAACGAGATCCAGGAATTTATCTAGCAGCTTTTCATTGAATGTTTTTTTCTTGTTTGCCGAAGATGTACGAGAAGCCATCTTAGGTCTCCCTTGCTCTACTAATGCCCATTCTCATTGCCAGAGGGTACCTGGCCAACTCACAAATATGTAACTTACTTTTCACCATCAAGTTGAAATGTTCTTCACCACAATAATAGGGCATGCCTATATGACACGGCTGCCAAGAGTCCTAGAGAGCTTGCATTCTGTGCCAACTTGAGCGTTGCAATGGGAAGGGTAGCTGTTGGTTGACCAGCGGAATCACATAGAGGGCCGACCCAAATTCTACGTCAAGGCGAAGAAGCCAGCCGAGGATGTCAGGCACAATCCCAAGTATGCCTATTAAGTACGTTCCTACGGTTGGAGCACCGAGCTGCCAATCAGCGTGCTGACCGACTTCCAGGGGCTTGCGGTATACGATTACTGCGTTCAGCCTAAGAAGGGCGATGGGGCAAACATTGCCTTGAGCCCCAACCCTTTTTTAGCTACGACCAGTACATTGAGAGGTGGGACGAGTTGGCCAGCCTGCTTTCTCGGGATGCAGTGCTGTCAGGCTCGACCAGCGCGAACCCGATCATGTTGACGGTGGCCTTCTTGCTGGTGCTGGCGTGGAAGGTCGCAGGGTGGATAGGTCTCGACAGGGTGCTGCTGCCTGCTCTCGGAACGCCCTGGCATGCAGGCACACTGGTACACCGCAAGACATCAGCGGTCCCCTCTACGTAAGAGGGTGTAAGCAACAAAGAGAGGCAGGCAAGAGGTGCTTGCCTCTTATTGTTATTGCCGGGAGAAAAGTCACTCCTCACCAGTCCGCATACCGACCTGGCGCGCCCAGAGAGATTCAAACTCCCGACCAACTAGTTCGAAGCCAGCCGCTCTGTTCACTGAGCTATGGGCGCATAATTCGGGCGTATGGTTGCGGGAGAGGGACTCGAACCCTCGACCTTGTGGTTATGGGCCACACGCTCTGCGCCACTGAGCTATCCCGCATAGGTGGTGCCGAAGGGGAGACTCGAACTCCCAAGGCTTGCGTCGCTACGCTCTGAACGTAGTGCGTTTCCCAGATTTCGCCACTTCGGCATGAATAAAAAGAGCGGCTCCGCTGATTGGGCCGCTCAGGTGTGCATCCTGTGATGCTTTCGGGTGTATACTCTACCTTATACTCTGTAGTCACCCGGTCGCGTCCTGCTACGGCGCTCTTTCGGAGTTGTATCAAGATATTCCTGAATTTCCGCCTTAAACTTACGCATGGTGAGATGCGCGGCTGAGCCGCCGGATTTGCCTCCCAGCCACGCGCCTTTACCTGTGGTCAGGCCAGGGCGGCGGCACATAGGGGCAGACAACGCCAATCCGGTCTCGCGGGCGATGTTCCTACGGGTATTAGGTTGTCTGCTCGTCTGGACCATCTTACCTTTCTCCTGCTAAGGGTACAGTCTTATTATTGCCCGAACCTGCAAAATGGACAACCGTCAGTAGAATGAGAAGCATCTAAGGCTTGCGATGGAGATTGGCTGAGGTATCACATGGGAGGAGTGTTCGCACAAATGAAAGAAGGTAAGGGTGTGAGCCTATGGCAGCAAGAGGATTGCGGGGCGTGGCATGCGGCGCTTGAGAGCTACCCGCAGGTGATAGCAGCGCAAGGCAGCGAGCGTCTTATCACATTCGACGATTGGTACCGGAATGAGCTTCCCTCCCTGCTGGCTTCCAGGCAAGAGCCGTATATAACGGTTGGCGAGCTTGAAGAGATAGCAGTCTGGAAGATGACGCGGGGCACCTGGCGCGAGCGGAACCGCCAATTGATAAAGGGCAACCCCCCGGATGCCGTTGTCGAAGCGAGCCGCAAAGCCTTCTCAGAAGTGCCGGACTTACGCAAGCCCGTAAATACGCTGTCCGCGCTTGCGGGCGTGGGACCGGCGACGGCTTCGGCAGCCCTGGCAGCCTACGCCCCTCAAATATACCCCTTCTTCGATGACCTTGTTGCGGTGCAAATACCCGATCTCGGCCCAGTAGCCTTCACGGTGAAATACTACATCTCATACGCCCAGGCGCTAAGCGAGCGCGCGGAGAAGTTGAGGGACACATGCGATGAGCGCACATGGACGCCACATGATGTGGCGCAGGCGTTATGGGCTGCTTCGGGCGGTAAAATCGCTACAGAGCAAAGGGCGTAAGCGTGCTACGGGCCGCAATCGAGCGCGGTCTTGAGGTTGGCGAGGTTGTCACGCATGATGGACATATAGTCGCTGCCTGCCGAGACCTGCTCCGACGTGAGGCCCTCTATTGGGTTCAGCACCAGCGTCTGCGCCCCTACTTCGCTCGCTATAAGTTGGGCTACCTTCGGTTCCACCAACGTCTCGAAGAAGATGTACTTTGCGTCGTGCGCCTTTGCAAACGTGATAATCTCCTGTAGACGCGCCGGGCTTGGCTCTGCCTCAGGGGATAGGCCGGTAATCGGCACCTGCTCCAACCGGTACCGCTTCGCCAGGTAAGCGAAAGCCGCATGCGAGGTGATAATCTCCTTGCGCTTGCAGTTCGCCAGCCCCGACTTGAAGTCAGCATCCAGTTCGGCAAAATCGGCCTTAACTTTGTCCGCGTTGGCAGTATAGGTGTCTGCGTTAGCGGGGTCGGCTTGTTTGAGCGCAACGGCTATGTTGCCTGCGATGTCCTGGGCCATCACCGGGTCGAGCCAGATATGCGGGTCTGAGCTTGACTCTTCCTCGTGCTCATCTACGCCTGGCACCAATCGCAGTCCCGCGGCGACGTCTTTCACCACCAGATCAGGCACCTTGATGGTGTCCAGCGCCCTATCAACGGCGGGCTGGAACCCTTCCCCCAGGTAGAGGAAGACGCTCGACTTCTGAATGCGCTCTATACTGCGGGGCGAAAGCTCCAGGTCGTGCGGCTCGGCACCAGGAGGCACGGGGTTGAACACCTCAACGTGCTCACCGCCTATGCGCCGGGCAAGGTACTCGATAGGATAGAAGCTCGCCACGACACTTACCTGCTCCCTTGCCGCCCCAGGCGTATTCGCGAGGGTAGGCGTTGTCGGGCCGCTATCGCAGCCGGATATGATGAGCGCAAAGCATAAACCAAGCATAAGTATGGCGCTTCTCCATGGTTCGCTCCTTGATCTCATCAATGCTTCTCCGTTCCCTGAACACTATTTATAATTATTGATACTTAGTATCAGCAGCCTATATTAGCATAGCCTCTTAGCTGCGTCAAGGGGATTAGCTCAGAAATATTCAGGGATCGTGTAGGGGCGACCCGGTGGGTCGCCCTGGTCGGG
>DASWMJ010000090.1:0-5827 GCA_036399775.1 Chloroflexia bacterium | reverse complement strand
TGCAGCAACTCAAAACTCATAATTCAAAACTCATAACTCCGGTTCAGGTTCTGGTTTGCTTCCAGGCTTCGACCAACTCGGCTACCTGTTTGGCGTGCTCTCGGTAGTGATCGGTGAGCCAACCGATTATGTCGGAGGCGCGCGTCGGGTAGGCTTCGCCCGCGCCTGGGTAGAATACGGCTGATGGACGGCCATAATCTTCGTGAGCCAGATCGCGCAGGCGTGACGCCATCCTGTCGTGCAACTCTTCCAACTCTTCAAGGTCTTGCAAGCGCGCCTCGGCCCGCAACGGCACGGCAAGTCGCGCCTCGTAGCGGTGCTTTATCTGGTCTACTTCATCCGGCATGGCCGCTAAACGTACTTCCTCGTACTGCGCGTCCCGCATCATGTCGAGGACGGTACTGTACATGCTGATGCTCCCCGCGACGTGCGGCACCATGTAGCCCAGGGTGTAATCTTCACCCTCCGGCTTATAATCAATCGCCTCGTCAGGCACCTGCTCCATAGCGTCTACAAAGTCATCCCGCGCATGGTCGAAGTCAGCCAGGGCCGTTTCTCTCGCTATAATATTAGCCGCAGTCTCGTCCATATTCTCCTCGATGCCTGATTATTGAACCACAAAGACACAAAGAGCACAAAGTTAGCTAAGATATTGTTTAGGGGTTTACGATTTACGTCTTACATTACCAGCTTTCGCATGTGCCGCTTATCACAATCTTTTCGGAGGAAGAATAGCATACCCCCGTGTTAGTGTCAAAGGTGATGCGCTCGATAAGATAAATGTAAGGGCGCGATAAATCACGCCCCTACGCGCATCTAACCAATCGCGCCCTCTTTATGGACAGCCTTGAGCACGTCCTGACCCCAAATCCCTAGCCCCTAACCCCTAACGCGCAATGTCATATCGCCACGTCTTGTCTTTGAGCGGCCCTAACTGCTCTACCTTGATCAGCATGTAGTCTGCATCTGTGGGTACGGTGCTCTGGTCACTTACCATCAGCGAGTAATATCCTTTGAACTTCCACTCTTTGCCCGGCTCTATCCACTGGGACATTATCTCTCCCCCCTGCCAATTGCCGTACCTCTGGCCCAAGCTGTCCAACATGTAGATATAGTTTGTGTCTATCTCCACGAGCCGCCGCCTGTTGGACGTGTTCTTCAACTCGAATGAAGCTTGCGCGGCATAGCTTGCATCGTTGCCTGCCGTGACCTCAATCTCTCTTACCGTCAGCTCCAACCCATCTTCCTCCCAGCTTTCACCTGCTGCCTTTACGCTTGCCGGTTCGGGCGTGGGCATGGGCACCAGTGGGGCGTTGATGTTGAAGCGCCACCGTGCGTCGCTGACGTGAGATAGCTGCTCTACCACTACGTCCACGAACTCCGCGCTCGCCGGTATCTTGCTTCCCTCGTCCGGTCCTGAACTATAGTACTTGCTGAAGCCCTTGCTTGCCTGCGGCTCCAATGTGACCGATTCGCTATCTTGCCCCTGCCATTCTACGTAGCGGTTGCCCAGGCTGTCCTCCAGGTGGACCTTGTCCCAATCGAGGGTAGCCAGCAGCTTCTTGCCTGTCTTGTTCAGCAGGCGAAAGTTGACCCTGGCGGCAAATCTGCCTGAGTCTTCCGTCGTGATCTCAATATTGGTGACCGCCAGAGAAATGCCGTCTTGCTCTCGTACCTGCCCCACTACCAGCACGCCCGCAGGCTGGGTGTTTGCCCCTTGTGTGGGGGCTTTGACTACAGCCGTTGCCTCGGTGGGTGTATCGCTCGCGGGCGACGGGTTTGTTGACAGCCCTTGCGTAATAGAGGTCGGCTGGGCGTTAGACCCTTTGCCGATGCGAAATATCCCTGCGTCCATGCTTACCACGCCGGTGCTTATCAGCAGGAAAATGCCCGATATGATGGCGGCCCCTATGGTACCCAGGCAGCCAAAAAGGGCGGACCTGTCTCTCTCATTGTTCTGGCTCATGTTTAGACCCTCTATGCTTCGCTTTCGAGAATGCTCTTTAGCTTGGCAAAGTTTGTATCCACCTGCTTCTTAAACGAGCCACCGATTAGCGGCTCCATCAGCTTCATTAAACCCTTGAAGCCCAACTGCCCTTTGAACTGTAGGCGGGTGCCCGAACCCGAGTCTGCCGGTGAAAAGAGCCACGTCCCATGCCATTCAGGTCCCGTCAAGCTCTCGATTTCAAACCGGCGATCCGGCTCAAGCGCAGCAATCCTTGATTTTACAGTCGTGTTACGGCCCCCCACTTTGCGTACTTCGTGGAAAGTCATCCCGGCATGCCAGGGACCTTGTGTCTCTGATGTCATCTCAACGGACCCTGAGTCCCACCTGGGGTGGTTCTTCGCGTTGGTTAGCCATGAGAAAACCTCAGCGACCGGGCGGTTGATTGTGATGTCTACAGAATGTTCTATCATTGTATGCCTCCTTCCTCTGATTGTCTTATGCCGGAGCATCCTTTGTAAGATTACCTGATGCCTGGCGCCAACATATACTTCTCGATGTAATACGAGAAGTTACCCGCGTACTCGCGCACCCGCCTGTCCTCATGGATAGCTACTATCTTCGTGACGACCTTATCGAGGAAGTAGCGGTCGTGGGAGATGGCGAGTATTGTACCATCAAAATCGTCCAGCGCCGATTCCAGCACTTCTATAGACGCTATATCGAGGTTGTTAGTCGGCTCGTCCAACACCAGGAAATTGGCGTCGGTCAGCATGAGGCGTGCGATTTGCAGGCGACTCTTCTCCCCGCCGCTCAGGTGCTTGATAGTGTTGTGCATGTCTCTGTAAGAAAAGAGGAGGCGGCGCAGGAGGCTGATCGCTTGCTGCTCGGTCATAGGCTTCAAACTGCGCACGAACTCCATCGGCGTGCGCTCAAGGGGTAGAGTCTCTTGCTCCTGCGCGTAATACCCCAGCACGACGCTCACCCCTATCTTCGCTGAGCCGGAATCAGCGGGTAGCGCCTGCACTATCGTCTTGAGGAGCGTGGTCTTGCCGCTGCCGTTAGCGCCCACAATGCCCACCCGCTCCCCATACCAGATGGTGAGATCGAAGGGTGAGAAGAGGAGCCGCCCGCCTGCCGACTTGCTCAGCCCCTTCACTTCCAGCACTTTCTTGCCGCTCCGGTCGGCCTCGAAGGTCATCTTTATACGCTCGCGCGTCATCACGGGCCGCTCCGACGCCTCCTGCCGGGCGCGCTCCACCCGCTTCTCCATACTGCGCATGCGGGGCGCGAACTTGGAGTTTTGCTTGGCCCACCCTCTCAACTGCCTCAGAAGGGCTTCCTGGCGGCTCAACTCCTCTTGCTGAAGGGTGTACGTCTCGTGCCGCTTTATCAGCCTGCGCTGACGCTCCTCGAAATAGTAGCTGTAGTTGCCGACGTATACGTCAATCTTGCCGTCCTCAAGCTGGAATATCTTCTTGACCACGCGGTCCAGCAGGTAGCGGTCGTGCGAGATGACCAGCACGGTGCCTGGATAGTCGCGGATGAACTGCTCAAGCCAGCCTTTTGCTTCCAGGTCGAGGTGGTTGTCAGGCTCGTCAAGCAGCAACAGGTCGGGCCTCTGGAGGAGCAGGCGCGCCAGCCTGACCAGCTTCTTCTCACCCCCACTGAGCGTCCCCACCTGCTGCCCGTACTGCTCCGGCCTGAAGCCGAGGCCGCCCAACACCTCCTCTACCTTGTGCTCAAGAGCGTACCCGCCCAACCTGTCAAACTTCTCCTGCGTCTCCCCGTAAGCCGCCAGCACCCGCTCCATCGCATCGCCATCCCCGGCTACCTGCGGGTCGGCCATCTTCGCTTCCAGATCGCGCAACCTGGTTGCCAGCCCCGCCGCCTCAGGCGAGACCTCTCCCACCACCTCAAAAACCGTCTTATGCCCCTGCGACGTGTCTTCTTCCTGAGACAGGTACCCGACCATCAGGTTGCGCCTGCGCGTGACGGCACCCTCGGTGGGCGTATCCTCGCCCGCCATGAGCCGCAGGAGGGTGGACTTGCCGCTGCCGTTCTCCCCCACGAGGCCGATCCTCTCCCCTTCGAGAATCTCAAGGTCAACCTCATCAAAGATGGGGTTGCCTGCGTAGTCTTTGCTTACCTTAGAAAAGTTGACCAGCAGCATGTCAGTACGTAAAAGTGTCCGGCGTGTAGGTGCCGGATATAACACTTGCCCTGGTAAGTTGTCCCTTTACCTAGCGCCTCACATCACGTATGACTTCAACAGCATCTACTTGTTCAGGCAGGTGGGTGCTAATTGCGTTTATCAGTTTGTCAAGCTCTGTCCGGGCGCGATTATGAGCCGTAGAGTTAGCAGGATAATGAGCAGGGATAAGACGCGCAATCACCTGTCCTTGTTCATTGGTGATTTCGACAAGTTGTCTGGTATCTTGTGCGCGTTTGAGTGCCTCCCTGGCTTCATCCCCTAAGCTACTTTCGCGGATAATTTCCATATTGTCCCTTTAACCGGCACAACTTACTGCGGTTACACTGGAACTATTATATCAATTCATAGCTGGCAGTATACAATTTACCCTGCCCCTACTATCTCCTCAGCGCACACATCGCAATATGGCGTGGTGCCATTCGATACCCGCGTGCCGCAATGCGCGCAGAGTTCAAACCCCTCGGCTTTGCAGTCGTCGCACAGCGCAGGCCCCGGTCCCGCTATCCACTTGTCGCACCTGGCGCAGTTCGTCACAGGCCCCCGCCCGGTCACCTCCCCGCCATCCGCCGCCCTCATAAAACTCTTCCTACCAAAGTCCATCTCGCTTCTCCTCTCATTCAAAACAAATTCGCAATTCGCAATCCGCAATCCGAAATCACCACTCTATCTTCACTACCACAGCAGTAATATCGTCCTGGTGCGCCCTGTAGTTGTAGGGCGCGCCCAGGTCGGATGGATCGGGCAGGGTGCGCCCCGCGGACCGCGCATCGGCCCTGTCAACCAGGGTAGCGGCAGGGTCAACAGACGACATTCCGTCCGCCATCTCCTGCGTGGTCAGGTTGCTGTAGACCCCATCGCTGCACAGCAGCAGCATATCGCCGGGCCGTAGCTCGATGGTGGTAAATGCGGGGGGTGGCGGCGTCTCCTCGTCGCCGATCTGCCCGAACGCCAGGTGCCTTCGCACAAAATAGCTCCGGGCGAGCGGATCAAGCTGGCTTATGTCGCGCCCGTCGAAAGTGTCTACCGCTTCCTGTATGGCGTAGACCTGTTCAGCCGTCAACTTGCCTTCCCCCACGTCGAACTGCACGGCATCCTGGTCCTCTGTGAGCAACATCAATTCGCCGCCGGAGAAGAGGTAGCCTCGCGTATCGCCGTTCTGCCCAAGCACGGCACGGCGGCCACCCTCGCATATGATTGCAGTGGTCATCACGGCGGCAGGCATCACGTCCAGCATTTCCTTCCCTTCCGGGATTTCGCTTTGGGGTATCTGGCCCGACGCATTTATCTCACGGAAGACCCGTGCTCCTGCTTCCGCCACCGCTACGCTCAACAACTCGCGGGCTGCCTGGATAGAGAGGTCATGCGGCAGGCCCTCCAATCGCTCTCCCAGCACTTTGCCTATGAGCCTGGAAGCGTGCTCGCCTCCCACCTCTTGCCCGTTCACCATGCGCCTGACGCTGCCCATACCATCTATCACGGCATGAGCTACGCCATTCTCCGCCGACCACATGAAATCTTCGTCGCGCTCCAGGTGCGTGCGGCTTGGCAGGGTCTTCATCCACACTTGGGTCCGAAAAGAGGCGGTCATACGCTGCCCTGCGACACCCTGACCAACTCAAGCACGAGATAGCTATCTTTAGCCGTAGGGTCTCCCTTCTGGTAGAGAC
>DASWMJ010000089.1:0-341387 GCA_036399775.1 Chloroflexia bacterium | reverse complement strand
CTGTTGTTGATGGTAGGGTTATTGTCCTGCATATAGAGATCACCAGTTCCTGTCCACGTAACGGTACCCTGGTTGTTTAGGGTGCTGCTGAGATACTTATGTGTCGAGCCACTTATGTTCAGCGTCGCTCCTGGTGCTATGTTCAAGGTAGCACCTTGTACTCTACCGCCACTCCAATTCATGGTCCCTGTGATGTTGATGATACTTGTTCCGCCGTTTCCATACAGGCCACCAGCGTCCATAGAAACATCGCGTATGCTGAGTGTGCCTCCCGTAGCTATGAGAGCACCTCCTAGCATAAGTGTAGGGGTAATTGTGTGAGTACCTGTGAATATGACAGATCCTGAGATGTAGACAGTCCCAGCCCCATTGAGACTTGCACTAGACGCAAGGCCATAGATCCCACCTGTAAACTGCAATGTAGCACCTAAGGAAACATTGAAGCTTCCACTGCTGACGCTTTGCTCAGATTGGCTCGGTATTGACAACGTACCACTCTCAACCTGAACAGTGCCAGTGTCAGTGCTGTTGAAGATCATGTCGTACAAGAACTCAGTCGTACCTGAACCTACTGACTTGCGGAATGTGCCGCTGTTATTGAAGTGGCCTGTGTAGTCGCACCAGTAGGTACCGCACGGCAGGAAACGCTGATCATTCTGGACGTCGAACAAGCCACTGTTGTTGATGGTAGGGTTATTGTCCTGCATATAGAGATCACCAGTTCCTGTCCACGTAACGGTACCCTGGTTGTTTAGGGTGCTGCTGAGATACTTATGTGTTGAGCCACTTATGTTCAGCGTCGCTCCTGGTGAGATTGTGGCACCTCCTCCAGCAGCAATTCTACCTCCTGTCCAATTCATGCTACCTGTAACGGTAATGGTGCCCGAACCCGAGATAGATCCACCTGACACGCTGAGGTTACGCACTGTCAAAGGTGCTGCAACATTTAGGTTCCCGCCTACTACAGTGAGATTGTTAACGCTGACGGGACCAGCGAGCGTAGGGTTGCCAGAGAGTAGTCCGTATCCTGTAATACTGGTACCGCTCTGAAGCGTACCGTTTACGTTGAGTTCTGACCCGCCCCCAATATCTAAGTGCCCATTGGCACTGCCAGAACTGATGTATAGAGAGCCAGCGTACACATGCACGGTGCCATTGTTGTTTTCGATGCTTCCATTGCTGATTGTGAGGTTCTGAATAGCTGGCGAGTTTGTACCTTGAATCTCCACAGCCGTACTACCTTGACCATCAAGCACGGTGAGGTTTGGACCTTCAGCTGAGGTCCAATCATTGGTACTATATCCGCCCACAATAACCACATTCTTCGTTAGGGTGACTACATTGCTGACATAGGGTGACGCTACACCTGATTGGTAATTAGGGCTGCCTCTGTATGTGCCTGCGGCAATACGTATCTCTGCGCCAGATTGGGCAGAGTTGATAGCATCCTGGATGCGCGTGTATGCTATGGAATTTGTACAGGGTGAAGGGGTAGCAATAGCAGTAGGGGCAACACATAGAACTTGCGATGCAACGGGCGGACAATCGTTAGCCCTGCATATTGCTAACGACGACACCTTGTTGCTGAGGTTTACACTGCCGACAGTAGCAAGATCGGAAACTGAGATTGGACCATCAAATCGAAGGGACCGGCCAAGTCCCTGGTCGATGCTATGCTCGTAAATAGTCACGCTATAGCCAGAGGGAACCCTCAAGGACTCTATAGAATCATTGCCAATGCGTGTGCCTACTAGAGTTGATCTTGAGTGTGCGAAAGACTGAGATTTTACCTGTTGAGCGTCTAACGGTTGATAGTTTGGTTCGGGGAAGAACTCCGGTATCCCGCTCGCTGTGCCACACCCTGAGTTCGTGCATGCCCAGTCGGGATCGTTGGGATGATTAGGGTCATAGTTCCAAGCAAGTCCTGGAAGAAATCGTAAGTTGATGGGAATGTATACATACCTATCGTTGTTGTAATCATAAGCACGCTGAGTTATGCCGAAGTGCAGGTGTGGGTGCGATCCTGACGAGTCTACGCTAGCTCCTGAGAGTCCAATGCGCTGACCTTGTTCGATGTGTTGTGGGGGATATGAGGTTACATCAACAGAGCTCAAATGTGCATACATCGCGTATGTATCAGAGTTATCATTCTGGATGATTACGAGCCACGGGCCGAAATTGTTCTCAGGCGACAGTGCGACGACAGTCCTCACTGTGCCGCTGTCCACCGAATAGATAGGCGTGCCAGACACAAGGCCGATATCAATGGCACCACAGTTAGGCAACGCCAAAGCTAGAGAGCATTGGTGTGACCAGTTGTTCTCTGGGGTGTGCCCTGGTACGATGCCGCTGTTCCCGCCTTGGTAGATGGTCCAGAGGTGAGCTGAAGGGTACCATGCTCCATAAGGAGGCTGCAATTCATCGAAATCATCCTGGGTAAAGCGATTTATGGGATATCCAGGATTACTTGGAAGGCCATCGTAGGACGTCTCAGGTGCTTTAGCCGAATGATCTAGGGTCGTTTTTTGCGTTGGCAGCTGCGAGACATCAGTGCGGCTGCCCGGCACATACATGGGGAATGGCGATATGCCCGCGTTACTTTGCATGGAAGCGCTGGTGTCAACCTGGGCTTGAGCTACTTTCATTAACTCACTGCTGGTTGTATGCAGCAAGAGGAAAGGGCTAAGCATAGAGAGCACCAGTACCAAAGTAGCTATGCTTTGTGTAACTTTAAGTTCAAGCTTTATCATAGCCCTGTCCTCTCACCAACGTTGATAATACTGATCTCTAAGTGCCAGCTATGGCTTACCATCAGCTACATCGACGATGAAATCAGTAAAACGCTTCATATCGCTGGATTGCTCCCCTTCCTTGTCCACCAGTTTGGTGTCGCTGCCATTCTTGATGGCAGCGTTCAGTTGCCAGCTAATCTTTGCCTGCCCAGGAGCCACAGCACACAACCCAATCTCCCCTACTCGGAAGGCTCCCTTTGCTGAGGGATTGCCCATAGCTCCTGAGGCAAAAGCTATAGAACCAGGTGCCACCTTCAGCCCTCGGAACGCGCAACCGCCAGGACTATTACAAACCTCGTTCTGCAACACTGTATCGAACACCAACAGATCAGGGGTGATATTGGGTGTTGCCTCACATATTGTAGAAGTCGCTCGCACATTCTGTAGCATCGAGCTAGAGAATTGAAGATAGCTCTGCTGCCCCACCAGGTTGTTATGGGAGCCTGAGTTCACCCAGAGCTCCAACACGAACCTCTCCCCCACTTTCACGCTCCCGCCGTTGGCGGGAACCTTTCCTTGCGGCCTCAGCTCTAAGTATGCAGTGCCAGGATCAGATTTGGTGGATGTATCTTGCTGTGCATTCGCACCCTGCAACGGAGGCGCACCCGAAGTGCCGAAATTGGCCCTCAGGAGACTGAAATCGGTGATGTCTACCGTGCTGTCCCGGTTGAAGTCAGTGTTAGCGTTGTACCCGGGGTCTCCCGCTGATTCCCCAAACGAGGCTCTCAAGAGACTGAAGTCGGTGATATCCACTACATTATCATCGTTTGCATCACCGACTCTCATCAGCCCCATTTCCACCTGGGTTAGCGCACTGCCCGAAAGTGTAACCGTACCGGAGTTCGACAGGTATTGCGGTCCTTTTATCCACCAGTTGTAGGTGCCAGGCACCAGCGAGCCTATTGTTGCTGTATAGAACCCGCTTGAGTCCGTGCTCACTGGCCCGTATTCATACCTGTTGCCTCCTAGTTCCAGCGTCATTGTGAACGGCAGCTGCTGCTTCATATCCGGCTGAGAGGGTCGCCCCTGCCACGTGACATGCACAACCAACCCCTTCTCGAAGCTCGTACTCTGGTATGCCTCACTCTGCGCTATCTGCCCCTCGATATGCGATCCACTCTCCTCGCCTCTCCAGATGACCATGTCCTGCATAGTGTACGGTCCATCCAGACCAGCAGCCCTGATCGCGGGCCCGCTGAACCGGGCCACCACTTCGTTATAACCCTGCCCATAGTACAGTCCATCGGCTACAGTGGTCACGATAACTACGCCATCTGGACCCGCTAGATTGAGGCTGGCGCTGTATACCCCCGCTTCCCTTACGTCCACCGGCACGCTGACTTGCAACCACTCGTACAAGCCGTTGCCGTCCGTGTCCACTCCGGCTGCGCTTCCCTCTCCCCATTTGACCACACTTGCCCGCGACCAGCTATACCTGCTGTAGGGGTTAGTGGTATACGCCACCGGCACGCTCCCCACAGTAAGCTCATCACTCAGTATTTGTGTGAACGTTAGGTCCCTCAATTGGTAAGGTCCATCTGCCATGCTCACGCTTATCTCGCCGCCATCGAAGCTCAATGGTAGGTCCTGTGTTCCCGTAGTCACCGTGTACAGCGCGGTGCTGCCGGCGATCTCCTGGCCTCCTATCGTGAAGAGGTGCCCACTCACCCTATAGAGGCCACTCTGGGTGATCATAACCGTGGTCGTGATCATCAGGTGATCGAACAACCCATCTCCACTGTTATCTGTTGCCTCTTCAGCGTACCCTCCGGTGAGGACTGCTCCAGATGCCACCTGTAGCTGAAGCGTACTCACTCGGCTGAAACTCTCCCCCAGGTGGCTCGTGCCCACGGCAGAGAAGGCCATAGCATAACTTCCGGCAACCGTAGGCGTAAACACAGCCGTGTAAACTCCGGATCCTCTGTGGGAAAGGAATAGCGTCTCTGTGTAGCCATTGGTGTATGGCAGGACAGCATTAACCGTTACCACTGCGTTCGTAATCGGGCCGGTGTCCTGTACGGTGGTGGTCAATAACACCCTGCTATCTATGCTCGTGAATGTGCTACTCATAGCAGGCTGAAGCTGCACTCCTCCCACGATCTCTCCACCGAGGTAATAAGCTTCCCCGTCGGCCAATGTGCTCTCGGCGCTTACCACCACCTGCCAGAGTCCTGGTATTGGATCGCTCACGATGTACTGCATCCCGTCCGGCAATGCGGCGAACACGCTCCCGGTGTAGGCGTTGGTTGGGGTTAGCACCTGACCCATCGGGTCACGCAACGATAAGGTAAGTGTAGATGTTGGGTTCATCCACCCGATAGCGAAGGTGGCTTTGTTTGATGTGTCAATGCTCACTGTTGTCGTCTGAGTCTCTCCACTCTGGATGAGACCTACGGAGCCAGACCACAACATCGGATGGCTGGATGCAGGCGCATCATCTGGGCTAAGGGTATTTCTGGCGGGACAGTAGGCGCTGTAGCTGTTGGCCATCATTCCGTAGACAGGTGAAAGGGCATCCTGAAAGCTGGAGCGCTGAGGTTCCTGGCTATGCACACTCTGAAGTGGGAAAGGAGGCAGGTCATCCAGGACGACGGCCAGAAGATGCGTGCTGTATCCCAGGGCCTTTACGCTCTCCGTCTTGACTACATCGTCACTGAGAGTAGACCTTCCGCTACGGGAATCCCATCGCTCACCAGGCAGGTCGTAGTAGCAAACGTCGAACACACGAATGCCACCCCGCCCACGATTGTAGGCTTCCATAAAACTGGTCGTAAGCTGTGCCACCATTGGCATGCGCCGCTCGTACATCCCTCTGAGTACCCCGCAAGCAGGATCAGGATCGCCATCGCATTGGTTGTATGCACGTGTCGCCAAGTCAGCCCACTGGCTGCCCGCGTTGGGTGTGCCGAGCATAATCAGCTTGTCAACGCTATTGTTCGTATCCCAGTTGGCTACATAGTCTCTGCCCCATAGACCACCCATCGAATGGCCGACAATGTTCACTCTTGTGACGCCAAAGACCTTCTTGGCGCGTTCGACCCACGTGCCGAGGGTATACCCTCCCCCAGGCGTATAAGCGCCATTAGGCAGTCTGCCGGGACCAATAGAGTCGTGTCCATCACGTCGAGGATGGTAGGTGAATTGGTTATAGGGGTAAACATTGTCCCATAGAGTGGGCGCGAAATAGCCGTACGTATCTTCTTGCTCATGCTCAGGGTCCGCACCCGAGTTTATGCCGGCAGCCAGCACAAGAGGCCGCATACCCCGCAGCCAGACCTGTACTTCATGTATTATAGCCCGCCCACGACCGGGGCTAGGATTCTGCACGATGCTGATAGAGTTAGATGCGGCAATCGGCGCATTATCGCCCTGCCCCTTTTCCTGGGGTAGAAAGAGCGCAGTAGCATCAATCAATTCAGTAGCAACCTGCTCGCCAACCCTGGTGCGGATGGTGATAGGCGCAGCCAACCCTGCAAAGTGGAGAGTTAGAGGGTCACCTGTTCCCTTGAGGCTGATCCTTAGCAGGGCTTGCGGGGCAACTGTAAGCCCTAAGCTGCTCAGCCGAGGATGCCCAGAGGCATCAGTATTTCCATAGTACCGCCCAATCTGCATGGCGTCTGAGATGTCACAGCTCGTTTCGAAGTGCATGGTGAATGTGTCATCACCCTGAACAGTATGGATGGGGCCGGTGGGACAGGTGGCAGGGTCAGGCGTTGGCGATGGGCTAGGAGATGGTGTTGGATATGGTATTGGAGAAATGCACGTCTGGCCCGCGCGATATAAAGCATCGGGAACGTAGATACCGCCACTGTTCCCGCCAAATGTCCATACCTCTCCACCTGCCCGGGCCGTACTGTAGTACCCCCCGTTATTCCCAGCTCTACCGGTGGGCAGTTCACGTGTGGACGTATTCCAAGAGCTACTCGGCCAGTTGGTAATATCAAGCTCGTTTACCTCACGGCCAGTGGCACCAGCACCCTGACCACCCATAGCGTATAGACGTGCCCCGTCTGTGGCTAACCCGAAGTTGTACCGGCTCGGTGTCCATGCAGGCCCTGTGTCCCAGGTGCCCGTTGTCATGTCTAACCGCTTGCTAACATTGATCGAGCCGCTCGCGTTATGCCCACCGACGATGTATAGATATTGCCCTATGGTCGCGTAACCCGCTTCATAGATAGGATTTGGGGCGGTGGTGCCGAAGGTCCAGGTGTTAGAGGCTATGTTGTATACCTGCACATCGCTGTAGTAGTTACCGCTGTTGAAACCACCGGCAACGAACAGATAACCGTTATATGCCCCCATAGCCCCACTGTAGCGAGCAGCACGCATGTTGGTGCCTGTGCTCCAGGAGTTGTTGGCTATGTTGTAGATGTACAACACGTCGGAGTAATTAGTAAAAGTGATCCCACCGGCAACATAGATCTTGCCGTTGTACAAGGCAGCGGTAGCCCTACGAGTGGAGGTGGGAAGAGGGGCAAGGGTGGTCCAGGTGTTGGAGATTGAGTTGTACTTCCACACGGTACTGACATTACTGCCGTTGTAGCCACCTATGATGTAGAAGTTGCTGCTATCCCCCACAAAAGCGTAATCGGCTATACGCCCCGGTGCTGGTGCTCCATTAGTCCATAGGCCAGGCGTATAGCAAACCGGTATCGAGCTTGGGGGTGGACATGTGCCCGAACGGTAAAGTGCATCGGGAACGTAGACGCCACCACTGTTCCCTCCGAATGTCCATACCTCTCCACCTGCCCTGGTCGTGCTGTAGTATCCACCATTGTTCCCAGCGCGGCTTGTTAATAGCTGGTTGGTGGACGTGGTCCATTCGGAGGCTGGCCAGGAGGAAAGATCAAGCTCGTTTACCTCACGGCCAGTGGCACCAGCACCCTGACCACCCATGGCATATAAGCGCCCTCCGTCTGTGGCTAACCCGAAGTTGTACCGGCTCGGTGTCCATGTAGGGCCTATGTCCCAAGTGCCCGTTGCCATGTCCAACCGCTTGCTAACATTGATCGAGCCGCTCGCGTTATGCCCACCTACTATATAGAGGTGTTGGCCGATCTGCTGGTAGCCCGCTTCGTAGATAGGATTTGGGGCGGTGGTGCCGAAGGTCCAGGTGTTAGAGGCTATGTTGTATACCTGCACATCGCTGTAGTAGTTACCGCCGTTGAAACCACCGGTGACGAACAGATAGCCGTTGTACGCTCCCATAGCCCCACTGTAACGAGCAGCCAGCATGTTGGTGCCTGTGCTCCAGGAGTTGGTGGCTATGTTGTAGATGTACAACACGTCGGAGTAATTAGTGAAAGTGATCCCGCCTGCAACGTAAATCTTGCCGTTGTACAGGGTAGCTACTGCTCGGCGAGTGGCAGTAGGGAGGGGAGTAAGCGTGGTCCAGCTATTTGACGCAGGGTTATATCGCCACACTGTACTGACACTGTTGCCGTTGTACCCACCTATGATGTAGAAGTTGCTGCTGTCTCCTGCAAAAGCGTAATCTGCTATACGCCCAGGCACTGGCGCTCCATTCGCCCACGGACCCGCGTTGCCACAAGAAGGTTGGGGTGTGGAAGTAGGAGGTGGGACTGTTGAGGCACAAGTACCAGGACGGTATAAAGCATCGGGAAGGTAGATACCGCCACTGTTCCCGCCAAATGTCCAGATCTCCCCGCCTGCTCGCCAAGTGCTGTAATATCCACCATTGTTCCCAGCACGAGCTGTGGGTAGCTGGATAGGCGAAGTAATCCAAGAGCTACTTGGCCAAGTGGTAATGTCCAATTCGTTAGTCTCACGGCCAGTGGCACCAGCACCCTGACCACCCATGGCATATAAGCGCCCTCCGTCTGTGGCTAACCCGAAGTTGTACCGGCTCGGTGTCCATGTAGGACCCACATCCCAGTTACCAGTCGCCATGTTCAGCCTCTTGGTGTTGTTGATCGAGCCACTGGCGTTGTGCCCACCGACGATGTATAGATATTGCCCTATGGTCGTGTAGCCTGCTTCATAGATAGCGCTGGAAGCGCTGGTGCCGAAGGTCCAGGTGTTAGAGGCTATGTTGTATACCTGCACATCGCTGTAGTAGTTACCGCTGTTGAAACCACCGGTGACGAACAGATAGCCGTTGTACGCTCCCATAGCCCCACTGTAGCGAGCAGCCAGCATGTTGGTGCCTGTGCTCCAGGAGTTGGTGGCTATGTTGTAGATGTACAACACGTCGGAGTAATTGGTGAAAGTAATCCCACCGGCAACATAGATTTTGCCGTTGTACAGAGCAGCCGTAGCCCTACGAGTAGCGGCAGGGAGGGGAGCGAGCATGGTCCAGGTGTTGGAGATTGAGTTGTACTTCCACACGGTACTGACGTTGGCACCGTTGTAGCCACCTATGATGTAGAAGTTGCTGCTATCCCCCACAAAGGCGTAATCTGCTATACGCCCAGGCACTGGCGCTCCGTTCGCCCACGGACCCGCGTTGCCGCACCCGGCATCGAGGCTATCGCTTTCCTCCTGCTTAGCCTTGTCCGCACCTTGCCAGGCATCAGCGGTCGCTGCCTGTCCAGAACTGGAGACCAGTACCAACATTGCCATAACCAACATTGCAAACGCAAGCAACTGGGCAACACGTATTCTGTTCCGGGTAGACTGCGAATTCCTCATGGCTCGCCTTTCTGGTACGTCGTATGTTGATAATCGTTTTTCAATCGTGGCAGGTGAGGGTATTGGCCTCTATGTTGGCGTGGATGCATTGACCGAGAGTACCGAAGGCAGCATCACGAAGAGAGCAAGGAGTACGTGAGCGATTTTCTTCAATGCGTATCCCCTTCCTTGTACAGTTGCGGCAGCCGTCACGTAGCCAAGCGGAGACTAACTACAATAGTTAGCCTACACTCCGTGAAAATATAGACACCTTTAGATGCCTCACCGGATAATCCGCTTTGAGAATTCTCGGAGAGATGTTGGCAAGTATATCACAAATCCCCAAGTTTGTATACCCGTATGTTCTTCTCTTTTGCATCCAATTGATTACTTACATATGACAGTTTGGCAATACATCCAGTGTAATATAATGCTTCTACTTGCTTTTACTGCACAATTCAAGATTAGGAAACGACTGTAGTCATATCAACCCTGCCGTTAGTAAAAACGACAGGTAAACAAGATATGCGGCCCTCACTGATGCATACCGCGAGTACCGTGCATATAAGGAGCACACATCGCGGTACGGCGAGTGTAAAGCATCACTTAGCTGTGCAGGTGCTGTCGTGGACCGAGAAACGACACCTATGTAAGTATCGCAGCTTACTTTGGAAAGATCGTCACAAAATTTTGTTATTTTTGTTCCCAGTTTCGGAAGAGGCACTTATTGAGGCATATTGGGCCGAGGGCTTGCCAGTCTAGAGGCTGTTGCACAGGCAAGAACACCAGCTTGCGCAACGAAATCCGGGACTGAGATAAGGTCTCATCTATTGGGGAGACAAGGCGTGTTAGTGTCAGAATACGCCCAAGTGTCCTGCCTCGCTCTGTTCGTCTAGTTCTGGGACCAACATGGGCTGGCTCACGCTCCCGTTGCCCGGTTCGACCTGCTGAAGCTACCTAGTCCAGCAGCCCTTCGTTTCTCGCCTGAATAACAGCTTCCATCGTCCTCTTCACCCCACGTTTCCGCCGTATCCTTCTTTCATGCTCGACCAGAGTGTGATATGAGATGGAGAGCTTGTCCATGATCTCAGCCTTCTTCATACCATCTGCCATCAATTTGAGAACTTCCAATTCGCGAGCGGTGAAATCAGAAGCAGCTCTATCCCGTATGGGCAGCGCGGTTTCCCCTAGCGCAATGCTCACCGCCATTTCCCAAGTCAGCTTGCGGCCTGCCCTCCGGTTCTTCTCCCAAAGATCAGGGTTAACTTCCTCTGTGCGCTGTTTCGCCTCAAGTTTCACTGCGTCGTAGTGGGCGAGGTCGGCGGGTTGAAGCCATAAATCATGCCCCTTTTTGGCGTTCTTCACTTGCAGTTTAGCGTCTGCTGCCCCAAAAAGGGCCGCCGCCAGCCGGTGGTCGCCATCGCGGCTCGACACAGCCGCAATGCCTCCCAGGCACGAGATCATCCCGGGCCTCGTGCCTGGAAGGAAGCCAATCTGTCTGAAGAGCGTCAGCGCCTCTTCGTAGTATGCCCGTACCTGACTGTTCGAATCAGCGTTGAGGAAGTACCAAGCTGCGGCCAGGTTCTGTAACGCCCAGGCTTCTGGGAACATTACCTCCAACTGCCGTTTGGTGTCTCCCGCCTGTGCGTAAGAGGCGCGCAAGTCTCTATGCAGTCCAATAGCGCTTTCGTAATACGGCACTGCTTCCGCGTAGCGTCCTTCGTGCCTGGCTATCTCACCAAGGCCGTTGTATGCGTATGCTAGACTGTAAATATTGTTCTGCTTCCTATGGATAGGCAATGCCTCTTCAAAGTAACCCCTCGCGGCCTCGAATATCCCTTGCGCCAAGGCAATGTTACCGAGCGCGCTGAGCGGATAGCACATCTGCCCGAAGGCACCCACTCTCCGCAACAATCGTACCCCTTCCTCGTAAAGAGGCACGGCTTCCTCCCTCCTGCGATTCCTGTAGAGCAGGTTGGCCAGGCCGATGGTTGACATGGCAAGACCCCAATCGTCGCCGAGGGCACCGAATAGCGAGCGGCTCTCCTCATAAGCTGCCGTTGCCTTCTTTGTGTCCTTGACACCTTCCCAAGTAATAAATTGCGTATCGTCACCCTCACTGGCGTAACCGGCATAGTAGAGTGCAAGGGCAAGACCCCACTGATCGCCCTCTGTACGCAGCAACGCCACGCTTTCCTCAATATGAAGCGCGGCTACATTAGTCGAGCCTTGTGCGTTGGCCAACGCTGACTTGAAGATGAGAGTATATGCGATGCCCCGGTGATTATCGGTAGTCCTGTGGATATGTTCGCTCTTGTCCAGGTACCGCGCAGCATCGGCAAGACGACGCTCTTCCAGTGCAAATACTGATGCGACGATATTACCATCTGCGTAGTCGGAGTTATCAGTATGATACCGGGCTTCCGCAAGGGCCAGGGCTCTGTCCAGCCACCTCGCCCCCTCGGAGAAACGCGCCTTGATCCACCAGAACTGCCATAGAGACGCACTTAGTTGTAGAGCCTGCGCTAGCTGTTCACGATCAAGCAACCAATCCAACGCTGACCGCAAGTTGTTCTCTTCACTGCTCAACCGTTGCAACCAAGCCATCTGCCTGTTGCTCCCCAACTCCTGCCTGGCCTGCCGCACCAAATCCAGGTAGTAATTTGCGTACGCCCACATAATATCGTCCCGACCAGCATCACCGGCAAATTTCTCGTAGGCATATTGCCTCACGATCGGTAGGAGGGAGTAGTGGGGCACTAGAACTTCGCCTTGAAGCTCTATCGGCTGCAAAAGGCTCTTCTCTCCAAGGTCCCAGAGCAGATCGTCAACCGTTGCCGGGTCAAGCATGCCATCAGCAGTGCAGACCTCACGTACTGCATCCGCTCTGCAAATCCCCTGGAAAACAGATAGCCTGCAAAAGAGAGTCTGCTCCGTGCTATCCAGCCGATCGTAGCTCAAGGAAATAGACCTCTCCATGCTCTGCTGGCTTTCGGGCGCATTAATATCTCTGTTGGAGAGCCTCAAGATGTCGCTACGGCCAATATTCGCCAGAGTAGGCAGGCTCCATTGTTTGAGGCGACCCACGGCAATCTGTATACCCAGCGGCAGCGCGTCGGCCAACGCGCATATCTGGACTACGGCTGCTGCCTTGCTCAGAGAATCTATCTTGAGTTCGGGCTTTTTCTGCCTGGCCAATGAGAGGAAGAACTGCACGGCATCGTAGGAGCGTATGTCTTTTAGAGAAGGCTGCTGATTCAGATCTGGCAGCTTCAGCGGCGGCACGGAGTAGACTACTTCGATTGAGACGCGGGTGGATACTCTACCGGTCACTATTACTCTCAACCTCTCCCCGGAGGGATCGGTGTCCAAGAGTTGCAGTATAGCGTTCGCGATATTATCTATCTGTTCCGTGTTGTCCAAGACGAGCAGTACGCTCGTGCCCCGTAAGAAACCGAGTAGCGTTTCGTCCAGTGTATGGCGCTCTACGGGCTTGCTAGCCAATGCAAAGGGACTGCTCAACATACTATTTTGCTGAAGCCCTAACGCTTTAGCAATTTGATTGGGAACCTCACTCACGTCTTTGACCGAGGCGAGTGGTACAAAAACGGCCCCGTACTCAAAACCTGCGGCCGCCTGCCTGGCGACCTCCACCGCCAGGCGGGTTTTTCCAACACCGGGGGGGCCCACGAGAGTTAGCAGTTGCGTATGGGGTCTTGACAGTATCTCGGAAACGGCTCTTACCTCCGCTTCGCGACCAATAAAGGTAGTCCAGCCACCAGGCAGATTTCTGATGACGCGTGGTGCGGCATCGGCCACGTTAGCGCTGGATATTTGTTCTGTGGCTTCCGTCTTCATCAGGAACCCGTCTCCGTCGAGAGAATTCTTGCATGCCCAATTGTCGTTTTCCAGGACACAAATAAGCAAATCGTAGTGCACATATATCACAGTATATCACTTCTTATCTGAATTTCTGGGTTGCGAACCGAGTCAGAGCATTTATGCAGGGTTACGTCCATGCTTATGGAGAAAACTGGAAGGATGGATGATACGTAGCCTGCTATAAGGAACAAGTGTGGTACTATCGTGCTTCGTCCTCTACGCCTGTGTCACCACTTTCTCCTACAACCCTTGCTTGGTCCAGAGGTAGAAGTGGGCGGCTATAGTTTGCCAGGGACCATTCTGTATGGGTAAGTCTCGCCGGGGAATAGCAATCTTTTCCATCCAGAGCATGCCATGGAGGATTGTATGCTGGTCTTTAGCTGGTCTTCCTTGATTCAGTTTTCGATACTGAACGCCCTCTCCCCAATAATTCACGAGCACTTAATAATGCTGATGCGGTAACGCTTCTGATACTGATCCCGAGCGGGAGCGCACTATAGCGTAAACGGGACCAAAAACCTTGAGGTTGCCCATGGCCATATATACGTATGGAGCGCTGTAGTTGCACTTTGTGCTTTTCTGCCTGAACAGAAGTCATCGTGACCACGCTAACTATGACCTTCTCATAGAATTGCAACCACCACAATCCTAGGTGAGGCTCATCAGCAATTTGCAGGTACCCATAGCTGAAAACATCGGGTCTACCAACTGGGATGGGACCATTCGCACGCATACGCTTTATCCATTTCCAACTCCTCTCAACATGGGGAGGATGCACATGGTTTACTATCATAACTATATCGTCTGGCAATCGGGTCTGGTGTAAATGGTAGTACAGCCCCCGAACCATCATTCTCATGATGTACTCTAAGCGCTCTTCATTGAGCGGAATGTGGAGCGCATGTCCCTGGTATCGCCCGCTCGGAGAGTATTTGGGTTCCCAGGTCATACCCGCGTTCATATCGCGGAGAAACTTGGATTGGTTGCGCCGTGCAGACCTCGTGAACGGCCCCTCAAATAGCTCGCGCGTAGGAGGTAAATTGCCCGAACGGTAGTCTAGGACCAGCCAATCCCTCAGGTAGTCTTGATGTTGGGCCAGTGCTTCGTTGCAGGTGCGACAAGCAGGCACCTTGATCAACAACCTCTCGGGTGGTTTCGGTTTAGGGTATAAAGCTTTAGGCACCACATGATCTACGGTCACACCTGGTTTTGTACCGCAGTAAACGCATAGGGGCACATTAGAACGAGGCTTTTGCTTCATGCCATTGCTCACTGATGTACTACTGACGCGTCTCGTGCCTGCAAATCCCAGATCCGTCGTGCGCTTCAAACACTGTCGACCTCTTGCTCGCGCTACTTCACTAGAGCTTCGGAAATATGGGCTCTTTCCGACGGGTTATAGTTTGCGCGCCCTAGTACAGGATGCGGTCTGTCGAGCCTGGGTTGAAAGCCTCAAGATTCCCCTCACTCAGAATGGCCTCTCTACCCTTAGGAGACCTAAGTGTTCCGTCAACAACCTCGTAGCTATGCTCACCGGCCAGCATACGCAGCACCTCTGCTATAACAATCGTAGACACCGCGGCTCCAACAAACGATGAACCAACAGACCGTCCTGCCAAAAGGGTGAGCCCACAGCGATCCACCCCTGCATGTTCAAGTGCTTGATACGCAGGTTGAGCTAGCAGCGCTTCGTCAGCAGGAGCAGTAACTGCCGATCCCCAGCGCTCCTTGGCCGAACGGCTTGCGGGAAAGGTATGCACCTGATATGCAAGGTACTCCTGCGCGCCCTTACCCAGTCCCGCCTCTATAATGCGCTTGAAGCCGACCAATTCAAGAGCGGCACGTGCAGCGGCATTGTCAACTCCACACAGCGCCAGTTGTGGTTCGTCACCGTCTACCTGGAAGTTGTTGGCAAAGCGGCGCTCAATCAGCACCGTGCCGAACCCCCGCTGCTCGCACCAGCGCGCCATGGCCCGAGTTTTACGTTGGCCAATTAGCGCCGAGGTTGTCAGCAAGGATGTGCTATCGTTTGCCGCGACCAAGGCATCATAGTCCTGGAGGACCAGTTGCACTTCAGCAGGTTGCGCGTAAGGCAGGAAGCCCAGCGTCCACAGAAATGCCTGGCCGAGGTGGCCCAGGCCAATTAGCCACAGTCTGGTTGGCAGGTAGGTAAGGGACGGGCCGCTGTCAGAACTGGTGAGCCAGGACGTATCCTCAAGCCGCCACAGTGACATGCCCGCAACTCGCTTTCCAGCGTGTGGATTCCCGCCACGCACATATTGGAAAGCTTCGGATACTGCCATCGCGCCCGCCAGCACTCCCGCCGGGGTGAACTCCTGCTGCTCCGGCAGTCTTATACCATCGGCAAGAGGCACCGCACCGCCGCGCCACCCGTCAAACGTGGCCCGCACGGCAAACGGAGCGTGTGCATATGAGCGGGTCGTATCGCCCACCACGATACGAGGAATACCTTCAGTTGTCTCATCAGCATCTGTTGATACGGTGCCCTGCAGATCGATGATAGCGTCGCGCAGGGTCCGGCAGCTCCGCCAGGGCACAAGCAAAGGTGCATCGAGCGCACCGGTCACTTTTACCCCACCAAGGAAACAGCGACGTGCGGTGTTTACTGACGTCAGAACAGCCGCCTGCCTGGTTGGAGATTGCAGTACGTCAGGCCCAACGTCGATGCGCAGGCGGTAGCGGCGGAAAAGCGCTTCGGCCTCGCGCAAACTGGCTGCTTCGCCGCTGTCCAGGGCAAGCTTAACTGCCCGATGCAATTCGTCGCCAAGAGAATCTGCTGCCATATCATATTCCTCTCAACTATTACCATGCATTTGAATGAGTTATCCGTATCTGGTTAACTAAAGTATTCTGCCTGCGCGGGTAAACTATCCCCAGACACCAACATAAAAATATTTATCAGCACGCTGCCCGCTCATGTCTCGCCATGTGTGCTGGCCCAGGTACTCGTAAATGCCAAGCTCCGAGCAACGCGCATATCCCTGGGCGAATCGCGGTACTATTATGCCCACGTGGCCACGCTGGGCAATCATAGGGTTGTCACGGTCATCAGGGCTTTGCCTGGCCCGGCACCCGTGGGTATGTACATCGGCCACTACGCTCAGCCCTGTTTCACGACATAGAGCCCAAAGCTGTGAATACGCTGCCCCATCAAAGATGACTATGCCGCTATCCAGGCAGTGCGGATCGAGGTCATCATAATATGCGAATCTTGTAATACGCCTGCGGCCATTACGCTCTGTGCCTAGCAAGAACGCGCCGCTCTCATGATATCCTTTGCCTCGGCGCGCAAGCTCGGCCAAGCCCAGTTTCCATAGCTTCGTAGAGCAAGAGAGTCGATGCCTAGGCGCTACGAGGCCCCGTATAATCGCTCGAATTGAGAAGTTCATGGACAATCCTCAGGTATAGAGTGATTTCGCTGGTTGCAGACCAGATCATCTCCGGGTGCTGCGTTCGCCATGCCTCGTGACCCACGAAGGAGATGCGGTCACACGGTAAGTAAAGGCAGGTGCCCTCCTTCCACTCAGGGTTGAACGCCAGCGGGGCGCGCTTTGTGCCTGTTGGCCACCAATCCGGCGCCAACGGCGCGCCGCGCTCAGGGTCCCATAACCGGGCAGTCGGTGCAGACTGCGGGTAGTTGCTGCACTCGAAGCGCAACACATACTCCGTAGGTCCGCAGTCAGCCGACGCGCTAACAGCAATCTGGACGTGGGGCCACTCCACCAGGAGCAATCGCCATTTGCCGCGATCAACGCCCGACTGGAATGGCCCCCGCTCAAGATCAGCCCTCAACGCTCTTTCGGCGGGAGACACCGGCTCAGCCACTTCTAGCCCTCCACACGGATCTTGGGGAGCAGGTCGAAGCACAGGGCGCACTTCGGGTGCTGCGCCAGGGTGCCTATGTGGGTGTCCTCATCAGGGCGCACACTGGAGTTACAGACCTGCAATAGGTGCTCGGCAGCGTCTATGGGGGGCAGGTCAAAACCGTGCTTGCCCACTGTCCACGCTTTCACGCGCTTTACAGTAGCGGAAGGCGGGAAGTGCTTTTCAATGTGATTGCCGTTGAAATTGACGGTGACGTCAATGCGGCGGCAGCGATGAATGTGAACATGGCTGCGTTGTACGACCCCGACTGCTTCGAGGGGCTTATCGAGTTCTAGTGTCTCCTCGCTGTCCTCAAGCATCACTAATACGTCGTGCTCTCCCTTTCCCTCATGCTTACCGGGAAGGGCAGCCTTTACAAGGTCGCGAACCGTGCCGTTAGCGTCAACCTTTACAAGCATAACTTCCCGTATGTCTTCACCTTGAACAAATACCTCTAGCTGTGACATGACTTCCTCCTATTGTTATTGGGTCCCTCTTGTTGTGTCGGGACGAGATACCATTCCATCTGTCCCTTACATAGCATCAATCAACTAAGCGCCCAAAACCTGAAACGGAATTCGTAATTTGGTCTGTAGGCACAAGATCGTCCCAGGCAGTGGCCTATGGGTAAACAGCCGCTTATGATATGCTTCGACCAACCGCCGTCCGCAACGCGTGATAAGGGGCAGCTACTTGAGCTGCCCCTTATCTGGTAGAAAACAGAGACTGCCAGCTTGAAGCTAGGTCAACTTACCTAACGGGCAGATAAAGAAGTTGGCGCAACGTGGACATTCGAAATCGCTGGGCTTGGCCGGATACTCGCCACTCGCGATGCCCCGTAACGCGTTGTCGTAACGCTTGAGGCGCGTCGAAACCTTTGTTGCGCTGAGGCTCACGTCCTGTACTTCCCCGGTAGCCAGGTAGTGGATCCGAACCTTGTGGCTCTTACCAGCAAATTCCGCTTCCGCCCCCTGCTGATAAAGTGCGTAGACGTCCTTGTCCGCTTCGCTCCCCGTGCGACGACCGGCTCGCACGCGTTCGAACACTGGGTACGGTTCTTCAGTGCCGTCGGATTCCCAAACAACGCGGTCGGGAGTAAGCTCGATACGACCATACGGCCGCTCGATTTCCCATGTATGAGTAGCAGCAGACCCTTGCCTGTCTGCATCCTGATGAAGCTCAACGGAACGTAGCAGAAGATCGCGCGCGTATTTCAGGAATATAGGCTCGTAAGCATGGCCCACAGGTCCATTCTCCAACCATACCTCAGCCAGGCGTGCTTGTATTGACATGTCTTCAGGCGGACGCCCCTCGGAGATTTCCGCCTGTATCCAATCAAGCATAGAGTAGACACACATATGGAAGCGAGCATACCCGCTGTCCTCACGCCTGCTTGGGAGCTTGAGGACAAACCGATAGTAATAAAGCATCGGGCAGAGAATGTAAGTGTCCAGCATATCAGGGCTGTACCTGGAAAGCTCAGTTAGTGGCTCCACTGGCTCGAGTGTTCCTGAGTCGCTAGCGACCTCTGCAGCCACAACACCCTGCCAGGTCACGCTCCCACCGGGTGGGAGCGGCAATCGTTCGCTGATAAGTGACAGCAGGTCCGACGGGTTGCTTTTGCTTCCCAGGTAACGTTGCGCGCGGGACACGCAAAGGTGATCGCGTGCCCTTGATAAGCCCACGAAAAAGAGGTTCTGTTCCTCTTGCCGGACAACTCGGCCTGTTGCAGATTGGCTGGATGCCTGCACAGGGCTGTCGTCGTCTACCTGTCCACCAAGCAAACCTGTAGGCGTCGGACACTGGGAGGGCTGAGGCCGGGCGGGAAAATAGCTTTGGCCGAGAGCAGGCATAAACACGGCGCGAAATTCGAGCCCCTTGCTCGCGTGGATGGTGAGGAGCCGGACCCCGTTCATGTGGGAAGCCCACTCAGGGATGTGCCTCAATTGCTTGTCTTCACCGAATTCTTCTAGCCGACGTACATACTGTAGCAAGGCGCGCTTTGGATCAGTCTCTCCTGATGTCTCTACTTTACTCTGCTCCTGTAAGAATTGCAGAAACTGGAAGATAGCCATCCGCTTCTGGTGACCGGAGATGGACTCATCCGCTAAGATATCCTGAAGGTAGCGGCTACGCGTAAAGAGATATTCAGCAGCCATTGTCCAAGCACTGCTTCCATAGCACAAACCCTCAAGGTGCTGGTCGAGCAGTGCAATGCCCGCTTTCCCTTTTGGCGATATATCGTCCGCGTCCTGCGCCAGCTTTAATGCACCGGGAAAGCCCTCCCCTCTATTTTGCGCAAACTTCAGCAGAGCCAGTACATCCTCCAGCGGCATATCGTACTCTGGGAACGCTGCTACGCGGATCAGCCCACGCCCATCCCCCTCACATGCCAACGAAAGTAAGGAGAGGAGATCGCGGATCTCTGCGCGCTCAAACAGGTTGCCCAGGTAAAGCACCGGGATACCGGCCGCCTCCAGACGTTCTGCTATACGGGCCAGCAGAGTATGTGAGCGGCATAGAACAGCTTGGTCGCTATAAGGAAGGCCGCGTGCATTCAGGCGCTCTATCTCCGCCGCTATCCCTGCACATTCAGCATCTAAGTCCTCGGCCACGTGCATCGTTACCCCGCCGTCTTCTCCGGCGCGCTCAGGCTCCCATGCGTTGAAGGCTGCATGTGCATGCGCCTGTAGCTTGGGAGCCAAGTGGGAGACCAGGGCCACAATGTCGGGTTGCGAACGGTAGTTGCGCGCCAGTGAGAACACACGCGCTCCTGGGTAGTCCTCGGGGAAGCGTTGCATATTGACGGCTGAGGCCCCGCGAAATTGGTAAATGCCTTGCCGGCCGTCACCGACTACCCACAGCCCGAGGCCGTCGCCGGCGAGCTCGCGCACGAGCATGGCCGATGCCCGGTTGATGTCCTGATATTCGTCTATCAGCAGGTGAGGGTAGGTTTCACGAACTGTTGAGCGTACTTCAGGGTAAGTGCTCAGTAGTGATATGGGTAAACATATGAGGTCGCCGAAATCGAGCAAGCCGCGCTCGAACAACAGGTTCTGATAGAATGTATATACCCGTGCGCCTTCATACACTCGCTGCGCCAGCTTCACCTCGTCCTCGCCTTTAGCTGTAGTCAGTTGCTGTTCGGCGAGGCGCATGTAATCATCTGGACCTACAAGTTCGTCCTTTGCGCGTGAGATCGACCGCACAATATCACGGAGGTACTCGGGCAAACGGTGCAGGCTGGTATACTGCGTTAGTTGAAGGGCCTCTAGGTGCTGCTCCAGCAACGAAACTGCGGATACCTGATCCAAAATAGCGGGGCTTGGAGGCAGGCCTAGCCAGCCACCATATTTGCTTAGCAACTCCAGTCCGAACGCATGGATAGTACCTACCCAAAGCGACGCGGCAGCATGGGGGGCAGCCCGGGAAATCCGATGCCGCATTTCCTCCGCAGCGCGGTTTGAATAGGTGAGCGCGAGGATTGAGGATGGGGGGTGGTTGCGATCCAGCAGGTACAGCACGCGTCCAATCAGGGTACTTGTCCTTCCAGTTCCCGGACCGGCTTCCACAAGGACGGGCCCCGTGTTGACGTGTGCCGCCTCCCGCTGACTATCATCAAGCTGGCGTAGGGAAGAATTGTGGGGGGCCTGTACAGACGTATTATCGGCAGGCGCGCCCGCCTGGATATGTGCAGCTGGCTCAGGGCGATGCTTCTCTGAAGCCGGGTTGATCCCGTTGGTAGAAATAGGCGGTTGAGAGGACCCTGCCGGATCCAACTCCTCATCTAGCAATACGGCACGCCCCAACTGGTGGTAGATCACAGCATCGGGTAGGCCCAAATGAGCAACTATAGCAGGCACGTCAAGGCCATCGTGCATATACCACTTGCGTAAGGCACTCGATGGGAGCAAGAATTCTCGTGCGAATACGTTTGCAGTCCGCTCCCGCCGTTCTTGCGGACCGTAGCCTTCTAAACGCTGCACGCCGAGAGATACCGGCTCTTCAGAGGCAGCACTGTCCATCTGGTGGGCCTTACAGGAGATGCCTGCCTCTTCTAGCCACAAATGAGCATAATCGTGTGCCAGGTAGAACGGTTTGATCAGTGGATCGGCTGCACTGTTCAACCAGATTACTCCTGTATCCAGGTCCAACACAGCCTCGGCACCGTCGAGCAGAGAATCCTCGCGTGGACGTTCCTCCCAGTCGATTCCCGTATGTCTCGCCGCCGCGCGCAATAGAGTATATGCTGGGACAAGTGCTTGTGGGTCCTCAAGCAGGTTCCGCCGCCATGCGTACGCGAAACGCTTGATGTCAATCCAATAGGTCACGTTTCGTTCACTCCTCGCTGACTGCTATCTCTTTTGTCTCCGCCTCCCTCGATAATATTTCTAACCAATAGGCGCGATGCTCCTCGCTTAGAGAACTATCATTCAGCACTGCCTCTGCAAACTCTTCTAACCTAAGCGCTGGTGCCTGTGCTGATTTATGATCACCTGGAGCGAAACGTGGACCCCTTTGTAGAAAGTTGGTAACCACGAGAATAGGTCGGTGCACCACGGCAGCTAGTGCTTCGATAGCGGCGTGGGGAATAGAGCCTGGGCGTATAAGCCTACGGTTCAGCTTGCCCATAAGCGCTCTGTTCATTTTCACCTTGTCGGCGAGCTGCTGGGGCGTTAGCCCCAGCGCTCTACCTTCATCGAACAGGCTCTGTAGAGGAGCCTCTGTGTCGTCAGACTCGCCACCAGGTGATCCCACCTGGCCGAGCTGCATATTTTGTATAACGCTCATAGCGCGCAGTACCAGTGTATCTTCATCTACAGGCTCGATTTTGCCAGCCGCCGGTAGCCATTCCATAAGGCTCCAATTGACAGTTAAGTCGGTGAGCTGCTGCTTATACTCAGGGTACAAACGCACCCACTCGGCCAATGTAGCCGCGTTCGGTTCTGTAGTTGATGCCAGGTATTCATTCAATACATCATCGAGCCGCTCCTCCTGATCTTGCTCATTTCGTTCGGTGTGCTCGCTCATTATCTCTCACCTCGCCATTTTTCTAGGGCCTGCTCGGCCTTTTCAAGCCAGTTATAGATAGTCCTCGCTGACTTTCTGAAGTAGTCGCTGATAGTGGGCACGCTCGGATCTGTCGACTCGACTTCCATTCCCATGTAGTACCTGAGAATAAAGGCCGTTCGTTGTGGCTGTGGGATGGAATTCAGTCCGTCGCGGTAGATGATCCGCATCTCAGGAGTAATTTGCGGCGCTGACGGGCGCGCAGCCGACACTCTCGATGTCGATGGAGCATACTCAGAATCGTCGCCCTGGCCGCCATCATCGTTCCCTGCCTGCCTATGCAATGGCACGGTGTTTTGAACTTCCTTGATCTGCCTGACGTAGTCGTTAAAGACAGTAATCTGGCGCCGCCTAAGGAACACCCAGAAGCGGACCTGCAGGTAATCGCCAGCGTCGCTGTCAATATCCAATATATACGAGAATAGAATGCTCACAACATCATGAAATGCCTGCTCAAGCAGTTCGGGCCCGAGTGACTGTAGCTTAAGATTAACTTTCTTTGCGAATCGCTTTACCAGCGCCTCGGTAAGTGCTGTCTCCGCCACCCGATTACCACACCTCTTGAATTCGCGGATCAGATAGACCAGGCATTCCTCTCCCAGATAGTCGGGGGAGTTGAAATCGAGAACGTTTACCTGCTCCAGCAGCGAAGTCTGGCTCATTTGAAGAGCCGACCTGATTTGCTGGGT
The DNA here is from genome assembly GCA_036399775.1 of Chloroflexia bacterium. Lineage (GTDB taxonomy): Bacteria > Chloroflexota > Chloroflexia > QHBQ01 > JADMIH01 > JADMIH01. Next base: position 318,439 of record DASWMJ010000089.1, on the reverse strand, counting down.
AGCCTCAGGAGGGCGCTCGTATACAACCCCCTTACGATTACGCCGGGTTAGAGGACGAATATACGGTACGTTCCCAACTAAATTACATTCCTGATCCGCCAAGTATAACTACCTCCTTCGTTTCAAATTGAACGAACGCTTACCATGCCAGCGACCTATCTAAAACATCAATACATATGATCAATCGAAACCTGAAATCGGATTCACAGGTAAATATTGATTGTTGCATCTATGAGCTTGAGCGGCGCTAGATTACGTGCGGTACCGTTGCATACTTATAAAGACCGTATGCCTCAACATGATGCCTGCTATTCGAGGCACACCTCGCTGTTAAGAGTTGCTAACAGTATAGAGCTATATAGATCAAAGGTGCTTTTTACTCTAGACGTGGGTACTTATTAAGCTCTGCATCCGGAGGGGGTGGCTGAAAATGGAGTGATGGAGTTTGTAACGCCACTGGCTTGATGGTATTTATCAGACATACCTGGGTGCTGCAAAGATGGTGGCGTTTCGCTTGAATATTTACCCTTTCCACCACTCCCCCCTGAATTTTTTAGCGCCTTGCATTTGATGTGCGCCAAACATGTGCGTCCTACTACGGCCAAGCTTCAGCCTGTTTGCGTGGTGATTCCCTACGCCTTTTGGCCAGCTAGTTCAGGTACGCTGGGAAGTGAAGAAGTCTTACTGGGGTAACGCTCTCTACTAACATCTCTCCCATGTTATAGTTGCCCCTTCCTGGGCCCAGGCAATTCTAGGAGGCAATGGATATAGAGACTGGCGCGTACTCGACGTCGAGTTTATGCAGTTCGTTGCGCACCCGTTGCCGGAGCTCAATGGCCGGCGCAACACAATTCTCATGGAATTCGGCCTCTGTGGGCCTCAAGTCAGGGAACTGAAGCTTCAGGTACGCTGTGGCTAACCGAGTAATAGCCTTGCGGTCACGCAAGTCATTGGCGCCTTCAAGTCTCATATGCATCTTAACGTAATCGGCGTACTTGACCTCGCTTCGCATCCGGTGCAGAACCTCAGAGAAAAAATCGCCCTTGAAACCTAGCGAATGAGACGGCGTGTCTTTAGACACGCGTGCCATCTCCCATCCTGGCACAATACCGTGTATGCGATCAATGAAGGCCGTCTCACGTAAGAAGTTCGGGATCTCAGAGAAAATGCTCTCGACCTCGTAAACAGGACGACGCTCTGCATTAAGCGTGATGTTGCCAAGCATCACGAAGCCTGCCTCTGAAGTCGCCTCGGTCTTGCCCCGACTGAATTTTCCCGACTCGAGATACACTTTTAGGCCAGCGATTAACTCGCCCGCTGCGTCACCGGTGATCGACTGGACCTCATCAAACACCACCGTATCGTACCTGGTCACAAGACCCGGAGTGTTCGTTACCAAATTGTGGAACAACACCGCTGGGCTGACCTTGCCGCCACTGACTACACGGGCATACCGGGAGAGATTATCGTAGACGAAAGATTTTCCCGTTCCTTTTGGCGCCAGTTCAACCAGGTTGACCCTGGGCTCTACAAAGGGCAACATGCGCGTAATTAAGATCATCTTCTGGCGCTCGTTATATATTGCTGAGTTGAAGCCCATACTGGAAATGAGTAGGTCACGCCATTCATGAAAGGTGAAGTGCTTCCGACACTCTATATAGTAATCAATATCTACGGCTCCCACCTGGAAAGCTCGAAACTCCCGCATCCATACCTGGCCTGCCTTTTGATCTCCCCCGTCGGGTGGCAAGTACATTAGATCGCCGACTCCCCACACTCCACTCGTAAGCAGCAGTTCGTTTTTCTCCACTATCGAGCTGTCTATATGGGCATCGTTCAGGTCAAGAAAGGGTATGCGGAGTTGGCGTTGCCCGCTACGAAGGTTCACCGCCACGCTATAATCATCAAGTAATTTCACCGTCTCTTGCCTCAGCAGCGCATCCTTCACGGTATCCTTCTGTCCTTTTGCAGGTAGATACCGGACGATAAACTGAGCGACTTTTCCACGTGACTCGTCCGTGAGCTCTCCGTCCTCAAGGTATCTGGACAGGATCCACTCACCCACATACGTGGGGATAGCTCGGGCTCCGAAGCCGGCCTCATGTATGAGGGACTTATTGATGATGACCTCAGCGAAGTGTTCAAGCGCTTTGTCCTCGAAGGACGCTTGCGCGACGCTCGGGACGCTATTAGAAATCGAAGTCATCTTGGTTCTCCTCTATGAGCGACTTCAGATTAATCTCGAAGATATGCTCCACAGGGTTACATTCTCGGCCCTGGCACATGTAGTTGATGCGTGCGGTAATAGATCCATACCGGCCAGTGCCCAACCTCTTACGAAACACAGTTGGGATCTCGATAGTCGAGGTTTGCTTTGCAGGTAACTTTTCCAATGTTACCTCATCAGATCCCATGTTCAACAGTCGAACGGTGAGCTCTTCAAGCGGGTAAGTGTTGGGGTTACCAACCTCTAATCTCACACGGGACTTCACTTCATAACGAAATTCGTTGCTAAGCAGCGTGACGGTAGGAGGTACGGGCACCCGGGGCACACGGCTGAAGCGAGCAAACGGCACCACAACTTCCTCCGGTGTCAGACCACCATGCACGTAGAAATTCCCGGTGGTCTCAACGAACCGATAATACTCCCTGGCCGCCAGGTAGTTCTTGTTGGTCTTGAACGTGTGCCTATCAATACGATAACATTGTACATCAGCAACCTGTGGCAACTGGGCGAATTGCTCATCGGTGAGCGCAATGTAGCGGTGATGCTGATCAAGAGCAACCTTTTTGAAGAACGCCTTATCCAGCACATTTACTACATGCCTGCCGATCCGTGTAGAGCCGTGATCAGACACTACGTATACAAGCAAGCGATCCTCAATACCGAATCGGTGGCCAAATTCTGCGGTCGCTTCGACAAGCGCAGCCAGTGCATCATGGACCATCTCCGCATGGGGCCGACCCGTGTCGCGGTTGTCATCGTGCAGCACTTTATCTGTTGGCAGATAATTCAGGAAGTAGATGTCGTGCTTGAGGGCGCGCAGTTGTTGCAGTTCACCCACGTTCGGCAAGTAGATCGCTTGCTTACCCTGCAAGATCGGATTCCATTCCTCCTCGATAAGCTTTGGATAGCGGTCAGCACCAATATCTATCTGGTCGCCGCGCCCTGATATCACCCCACCTTTGCCTACTTCCGTAGCAGTAGGAACTAGGGAGAGTAGGGGCCGACTCTCCTCCAAAGAGAAGCCTTGTTGATTCAACAACCGGCTAAGGTCCTCAAAGTAGCTGAAGTTCATGTTATCCAGCACTAGCACGACAACAACAGAGCCCGATGCACTCATTCTATCCCGTTCTGCGTAGAGAGCGCTGAATGCGAAAAGCTCCGGCTGTCCATTCTTGATCTGGATGAAATTTTCATAGAACCAGTCCGCAAAAGTAGCTGCATATCCAGCCAGCGTATCATCTTGCTTTCCCTGGTGATCCAGCCACGAATAGAAGGGCATGTATGAGTTACGCACCCAGTCCAGCCATTCCCCAGCTGACCAAGTAGCAAGCGGGGCTGGCGGGACAGGGGGCGGTACGAGTTGTCTCAGACCTGACATGAGTTTTCTTACGCCCGGCTCGATGGGTCTGAAGCGCTGTTCAATACGGCGTAACAACTCTGGAGTAACCCACTCCGGGTGCTCCCTTATTAGCTCCTCAATGGTGTTGAACTCGGTTAATAGATGCCCGCTTACCTGGCTTACTAGCACAGCTAGGTCTTCGGAACTGGCTACCGCACTCCTTGCCTCTGTTAGATAGTAGTCAATATCGGGGAGCAGAGTGTGGATGTCGTTGCTGGAGACCTGGGAATCTTCGGGCTGCACGTGAGCTTTTCGCAAGGTAGCCCAGATAGAACCTAGAACCTTTTCACCAAGTTGTGGCGGGTAATTGGCCAGAATCTTATATAAAGCAAGATCTCTGCGGAGCTTCCCAGGCTCTGATCCCAAGCGTCGAATCAAGGTACGCACAGCTTCGCTGGTTGCCAGGTGCTCCCACTGATCTAGCCTGTCCCTAAGTGCCCACACGGCCAACGCCTTGCCTGACACTATTTTCAGCTTAGCGTCGTCCAGTTGTACCAGGAGTGTTGGCAGGCTGGCGAGTGGAAAGGTCTTGAAGGTGAACGCATTACCGTAAAAGTGGCCCAGAATGGCATCCCAAAAGGATTGGCCTTCATGCGTTGATACTTCCTCGCTGAGCAGTCCTGAACTTAGTATGTCGTTATCCTTTACATCCGTAGGTATTGAGAGCCCCCATCTCTCCTCAAGGCGACCACGGGGAGTGCAGTACCGAAGGTCGACGTACTTATCACCGTAGGCGCTGGCCATGCGTGTAAGCCAAGCGGCCGCTGTACGGTCCTGCACAAGTACCTGTATTGAGCTGCCACTATGTAAGGCTGCTCGAAGCGCGATACATGCGTCTGGATAATCCTTCACTGCACGCACAGTTACTGCTGCGTCCTGGTCCCCGATCAGGCAATATGGGTCGAGTATGATCGTGGAGGCAGACATTACTGCTCCCTTGGCAACTTGTCCGAGATGTCATTCAGCCGCCGTGTAAGCTGTTCCCAACTGAACAAGCCTCTCTCCACTCCGAGTGTGAGCAGGGACTGAAGCGTGGCTTCAAAGCTTTCGGCATCAGGCGGAAAGATGAATGTCACAGTATCTCCGTATCCCGGTAACGCCTGTTGCTCCGGTAGCTTTACCAGGTACTGCTCATGCTCGTTGATTAGTCGGACTGTATGCGCACGGCTCCAATTACCCTCAACATCCTGGGCAGCCACACGGAGAACTTTATTGTCCAGAATATTCAAAGGCTCTGTTCCATTTACCTCACGCCGAGGGGAAGTCGCATCGGTAGGGTCAGCCCCGCCTTCGGCTACATATATTCTAGTGTCGGGGTCTGCATGTTGGAAAGTGAGCGTAATCTGGCCCTTGAACTTAACGGTCTCCCCATCCGGTATCAGAGCATGAGGTTTACCATCCACGGAAATTCTTGGGACTTCTACTTTCAGTCGATTATCATCTATAAGAGCTTTCCCGCGTTCGAGCCGAGAGACATATTCCGCAACCCTATCCGCGATCCAATCCTGTACGGCCTTCATGCCGTATTCAGGGCTAGCCGGGATCTTGTTCAGGAATGTGTCCTCGATAGTGGACATAGTCTTGAGGTACTGCACAAGCGGTATTGAGCTCCGGTCTTGCCACGACGCGTGGGTGTCCTGCTGTATCGCATCCAGGCTGTTGTACCACACACGGACGCTTTCCAGTATGTCTTCATAAGTGTTGCCCGCAACCCCAAACATGGTGCGCAAGGCGGTTACGATTTGGTTTTCGACAATAGAAAGGGCGGACTCCAGGGCGCTCTTGTCCTCTGGCAACTGTTCAGCGATAGCGCTTACCTGATCTTTAGTAATTATCATGCTCGCCTCAGCGCCATACGCAGAAGGTAGCTCATCAAATAGGAAGAAGTACGGGTCCCTTGCTTCTATCTTCTGCAAAGCGCCTATGAAGTCCACAGCGTGCGGGTATCCTGCTTTGGGATATAGCGCCGGCACTCGTGCTATGGGCGGAAGATCACTCCACCAGACCCTTATAGCGTTATAAGCTTCCACCATTGTGTACTCCCGGGCCACAGCAGACGCGGGCTCACCGAATAGCGTGTACACAGCCTTGATCAGTTCTTTCTCCTCACTACGAAGCTGCCTATAGCTGAGGAAAGCATTGGGGTATTGTTGCCCATCTATCAAGTTAAGCAACATGTCGAATGAATTCACCATTAGATCAGCCACGGCCCCTTCTTCGGCCTTGAATCGAATGCTGTCCCCAAACACCCGGACCAGGTACGCGAGCGATATAGCCAGTGAAACAGGTCCTTGCCCATATGGCGCTCTACGATACTTTGCAGCCCAGTCGCGGATCTTGAGCCTATCACCCATGCCGAGGTTCTGTACCTCATGCACCATTGCCGCGAGACTCGGAAGTTTAGCCTCATAGGGTGTAGTCATGGCGGAAACCTCACACCGAAGCTTACTTCCTTCCGCCTTCTTAGATTGGTCAAGGGCGCCGTTATTGAGCAGGCACTTTCGCAGGTACTTGATATCTCCACGCTGTTGAGGGAAGCTGGCGTCAATGGTTATAGGTTCCGTGTAGTCCAGCAGCTTTTCTACCGCTTCCTTAAGACTTTGATTTTTGGTCAGATCCCGCACTCTGATCTTGTTGAAGTCATCGTGCACGAACTGGTTGCGGAACGGCGTGTACATGAGCACCATGACTTGGTTGGCCGCGTCATGGACTTTGTTTGTGTCAGTAGGCAAAAGTTGTGCGTATTGCCCGTACCACTTGATCTCCTTGCTATTCAGCAGCTTATCGCGCCGGCTGCGTAGAGTGTCGCGGGCCCCTGGTCGCGTGCCGTCTCCGTTCAGGCGGTCATGAAGTATTGCCTTATCCTGTACGGTGAGCTTCATGGCGTCGGTGTTTTGGTCGATATGGAGCAGCGCACGCAAGTCCAGGACCGCGTCAAGAAATCCTATGGGCTGCTTGGGGATTGCCACTACAACACGTTGCGACACGTTGCGTGCGCATGCGTTTCGTGCCTTCTGAATGTCCTCAGCGCTTTCACACGCCACGTGAAGCGCGATACCTTCGAATTCACCACGCTTGGCGGTTTCTTGATCTATCTCAGATTCAAGAGCTTCAAAATATGAGCGCTTGCCGAAGGGAGTGTCGACTTCACTTAAGAGGTCCACCGCGCGCACCAGCCGCCGCTCTAGGCGCTTATCCTCGCCGAATGGCAGATTGTAGTCCTTCGCGTCCATGTACTGCTCGCCCTTCTTGTCGAGGGGCACCAACTCGTTGAGCTCGGCTACTATGTTGCCCGGCAGATTCTCCGCGCTCTTCACGTAGTCTTCAACAACTCTTTCAAGATCTATGGAGGTACTTTGCTTAAACTCGTAGACGCCGATCTCTTTCACGTTATATAGTATGCCCTTTTTCGTGAGCGACTGGAGCCTGTTGTGGAGTTCCGTTATCTCCGACTGGGTTGTCATGTAGAGGCCAAATTGCAGGTTTTCCTTGCTGTTCGGTATCTGGATAACGTTATAGATAAGCATCAGCCGCAAGATTCGCATGATGAGTAGATCGTTCTCAAAGAGCATCCTGCTGCTCGAATCTTGCATGGCTAGGCGCTTGAGCTCGCGCACTGAAGCTTCGTAGTCCTTGATCTGCCCCCGTACTGTGTCGCGAAGTTCCCGGTTGTCGGAGTTGAGAGTAACCCCGAAGAAGTCCCACAGATTGTCCGCGGTGTACAAATTGAGTTTGCCGTTCATCTCAATAGGTGTAGTTGCCACGTAGTGCCCGTACGAGCCTGGATCGGCATCTTGGCCTATTTCATTCGAGAAGAAGGTAAAAATGGAGCGGTTATTGGATGCCACGTCGCGGGCCAGCTGGAGCAAAGCGTAAGTAGCCATCGGGTGCATTGGGTAGATGTTTTCGATAATTGCCTTACGTATCCTGGGGCCAGTGAGCCAGTCAAAGAGCTTGAGGCGATTACAATCATTTAATAGACTATCGAAGATGGCGGATTTCGGAACAATCTTCTCTTTCCACAGGGTGCTTTCTTTCTGTGGCACAACTATGGCGGCGATAATGTCTTCGATTCCGTCGGGTGTCAGTGGCACCGACTCTATCCGGTCGCTGGCCGTGCGAAAATCGGTAGTGTTATACGCCCGAGCGTAGGCGGTGAGGTCTTTGTGCGCAGTGCCGACGAACACCAGCCTAGCGCAATTTGGTGGAGTGTCGGCGCACAGTTGGGCGAATTTCTGGAATGCTTTGGGGCTCAGGTAGCCCTTATCCATTGTGTCGCCAAACTCATCGAAAAGCACCAAGAGACCTAAGAAGCGCTCCTTGAAGGCAGCGCTAGCAAGGGTGCTTTCTAGTATTGCGACTAGATCGCTCTTGTCGTATGTAAAGGGCGCAGTCGTTACGTGCTGGTGTATCCTCTTGAATTCCTCAAGAACTGTAGGGTCGAAGCCCTTAAGGCTCTTTATAAAGGCAGATAAGGTCGTCCCAGGGTTGCGGTCAATTAGCTCTCGCTCAAAATCGCTGTAGAATTGGCCCCTCGGGTCACCCTGGTCAACCAGCCCTTTCCACTCCGCCAGCTTCCTTTCAGCAAACAAGTAGGGAGTTTCTAGAGTCTCGGTGAAGCCTTCGCGCTTCAACGCATCATCGACTGCTCGCAGTACAACTTCTTCAAAGTCAGCCCTGGCTCCCCAGTCGCACAACGCCACAAGATACCGCCCGTGAGGGCGCTTAGCTCGAAGCTCTTCAGATAGAGGAAGTTCAACTTCTGCAAAGTTCTTGAAGAAGTCAGGCATAGGTGCCTCACCGGCCGGCGTCTGCATGTAGTTAGCGAGCATCAGCGACAGGTGGGATTTGCCCGTGCCGTAGGAGCCGGTTACCAGGTATACGCGCCTGTCTTTCGGGTTTAGTGACCTAGCCAGTTTCTGGAAGGCCAGTCGGTGGGACGTTATGGGCCTGTATTGCGACATGCGTCCTATGTTTTTGTTGTCGTCGAAAAGTTCGAAACGCAAGTCCACATATGACGTGTAACCACTCTGGACTTGTACCAACTCGCTAATTGTTTGTGTTGCCATTCTGCCCTCTCTCAATGGGTGCTGTAGACACTCGGTTATATGGCGATGATCTCTTCAAGTTTCAGAACGCAACTTTGCCTGCGGGTATTTTGTAATGGCCACTCTTCAAGTTCTGGGTGAGTTTGCATTATGAATGCTATGGTGGTAGGTGTTTGGGTAACAGATAAGGTCTCTACCATGCCCTTGAATTCGCTCAGGCCGTCACCCCAGACATGGAGAAGAAAGTCCAAATCATCTACGAGAAGCAATGTCGCCTCGGCCTGTCCGGCGTACTCTATCACCAAGTCCTGGAGAGCCGGAACGTCAAGGGTATCTATACTGGACGTAAGGTCGTGCCGCTCGGTGACATATTGCAGCAAATCTAGGTAGGCAGCCCCTTCGACCACGCTTGCCAGCTTTTGTGCAAAGGCGGTCTTACCGCAAAGTGGGTGCCCGTGAATGATAAAGGCCTTGAAGCGCTCTCTGCCTTGTATAGCGACAAACGCTCGGATATCTACACGGGATAAGCTATCCACTTGCATAGTAGCGCTCCATCCATACGTAATAGGGCGTGTTATCAGTCAGGCGTACCTGGTCAAGGTCAGCACGGCTCTCAAGTGAGATATTAGATTGCCTTTTGAGTTGCTCTAAAGTGGCGCGCAACTTTGCTTCGTCCAGTTGAAATACAACCCCCGGGCTATTTGGGGCCATCAACAGGTCCGCTACAGGTATTGCTGTATCCCCTGGTCGGTATCGGTCCCTGAAACAGGTAATACTGCCTGCAAGCACAAGTGCGGGCACAGGCGCTCGATAGCTCAGTAGGAATCGGTCACCATCTGCCCGAAGATAAGCAAGGCGGGAGAAGTGCTGGTTCGTGTAAGCTCCTACTACTGTCTTGAACTCGGTCCCAATATGCTGCTTAACACTGTATTCGCTTATCTGTGGGCTAAGGTCCTGAAGTGAAGTTCGCACCTGCTCGCGTGTAACATAGCGATAATTAGGTAGCAGATGCGCGACAACACAGTTCCAGACAAGGTTCCGGCGATCAGAACTGATAACATAATGCAAGAACCATAGGGTGCCTATATCATCCAAAAATGGATCCTGTGCCTCAATCAGGCGGCCAAGGGGGGTTGGCTTGTATGTTATCTGATGGAGCAGGCCAAGAGCAGACGCAAGTCCACACAAACCCTTCATGTGGCGCTCCGCAAGCCCCACTGCTTCAGCTATATCTACAAGTGGGATGCGACCGCGATCATCCCGGCATACTACGTTTAGTAGGCGAGCAAAATGGTCAAAGTCAGCCGCGTAGCCATTACTGAGCTGGAGCTTGGCGTTAGGTATCCGCCAACTGTTTTCTCCGAGCGTCATTCTGCCACCTCATCAATGACGTCGTCTTGCGATGCGGACAGCTCTGCAATATTCATTGGCTTCAAGTACGAGTTGGATTTGTATTGTGCGAATATGTCTCGAGGCAGCTTCAAATTGGGGGCTATGTGCCCGACCAGCCACTCGTCTATATCAAGCAGTATACCCATTCGCTTGTTGAAGTTGTAATTGGGTATTCGTTTTCCCCACTTGAGATGATAGCTAACGCACTGGTTGGCAGCCCCAAGTAGCTTGTCTCGCAATTGGACTGTTTGTGGATCAGAAATCGGCACATTTGGCAGTGCCATCATATTTACCACCTCGCCGGTTACGTGGAAACCATCACCAAGCATACACCAAACCCAATAGAATACATTAGAATTTAAAGCTAGGAAGGCCAGGTCACGGGTCCATTCATCAGCCCACAAATATTTATTTACGCCAGTTCCACGAATTACCTGGGGCATCGCAGTGATAAAGTAGCCCGCCGTACTAGCTAAGAAAAGTGGATGGCCACTCACATTCTCGACGTAATCTTTCTTTTGATTGAGCGCGAAATCTTCAATCGTGCGACCATAGCACACCATCTTCTTCCAAAACTCAATCAAGCGGTCATCGCCTAGTTTGTGAAATCTCGTTTCTCCAGCAAATTCTGTTATTTCGGCGTACTTTAACGAGGGGATTAGGAATTCGCGTTCTTCTGCAAGCCAGCGCAGTAGATTTGTGGCATATACACGTCCATCGCCACCGCGTCGATGGTGAAGAATTATGGATGCTCTCTGGTGGTTCCGTGATCGCCCGTTAGGTGGAAAGATTCCATCCCGAGAGGCATCGAATGAACTGATATATGTATCTGCCGATGATTCTAAGATGATACGACGAAGCCCACATAGCTGGCGACTGAACGTTATAGAAAGTGGAACGATCATGGCTAGCTTGCCAGCACTGTTCAGGTATTTAAGGGAGCGCTCAAATATCCAACTATAGAGATCTCCCGCTTTAGCTGACTCGTACAAAATGCTAATCGCTTTATCAGGGGTTCTACCAACATATGGCGGGTTTCCTATGATGACGTCGAATTGACAGGTTGACCCCTCTACCGCTTCGGGAAACTCCAACTCCCAATGGAAAAAGTCCTTCAGTTCAGCTATTTTGCGGGCGGCGCGCAATGTGTCGCTTTTTTCGACGTGTGGCTCCCATGCTTCCGGGGCGTAGTTATAAGCAACATCTTGCAGCAGAATAGTGTATTCGTTCTCGTCTATTTCCAAATCAAATAGAGTGGCTAGCCATACGTTGGCAAGGTCGCGTAGAGGCTGCGTCAATTTACGAATCTCCTCGTTTATCTCGCCTTTAGCGTTCACATTGTCTATATGGTCCGAGTCCATATTGCTAATGACTTCCATACGGTCAAGCACAACCCGCAAAGTCTGCTTGCAATGCGTCTGGAACATGTCGTTGGGCGGACGTTTCTTTGCAGTCGGCAGCATTGCTAGACGTGTTAGTGGAGCTCCGTACAAAGAGTTACCCTTCTTGAGGTGATGCTCAAAGAAAGTAAGCGGTTTACCAGCTCTAATGCTGCTCAACCACAAGGAGAGTTTCGCGAGCTCTTGGGCAAGAGGATTGCAGTCAACCCCATACAGACAACACTCTACCACCCTGCGTTTCCAAATTATTGGATCGGCGTCAATTCTAGGAGCACACCAGTCCGTGCGATTGAGCACTTCCACGATTGAATTGGCTACAACCTGCCCGGCAGCCACCAAGAAGTGGGCACTCCCCATGGTCGGATCGAGGATTCTCAAGCTGAGTAGATCGCTTTTTATTGCTCTCTGCACTTCTTCATCATAGTAGCGTTCAGTCCGGAGGCGCTCCTCGTCATTGACAGCTATCAGACGCGCAACGTGAGCGGCTTCGATGCGCGTTCCTATCGCCATGCACCTCTCTTCAACCTTGGGGACAACGCTGTTGGCAACCATGTACTGGACGATGTCCTCAGGTGTGTAATAGGACCCACTCGACTTGCGCTCACCTTTATCGTCAGCGAAATAAACCTTGCCTTCTTCAAGAATAGTTTCAGTTCGCCTAATATAGCCTGCTTGGCTTTGAGGGATGTACATCTCTTTGCCGCCAGTCTGGCGCACTACTATCGGCTCGTTTTCGACGACGTTCAGATTGTATTCGAGGAGTCCTTCATAGAGGGTGCCTAGTATGCGAACCGAGAGATCCCGGTAATCTATGGGGTGTGCTGAGCCCTTGGTTTGCATATACCCAAGCTCAAACAAAGCTCGTGCCAGATGTATATCCAATATCTTGTGTGTCTTGAGGTATGGCTTCTTCTCATCGCTGAAGAGGCCACCGTTGTAAGGGTCTACCAGCATGGACCCATTGTCTTCGTCCAGCAGTCCTTTGTCTACGACCTCGCACAGTCTGGCAAGGCGCTTCCACAAGGAGTGACGGTCGCTGTTTTCAACTCCTTCTTGTTGCCTTTTCCTTGCATCTTCGAGAATCGACGCCAAGCTTATCTTCTGGTAGCGGGGATCAGCAAGCGGCATTAGCCCACGAGCTTCTGCATAGAATAGAAAGAGCATACGGTACAGAAGATAGATAGAGTTGTCGTATATCTCCTTCAGCACAGCCCGCGTGTAGGTGTCCGCCCATGCGTCTTGAACAAAGCCAAGACAAAGAGATTGTAGTACGGGTTCGACCTTGCTGCGCAGGTAACGCTGAATGGCCTCAGTTCGCTGCTCGGACTCGGCGAGATATCTATCGAGCCCAGACTGTTGCGTACCGTTACTTCGCTCCGTGCTTCTCACAAAGGCGTTGCGTCCGAAGAACTTATAGAAAAGCGCAAAGTCACCGATTTCTGGCTGGTGCAGTAGCTCATCAACGTTGGCATCAAGATAAACTTCATATGGCGCTGGCGCCTCGGCATTGCACAGTCGCCACTGCTTACCGTTAGTTACAATGCCCCATTTCAGTGAAGCGCGACGGAGCTCTCGTATCAGTTTGCCCTGGTGGTGCTGCCCCTTCATAGTATTTGCCAAGTTCTCATCTGCTACGATGAGACAAAGTCCTAATGGCTCGGCTTGTATTTCATCGGCATACAACACATAACCGTCGGCGTGTGGACCGTAGGATAATCCGAGAGCACTAAGGGATACCCCAACATAAGCCGTGCGCTCATCGTTGCCTTCCAGGTTAGGGTATTCGGAGCGCCATTCACGAATAGTTTGCTGCGCGGAACGGATAGCGTCTCCGGAGGACACAGGTTTTTGTAGGCGAAGCTCTCGAAGATAAGCTTCGGAAAAAAGCTGCTGGTTGGATAGCAGGGTACTCACGCCTTTCTTATAAGGCTGCTCCACAGCTGCGCTGATGTATGTAACCATAGAATAACCCCCAACCTAATTCGTGTATGGACAGTGTACGAGTCTCTTGCTGTCGTTAAGCATGGAAAGATCTAGCTGCTCATACTCATATTATGTTACTTCTACAGCTTTGGTGACTTCCTTGAGTGAAGAGGTTTAGGTGGTAATACCACCTCTAGATGACTGCTTTCAGCAAGGACGCGCAGAGCCAGTCGGACAACTTGGCTGTCCGACTCAGCGCCATACCGCTTCTTCAGAAGCTCGATGGCAGTTTCGTCATCAGTGTCAAGCCAAAAGCCTTTGCGTTTCAAGACCACAGTATACTGTAGTGGAACACACTTGAAAAGGGGTCCTGGACATATTTCGGTACAAATGGATGAACTTAACTCCATTCTGGTGTCCCCGAGCGCGTAGCTGGATTTCGACTCGAGCATGTGTTATTTACGGAAATATGAGGAGCTAGACAACGTTCTTCTACTTCCAGCGCGAGTATAGATTGCCTGTATGGCTCATTTTGAACCAAAAAGCTTGTACTGTAGTGATGGTAAGAACCTACTTTATAAACTGGGTTAGAGAATGGTAAACTATTAGCATGAACCTAGACCCTGCGATGAAGAAGAAGGCACAGGAAAAAACTGTAGAACTGGCCGTTACAGTCGTTCTAACGCTTGTATTGACGTATATATTGGGCGCGATATCTCAGGTGTTCACACTACCTGCCTTCTTTGTGCTCCTTGTCATGGCCTTGGTTTTCCTTGTGGTGATGCGATCATTGTTGGGGCAATCGAAAACTCTCCCGTTGTTGGGACACCAGATAGGTGTTAATCCAACGCGCAACAACCATATCATGATTCTCTTTTGGATACTCATATGCTCAGCTGGGGCATTCTATCTCGCTGGTGTTCTACCTGGAGCCGTTCTAAGTGGAAACAGCAACTTTACCGCTAATGTGCTCACCTCCACAAGCGTACTTCTATTCTCTTATTCTATGCTAGGTGATCTTTACAGGAGAATGTTGCTGTTGATCGGTGGTATTATTCTCGTGGGAGCATTCTTAATCTACGGTGGGTGGATCCCTGTACCAGTCCAAACGAACACACCTAGTCAGACCCCTACACCACGTGTGAGTAATATCGCCACGGCTACACCTGATGCCCCCACGATTATGCCGAGCGAGACTTCATCTGCTACCCCAGTCGAGACTGCAACTGGGCCTATGCACACCCTGACAGTTGGTGACGCAACGACACCAACTGTCAGTGTTACGGCAGGGCTTCCCAGCTCATTGCCATCGACCACGTCAGTGGCGATCAGCACTCCGACAGATACACCTTTCCCTACGATGTTATCTACGCCCACGAACGGAGCGCAGGACAGCGCGACGTCCATACCCAACACGCCGGACGTGGTCCAAACTCCTTCGCCCGCTCAAGCCACAACAACGATAGCGCAAGTGAACACATTGCCGGGTTTTAGCGCCAGAGCCTACGTGAACTTCACGCAGTTTATGTTGCATAGCTACGATGGGGTAGTGGACCTCGGAACAGTTACTATAGATCCCAAGGCAAGTCCCGCATCTGGCCAGCCTCGTTCCATGCCTGTCCAACCTGATAATGTAATCCCAGGGACCCGTTCTGGTGGGATTTACCGGCTCACTACCGATTACAATTTTTCTATCCAATCATACCAAGGCATAGCTGTGGAGGCCATACCGCGCTTTGAGCAGGACGACGTATTTGGGGGCGTGAAGCGATGGGGCGCAATACAGAAGCTATATAATAGAGAAACCAATTGGGGCGTAGGAAGTCACCGCGTGAACAGCGTCACAAATGAGGAGAACATACCATGCCCCATGCAACGCCCGCAAGACTATAATGGGTGCTTTGAATTAGAATTCACCATTGATATAGTGGATGAGCCCTGGAATCGAGGTCCGTGAGCCATTGCCCCAGGTAAGTGTGTCGAACCTGTTTCGATGTCATGTCAACACACTATCAGTTGATAGCGATAAAGCAGAAAGACTTGTAGATGTGCAGATGACGCTCATATCGAACCACCAACCCACCAAGTGACGACACTTGTCCATTCCACCCGCAGCACCGTTCTACTTTCCACTGGCTGAGGTACGAGGCTCCCACCTTGACGGGTCATCGTCGCTTGGGCTTGATGCGCTTGCACCTTCCAACCGCCGGAATGGTCGGCTTGATTGAACGTATCAAAAGTCTGGATATCCACACGGATGGCGCTTTTGTCGTTTGAGGTTGATCCGGGCTGATGGGGCTACCGAGGAGAGTTGGTGGAGGGGGTACAGGGCACATTGGGCTGAAAGCTGGAGATAGTGGAGAAAAGGAGGGATAAAAGGTTTTGTGGTTTTGACTAAGCGATGGATAGTGGGGCTCACCATAGCATCGTTGAACCGCCAGCACCGTCGGAGCCGCGACTACGAACACCTCCCTCAAACGGGCGAATGCTTATGGACAAGCGTCACTGTGTCATGTTCTGAGTGCAGACCTTCTTCATGCTGGCAACAGCTACTATGCTTGTAGCAACCGTCGCGAGTAGATTCCTGGCTAGACCGCTCTCTCAATGGGGTAACAACCCTACTGCAGCGCAACTTGTTATGCACAAAGGCAGGTCACGACTGCTGTGTAAGTCGTTACTCATCCCCATGTTCTCGTAGCTTTTCACGGGCAGCCCTCAGCAACGCTATCCTCGCCCATGCAGATACCGACAGCCCCTCTAGCTGTGCGGCCCGCTTGACCTTGTCTAGAGCGTCCTGGTTATGCATCAGGATATATAGCGGATATTCAGTCATCTTTTGCCCCTTCTCCTTGCGAGGCCGTCCGGCTCCGGCAACACCACGGTCACTTGCCTCACCTCTATCGTTCGCGTCAGTACCATTACCAGTACCGCTACCACTATCTATGTCGTCCACTATCGACCCCCTAAGAAACGTCCGATTTCACGCCGTGCCGGCGGCCCACGGCCTAGCGCTTTTACCTATAGCCCGACAAGCTGTATCTGATGCGTATCGCAGGCAATATACCATATTTATCAGGCAGATTTTGGGATGTTTCATAGATGTATATAGGCACATATGCTAAGAGAAGATATTTTGTACCATTGATTAATAGGTAAAATATAGGTACAATACTCCCACAGCATCGCAAGCACTCAACGTAGCAACGTGGAGGAATAGCAATGGCAGACAACAGCTTGAAGCGAACGTCTGAAGGTGGACATATCGAGGGTGCATCAACGCCTCTCATGAGGATATCAGGTGCGATGTCCAGGCGAGAGGATGTGAGGGCATGTGCGGAACTGGGGCTTGCGGCGATTGAAGCTTACCGTGCCATAGGGTCTCCTTATGGGAATGCAATAGCTGGCGTGGAGCAATGGCTCAAGCAAATAATGGCAGACGTCGCACAAGCTGAAGCCGCAGGGAAGGAAGAAGCAATAGAAGGAGATATAG
The DNA here is from genome assembly GCA_036399775.1 of Chloroflexia bacterium. GTDB lineage: Bacteria > Chloroflexota > Chloroflexia > QHBQ01 > JADMIH01 > JADMIH01. The sequence continues at coordinate 301,560 of DASWMJ010000089.1, read as the reverse complement.
CAAAATGAGGAAGACAATCACCAACGCGATAGCCCCAACTGTAGGCAAGGGTCTGATGCCCACAGGAATATCTACATCCAATGTAACCACTAGGGCTATGGTTACAGGTATAGCTCTCTTGGCTATTCTTGCCTTGAGTCTCGCAGGCTTGACGGCATCGGCCTCCGTGTTCGCAAACAGCAGTAAACCGGCTTGGACGGCGTCTGCCTCTCCCCAGGTATGTAACGCACTTGATGTCGTTATGCTGCAAGGTTTTTATCCTAACACCAGCCTCTCGAGCAAGATCGCCGCGCGGCCCGGTGTCGCTACCATAGACGCCCTCGACACTTACTCCACCACACCCACCCTGGCTTAACTGCAGCCCTATGACCTGGTAGTGATAGCAGGCTCAGGAAACTATGCGAACCGGGTACAAATGGGTAACGTACTTGCCGATTACGTCGATGGTGGGGGCGTGGTTGTACATACCGCCTTTGAGAATGTCACGTTCTCATACCTGCAGGGGCGCTGGCTCTCCGGTAACTACAGCCCACTAGTTGAGAACGTGCAGGGATTTACGCAGCCTGACTACCTGGGTGTGTACAGCGCTACTCACCCTCTCATGCAGGGAGTAGGCGAACTGCTGGCTCAGGATAAGGTACAGGCAGTCCTCTCCTCCGGCAGCGTAGAGGTTGCTCGCTACCACACCAATAACACCCTCACCACGATAGCTTATAAGGGACGCGTGGTCGCCCTCAACGCTTTTCTCTCCCGCAACGAGGCTATGGCCGGGTGGTCAGGGGACTGGGGCACGGTGGCCGTAAACGCAGCCAACTGGATCTATAACTGCCCACCCCCTCCCACACCCGGTACACCCATACCCACCTCCACCCCCTTCCCTACAGTTACGGGCACACCTCCCACGGCTACGGCCACCCCGGTGCCTACGTGCGGCATCACCTACAGTGATGTACCCCAGGGCAGCACATTCTATGTATATATTACCTGCCTCGCCTGTGACGGGGTAATCGGAGGATACTCTGACGGCACGTTCCGGCCCGGAAATAACGTGACACGCGGACAGCTCTCCAAGATAGTAGCGAACGCAGCAGGATTTACGGAGCCTCCGGCAGGGCAGACTTACACTGACGTCGAGATCGGCTCAACCTTCTACCCATTCGTACAGCGCCTCTCGGTGCGGGGCATAATCTCCGGGTACGAGTGCGGCGGCATGGTGGGTGAGCCGTGCGACGCCCAGAACCGCCCATACTTCCGTACGAACGCCAACGCCACGCGAGGGCAGATCTCGAAGATCATCTCAAACGCGGCGGGCTACTCAGGCGACCCAGGCGCTGAGATCTTCACCGATGTGCAAGCAGGTTCAGTTTTCTACCTATACGTGCAGCGCCTCTCGATGCAGGGCATCATCTCCGGGTACGAGTGCGGCACGGTGGGGGAACCGTGCGACTCGCAGAACCGCCCATACTTCCGCCCCGGTAATAATGCCACGCGTGGACAGACCTCAAAGTTAGTTGGAAATGCCTTCTACTCTGAATGCACGTCAGACGGCGTGTCTCCTCAGAGGTGACAAGGTGAGCGCACCTTCGCCTGGACCGCTTATTATCGTGAGATGACGCGTGACTGCGAACGGTTGCGTGAAACATTGACAGGGCTGCATCTTGTTGTCTTTGCTATCCTCATGGCTGCTCGCTACGTTGAGCTTGCTTGATTACTTGCTCAAAGTTCATCACACGCTCCAGGCAGGATAACCGAAACGACGCAAAACACCCAGGACAACAATCAAGCATAGGAGCGACACAATGGCCTCGATCAGAGGGAGCGATAATCCGAGGCAAGAGCACAAAGCCCTTGTGAACCAGGGTGCTGCTGAAGCTGCCCAGGGTCCTCCTGCACCTGTGCCGGTGCCTGTGCGCACCATAACCTTCACTGAGCTTATGGAGGCAAGGGCAGCTCAAGCTCGCGCTCTGGCCACCGCGCCCGACGATGTTGAAGTTATAGAGGTGCCAGATAGCACTCCTAGGCACGCTGGTGCCAGTCTATGGACAGGCATAAGGCATACCTTTGGTGTGGCAAAATGGACAGTCAGTTCAACATTCACATGGTCGTTGAGGGCCGTCCTGTGGATAGTGCCCACAAGTGCAGGCTTCCTCCTGGACGCTGTAGCCGCCGGTCTTGTGCTGTGGGCCATAACTCCTGAGAGCTTCCTCGGATACACGGCATCGGTTATTTTACTTATCCTGGCAGGCATAATCCCAGGCGCTATAATTGCTCTCGGCCAGATGCTTGCCCTGCGCTCCTTTCACAGGGAGTTGGGCGGTTGCTCCTGGTTTATGCTCACCCTTTCCGGTAACTGCATGGGGCTTGCTGTCGCTTCGTGCGTAGGATGGTTTATCGGCATGACGATAGGAGGTTACAACGGGATCGCGTTTGGTACGCTGGCCGGGTTGTTGCTGTTCGGTTCTATAGTAGGGATATTACAGGTCGGCATCCTGAAGGCCATGGCGGTGCGACATAGCTGGCTGTGGGTGATACCTAGCGCTGTTGGCACGGCAGGATTTGCCCTTGGGGTAGCGCTCTCCCTTCTTACACAGCAGGTAGACATCATTGCGGCATCTGCGGCAGGAGGGGTGGTGTACGGAGTGGTTACAGGCATCTCGTTGAGCTTGCTGATAAGAAGGTCTGTGCAGGCCGAACGGCTAGCTAACAGCCAACAGGACGATGATTACTAACATAACTCGCTCTCCTCTTCCCATGCCCAAGCCAGGTACAGAAACAGAGTGACTAAGCTCGATTTTGCACAATTTCGCAGGTGAATGCGCCATGTAGCCCAGCTAGGCACAAACACTTCTGTAACACTTTTCTCTATATCTCGCAGAAAGGTGAATGTTTATAAAGTCCCAGGCGTGGTCGTGAGAGTATTGAGGCTCCTGCTCTACCTCAATTCCAAAGTTGTACAAAGTCGAGCTGAGGCAATGTACACGAGAACCGCAAGACGAGAATGTGGTACGAACGGTGCTGCATTACCGAACCTGGGAAATGTAGAATATTTGTGCTAATATAGAGGGTGGTCCTATCTACTTTTGCATTTCATAAAAACGGCAGAGAACCCAGTGGCCTATATAGCCATCCCACCTAATGTAGCTATCCCATCTGATGCATTGCCATCACTGGGCGATCTACTTTCAGACCTGATAGTGCTCGATCCTCGATGGGCGCAGTTCCTTAGCGTCCCTCGTCAGCATCTTTTGGTTGTTGATACAAGCGTCATAATGAATGATTTGTATTGGCGGTCTAGGAATTGTCAAGATCGGTCTGCACGAACTGCATTAAAAGAGGCCATTGATGCAGATAAAATCATCGTTATTGCCCCCCGTCAAGCTCTCGATGAGGTAGAGAGCAAGATTCGGATGCGCGCAGGAAGATGGAAAACCACCGAAAATGCACTTTGGCAGGAATTTGCGCCATATCAAGATCGCATACACTTCCACGATATCAACCTAATTCATGATGTTGCTGATCATTTGTGCCGCGACCTAAAGGATCAGCCGTTCATTGACCTCTATCTCGAGAGCGGTGCAGATGCCATCGCCACCTCCGATAAAGACATTCTGACTGAGGAAGTGAGGGCGATTGGGCGGGAGACAATAATAGCGCTTCGTGACTGTGCCAGAGCCGAAAGCGTCGTCCTGCACACCAAGCTGGGAGGGTTCATAGTAATAATAGTCGTAACCGAAAGCACGAAGGCTATCTGGGCGCTAGTAGTTGCGTTGGCGCGCGCTTTTGTGCGGCTGCCGGTTTGGTTGCAACTTGTCACACTCACTGCAATTGGCACTGGGGCTCTTCACCCGCGTAGCCGTACCATGATTGGCGAGTTGGTAAGCAACCGATCAGAGGACCTCGACGCGTTCGCTACGATGATTCAATCCATAGTTGGTGCAACGTTCCGAACGTTCGCTGATGAAAGTGAAAAGTTGGCAGATGCACAGCGCCGCATGTATGAGGGTCTACCTGAAATACGCCGCCAGCTACCCTTAGAAGCAGTGATATACTCGGTTTGTTATGCAGCACGCGAACCTCTGTCGGTAAGGGATATCGCACGGGCAGTTGTGAAGCGTGGTTATCAATCGCGCTCGCGGACTTTTCTAGCCTATCTGCGCAAGGTGCTTCGTAAAAGCGAACGTTTAGTATGCGGCACCGATGGGCTGTGGACAGTGGCGCGGCAAAGCGCACGCTCCAAAGCGGTCTAGGCACCGGATATAATCGAGTTGACTTCTTACTACTGCCGAGGGATCTCTAGCTACCCTCTACAGGGTGTCGCCTGAAGAGGGGTGGGCGGCAGGATCGAGGTGTGATCTTGCATTATCAGGGCGGCAAGTGGACGCTTTACAACCGTTAGCCCGTGTCCGCCTCTGACGCAGCTACTCTTTGGTGCAGGCAGTGCTTGACCCACTGACCTCACCAGTCCAAGGGTCACGATTTACGAGAGCGACACCTCGACTTCTGCCTCAATCACGACGGGATTATCCCACGAGAGGGCTGCTACGCCCACAGCGGTGCGGGCATGCTGGCCCACCTCAGGGCCATAGAGTTCGAGAATCAGTTCAGAAAAGGCGTTCAACACGTGAGCGGGCTGGGTGAACCCAGTCGCCGCATTGACCATACCGCACACGCGCAACCAGGCTGTCACCCGGTCTAGGTCTCCCAGGGCGCGCTGGAGGCTCCCCAGCATCGCGAGACCGGCAAGTCGCGCCGCAGCCTGCGCGGCTGCCAGAGATACGTCCGCGCCAACCTTACCGAACGGCCCAGCCAGTGTGCCATCCGGATTCAGAGGGGGGTGCGCTGCAACATAGGCACGGTCTTTACGCACTCGCACCCAAACATAGGGTACGGCCAGACCATCCGGGGGCCGCAGCGGTGCAGGCAAGGTGAGGCCGAGAGCATGCAGCCGAGCTTCAATACGCATGGCTCTGTGCCATTCCAGCTTGCACCTTACCTATTACGATGGCGTCATGCCCGTCATACATAATCCCCGTCCTTACTCGGAACTTTGGGCGATGTCCACCACAAGGTAAATAGTATCGTCCGGCGATACCGACACAGGTATCCTGTGTATCTTCCGCTCATCTCCACTGCCTGCCGGCACGGGTACCTCTTGCGGGATGCCCAGGTGTTCCATCAACACTTCCAACTCGACTACCGAAATGTAAGACTCGCCGCTCTCTATCCCACGATACCTTAGGCGTGCGGTACCAATTAGCGCAGCACACTCCGAGATCGAGACGTTGCGGCTGGTCCTTGCGTTCCGCAACATGCGCCCGATCTCCACGCTACGCCTCTTCATCCTGGCCTTGATGTCGTCATCTGCCATAGCTTTTCGCCAGCTTTTTGTCCGGTAGCGCCCGCCCTTCCAGGCAATCCGAAATTGTGGATAACTTGGTAGCCATCCACTCTTGCATTCCTGGAACTTTAGTTCTATGATGGTGCTACTCTGAGATAAATCGTGCCAACGCTGGAAAATTATGTGTCAGGAGCAGCCTATGGGTCGCGTCACGAACCTGTAACATTTACCTTTTCACCCACCAATCAGAGAACATGATACATCTCTCTTGCGGGGGCGTCAATACGTCCCGCTAAGCTTTGCTTTTGCCCACGATAAAGCACCTGCAATGCAAGACAAACGGAGTACCCCATGATAGCAGACATCAAATTAACCCCATCGCGTGTGCGCGAATACCTGTCGTGCCCCCTCAAATTTGCTCGCTTGTATGGGCCCGCTGAAGAGTATCCGAGCAACGGCCCTACAGCAGCATCAGGGCAGGTGCGAGCTGCCGCCAGCAAGGCCTTGAGCGCCACCATGTCCCTCAGCAACAGCTTACATGCGGCTCTCGATACTCTCCACCGCCCCTCACCTTGCGAGTTGCTGGGTCTCAACAAGCCTCTCCATGCTCAAAGCAGTACCAACGGCATGAGAGAACAACTATCCGAACAAGAGCTTAGCAGCCTGGTGTCACGACACTGGCAAACAGATGGCTACCAGGATAGCCTGGCCGAGGAGGCAGCATATACGCAAGCCTGTGAGATTCTCAGGTATTACGCTCAATCTGAGCATACCCCGCATGGACAGGTGCTGGCCACTGAGGCGTACCTTACCGCTACAACTAATCTAAAGGGCTATAGAGTGGAGCTGTCGTGCCGTGCAGATCGTATCGAGCTGCATGAGGGTGGGGTGCTCGAGGTCCTTGATTATAAACTCACAAAGAATGGGCAGTTGCCGAGCGCCCGAGCGTTGGGTGAGGATCTTTCAAGCTTCCTCTACTTCCTGTTAATCGGACATCACTACAAACGACACCCCGGTGTGCGTGCCGTGCGCATATCTCAGCTCGATTTATTGAGCCTTACCAAAGTCGAGGCCGAGTACGACCATGACCAGGTAGCCCGGCATAAGGAAGCCCTGACTGAGCTCGTCCATAGCGTGATGGGAGGTTCCAGGGAGCTAGAACCTCACGTGAGTGCAGCTTGCGCATGGTGCCCTGTGCAACAGTGCTGCCCAGCCTGGGGTGAGATTGACCTGGACGACATTACTAATCTCGCTGAACTAGGCGTCGAGATAGGAGGCCGTGATGGATGACAGCTAGCTGGTATCAAGATAGACACGGCAGAGCCATTATGTGTCGCGATTTGATTTGGTGTCGTAGAGTGTCACAATATGCCACCGAAATGTCAGCACATCGTGCATTTGAAGTTTTCAACCTCATAGTAGTAAAGGAGTTGTAAGATGGCCGGAGTGAAATTTGAACCGGATACCCGCTACCTGCTGGACGGGCAGGCATATACAGTGCGGCAGAAAGTTGGGAGCAATCGGCTCCTGGTAGAAAATGAGAGCTCAGGTGCCGAATCTACTGTGGAGATCAAGGCTCTTCGTGCCGCCTGGGTTGGAAAGAGACTCAAGCTTGAGACCCCAGGCGAGGCTACGCGCAAAGCCGCCCTGCGCGAACGGTTTGCTACTCCCGGGCCTGACCGCGAGACCACCAGGGTGCTTGAACGGGTAGTGCTAGGTCATATAGTTCTTGATGTGCTCATCGTGGACGAGGAGTCACAGCTTGTGCTGGGGCGGCCTACGGTCACGGTTGCCATTGATGACTTTAGCGAGATGCCCTTCGGCGTGTACGTCGGTCTCGACCCTCCGAGCTACCTTGCGGTGATGGGCTGTCTTTTACATGGAATACTCGAAAAGCATGACGTGCAGAAGTTTGGCACAGATAACCCATGGCCCGTGTGCGGATTGCCGGAAGTTCTCGTCATGAACGGTGGCAAAGAGTTAGTTGGACGGGACCTCGAGAACGCCTGTACAGTGCTCGGGATAACGCTCGTGTACACGCCCTCACCCGCACGCACAGCCGGATTGAAAGCTGCAGCGAAACGTGCTTTCAGTGTGATAAACGCCGGCTTGCTTCACGCCCTGTCAGGCACGGTTGGAGGAGACGGTAACAATAGTGCCGATGGTGGAGACGGCGACGGGAAAAAATATCCTCGTATTAGTATATCCGCATTTCTTGCGGCTCTGCATCGCTATTTGGTGGACGAGTACGCGCAGACCTGGCATAGCGAAAAGGGGTGCATTCCCGCAGTGCGGTGGCAGGATAGCATACAGGCTGGTTTTCGCCCCATGCTGCCTGACAGCGCAGAGGTGCTTATCCTGTTGGCACCGACCCTCCAACGAAAGCTGCAGCGTGCGGGTATCGAGTTCGAGGGTATGTGGTACAGCAGTCCAAACCTGGCATGGTTAGGCACTGCCCAGGGCGCTCCCGAGAGAGTCAGCATCAAATATGACCCATCCAACCTGGGCCATATCTATGTAAATGACAGCGTTGAGCGCACAGGCGGCATCTGGCGACAGGTCCCCGCGGTGGATCAAAAGTACGCGGCGGGTCTATCTCTAGTTGAGCATCGTGCATTCAAACGCCTCTCGCGAGCTACAAGGGATGCTGCCGGTAAGCCTGCGCTCCTTGCCCTGGACGGACCGGACGAAGGCCACGAGCTACCTGGGAACGCCTCCACCCCACATGACCACGACAACGACCCTCGCTGAGAACGCCGGGCTTGATACCTGATATATGGCTGATGTGAAGGGGGCCGGAGCTCATTCGGTTTGCAGAACCACGACGACAGTCTGCCCTGGCTCTAGAGTCACCGGCAGCACACATCGGGGTGAAGCCGTGCGTAGTAGCTCCGGCCAAACCTTGCTCAGAGGAATTTCCAAATAAAGCAGCATAGCTTCATACTCAACCATCGGGATGGGTATAGTTCCGGCCTCAAATTTCGCGTATCGCTGCCTGCTGGTACCAAGATATTGGGCACAGGCATCCTGTGTCCGATCCTGACTCTCCCGAGCGCGCCGCAACAGCAAGCCTAGATCAGCATTACGCTTATCCAGTGCTACCCTATCAATCGAATCGCTCTCTTCTTCCGACTTGCTCTCCATGGCTCTCCTTTCTGATCAAATGACACTTAATGGCGCAAGAAAAGCATCAAGAATCACGAATTTTCAAATGCCACGAAATATAACACAATGTCACAATATCGCGCATTCAATATTATTTTTTTAGTGTTTAGTTTACAGATCCGAAAAATTCCATGTATCATCCTAGTATAAGGGAACAAATGTGCGAAAAATACTGGCCATATGGCATCTAATTACTGGAGATTTAGGTATTTCGCCCGACAAATAAAGTTTCCGACTGAGACAAGGTAATACGTAATTAAGAAAATGAGAGGATAGGAATATGAACGACAACGAATTTCTGAAGCTGTATATCAAACTAAACCTGTCACCGGCGGCACAAGCCGTTATCGAGCGCGCGAGGAAAGGCCCATCACGCGTGGTCGGAGGTGGCGGAGGCAATGTACCGGGGCGCTATCCTAGCCGCAAGATGGGTGCGACGATACAGTTTGAAAGTCACAAAGTCGAGCTGCCAGGTATAGTCGAATACGAGTACGACCGGGAGGTCCTGGCGTATTTTGATCAGCCCGATGCTATAAAGCTGACGTTTGCCCATAAAGGGCGCGAGCATTTTGCTGGTATACATACCTGCGATTTCCTGGTGATCCGTTCTACAGGCGTGTGGTATGAAGAATGGAAAAAAGAGTCGGACCTTGTAAAGCTTTCTCAAGAGGTGCCCAATAAGTACGTTCGGGGCGCCGATGGCAAATGGTCCTGCCCGCCGGGGGAGGCATACGCTAAGAAACTGGGCTTCGCGTACCGCTTGCGCTCGTCAGCAGATATCAACTGGAATCTGCAGGCCAACCTAAACTACCTCGACGACTATTTGCGGCCTTAAGACTCGCGCGACCGATAAGGGAACAGCCACAGAGCCACTCGCACCTGATGCGGTCATAGCGGATATGCTCATCGACCTGGTAAGCAGCAACCAGGGCATCACGTTCGATGAGCTGCGGAAAAGGGTAGAGGCCATGCGACTATCCAGGGGCTCTGTGAAAGTCGGTACAGTCGCGAATACGCTGAATATTCTAATCGTGCAGCAAGAGCTATACGTGGACCTGCTCAATGAGCGTTTGTCCCCGCAATACCAGTACCGTGCTCATGTATTCCTGAACCAGCAGATGGCACAAGCCTATGACTACATACCTGTAAAGTCGCCTTATCATGATGTCACATACACGCTTGGCGTTAACATTGCCAATGGGGTTCCTGTTAACTGGGACGGGCGTGCCTGGCGCATCGCCAATGTGGGCGAAACTAAGGTTTCACTGGCGGATAGCGAAGGGTACCTCGCTCACTTTGCGACTGATACGTTCAAGGAGATGATCACTAAAGGTGAGGTTGAGACAGTTGTACATGGAATATCCGATACAAGGCGTGCTGAGGGTGAACTCGTCCTGTTGAGGGCAGACGTGAAGGCATTGAACAAGGCGAACGAGCTCTTTCAACAGATAGCGCCGGATCTGAATGGCGAGACACCATCTTCACGTACCCCATCTGAGGACAGGCAAGCGAACAGGGTCATGAAACGGTTCCGCGAGGCCGAGGCGTACTACGGGGTTGGTTACATAGGACTCATCCCGAAATGGTATCTATGTGGCGCACAGCTATCTACCCTGCCTCCCCGAGTGCTTGAGCTCATGGGCGTCTATGCTGAAAAATACGAAAGCCCCAAGGGGCAGACAATGTCCGCTGTCCACGCTATGTTGGACGATGCCTGCACGGCTGAGGGCCTCGATGTGCCTCGATACGAAACGTTCAGAGAATTCTTGCGTCGTCGCCCAATACATGCCCAGCAAGTGGGTCGAAAGGGTCCAAAGGGAGCATACGAATTCGAACCCTTTTATTACGAATTGACGGAAACCACGCCGAGACATGGCAGCAGGCCATTCGACATAGGTCATTTAGACCACACACAGGGTGATATTGAGCTGGTGGCGTTTATCAATGGAGTACGGATCGAGCTGGGCCGACCGTGGATTACCCTGCTCACTGATGCCTATAGCCGCCGCATCCTCGCTTTTTACATTACGTTTGATGAGCCCTCTTACCGCTCCTGCATGATGGTCTTCCGTGAGTGCGTTCGCCGGCATGGCAGATTGCCCCAGACGCTCGTTATGGACCGTGGCGCGGAATTCCGGTCAGTTTACTGGGAATCGTTGCTAGCCCATTTTGAGATTGTAAAAAAGGAACGGCCTGGCAAGCCTCGCATAGGCACTGTTATCGAGCGCACGTTTGGCACCACTAACACTTTGTTTTTCCATAACCTGCGAGGCAATACCCAGTTGATGCGTGACCCCCGCGAGCTTTCCGAAAGCGTAAATCCCAAGAACCTAGCTATATGGACCCTGCCTGAATTATATGTGGAATTCAGCAATTTCTGTTATGGGGTATACGATGAACGAGTTCACGGCACACTGGGTCAATCTCCCAAGAACGCGTCTATTGACGGCATGGCTAGAGCGGGGAATCGCGACCACATGGTCATACCCTACGATGAAGGTTTTCTGCGCGATACCATGCCGTCTACCGAAACGGGCATGGCCAAAGTTACGCTGTCAGGCGTAAAAATAAACTACGTCTACTATACGGACGTGGATAAAATTATGCGTGAGCCAGGCGTACTGAATGAAATGGTACTCGTGCGTTACGACCCGTACGACCTCGGCACTGCCTACGCTTACCTGAAGGGAAAGTGGACGAAACTACGCTCCGAGCACTATTTGGAATTTCAGGGGCTCACTGAAAAGGTTAGGCGAATCGCCTGTATAGCCCTTGCTGCGCGCAACCGGGGGCTACGCAAGCACGTTGCGATTACCGCTAAATCTATAGGTGCTTTCCTCAATTCCCTCGAGGGAAAAGAGGCATCCATGTTGCAAAAGATCAAGGACCGCGAGGTCCAGCCTGAGTACCTCTATATCGTAGGTGGAGCCAGTTCGGACCCCGATAGCGCTCCATATGCGCCCCCAACCCTGATAGCTAAGGATGGCGTCACTGTGGGCGCTACAGGCGGTGTGGGCGCTCACATGGCGCCTGGAGCGAGCGGTCAGGTTCCCCTATCGTTTCCTGGTGGCACCACGTCGGACTACAGCGAGCATGCCAAAAAGAAACCACCCAGGATTATAAAGGCACGCTCATGAAAAGATCGCACTCCGGCACAAACACCGGCACTGACGACCAATCCTCAAAAGATCGCTTTCCGATTGAATTGCTGTCTCAGCCGATAGAGCGTAGTAAGGACTACTTTCATAATAAGGTATTTGACCATGCGCACTTCGAGACTGCTCTCGATAAGACCCTGCAAGCGATCCTCGACCCTGCGGGCCGATATATTGTCAGCCTATACGGACCCTCGGGTGTAGGGAAGAGTCAGATATTGTATGAGATTCAAAAATTGTTGATCAAGATGCTGAAGCGTGAACTTGAAATGGATACGGGCCGGCTTGCTTTTGTAAGCTTTCAGGTTCCACCCGTTGAAGGCGGCAAGCCCGTATGGACTGACGTATACACTTCCTACCTGCGGGGTTTACTCGATAGTATGCTGGACGATAAGGTGGAGCTTGAAACGAGAGGCATTCGCGCTATCCGCACAAGCTCCACGGGCTCAGACACATTTGTTGAGATAGATAAGAATGTCCAGATACCAAAGCTACGTCGAGCTGTTATAGTCGGTGTGCGAAATCGGCGGCCCAAGGCTGTATTCATGGATGAGGCACAGAACTTGACCAGGACCGGCAACGGCAGTGCGGAACGCCTGAGAGACCAGATGGGCGTTCTGCAATTTCTTGCCGACCAAACTAAGACGGTGCATGTCCTGGCCGGTAATTACGACCTGCGCAGGCTGCTTGAGCAAGGCGATATCGTATGCCGTCGAACTACTGACATTCACTTGCCCGCATACAGACTTTATAACAGGGAAGACGTAGACGAGTTCAATGATATGCTTTCAACGTTCCAGGCTCACTTACCTGTTGCCGAGGAATTGGATTTCCGGAAAGACATGGAGTATTTCTACGGCGGGTGCCTCGGCTGCATTGGTACGCTCAAACAATGGCTCGAACAAGCCCTTGCCCAAGCACTTGCTAATGCTACGGTAAAAAGGGGCGTGCGCCGGTTGAGCAAGCCGTTCCGTTACTATCTGGACGCGGCACTACTTTCACAATCGAAGATGTGTGAGATGATTGATGCCATTCTTACAGAGGATAGGCGGCAAGTTGAGGTTCAAAGCAATTATCAAGATAAGCGCTTGCGCTTTGAACAGGGCATCGCACAACCTCCCCGCGCAATCGCACTAGGGCCTAATCTTAAAGGTAAAGTCAAAAATGCAAAGCCAAAAGCCAAAGGCACTAAGCCGTTCAGGCGCAGCCCAGGTCGCGATGCTGTAGGGCAGGACGCACCGGACGCAACGCTGACAGCATGAGGATATTATGATGATATCGAAAATAGATTGCGAGACACTAAGGGCCGACATGTGCATAATTACGGCGCGCAATACCGACGTAACGGTACTTCCTGCAAGGAGTCGTCTGTACAAGCTGGACCCTATAGGTGTAGGCACCCCCTGGGTGGAAAGCCTCACCAGTTATCTCTGTAGGATTGCCGACGCTCACAGCGTCAGCATCGATACGTTACTTTCCAAAACGGTGTTGCCGCTGATAAATGAGTTAGGGGAGCAAAGTGGCTCTGGCCTAACCGTGCATCGCTTTTACCCGGCCTGGGGTTCAGCGCTCAACGGTACAGGTAGCGAGCCTGAGAGGCTAATACCGGTACTTGAACAACTTACACATACAAAGGGATTGAGGGCAACCACGTGGCTCTTCTGGGCACCGGTATTATCCAAGGGAAACATACTGGGCCGAATTCGTATGTGGTGCTCGCATTGTTATGCTGAGTGGGAAGAGAGGGGGCAGACCATTTATGACCCGCTGATATGGTTCCTGGACCCTGTCACTATTTGCCCGCGCCACCGGCAGCCTCTAAGCTCACAGTGCCCGCACGACGCCTGCCAGAAAACGCAACCGCCCCTTAGTGCATATACTCAGTGCGGATATTGTGCCTGGTGTAACGGTTGGCTGGGAGCAAATGTTGGCCGCAACAAGGGGCTGGCAAAGCATGGCAGCATGAGAGTTGGGAGAGTTCCCAAGGTAACTGACGACGGGCGGGCCAACACAGAGGTCTTCAATAAAGAGCTGTGGATAGTGGAGGCGATAGGGGAGTTGCTCGCTGCGTCATTGACCGTTGGTTTCCTTCACTCAGGGCGCATTTACGAGGCTCTACATTTATACTTTGGAATTGAATTGACCCTCAAAGATGTGCGAGCGGATCTTGAGCTAATTCTTGGAAATAACCAGCGTGTATCTGGATGGGCCCTTTACAGAGGTCCATTGTCTAGCCAGATCGATTGCTTGCACAAGATATGCACGTATTTGAATATCACCCTGCGAGAGTTCCTTACAGGGGATCTCAAGAACGTAGCATCCAGGGTTACCACGTTTACAGGCACGGACACGATACCGACTTGCACTCTCAAATACACAAACCGACCGCGAAGACCCTTTGATGCCAAACAGGTCGAATTAGCTCTAAGAGAGGTTCTTGCTGACGACAGTTGCTCACCACCGACTTTGACAGCGGCAGCCGCGCGTCTGGGATACTTTAACGGGTTTCTCTATGCAAAGCTACCTGAATTGAGCAAGGCAATCGCAGCCCGCCACAAGGAGCACTCGAGAGCAGGGCGCCTTGCCGAGGTTGACTCAAAGCTCAGTGGTTAGGCAGTAAATAGCCTGCACAGATCACCAACACTATTTAGAGATCACAAATAGAATTTGGGAGCAGGCGGCGAGCACGTGCAAGCATAATCTTCTGACAGGGCCTTCGTTTGGTCAGGTACTTGAAATAAGTGCCTGGTGGGTGCAACAAGCATCGAAGGAAGGAAATGGCAATGGAAGCAAGCGATTTGATCTACGCGAGCCGAAAGAGTGCCATTAGGATATGCAAGGCACGGGATGAAGTATTTGCCGAACCTTCTGAGAGAAGTCGACTGTACGGGCTGAAACCGGAGGGTACAAATACACCATGGGTGGAGAGCCTCACAAGCTACATCATCAGGCTGGCAGATGCGCACAGCGTTCATGTAGCAACTCTGATCAAGCAAGAAATAATTCCTGCGCTCCCGCGAGAGCGCAATTTGCTATATGGCAGTGCGCTGGCAGGGTCGTTCTGGCGTAAGGCTGTCTCACTGGATGGTATGGGGGAATGGAATAGGGATTTCACTGCTGCCTTAGCAAAGCTAACGGGGCGTCCGGAATTGACGCAGCTTAGCATGCACACGTGGAAGAACGTGGTCTCCTGCAGGGGACTACTGAGGCGCGTGAGAGCCTGGTGCCCTCTTTGCTTCGAGGATTGGCGAGTAGCTGAAAAGGTCGTGTACGAGCCTCTGATATGTAGGCTAAGGGCCATTACTCACTGCCCGCGCCATTCTATACTTCTGCGTGAGAAGTGCCCACACGCGCATTGTGAGAGCACTATGCCGGTACTCTCGGCCGCCGCTGTTGCCGGCTGCTGCTATAAATGTAGAGGTTGGCTGGGACAGACTGTAGATGAAAGGCCAACTTCTTCTTCCATATGTCTAGACGCTGACATCGCCAGGCAACACCAGATAGCGGCAGGGGTGCAAGAGATGATCAAATCCGCACCGGCATATCTAGAACCGCTCCCCCATCACAATCTACAGAAGAGCTTTGCGTCTTACGTCACTATCGCAGCGCAAGATGACCTCTCCAGGTTTGCACATATCACAGGGGTATCGCGCAGATCGATTGAAGATCTGGTATCTGGCACTCAAACTCCCCAGTTGCACACCCTTTTGCATATGTGTCAGGCTCTGGGCACTACTCCCGTGGAGTTCCTGGCAGGCAGAGTCCGGTCATACCACCCTGTAGAAGGCACGTCGGCTCGTAGAAGATCACCGGGCACCATAACGCATCTACGGCCATTCAATGCGCAAGCAATCGGTGAAGCGCTTGAGGCGGAACTGTCAAGAACTGAGGAGCCGCCTCGCTCGCTCACTGAAGTGGCCCGCTCTTTAGACTACGATCCGTCCTACCTATCAATACAGCTTCCAGAGCTTTGCAAGCGTATCTCGCAGCGCTATAAGAAATACAGGAAAGCCGCACGCCTAGAAAGGATTGAGGAGCTCAGGACGGAAGTACGGGCTGCTACGGCCTCTGTGCATTCCCTGAGTCTATATCCCAGTTATAGAAGGGTCGCAGCGCTGCTGAATAGGCCACGTCGAATGCGGGAGAAGGAGGCGATAACGGCGTGGCAGGAGATGCTGGTTGAGTTAGGTTGGAGATTGATATTGTAGGGCTGCTCTTGCCTTACTACAGACGCGATACGAAGGGAGACTGACATTCTACAGTCTCCCTTCTTCAATCAAATGAAGCTAGCGGCCTACTTTGAGCCGCCATCCTGATACCTTAACTCTTGCGCGGGGAAGTTTGTCCGACCCCCTTTAAGCGGGGAAGTTTGTCCAGAACGGACAAACCTGGTTTAGAGTCGCAAAAGCAGCTGCGTAAGGCGTTTACGTGGTACGCCCGGAGGGACTCGAACCCCCGCACCTGGCTTCGGAGGCCAGCGCTCTATCCGACTGAGCTACGGGCGCGTAACAGGTGAATTATACCCAATTCTACACCGCCGGACAAGCACGCAAAATTCATTCGTTTTACCCCTTGACAAGGTCAATTGACTATTGTATTGTGAATGAACTTCATTCAGTATGCAAATTGTAGCTCCACACAGGGAAGAAGGACAACCACTGCATGATAGCCAGAGTACGCGCCAAAGCCAAGACAAAGCGCATCAGCAGCCCTATTGACAAGCGCCATGCTATAGTCGAAGCGGCGCGCGAGTTATTCACCACGCAGGGTTACGAGGCTACTACCATCGCGCAGGTCGCCAAGCAGGCCGAAGTAGCCGTGGGCACCGTCTATCTCTACTTCTCGAACAAGAACGACCTACTCTATGCCGTCAAGAGCGACTGGGAGCGCGAGTTCTTGCAGTTCTTGACGCAGCCTGAGCTACAGTCTATCCCCCACCACAAACGTGCCCTTCCCCTCATGCGGGCTTGCTTCGCCCTATGTGAGCGCAACACCCAGATGATCCAGATGATGGGTTTGCAGGCCCAGCAGGTAGGTGATTGGCATAGCCAGGATTGCGGTCCCATCGTGCAGGGTATACAGGCATTCCTAGATGACGCCGTAGCGTCAGGGGCCTTCCGCCCTACCATAGATACAAAGGTAGCCGCCATCACCAGTTTCGGCATGGTAGAAAGCGCCCTTGAGCAATGCTTCCTGGTCGAAGATGGCAAGGACCAGGAGCGCTACATCACCGCGCTGGCAGACGCCTTGGAGCATTGGTTCGTCAGACCGGAGCTACTTCAAGGCCAGGATGTTTGACGGCGTGGGAAGACACCAATATTGATGGATAGTCATTTCCCCTTTTGCGACGGTGTGAATGAACTTCATTCACACATGGGTACATAGCAGTATTGAGGAGCACGCAATGGACGAAACAGAACTGCACGTAGTATTCGGCACGGGACCCCTAGGCATGGCCCTCGCCCGGAGACTTACTTCCCAGGGCAAGCGGGTCCGCCTGGTCAACCGCAGTGGGCGGGCAGCCGTCCCCGCGGGTGTCGAGGTGGCACAGGCCGACGTAACGAGCCACGACGATGCCCGCCGGGCGTGCGCCGGGGCAACTGTGGTCTACAACTGCACCAACGCGCCCTATACCCAATGGCCGCAGACCTTCCCACTCCTGATGGCAGGCGTCATCGAAGGCGCGGCCTCGGTTGGCGCTAAGCTGATAATCGCTGACAACCTCTATATGTACGGCCCCGTGCGCGGCCCCATGACCGAAGATCTGCCATACGCCGCCACCGGGCGCAAAGGCGTCACGCGCGCCCGCATAGCCCAGATGGCGCTCGACGCCCACAACGCCGGGAGGGTACGCGTCGCTATTGGCCGCGCCTCCGACTTCTACGGGCCGGGCGTGCTCGATTCAGCAATGGGGCAAAGGGTCTTCGAGAACGTTCTGCGAGGAAAGCCCGCCGATCTCCTGGGCGATATTGACGCGCCCCACTCCTACACCTATATCGAGGATTTCGCCGCTGGCCTCGCCACCCTGGGCGAGCGCGACGAGGCTCTAGGCCATGTGTGGCACCTACCAACCGCGCCACCCCTGACCACCCGCCAGTTCATGCACATTGTTTCCCAGGAGGCGAACATGCCCGTCAAGCTCCGCGTCGCGCCCCGGCCCCTCATCTCCATCGTGGCCCTATTCAACCCGGTCCTCCGCGAAATCAAGGAAATGATGTACGAGTTTGAAGAGCCGTTCGTGCTGGACCACAGCAAGTTCGAGCGAGCCTTCGGCAGCAGTCCTACGCCCCACACGGAAGCTATCAGGCAGACTCTAAACTGGTACAGGCAGCGATTGGCGCAGCAATCCGCAGTCCGGCAACCACAACCTGCGGGTGCCGTCAAGTAGCACAGGGTGTACAGATTTCAACTTCGGCGGATAAAAAAATCATTTGTATAGGAGCAAAAGAATGTTCGCGACACTAGGAAGGTTCATCTACAGGCGGCGCTGGCTCGTCTTACTGGTAGGGTTCATCTTCGTTATCGCCAGCGCCCTCTACGGCACGACCGTATTCGGTGACCTCAAGAACGGGGGCTTCGAGGACCCCAACGCCGAATCAACCAGGGCGCAGAGGGCTATGCACGAGCAGCTTGGCCGGGACGAAGGCGCGCTATTGGTCCTATTCACGTCCGCCGACGGTTCAACCGTACAGAGCGCAGGCTACAAAGCGGAAGTAGAAGCCACTCTGGCGAAGCTGTCGGGCCGCCCTGAGATAGGCACAATCTCAACCTTCTACAACACCGGCGCGCCCCAGTTTGTCTCGCAGGACCGCAAGAGCACCTACGCTGTCGTTGGACTGGCGGGCGACGACGAGGCCCAGATGGAGCACATGAAGGAGTTGCGCCCCCTCCTCACCAGTAACAACTTGCAGGTGCGCCTGGGCGGGCGGCCCGCGATCAACGAGGAGATCAACGAGCAGGTGCAGCGAGACCTTGAGAAGGCTGAGAGCATGACCTTCCCAATACTTGCCTTGCTGTTGATAGTCATCTTCGGCAGCCTGATAGCCGCCTCGCTCCCCCTGGCTATCGGCGGCACAGTAATCCTCGGCTCGTTCCTCATCCTGAAGCTGACCACCAACTTCGCGGATGTCTCTATCTTCGCCATCAACGTCATCACCATGCTCGGCCTGGGCCTGGCGATAGATTACAGCCTCTTCATGGTCAGCCGCTTCCGCGAGGAGCTAACCCGTCACGACGGCGACGTGTCGGCCGCCCTCGCCAAAACGATGCAGACCGCCGGGCGTACTGTCGTCTTCAGCGCATTGACGGTCGCCATCAGCCTGATGAGCCTGATGGTCTTCCCGCAGATGTTCCTGCAAAGCATGGGGCTGGGCGGCGCGGCGGCTGTGCTCGTGGCGCTGCTGGCTACCCTCACCATTCTACCCGCTTCCCTCGCGCTGCTGGGCCACAGGGTAAACTCCCTCTCAATCGGCTCCCTGCTCAGGCTGCGGAGGCGCGGCCGGCCTGCTACTGCCCCTGTCGCAAACCCGCAGAGCGGCTTCTGGTACCGTATCAGCGAACTGGTGATGCGGCGGCCCGGTATCGTGCTCGCCCTCACCGTCATACCCCTGCTCATCGCCGGACTGCCCTTCCTGCGCATCAACCTCTCTATCCCGGACGCACGCAGCCTCCCCGCGGGCCGCGACAGCCGCGTGGTGAGCGAAGTGCTCGAATCGCAGTTCCCGCGCAACGAGACGGTGCCTATGCAGATTGTCGTACGCACGGATGGCGCTATGCTCAGTCCAACCGGCATCTCCGCCCTGTACGATTACACGCGCAGGCTGGAAGAATTGCCCGGAGTGCGCAGAATTGACAGCCTCGTGACGCTCGACTCTAGCTTGGATAAGGCCGCCTACCAGCAGTTCTACTCCGAGGCCGGCCTCTCGCAGAACCCACAAGCGCGGGTGGCTGCTGAACGCTTTGCGCGGGGTGGCTACACCCTGGTTTCGGTGCTGTACGACAGCGACCCCCTCTCCCCGCAGAGCGAAGAGCTTGTGCGCGGCATACGCGCCCTGCCCGCGCCCGCAGGCATGAGCGTGCAGGTAGGCGGCCTCAGCGCATCGTTGGTAGACTTCCTCGGCAGCCTGGCGGCGAGCGTGCCGGTAGCCCTCTTGATAGTAGTCGCGGTCATCTTTATCCTGCTCTTCCTGATGCTGGGGAGCATCGTCGTGCCTCTGAAAGCCGTGCTTCTGAACATCCTGTCGCTGTCGGCCAGCTTTGGCGCGCTCGTGTGGATATTCCAGGATGGGCACTTCGCTGATTGGCTGGGCTTTACTCCCCTGGGCAGCATCGACGGCACGCAGCCTGTCCTCATCTTCGCAATCGCGTTCGGCCTCTCGATGGACTACGAAGTCTTCCTGCTGAGCCGTATCAAGGAGCACTACGACCGCACGAAGGACGTGACTGCCTCGGTGGCATCAGGCGTCCAGAAGACCGGCGCGATTATCACCAGCGCCGCCCTCCTCCTATTCGTAGTCATAGGCAGCTTCGCTACCGGCGAGATACTTTTCATCAAGCAGATCGGCGTGGGCCTCGGCCTCGCTATCCTGGTGGACGCCACAATAGTGCGCACCCTCCTGGTCTCCGCCTCCATGCGCCTGATGGGCAAATACAACTGGTGGGCGCCCGCCCCGCTCGCCAGGCTCTACAACCGCATAGGCATGAGCGAAGTCGAGCATGAGGCGGCGGCAGAGGCGCCTGCTCAGGTACCCGCACCCCTCAAGCGAGATGAGGCGATGGTCTAAAAGATAAATACGGAGTGCATAGAGTTTATATGCCGCCTGTGCTGCCTCGGTAGTGCAAGCGGCATATATCATGCTAAATCACACAACGAGGGCACACTATAGCAACCAGGAGCGACCACGCCCATGTGCAGTCCACGACGCGAAGATAAGACAAGCATAAAGAAATACACCCGAAACTTAGAGAAGGCGATGTCCATAGATAGGAAGCTGAAATATATAGCAAAGAATATGTGGATAAGGGCCAGCAAGCTGCAACTATGCTGCGGCCACCCCGGCCAACCCGGATGCTGACGCTAATCTGTATGGACCTCGTGCAGGTCCTTTCCATCTTTGATACTCGATCCCTTTTCCCTCTGGCCGTGCCCAGGTCGCGAAAACGTCATACCACTAGAAAAGGAAATTGTCTTTGTGGCAAAATTGGCGGCGAAGCCGCCAATTTTGCCACAAAGACAAAAGAAAACTTCTCTTGGTTTGGGCTGCACAAGTAGGAAGCGCGACTTTGACACAGCCCCTAATGAGCATACCTACCCGATTGACGCTCATGGTATGATATAATCGAGAGCGCTGAGATATATGAAGCAGCGCACATAGGAGAAAGGGATGACAGACTCTACACATACACACCAGGCCGGGCATAGTGGCCCGCCTGAAGATGACGCCGTCGCCCGCCAGCTAGAGGCGGCGCGCAGGCAAAAAGATAAGTTCCTCAAGGAGCATGAAAGCTCGCCCCTGCTGCCGGAGGACAGGGAGGACTTCAAAGGCGCGAATTATTACCCGGTGGACCTGAAGTATCGCGTGGTCGCCAGGCTCATGCCCGAAGCAAACCCCGGCATATTCAGGGTGCAGACCACGACGGGCGATTACAAGGAGTACACGCGCATAGGCCGGTTGGAATTCGATATAGACGGACAGCCGTTGCGCCTGACCGCTTTCATGCCTCCGTCCGATGAGCCTCTGCACGGCAACAGGCTTTTCGTGCCCTTCCGCGATAAGACCTCCGGCAAGGAGACGTACGGGGCCGGGCGCTATATTGACCTGAATAAGCGCGCATCCGACGAATATGTGCTCGACTTCAATCGCGCCTACAACCCCTACTGCGCGTACAGCCCTTACTATTCATGCCCTCTGCCGCCGGGTGAGAACAGCCTGCCGGTCGAGATCAGGGCGGGGGAGAAGGTGTTCCACGAGCATTAATCTCGCGTAACAGGCACCTTATTGCTCATAAATCCACAAATACCCTTTGCAGGAGGTTACACAGTTGGATACACGACGGGAAGCCGATGCTGAAAGCGAGGATACGTCAAAGAAAAAAGAGAGTCGCGGTTGTGGCTGCTGGATAATACTGCTGCTGGTGCTCCTGGGGGGAGCCGGTGCCTCAGCCGGTCTGATGGGCATGATTGTACTCCGGGAGGAGACCCCCCTGCCCGGTGAAGCAGCCATATCTGACCTCGGCCTCCGCATGCTCGCGGTCCCAGGTGAATATGCCGACCTGCGCATTCCCCAGGCCATGCGTTCCGGCCAGGGCCAGGCCGACGCTATCCAGAAGGGGCGCGAGCTGTTCGAGGTTGAATGCTCCCTCTGCCATGGCCGCACCGGCAAGGGTGATGCCCAGCTCGGCATGGCGATGTACCCCCCCGCCTCCGACCTGACCGCTGCGCGCACTCAAACCAAGAGCGATGGGCAAATCTACTGGCTAATCGCTCACGGCGTCAACCTGACCGGCATGCCCGCCTGGGGCAAAGACTTCCCCAACGGCTTCCATAGCGAAGAAGAACTCTGGAACCTGGTAGCATACATCCGCTCCATAAAAGGCGAATAGGAGTCAGGGGCCAGGGCCATGAGACATCCCGAATTTTAAGATTTGCGCGTGGCAAGCGTGAAATTTTAGTTCAAAAAGAGGAAAACGGTCGGCGCAGCCGACCGTTTTCCTCTTTTTGAACATTTTTCTTTCACACGGATGTGTCTTTTCATGCTCCCGGCGTAGAAGCGGACTATAATGCCCTCTATCTAAGGAGGACGCGTATGGAGAGCATCTTCATATTCAGGGACATAGACCTCATTACCGTTTCGCGGGTCTTGCTCGCCTTCATACTGGGTGGGGTGGTAGGTTTCGAGAGGGAGCGCGTGCAGCGACCTGCCGGTCTGCGCACTCATATGCTGGTGTCGGCAGGTTCCGCCTGCTTCACGGTGGCTTCCGTCTACGGGTTCGACAACCTGGGCACGGTGCGCGACCCCGCGCGGCTCGCGGCGCAGATCATCACCGGTATCGGCTTCCTGGGCGCGGGCACGATCTTCCGCACAGGCTCCACGGTGCGCGGCCTGACAACCGCCTCAAGCATCTGGATCACCGCCTCCATAGGCATCGTGGCCGGATTGGGCATGTTCTCCCTGGCCGTGTTCACTACCATGCTGACGTGGTTCGCCCTGCACGTTCTCAAGAGCGCCGAAAATCGCCGCCGACCCTCGCAAGCGGGCGAGCCTTCTATCGTCGCTCGCTCGGAAGAGGACGAGTGATACGCCTGACACTTATTCGTGGTGGCAGAAAGGCATCATCTACCAGGCATACCCGCACAGTTACATTACTATGAATTATCTGTTGAGGAGTCGAAGCACCACATTCACGATGATCGTCAGAAGAATGCTCAGTATGAGCATAGTGGCAAGGGGCGCTATGCATGTAAAGTTGCCCCTTGCCAGAGTGATGTCCCCAGGCAATCGGCCCACGATGTTCCCGCCGAAGATGAGAAACACTATCCCCACCACAACTATCACTGCGCCGAATACAACTAACAGCTTACCAATCTGGTCGTAAGGCATGGCCGGCTTCCAATCTAGCTTGCTGATGGCTCTGGCAATACATCACACTTATTGCGTATGATGTAGTGTGCGCCCCACATCCTTGAGCAAGACTAAGACCACGCCCCGCGCAAAAGTTACGGCACTCCTGTGTGCCGTGTTGTGCCTGTCCGTGCTATCGGGCTGCCTGGAGCAACTGCAATCTACGCGGATACCGTCAGGCTCACTCTCTAACTTCCTGCTCCATCTCAGGGCGGGCGAGCTTGACGACGCTCGCGCCTACCTCGCGCCCGGCCTGGTCACGCCCTCGCCCGCCCTCAACGACTCCATTAAGCAGGCCTCAATCCGGCTGAGACGCTACGAGGTCCAGAAGGGAAAATCGGACCTCCTGGACCTGGGCAACGGCGAGATACGCGAGACCATATCCGGCAGGATACGGCCCATGACACCTGCGGGCCAACCCACCCCCGGCCCGGAGGAAGGCTGGCAGGTGACAGAAATAATCGCCGCCCGCATGGTAGAGCGCGGCCCCGGCTGGCGCATCCTCGACTTCGAGCTGAAATGCTGCCCATGACACAATTTTGAATTTTGAGTTCTGAATTTTGAATTGATTGCATCTAACTGATAATTCAAAATTCACAACTCAAAATTCAAAATTGGTTTAGTAGTAGTCGGTGTAGAGCAGGATGCCGAAAGCGGCGAGGTTGGCGGTTATCAGGGCAAGGTCTCGCTTCTGAGTGTCAGTGATCTCTCCCTCTTTCCAGTGGCCTGCAAGCTGGGTAAAGTAGAGCAGCATGTAAGAGAACTGGGTCGCCATGTAGACAAAGTGGTAATACCCCAGCAAGTTCCAGTGCCAGGGCTTGGTCATCGTCCAGTTCACCATGCCGCCCTTCCCCTGGGCTATGTGAAACATCAGAGAAACGGCGCTGCCCCCCACCACCGGGACCAGCGCCGTCCGAGCCGACAGGCGTGGCTTCCACAGCTTGAAGCCATTCATCATCAGGCAGTTGATGAACGGTAAAATCACCCCATCGCCGAATATCGCCGAGCGGAATGTAAGGGTAGGGCGGTGCTCCTTAATCAGGTCGTTCTTAGTGATAAGCATCACCACGTTCGTCCCGCCCGACACCCCCAGCGCCGCCGCGAAACTAATCAACGCCGTCTTCGCCATCAACCCCCAATCGATCCCCTGGCTCCGATTATCATTCGCTCGTCTCAAGCAATTCCTCCCAACTAAAGAATAATCGTCTGAGCACAAAACCACTCAGAACGCTCTCAGCCTTCACCCAATAACCGATCACACCCCAAATATTCACGTTTCAGGTCTCACGTTTCACGCAAGGAACGTGCCCCCGCACTATGCTATAATGCTTTACCCCCACACTCTTCAAACCAGGAGAGCTACCCATGTCCTCTGACGATCTCTCTCGCATGGCGCACCGCGTTCACCGAATTGGCGTGTCCATCTTCTCCGAAATGAGCAGGCTTGCCCTTGAGCACCGGGCCGTCAACCTGTCACAGGGCTTCCCCGACTTCCCCGCGCCCGAATGGCTCAAAGAGGCCGCCCAGGAAGCCATAGCACGCGACATCAACCAGTACGCGATAAGTCACGGCGCGACACGGCTGAGGAAGGCCATAGTCGCTAAAGCAGAGCGTCACATGGGCCTCAACTTCGATGAGAACCGCGAGGTAACGGTCACGAGCGGGGCCACCGAGGCCATCTTCGACACTTTGCAAGCTCTCATCAATCCAGGCGATGAAGTTATCGTCTTCGAGCCTTACTACGACTCATACGTTCCAGGCATACAGATAGCGGGCGGCGTGCCCAGGTACGTCACTCTGCGGCCGCCCGACTGGCGCTTCGACCACGACTACATCACATCCTTGTTCAACGAGCGCACCCGCGCCATCCTGGTCAACACACCCCACAACCCCACCGGCAAAGTATTCGGCATGGACGAGCTACGCCTGATAGCGGAGCTATGCCAACGCTTTGACACACTCGCTATTACCGACGAGGTATACGAGCACCTGGTCTTCGATGATAACAAACATATCTCGCTGGCAACCCTGCCCGGCATGCGCGAGCGCACCGTGACAATCAACTCGGTCGCCAAGACCTTCTCCGTAACGGGCTGGAAGGTAGGCTACATACTGGCCCCACCCGACCTGTCGGAAGCAATCAGGCGCATACACCAGTTCGTCACTTTCGCCTCTGCCTCTCCTCTGCAAGAGGCGGTAGGCATGGCAATCGAAAGCGCCGAAGAGAGGGGCTACTATCACACCCTGCTCACCGAATACACCGCTCGCCTCGACAAGCTGGCATCCTACCTAGAAGCGGCGGGCCTGAAGCCCATCCGCCCACAGGGCACGTTCTTCATAATGTCCGACATATCCCACCTCAGCTTCGAGGATGACGTTCACTTCGCCAAACACATGACCGCCGAAGTAGGCGTTGCCTGCATTCCTCCCTCCGCTTTCTACCAGGACCCCGCCAACGGGGCCAACCTGGCACGCTGGTGCTTCGCCAAGCGGGACGAAACCCTGGACGCAGCAGGCCAGCGACTGCTTGCCTGGGCCAAACATCCAAATAACCATGAGGCATCGTAATTTAGGCTTTTACGCTTGCCAGGCGCAAAATCTTTATTTCAAAAACAAGAAAATGGGCGGCTGCGCCGCCTATTTTCTTGTTTAGACTCCCTCTTGAAGGCTGAACACATGCGAAAGAGTCAGGGGTTGAGGGCAGGGAGGACTAGCCAGAAGATAGAATAAACATTCACACTCAGAAGGAAGAGAACTGCCAATGCTAGCACAGTGGACCTTGCATACCTTCGCAGGGCAGGCAAGGGTTGCAGAGGCGCTACGAGGGCGCGGCGACCAAACGCCACGCCGCCCATACCCAACCCCAGGAGCACGCACATGCCCGACAATACAGGGTACATCTCGCGTCCCTGCCAGATTACCTGGCTGGTATTGATAATGACCACCAGGATATAGATCATCAGGAGAGACATGAGCAGCATCGCGCACATGGCGCTCTGGGCGGGCGTGAGGGCGCGCCTCAACAAGAGATAAACGCCACCCGCTACCGCCATTAGAGTGATTGCCATAAAGACATGGTATACCAGGTCGGGCATCCAGATTTGCTGCCAGCCATAGTTACCCCAGAACGATTTCCACAGGACGGCGCGAAAAGGTTCCTGGAACCAGAAGAGATCGGCCAACTGAAACGGGCTTCTCTGTGTGACCTCACGAGATGCCGTGTAGGCCAGAGGGTCGCCGTAGACTATCCACCTGTAGGCATACAGCCACCCGCACACCAGCGTGGCGGCAGCGCCCATGACGGCTGTATCGCGCAGGCACAGGCGCAACTGCCCCGCGCACTTAACCCACAGCGTCCAGAGCACGACAGGCACAAGCGCTACGATAATCACTTTAGATAGCAGGCCGAGTCCCAGCGCTGCGCCGATCCACAGGGCGCGGCGGGAGTGATAAGGCCGGGCGAGATGTAGCGCAAGCAGCCACAGGAGCAGCGCGCCTGCGAGAGATGCCATATTCTCGTTGGAAATGCTGCCGCGGATAAAGTTCGCCTGGGGAATCAGCGCGGCAAAGGCAGCCGACATGATAGGGACGGCGGCAGGCGCGGGCCAGGGCACCAATACGCGCGCCGTAGCGTAGGTCAGGATAACCACGCCGGTACCCAGCACGATGGAGTAGGCCCGCAGGGCATAGACCCAGAAGGCCCAGCGATCTTCGGGCGGGTGGATCATGACGGCATAGGTCACACCCTCTTTGAAGTCTGGATTAAGCTGCGGCCAGGGTGTAAGGAGCGAGTTTAGTTTCTGTCCAGAAACCACTCTGCCCACGGATATAAAGCCCGCGCCAACCATATAGTAGAGGGGGGCCTGGAGCGCTTCGTAAGTGTAAGATTCTCTAGCGATTGTGGGTAGTGTGCCAAAACGAACTATGTGCTCGACGTATTGCAGGTGCCCGTATTCGTCGGGCGCTTCCGGGTAGGGAGTCACTAAGGCGAAGCCGCACGAAGCTGCCAGGTAGAGGACTACGAGCGCCAACAGGGCACCACGCTCTACAAGCTTACCACGCGGGGAACGCCCCCCGGTCTGCATGCCCGCTACCTGTTCCGTGTCAGGGCCGGTAGAGATGCCGGTCATGAGCAGATTATACATCAAGTGCGTGGAGGCGAGGCGGATTTGGGCTTAGTCTTTCTTGGAAAACCATTGCGCGGCCTTCGCCTTTGCCCAGCGAGAGTTCGCTGCGCCCATAGTCGCAGGCAACAAATACAAAGTCGCGCTACGGCGACTATTCTCCCCCGTATAGTTCGCCTGCGCGGGCTTCGTTTGCGTAGCCCTCAGATTTATCTGCCGGGCGGTCTCGCCATTGCGTATCATGTTTATTTTGGTAATGTTCATTATTCGCCGGGCGCTGCCTGGGAATGATTACACCCTTCTGGGGCGAGGCAATGAGGAGATCGTGCATCTCCCGGTACGCTTATTGCTCTACGTGCTGGGCCGCGACTATCTGTTGCGGCTGTATATTCCGCGTAGGAGGACAGATATGAACAATGAGCCGGAACAGGATAACCAGGACGACGGCGATATGCCCCAGGCGACCAAGTTGAGCGCGACAGGTAAAGCAGAGGGTGCCGCCACGCAAGCAGGTAAACTGTTAGGAGGCATTTCCCACGCTCAGGCCGTGACTGATGCGGCAAATCAGGCCCGAGCCGATGCAGAACGTAGCATGCGCGAAGCCTCAAGCGCTCCCGGCACGGCAGCAGCATCAAGCACCCCAGGAGCTACGGGCGACTCCGCCGCAGCAGAAGAGGAAGAATTTGTAGGCACAGGCGGCGTGGGAAGCCCTGAGCAAATGGAAGCCCTACGTCGCGGACACGAAGCCGCAGGGGACGAATATCAATCCAATTTGAAAGATCCGAATAAGACGGCATGAAACGTAAGGCGTAAAACCCTAAAAACCTCAGCGTCTCCCCGCCTCTGCGGTTCAATCCAAAACCTTAGTGTTCTTTGTGTCTTTGTGGTCCAATATTTACGCAATACGCATCACGTTTCACCGGTCCGCCGAATCGGAGAGGGTGACAGAGCTACCCGTTTCGGGGTCCAGCTTTATGATGCGGTATGGGGAGCGCCCATCGTAGCGCGACACCATGCTGGCCTGGCCCAGAGGTACGGTCTCACGGTAGATCAGGCTCATACCGTCGGGCGACCATTGCAGGTCGGATATACCCTGCGGGGCGGCTGGCATGGGCTGAGCTTGCAGGTGTGCCAGCGCGCCATCAACTACATCGGCGGTCCATAAGCCTGCCAGCGTCTCTACCCAGGGGTCTTTGAGGTTGTAGAAACCCGTAAAGGCGACCTTGCCGAGGGGAGAGTAGGCGATATGCACAATCTGCACGTCTACAGCATCCTGCACGCCCAGGCGTTCCGGTGAGATCAGGGTGCCGGACGCCGCGCCTGGGGCTGAATAGAAGAAGCCCCCTCTAAAAAAGGTAGAGCTTTGCGACTTGCCACAGGTGAAGAGCAAATTGAACCTGTAGCCCTTCGATTCGAGTGCGCCGTTGGTCCAGACGTAAGACTTTATCGCCTGGCTCTCGGCGGGCAATACTCTATGGCCGCGCACGGACGGCGAAACGGGGTCCGCGTGCGATACGAGGAGTTGCAGGTCGGTGCCGTCGGGGCGCAGGGCATAAATGTCGGTGCCCTTATCCTCACCAAGTGGTGCCATGAAGGTTACTAGCTGGCGGTCAGGCGATACCGAAAGGCCGCGAGCGCCTGCCATAGCGCTCTCATCCAACGCGGCCAGTCGCCGGGGCGCTAACTGCTCGCCATCCACCACATCTGCCATAAAGTTCCCAGGCAGGTCAAGTCTATAAATGCCGAACCCGCCTGAATCAGGGCTATTGGCGATCGCCAGCAACACGCGGTCGCTGTACCAGGTGATGTCGTGGATTACCAGGGTGGTCCAGAGCAGCCGGGGAGAGGAGAAGCTGCCTGATTCGACAGGAGCCACGTAGACGTTCTTACCCCAGGGTGCCTGCTCTTCGTTTGTGGTGGTGAAGGCTACCTGGCGCAAGTCTGGGGAGAGGGAGAAGACGCGCACGCCGTAGCCCCTGGTGATTCGAGTGCGGTTCTTGCCCGTAGCGTCAACCGACATCAGGTCCGTGCCGTCGAGGAAGAGTATGGGACTGTAGCCCTCGTGCCGGGCAGGTTCGGCGGCGAGGGCTACTTTACCACTCATGAGGCTGAATATAGCTTCGCCGTCAGCCCAACGCTTGTTCCTGTTGCCTATCACGCTCTCCAGGGGCACGGTCAAACTGAGCAAGTAGATATGGCTGGAGTCGAAGCCGTAAATTTCGTCGTAGAGGTTGCTGGCGTCGGATGTCTGCCTGCGCAGCCAGCCACCCTTACCGGCAGGCCCGTCGATCACCTCACATTCGCACGTCCCACCGAAGAGGCCAACTTCAGCAGTGTCGGCTGTCAAGCTGCGCGGGTTGTCGAGCACCTTCATCTCCACCCAGTAGGGAGCGTTGCGCGAGCCGCCTGGCCCCCATGGGAAAAAGTAGCGCGTCTTGCCACTCACCTGCGTCCACCAGTTAGGCGGGTAGGCAAGGCTGTATCCGTATGCGGGATCGCGCAAGACGTGCCAACTAGATGCGTTCGCGAGCGACCCGGAGTCTTCAAACACCGGCGTGGCGTGGGCGAGCCTCAGCATCGAATCGCCCGCGAGCGCGGTGCTGGCGCGCACAGTGGCGCTGACCGAGGCGACATACTTGGGGCTTGCCAGGTTCGTGCTGACCGGCGGTGGGATACCAGTGTTGTCGGCTGAAACCTTTATAGGTAGGGCGACAGTGGGTACGTATGGGATAAGCACACCCACCGTTTCGGCGTCGGGTTCGACCACAGGCCTGTTCGCCTGCTCGTTGACCAGGAACACCATCAGGGTGAAAAACGCGAAGGCTGCCACGCCAGCGGCGGCGAAGGGGTTCGCCGCGCGTAATAGCCGGGCAGCGAACGTGGGGCGCGGCTGCGGGACCAGGAGGGGAAGGGGGTGGGGCTGCCTCTGTGCGGCTTCCCGTTCCTTACGGCGCTCTTGGTCTTTGAGGCGATAGATCTCGCTGAAAAGGGTGGTGCGAAGCTCAGGCGAGGGAGCGCGCAGGGGCGACTCGGAGAATATGGCCGCCATCTCCATGTACTCGGTGAGCTTGCAGGCGCAATCGCTACACGCCGCGACGTGCGCGTCTACCTGTACCTTCTCTTCGGGAGAGGCTTCGTGGTCTACGTACTTGGATATTAGTAACTGGATGTCTTCGCAGCTACTTCGCTGCATACGCGCTACCCCTGGTCTATTCTGGATTTTCGACTTCGGATTTTAGATTGTTTGAGTGTCATGTAGAGGTATGTGTGGCATCTTACAGGTGCGGCATTAATAGAACGTTAGCTAGTCCGTAGGGTTAGCCTTCTTGTAAGCATCTACGAACTTTTCGCGGCCCCGGAATATGCGGACGGCAACAAGGTTCACGGAGATACCTAGGACTTCGGCGATCTCCTTATACGATAGGCCCTGGTACATATTGAGCACCAGGCAGGTACGCTGGTCGGCGGGTACCTGTGCGAGGGCCTGCTGGATGGCGTCGCTCTCGGCCTGGCGGGCCGCCGTGTCGGGCATGGGAGACTGCGTCTCCAGCTCCGGCAGGAAGGGTACCCAGGTGATGCGCTTGCGCCTGCGTAGGGCGTCGAGCGCCGTATTGGTGGCGATGCGATAGAGCCAGGGAGAGATTTGCAGGGTGTCGTCGGTGCGGGGTAGGGCCTGGTACGCCTTGAGGAAGGTATCCTGGGCGAGGTCGTTGGCGGCTTCCCAATCCCCCACGAGGCGGTAGATGTAGTTGACGAGGGGGGTCTGGAACCGCTCGAAGAGGGCGCTGAAGGCGGTCTCCGAGCCAAGCCGGGCCTCGCGCGTAAGTAAAGCAAGCTCATCATCGCGCTGGGCAACGACCTCGGCCTGGGCAGGCTGAACCTGCTGCACCGGCTTCGCTTTGCCCAGTATGGCTGCCGCGCTTATGGGGAGACCCATCCGCCTCTTTTTCCTCTCGCCGCCCAACTTTATCTCCCTACGCCCAGGGAGCAATCTATTTTAGATTTCGGATTTTCGATTTGAGGTTAGTCACGAGGCTAATCCACAAGTCCAAAATCGTCGGGCTGTCACTGCTATGTTAAACGCCTGACAGCTTGCGACTCTTACACCCTGTAATGTAAGTTTACCCGATTCGTTACAGGTGAGAAAGGGTTTCAGGGAAGATGAACACATCGAAGACGGATATATTCGGGCGCTTACTAGGTTAAACCTTGTCATCCCAGCGTTCCGTGTCATTCTGAGTACAGCACTAACAAAGTTATGTCCAGGAATACAATGTGTAAGGTAGGGGCGACCCGGTGGGTCGCCCCTACGCAGACATTTCTTTCTTAGTGCTGTACTGAGCGCAGCGAAGAATCTCGTCCCTCGCGCATTATCTTCCCATTACAACGCTGAAAAAGCATCTACGCGAGGAGCGAGATTCTTCGCTGCGGTCAGAATGACATGACTGTTCGGCCTTGCTTGTGTATAGGATCTCCATACACACGGTTTGAATACTATTCCCCTACCGACTTTGCGCTAACTTGCAGTAACTGAATAACAGGTGGCAGGCGCTAGTAACCTTGACAAGGGCGTTATCAAGGTGTAAAATAGTGAAGAATAGTTAGCACTCTCCATACAAGAGTGCTAGAAGGCATAAATCTTGCAGTGATTACGCGTGAAGTAGGCACACATATGGAGCAGCAACAGCAGAGCGACATCGGAATAACCGAGCGACAGCGGGCCATACTCAGCATCATCATTGACGAGTACGTGACAAACGCCCGACCAGTTGCGTCCGAGCACATCGTTGGGCGGTACGGATTGGCCGTGAGTTCGGCGACGGTGCGTAACGAGATGGTGGAGCTTGAACGGGCGGGCCTGATTATGCAGCCGCACACCAGCGCGGGGCGCATACCGTCGGACAGGGGCTATCGCTACTTCGTGGAGAACCTGATGACCCCTGCTGCGCTCTCGGCGGACGAGCAGCGCAAGATACGCCACCAGTTCCACCAGGTAGAGATGGACGCCGACGAGTGGGTGAGGCTGGCGGCGGCGGTGCTGGCGCGTAGCGTGCATGTGGCGGCGATGGCGACTTCCCCGCGCAGCACGGCGGTGAAGCTAAAGCACTTCGAGTTGATGTCCCTGTCCGACTCGCGCATCCTGATCGTGCTGGTAGGGCATGACGGTACCGTTACCCAGCAGATGCTCACCATAGAGGAAGGCTGGGACCAGGAGCACCTGAGCGCCCTTGCCACCCAGCTCAACAGGGCGCTGGCGGGCAAGACGGTATCGGAGATATACCTGTGGGCGGGCGAGCAGGCCCGGAACCAGCCGCTACCCGACATGGCGCACCAGGTCATCGCGATGCTGGCGACCATGCTCTCCAAGCTGGAGAGGCCGGAAACGTCGCACATATACCACGAGGGCCTGCTACACATCCTGGAGCAGCCGGAGTTCCGCAACCCGGAGAAGATACAGCAGGTGATAGAGCTTTTCGAGCACGGCGGGCTGTGGACCTCCATCATACCCTCGGTGCTCAACCAGGAGGGCGTGCAGATCATCATAGGCGACGAAGGAGGCGGCGAAGGTATGTCCGCGTGCAGCGTGGTGCTGGCGCGCTACGGCCTGGGAGACAAGCTGACCGGCGTGCTGGGCGTGATAGGCCCCACCAGGATGCCCTACAGCCGCTCCGTCTCCACAGTAAGGTATATGTCCCAACTACTGAGCGACCTATTCCAGAAGGCATACAACACCGAACAGCAGTAAAATTTTGAATTTTGAATTCTAAGTTTTGAATTGGCGAATTTTCTGGACTTCACATTCAAGCGTCAATTCTAAATTCAAAATTTAGAATTCAAAATTGATAGAAGGGGGGAATGAGCATTGGCTGAAAAGAAGGGTAGGGGCGGCCCGTTGGATGGCGAAGAGGCCGCGAATGCGAATATAGAAGAGAACGTACAGAATGAGAACGGCGCTGAAGACAGTGCGGGCGGCGAGGAGGTACGAGATCTGGCTGCCGAGTACCTTGAGGCCCTACAGAGGGAGCGCGCTAACTTCATCAATTTCAGGCGGCGCACCGAGCAGGAGCGCGGGGAGAGCGCCCAGTACGCCAACAGCGAGCTTTTGAAGAAGCTGCTCCCTGTAGTAGACGACTTCGATAGGGCGCTGGCGGCTATCCCAGAAGCCGAGCGCAAAGACAACCGTTGGGTGGAAGGGATAGAGTTGATAGCCCGCAAGCTTCACACTGTCCTTGAGCAGTCGGGGATAGAGCCGATAGAGGCGCTGGGGCAACCATTCGACCCGAACCTGCACGAAGCAGTAACCTTTGAAGATAACGCGACCGGAGACGGCGACCACGTAGACACGGTAGCCGAGGTCTTCGCAAAAGGCTACAAGTTGCGGGACCGCGTGCTGAGGCCCGCAATGGTCAAAGTCACGCGCGGGTAGCGCGAATTTTAGATTTCCGATTTTAGATTTTCGATTGAATTCTAAGGTCGAAAATCGGAAGTCTAAATCCATGAGCAGAACATAATCTAAAATCGGAAATCGGAAATCTAAAATAGGGAGGGATATAAGATGGCACACATATTAGGAATTGACCTGGGGACTACTAACTCGGTGATAGCGGTGATAGAGGGCGGCGAGCCTACCGTTATCCCTAACGCTGAAGGTGCGCGACTGACGCCTTCTATAGTGGCTATGTCTAAGGGTGGTGAGAGGCTGGTGGGGCAGGTCGCCAAGCGACAGGCTATCACCAACCCGGAGAACACTATCTTCTCCATCAAGCGCTTCATGGGCCGCAAGTTCAGCGACCCGGAGGTGCAGAGGACGGTCAAGCTGGTGCCGTACCGCGTGACCGAAGCGCCCAACGGCGACGTGCAGGTGTGGATGGGCGGCAAGGCATACTCGCCGCAGGAAGTATCAGCCATGATCCTGCAAAAGCTCAAGACCGACGCCGAGGCCTATCTGGGCGAGAAGATCACGCAGGCCGTCATCACCGTCCCTGCTTACTTCAACGACTCGCAGAGGCAGGCGACCAAAGACGCGGGCAAGATCGCCGGCCTGGAAGTGATGCGTATCATCAACGAGCCTACCGCCTCCGCGCTGGCATACGGCCTGGAGAAGAAGACCGAGGAAGAAGTAGCCGTGTACGACCTG
Source organism: Chloroflexia bacterium (assembly GCA_036399775.1). Taxonomy (GTDB): domain Bacteria; phylum Chloroflexota; class Chloroflexia; order QHBQ01; family JADMIH01; genus JADMIH01. The sequence continues at coordinate 267,019 of DASWMJ010000089.1, read as the reverse complement.
GGCGGCGGCACGTATGACATCTCCGTGCTGTCGCTGTCGGAGGGCGTGTTCGAGGTGAACGCGACCAACGGCGATACCCACCTGGGCGGCGACGACTTCGACCAGCGCGTCATTGACTGGCTGGCCGACGAGTTCAAGCAGGACCAGGGCATTGACCTGCGGCAGGACCGCATGGCTCTCCAGAGGCTCAAGGAAGCGGCGGAGAAGGCCAAGATAGAGCTTTCCACCACGCAGAGCACCGATGTAAATCTGCCCTTCATCACGGCGGACGCGCAGGGTCCCAAGCACATGAACATCACGCTGACCCGCGCCAAGCTGGAGCAGCTGGTGGGCGACCTGATTGACAAGACCCTACCGCCCATGAAGAGCGCGCTGAGCGACGCCAAGATGAAGCCGTCGGACGTGGACGAGGTACTGCTGGTGGGCGGCCAGACGCGCATGCCTTTGGTGCAGAAGAAGGTACAGGACTTCTTCGGCAAGGAGCCTCACAAGGGCATCAACCCGGACGAGGTAGTGGCCGTAGGCGCGGCTATCCAGGCGGGCGTGCTCAAAGGCGATGTGAAGGATGTGCTCCTGCTGGACGTGACGCCTCTGACGCTCGGCCTCGAAACGCTGGGTGGGGTGGCGACCCCGCTCATCTCGCGCAACACCACCATCCCGACCAAGAAGAGCCAGGTATTCTCGACCGCTTCGGACAACCAGCCGAGCGTGGAGATACACGTCTTGCAGGGCGAGCGCCCGATGGCGACCGAAAACAAGAGCCTGGGCCGCTTCATACTGGACGGCATCCCGCCCGCGCCCAGGGGCGTGCCCCAGGTTGAGGTGACGTTCGACATTGACGCGAACGGTATCCTCAACGTAAGCGCGAAGGACATGGCGACCCAGAAGCAGCAGAACATCACCATCACCGCGTCGTCCGGCCTGTCGAAGGACGAGATCGAGCGAATGGTGCGTGAAGCCGAGGCGCATGCCGACGAGGACAAGCGCCGCCGCGACCTGATCGAAGCGCGCAACATGGCGGACAGCCTCGCGTACAACGCCGAGAAGACGCTGCGCGACCTGGGCGAGCAGGTGCCCGCTGAGATCAAGAGCGACGTGGAGGCCAAGGTCACTGCCGTGCGCGATGCCCTCGCCACCGAGGACACCGACCGCATCAAGAGCACAACCGACGAGCTAAGCACGGCGATGCAGCAGATCGGCCAGGCGATGTACGCTCAGCAGCAAGCGACTGCAGGCACGCGCGGCCCAGGCTTCGATAACATGACCGGCAACGGCGCGACCGAGCCGGGAGCAGAAGGCAGCGCGACAGCCGATGAAGGCACGGTCGAGGGCGAGTTCCGCGAAGTGTAATTGGATAGAGAGCGCCGAGTGCCGAGTAGAAATCTCAGCACTCGGTTCTTTTATTTCACCGCAAAGACGCAAAGCATCGCAAAGTTCGCAAAGGGTTTTGTTGTTTGCTTTGAAGGTTGAAAAGCTGGTCAACATTGACCATAATTCAAGTGAAGTTCCGACAACCATATATGAGAATAGAGACGCCCCTGTGAAAACGAAGACCCCGGCCACAATAGAAGACCTGTACCGCATGCCTGGCAAAGCTGAACTCGTCAATGGAGAGATTGTGCTTATGTCACCTACCGGCGACACCACTTCTCGTGCTGGACTTCGTATCAGCCGCAGCCTACTCGATTACGAGGACCGCACCCAATTAGGCCGTGCGTATCCAGATAATGCGGCCTTCGTGGTAGACTTACCGCATCGCAAGTCCTTCAGCCCCGATGCTGCGTTCTATACTGGCGAAGTACCAAAAGGCGTCAACATGAAGTTCGTGGTAGGCGCACCAATCTTTGCAGCAGAGGTCAGGAGTGAAGGCGACTATGGTCCGGCTGCTGAGAAGCGAATGAAAGATAAACGTAGCGACTACTTCGAGGCCGGTACTCAAATTGTGTGGGATGTGGACCTCCGAGGCGATGACGTAGTGCGTGCATACCGCGCCGACGACCCCGAGAAACCCGTTATCTACCGCCGGGGTGAAGTTGCAAACGCCGAACCCTTCTTACCCGGTTGGACTATACCTGTGGATGAATTGTTCAAGTAGAAACTAGGGTAACGGTATGAAAACGAAGACCCCGGCCACAATAGAAGACTTGTACCGTGTGCCCGGCAAAGCCGAGCTTGTCAATGGAGAGATAGTGCTTATGTCGCCTACGGGGGATATACCGGGTTATGCTGCCGACGAGATATATGCCAGCCTCCGAGACTATGCGCGACAGGCAAAACGAGGTCACGCACTCGCGGATAATAAATCCTTCATAGTTGATTTGCCCAACCGCAAATCGTTTAGCCCTGACGCAGCTATCCATATGAACAAGTTGAATGTAGGCTTTCACCACGGACCACCGCTCTTTGCGGTAGAAGTCAGGAGCGAACATGACTACGGACCTGCCGTCGATAGAAAGATAGCAGCGAAAATCAAGGACTACTTCGATGCGGGCACGCAAGTTGTTTGGGACGTTGATGTGCTGCGCGAGAGAGTGATCCGTGTTTACCGCGCAGCCAGCGCAGGCGAGCCTGCTATCTATCGAGAGGGTGAGATGGCGGAAGCCGAGCCTGCTGTGCCGGGCTGGCGCATCCTGGTTGATGACATTCTATATGAAGAAGCTGAAGACACAGAAGAATAAGGATAAAACATGGCAGCCACGAAACGCGATTACTACGAAGTATTAGGTGTTGTCCGCACGGCCACCGAGGACGAGATAAAGAAGTCGTTCCGGGCCAAGGCGCGCCAGCTTCACCCCGACGTGAACAAGGACCCGGACGCCGAGGCCAGGTTCAAAGAGGTCACGGAGGCTTATGAGGTCTTGATTGACACCGACAAGCGTGCGGCATACGACCGCTTCGGGCATGCTGCCGTATCGGGGGCCGGGGGCGCGGGCTACGGGGGCGATCCATTCGGCGGGTTCGGCAACTTCTCCGATCTATTCGAGACCTTCTTCTCCTCGGCGGGCGTTGGCGGTATGTCGGGCCAGACCATGCGCAGGCGGCAGCAGCGCGGCTCGCACCTGGCTTATCGTCTCTCCGTGGAATTTGAAGAGGCGGTATTCGGCGCGGAAAAAGAGGTAGAGATACCGCGCATGGCGATGTGTACGCGGTGCGGGGCCACAGGCTCGGAGCCGGGCACGCAGTCGCAGACCTGCCCCAACTGCCAGGGCAGGGGCGAAGTCCGAAGGAGCCAGCAGAGCATATTCGGGCAGTTCGTATCGGTCGTTCCCTGCGAGCGCTGCGAGGGCGAGGGCAAAGTGGTATCCACGCCATGCACAGCCTGCCGGGGCGAAGGCAGGGTGCGCGAGACGCGCAAGCTCGCCGTGAAGATCCCGGCGGGCATAGACGACGGCTCTCAGATAAGGCTGGCGGGCGAGGGCGAAGCGGGGCCGCGTGGCGCACCTTCGGGCGACCTCTATATAGAAGTGAACGTCAAGTCACACAAGCTGTTCAAGCGTGACGGCAACGACATAGTGCTCAGCCTGAACCTCAACATCGCGCAGGCTGCCCTCGGCGCGGAGATACAGGTGCCCACCGTTGACGGCAATACCGCCCCGGTGAAGGTGCCGGGCGGCACGCAGAACGGCAAGGTATTCAGGGTCAAGGGGATGGGCGTGCCCTACCTGCGCGGCAGCGGGCGCGGCGATATGCTGGTCGAGACGAACGTGCAGATACCGTCCAGCCTGACCGAAGAGCAGAAGCGGCTGCTGCGCGAGCTTGCGCGTACGCTGGGTGACGCCACGCCGGAGCCAACCGAGAAGGGGCTGTTCGGCAAGATAAAAGACGCGCTGAACGGTTGAGAACCGGCCCGGTGAGCGAAATCACCGGGCCTTTCTATATCTAGAGTTATGGCACTGGAGAGGTATGTTGGCGCGCTTGCTCAAAGTTCTCTTGTTAGCTGCGTTAGTCCTCATGATAGGGTCCTTACGCTCCAGTATTGCGCCTTCAACTCCCGAAAACCTTGAGATTAGTGAGCCTGCGCCGAGCGACGATGTAGGCCAGATACATGCAATAGAAGCCTCCGCCACCGGGGAAATCTGGGTTGTTGGGGAGACACGTAGCAAGCCCACCAAAGGCCTCATAGCACGGCGGTATGGAACGGAGTGGAAGAAGGAAGCCAGCCTGAGCATAGCGGGCGGCGACCACCGCCTGTATGACATCACTATCCTCTCGCCAAATGATATATGGGCTGTAGGTGAGTACGTTATTGATCCCAAAACGGCAAGGGCGCTGGTTGTACATTGGGATGGAGCAGAATGGAAAGTTGTGACTGGGATTGACACTGGCCCAGGAAATAACGGACTTCATGCTATCACCGCAGTCGCACCGGACGACATTTGGGTAGGTGGCTGGTCTTTCCAGGAAGGCCGCTCTCCCGGAGGTCAATCCCTCATCCTGCATTGGAACGGAGAGACATGGAGTAATACTCCGCTCTTGGGTGGCACACACCACACTATTAATGACCTGTCGGCTGTCTCTGCTGATGACGTCTGGGCTGTTACCCTAAATGTCATTTTCCATTGGGATGGGCAGATTTGGAGCGAAGCTCACAGGGCCGTTGACCCTGGCGGTATTTTTGGCAAACCTAACCTTGTGGGTGTGGAAGCGATTTCTGAGCAGGATGTTTGGGTAGTTGGCTCCAGCTACTGGGCTGGTGGCTGCGATCACGGCGAGGCTCATATCCTGCATTGGGATGGATACACATGGTCATCAGTACCTATTCCAGCTATAGACTTCGAATGCATTGGCCCTCCGAGTCTTGCCGATATTCACGCATTAGCACCGGATGACATCTGGGCTGTGGGTGCGGGGCTGAATCGCCCGATGGCTATGCACTGGGATGGCACGACATGGAGCTTGAATGCCTGCCCAGAGGTAGGCCTGGCTGGCAGGGAAAGTCGCGGCGGGCTTGTGGGCGTCACTGGCGCAGAAGGCAAGATATGGATCGCAGGAGAGAGCGTCGTCAGGAGTGAAAATCTCTCACCACCCAGTGGCAAGGTCCTTGTCAAACAGCCTTTTATCATGAGGCCGTACCAGGGGGTATGCCCCACACCTACACCCCCGCCCACGCCCATTCCTCAACCCCAAATATTTGTGCCTCCAGTTCTGCCGGAGATGCCAGATCCCGTGCGAACGGACATAGCGCAGCCAGTGCCAACAATCTCGGTACCCGACGCTATAGAGACAAACATGGCCGTAATAAGAACTGCTACGGCTGTGGCCGTTGACGCTACGCAAACCCGCTCCACTCCCCTGCCCAGCCCAACCTCACCCCTCCCATGAGCACAGGCGGCTGCTTATGCTATAATGGGCAGACGTTTGTGCATGCGGGAGGGCTTTAAAGTTGAGAACGTTGATTTTGCGCTGGGCGATTATCGTTATCGCGGTATTTGGGGTCAGGTGGGCCATGCAGGAGTTCAGGCTTGCCGATAGGCCGCTTATTGACTACGACGACTGGCTGACGCTGGCGATATTCGCGGCGGTGCTGGCTATCCTGAACACCTTCGTCCGGCCTATCCTCCTCTTCCTCTCCATCCCCTTCACCTGCCTCACGGCGGGGCTGTTCGTATTCGTCATAAACACTGGTCTGTTCGCGCTGGCGGGGGCGTTAGTGCCGGGCTTCCACGTGGCCGACTTCTGGGCGGCGTTGATAGGGGCGCTGGCGGTGAGCGTCGTGGGCGTGGCCGTGAACTTTTTAGCGCGGGAAAGAAATTAGAAGCTAGAAATTAGAAACTGGGAATTAGAAGCTAAAGGGTAGGGAAAGGTAGGGTTATGATTACGGGGATAGACCATGTGGTTATATGGGTGGATGACCTGGATGCTGCCAGCGTAGATTACGTGAACCTGGGGTTTACGGTTGTGCCGGGAGGGGAGCATACGGGTGGGGTCACACATAATGCGCTGGTGTGCTTTATGGATGGTTCCTATTTGGAGCTAATTGCCGCTAAGGGGGAGTTGCCTGAGAGCCATTTCTTCTACAGGCAGCATGGACAGGAGGGGTTAGTGACCTTTGCGCTGCTACCGGATGAGATTGAAAAAGATATAGCGAGGGCACGCAAACGAGGGCTTGAACTTGAGGGGCCGACGCCCGGCGGGCGCACAAGGCCGGATGGACAAGAGGTGAAATGGCAGACGGCAAAGCCCACTACGCACGATCTCCCCTTCCTGTGCGGAGACGTGACGCCGAGGGAGCTACGGGTGCCTACCGGGGCAGCGCGGCTGCATACCAATGGCATCAAGGGGATAGGCGGGATATTGCTGGCGGTGGAGGACATCGAAGTAAGCAAGAAACGGTATAGCGCGCTGCTTGGGCGGGAGCCGATGGTAGGGCCGCCCGATCCGGATGGGCCTGCGGTGGCTTTCAGCGTGGGGGATGCAACGATTGTCGTTATCCAGCCGACGCAGGGAGGTATGCGCGACTACCTTGTAGCGCGTGGCGAAGGCCCTTACGGGCTGATTATGCGATCCGGCGCGAGTAGCGGGCCGAGGAATATCGACCCCGATGAGACGCATGGGGTAGGGATGGTGATAGTGCCAGGATAAGCGGATTTTGGATTTTGGATTGGGCTTGATGTGTAAGGGGTGGGGTGATGAGAGACGGAGAGGAAAGCGAGTTGGTGCGGGTAGCGAGCATTGCCGAGGAGTACGCATATATTGATGGGTTGAGGTGCGACAACTGCGGGGGCGAGTACCGGACGATCGCGCAGGCGTTGATGCTGCCGCCTGGGAAGGGGCCTGTGGACCATATCGAACTGGAATGTACCGGCTGCGGCCACACACGTACCCTGTTATTTGATATTTCTGAGTTCTTTGGGAAGTAATCTAAGTAACATATCCTACAGGCCACCATTGAAGAACACAGCATCAGCCGAGTTCTGATCCCTGACCCCTGACCCCTGACCCCTATTTTCAGAGAAGCCATGTCAACACTTTACAGCCGTGACGAGAACGATCCCCTATCGCTGGTGCCGTTCGGGGAGGAGTTGCTGGACCGCGTGACCGAGATGGCGCATGCCAGCCCCAGGAAGCGCAACATCATACGCTTCCACGAGCACGGGGAGTCGCTGCAACGGATGCTGAACGCTATCGAGCCGGAGAGCTACGCGCGCCCGCACAAGCATGCCACCAAGCCTGAGGCGTTCGTAGTGCTGCGGGGAAGCCTGCTGGTGGCGCGCTTCGCGGAGGATGGGACGCCGCTTGAAGGTGTTGTGTTGCGCGCAGACGGCCCGGTGCGCGGTGTGGAGATACCGCCTGGGGCGTGGCACAGCATCATATCGCTCGAGTCGGGCACGGTGATGTTCGAGACAATACAGGGGCCGTATGACCCGGCCACGCACAAGGTATTTGCCGAGTGGTCGCCTCCAGAGGATGGAGAAGCGGGGCCGGGCTACGTGGCATGGCTCAGGGGACAACTGGGACACGTGGTGCCGGAGGTGGCCGCACGAGACCTGATCGCGGCGGAAGAGGACGAAATCTGCTGACATGCCTCAATTCCTCCCCGGCATAGAACTCAGCCGCCGTTTCTATGAGGAGGCGGTGCGTCCCGCGCTTGACAGACGCTTTCCTGGACTGCCCCACGCTGCCGCCCGTATTGGCTGGGGCAGCGACGTGCTCGGCTTTGACACCGAAATGTCCACCGATCACGGCTGGGGACCGTCCGTTACGCTCTTCCTGCGGGACGAAGACTCGGCACTTGCCGAAGATATCAAAGAGGCGCTTCGCCATGAGCTACCCCGCCAATTTTACGGTTACCCGGTAGGCACAATCGAAGCCCCAGGCGAGCCGGACGTGCGCCTTCTGCAATGGGGAGCCGGGGACGATGGGCCTGTAGAGCATCTTGTAGAGCCTACGACTGTGCGAGCGTTATTTCGGCAACGGCTGGCGTATGATGTTAACCATCCACTCGAAGTGGCGGACTGGCTCACCATCTCCTCACAGACCCTACGCGAGGTGACGGCAGGGGCTGTGCATCACGACGGCGTTGGCGAGCTTACAGAGTTGCGCCAGCGGCTCGCTTACTACCCCTTTGACGTATGGCTATTCCTCCTGGCGTCGGGCTGGCAGAGGATAGGGCAGGAGCAACACCTCATGCCCCGCGCAGGCTACGTAGGGGACGAACTTGGCTCGGCGCTCATGGGTTCTCGCCTGGTCCGCGACGTTATGAGCCTCTGCTTCCTGATGGAGAAGCAGTACGCGCCCTACCCCAAGTGGTTTGGCACGGCGTTCAAGCGGCTGGATTGCGCGGATAAATTATGGCCCGCGTTATGGCGAGCGCAGACGGCAGAAACATGGCAGGAACGAGAAGCGGCGCTATGCGAAGCCTACGAGCAGATAGGCCACATGCACAATGCCCTCGGCATCACAGAGAACGTGCCGGTAACAATTTCGGCATTCCATGGACGCCCATTCAGAGTGATACAAGAAGGCGTGTTCATTAAGGCGTTGGTTGAGCGTATAACCGACCCTGAAGTGAAGAGGATTGCCACACAACGCAACATTGACCATGTGCTGATAGGCGGCATAGACCAGTTCAGCGACAGCACCGACCTGCGAGCCGAGCCAATGTGGAGGGCCACCCTGAAAGGGCTTTACACATAAATGGCTTGGACCACAAAGACACAAAGAACACGAAGTTTCAGGAATTGAACCGCGGAGGCTATCTAGGGTTTATGCAATACGAACTGCGCAACACGTTTTACGTCTTACGTTTTACGCTTCACGTCCTACTCTTCTTCCCCAACTATAGTCCCATAGATACGGTCTAGCTCTTCATCGGAGTAAAAGTAGATCACCAACTTGCCGCCCCGGCTGCTGCGGGATAGCTGGACTTTGGTGCCGAGGGCCGAGCGGAAGCGGTCTTCCAGATCGTGTAGCTCGTTGTAGAGGGGCGCGTCCTGCTGGGGTGCCTCTTCCTCTTCTTGTCGCTGTACAGGGCGGTCAGCCAGGCGGCGAGCCAGCGCTTCAGTCTGGCGGACGTTAAGGCCGTCAGCGACTACGTGTTCGAGCAGCCGCAGTTGCTCGTGTTCAGAGGGCACCTGTAGGATTGCGCGGGCGTGGCCTTCCGATATGAGGCCGAGGGCCAGCGATTCTTGCACCGGGGCGGGCAGCCTGAGCAGGCGCAAAGAGTTGGCTACCGCGCTGCGAGCCTTGCCCACCCTTTCCGCTACCTCCTCCTGCCTCATGCCGAACTCTTCCACCAGGGAACGGTAGGCGGCGGCTTCTTCCAGGGGGTTGAGGTCGGCACGCTGCAAGTTCTCGACCAGGGCGATCTCAAGCATTTCGCGTGAGGTGGCTTCCTTGACTATGGCGGGCACGCTCTCGCATCCGGCGAGCAGGGCCGCACGCCACCGCCGCTCCCCCGCTATGAGGTTATAGCTGCCCTCTTCCTCCGCCTGCATGACCACCAGGGGCTGTAGGACACCATGCTCGCGTATGGAGGCGGCCAGACCCTCTAGCGCGTCGGCATGTATCGCCTGCCGGGGTTGGCGAGGGTTGGGGGATATGGCGTGAATAGGTATGTCAAGCAGGCCGGGCGTGGTGGAGCTGGCCTCTGAAACAGGAAGATTGGGCGCTGCCGCCTGTGTGGAGGGCGCTTCCTGTGTGGCGCTTTCCTGCTCAGGCGGGGATTGGGGGATGAGCGCGCCGAGGCCGCGGCCCAGCCCGCCTTTGGGTCTGGGCATGGCTACACCTCCCCTCCGCTCACCGCTAACACAGGTTGGCTGCGGGCCACTAACTCTTCCGCCAGCGTAGAGTAGGCAACAGCGCCGCGAGAGTTGGGATCATATTCGAGTATCGTCATGCCATAGCTGGGGGCCTCGCTCAAGCGCACGCTGCGCGGGATAAGCGTGTTGAAGACCTCCTTGGGGAAGTGGCTCCGTACCTCCTGCACCACCTGGGCCGAGAGATTGGTGCGGCTGTCGTACATGGTCATGGCTATGCCTGTGATGCGTAAATTCTTGTTGAGGCCGCGTAGCACGAGCGAAACCGTGTTGGTAAGCTGCATCAGACCTTCTAAAGCGAGATATTCGCATTGGAGAGGAATAATCACCGCGTTGGCGGCGGTGAGAGCATTCAAAGTCAGGAGGCCCAGCGAAGGCGGGCAGTCCACCAGGATGTAATCGTAGTCGGAGGCCAGCGCATCGAGGGCGCGCTTCAGGCGGTATTCGCGCTCGCCCTGCGGCTGGGCGGCAAGCTCTACCTCGGCACCCGCCAGCTCAACTGAGGAGGGCAGTAGATGGAGACGTCCGCCGAAGACGGGGCGGTCTACCATTACGACGGCGGCTGCCGCTTCCTCTTCGCCCATGAGAACGTCGTAGAGGGAAGGCGCGTCGCGGTGCTTATCTACACCGAGGCTGGAGGTAGCGTTGGCCTGCGAATCGGCGTCAACCAGGAGCGCACGATGTCCGCCCGCCGCGAGGTAGGCTGCCAGGTTGACTGCGGTGGTGGTCTTGCCGACGCCACCCTTCTGGTTGGCAAAGCAATAAATATGGCCCCGGTGAGGGGCAAGAGAGGCATCCACTGGCCGATATTTTACCATAATTGGTGGTCAGGGGTCACCACAAACACATCTAAATCGAAGCGAGTAACGAAACCGCCAAGACACCAAGTGCGCCAAGATAACGCCAAGAATTATTAAGGTAACGCGGTTCTAGCTATATCCTTTTCCTTTATAGTCTTGGCGTCTTGGCGGTTTCGTAGTACCTTACATGGAATGGTCAAGAGAGAAACGGTTATAATCAGATAAAGTTTACATACACGAGAGGGCATATGGATTTCAATCTTTCGCCACAACAGATAGAGCTACGTACCCGGATAAGAAACTTCGCCGAGCGTGAGCTTGCGCCTACTGTGGCCGAGCGCGACGATGCAGGCACGTTCGACAGGTGGGTGTTCGACAAGTGTGTTGAGGCGGGGCTGGCGGGCCTGCCCTTCTCAAGAGAGTATTGCGGCGGTGGCGGCAGCCTGCTCGACTATATCATCGCCCTGGAAGAGATAGGGCGGGTGGAGTCGGCGCAGGTGCTGGTGCTAGCCTCCCACGTCGCGCCCATGACCTGCATCTTGCAGCATGGCACCGAAGAGCAGAAGCAGCGATGGCTCGTCCCCATGTGCAAGGGCGAAACGCTCGCCTGCTTCAGCATCACCGAGCCTGGCGCGGGGTCCGACCCGGCCTCCATGAAATCGCGTGCCGTGCGCGACGGCGACAGCTACGTGCTAAACGGCAAAAAGACCTTCGCCACCAACTCCGGGGCAGCAGATACCTACATCATCTTCGTTTCCACCGAGCCGGAAGCGGGCGGGAGGGGCGTGAGCGCGTTCATCCTCCCCAGGGAAACGCCCGGCCTCTCTTTCGGCAACCCCATCCAGAAGATGGGCGTCCGCACGTCGGTGCAGCGCGAAGTCTACCTGGAAGACTGCCGCGTGCCTGTTGAGAACCTGCTTGGGCAGGAAGGTCACGGCCTGCGTATCGCCCTCTCCGCCCTCGACGTAGGGCGCATAGAGATAGCGGCGCAGGGCGTCGGGCTGGCCCAGGGCGCATACGATTACTCCCTCAATCATGCTAAGGCCCGCGTGCAGTTCGGCCAGGCCATTGGGCAGAACCAGGCGGTCAGCTTCATGCTGGCCGACATGCACGTAGGTGTAGAGGCCGCCCGCTTCCTCACCTATCGCGCCGCGCTGGCATACGACGAAGGCAAGCCCTACGCTAAAGAAGCTGCCATGGCGAAGCTGCTCGCCACCGACACGGCCATGAAGGTCACCACCGACGCCGTGCAAATCCTCGGCGGCTTTGGCGTCACAAAAGCCAGCCCCGTAGAGCGCTTCATGCGCGACGCCAAAGTCACCCAGATATACGAGGGCACGAACCAGGTGCAGAGGATGGTCATCGCGGGGCACATAATGAAGTAGGGGCGTGAAATGAAATTGGTCGCCTTACATGACAAAGTCGAAATTGAGGGCTTTGTTCGCCGTAATCCATTCTTACATATCTATAGCCTGGGCGATCTGGACGATTTCTTTTGGCCCGGCACAGTCTGGTACGCTCTCAAAGATGGCAAGGAAATCAAACAGATACTTTTGATGTACGTTCCACTTAAGCTCCCCAGTTTGCAAGCCCTCACTGAAGAACCTGAAGAGATGAGCGACCTCCTCGGTGCCGCATCTCACCTGCTGCCCAGGAGGTTTTATGCGCACTTGAGTGAAGGGTTGGCAAACGCTCTCGAAGATGAGTACCAAGTAAACCGGCATGGCATCTTTCACAAGATGGCGCTCACTGAGCCTTCCCAACTCCAAACAATAGACACCTCGGAGGTCGTTTCCCTGACAACAGCAGATCTGCCGGACCTGGAAAGACTCTACAGCATAAGCTATCCGGGCAACTGGTTTGATCGACGAATGTTAGAAACGGGCCAGTATTACGGCATGCGGCGCGGTGCAGGACTTGTAGGGGTAGCCGGTGTTCACGTTTATTCTGAGAAGTACAGAGTGGCAGCATTAGGCAATGTCGCCACCCATCCGGATTACAGAGGGCGCGGTATCGCAACGACCATTTGCGCGAAGCTGTGCAAGTCTCTGTTGCAAAAGGCAGACCACGTTGGTCTGAATGTGAAAGCTGAGAATACGTACGCAATACGCGCTTACGAGCGGCTCGGATTCAAACGCATCGCCACGTATGAAGAATGCACTCTCAGCTTGCCTGATACAAACCACAACATAAACGCGCGGCCCTGATATTATGCTGGAACGAACTTCTCCAGGAGAGAATAATTACTTTTGAGAGGGACGAGCGCGCTTTCGGCCATCGCGTGGCGGGTGTCGTCGTGGCTGCGGGCTACGTGATGCGTGAAACATGCTTACTGAACCACAAGGACACAAAGACAGTTATTGACAGAGTAGAAGCCATTTAGAGCCTTCACGTTTCACGTTTCACGCATCGCCAGGAGGTAACGCATGTCCGCTACGATCCATGTGGAAAAGCGACCTACTTCTATGGCTGCGTCCCAACAGGCCATAATTTGGCACCGCTTCCGCAGGCACCGGCGTGGGGTAATTGCTCTCCTGGTGCTGGCGCTCATTACGTTGGGCGTTATCTTCGTGCCAATCTTCTCCCCCTTCCAGTACTACACCATCGCGGACGGCTCCTTGTGGCTAGCGCCGCCGGGTGCCAGCAACGAATATGGGCAGGTCCACTGGCTGGGTACCGACTTTTTGGGTAGAGACCTGTTCACTCGTCTGTTCTTTGGCGGGCGCATATCCCTGCTGGTCGCTTTCTGCGCTGCCGCTATTGTTGTGCTGATAGGGACTGTAGTAGGAAGTATAGCGGGCTTCTATGGTGGGTGGATTGACACGATACTCATGCGCGTCACCGATTTCATGCTCGCTCTACCGCTCCTCCCCATGTTCGTATTGGTGATACGGTTCTTGAGAACTTCCTTGATCCCATTGACTATAGCGCCTCGTGGCACCCCACTCACCGGCAACCGGCCCCCTGAGGACGAAACTTTTACTATAGTAGCAAGTATGGTGCTGGTCTTTGTGATATTCGGCTGGATGGGAATAGCGCGATTGGTCAGAGGCTCGATACTCTCCTTGCGCGAGAGCACTTTCGTGGAAGCCTCCGTCGCCCTGGGTGCCGGACACCGCCGGCTGATCTTTAAACACCTGATACCTAACTCGATTGCTCCTATACTCGTCGCGGCCACCTTTGCCCTGGGCGACTTTATTATCTGGGAGGCCGTGCTCTCATACATGGGCCAGGGTATCGCTGAAGCGTTTATACCGACGTGGGGCAATCTGTTGGCGATCTCGCAGGATTATATATGGCACCTGGGAACCCTTAACCCATTCGAGGATATAGCCGGATACATGCTTCTCTTCCCAACCTTCATGATCCTGGTGACGGTACTCGCGCTCAACTACATTGGAGAAGCCCTCCGCGACGCATTTGACCCACACGGAAGGGTATAGCGGGCAAACATGGAGTGTATGCAATGGCAATTTACCTGATAAGGCGCACAATCCAGAGCCTCGCTTTCATTGTGGTAGCGATCCTACTCTTATACACCCTGTTCGTATTTGTCTTGCCGGGCGGCCCAAATCAGACGTACCAGCAAGTGACGCGCACCCTGGCGCAGCCTCCTGCTCCCGGCGAGCCTACGCTCGACGCGGATTTCCTAGAGCGCCTTCAGGAACGAGCTTATATGCTTGAGCGGAACTTCGAGCTGGATAAACCCTGGCCCCTCAACTTCCTGGCGTGGCTTTTCAACCCAAATGAAACTACTCGCTTGGACCCGCAGCAAGGGGAAGTCCCATCGGGTATAAACCTTACTATCGGCGCATTGCACATTCAAGGCAACGGCCTCCTGACCGGAGACTTCGGCAGGGCGGAATCCGTTGATAGGGGCGCTAATGTGACGGACGCGATGTCTTCCAGATGGGGCAATACCGTTCTGCTCGTAGGTACAGCTCTTGTTGCCTCGATATTGCTGGCTATCCCGATCGGCATCCTCGGAGCTGTGCGGCAGAACTCTCGGATTGACCATGCCCTCACATTTATGTCGTTTCTCGGCCTCTCGGTGCCGCCCTTCATGCTGGGACTATTGTTCGTCATGGGCTTCGCGGTGGTTCCATACATTCTGCGCGCGCAGAACGGCTGGGACTTTCTGCCTTATTTGCCGCCGGGCTATGTAGGTGCGATAGACCAGAGCGAAAACTGGATCAACCGCCTGACCCATCTGGTACTTCCCGCGTTGACGCTGACGGTTGCCCAGACTGCCTGGCTATCGCGGCATGTGCGATTTTCTATGTTAGAGGTATTGCGCCAGGACTACATCCGCACAGCCTGGGCAAAGGGTCTCTCCACATATCGCGTCGTATTCAAGCACGGGTTCCGCAACGCGCTCATTCCGCTTATCACATTGGTCGGTCTATCGCTACCAGGCCTGGCGTCGGGCACAATCGTAGTTGAGCAAGTGTTCGCCTACCCTGGCCTGGGCCAGCTATTCTTTACGGCCATAGGTGGCTGTGTACCCAGTACGAACGCCCTCGTCCCTCCGTGTCCTCCTCTGGGGCGTCCCCCAGATGCGCCTGTGGCGCTCATGATGACGATAATAATGGTCGTGATAGTCGCATTCTCCAATGTGCTGTCAGATGTGCTATACATGGCAGCCGACCCCCGTATAAACTACAACACGAAGGCTCGATCCTGATTGGAACAAACTTCGCCTCACGCATCGCCAGGAGGTAACCCATGTCCGCTACGATCCATGTGGAAAAGCGACCTACTTCTATGGCTGCGTCCCAACAGGCCATAATCTGGCACCGCTTCCGCAGGCACCGGCGTGGGGTAATCGCTCTCATGGTCTTGACGCTCATTACATTGGGCGTTATCTTCATACCCATCTTCTCTCCCTTCCAATATCATATTGGCTCTATCGGCTCCCCCTGGCTAGCGCCGGTGGGTGCCACCAACGATAATGGACAGGTCCACTGGTTGGGAACCGATTATATGGGGAGGGATATACTCACGCGTCTCTTCTATGGTGGGCGCACGTCGCTGTTGGTTGCCCTGTGCGGTGCCTCTATAATCATGCTGGTAGGTACCATAGTCGGAAGCATCGCGGGCTTCTATGGCGGCTGGATTGATACGATACTTATGCGCGTCACCGATTTCATGCTTGCCTTGCCGCTCCTCCCTATGTTCGTATTGATGAATCGGTACTTGAGGTCACCTCTTATAGCCGCTAGTATGGTGCTTGAGGGCACAGCCACCAGCAATGTCCGTCGCCCGGACGATACCTCCCTCATCATACTAAACACAATCGTGGTCTTTGTCATATTTGGTTGGATGGGAATAGCCCGGTTGGTCAGAGGCTCAATACTCTCCTTACGGGAGCTTAGCTTCGTAGAAGCCTCGATTGCTTTAGGTGCCGGGCACCGCCGCATCATCTTCAAACACCTGATACCCAACTCCATTGCTCCCATACTGGTCGCGGGCACTTTTGCCATAGGCGACTTTATTATCTGGGAGGCCGTGCTCTCGTACATGGGCCAGGGCATCCCCGAGGCCTTTGTGCCCACCTGGGGCAATCTCCTGGTAAGTACGCAGGAATACATATTTAACCTGATGAACCTCAACCCATTCGAGAATATACGAGGCTACATGCTTCTCTTCCCGACCTTCATGATCCTTGTGACGGTGCTGTCGATCAACTATATCGGGGAAGCCCTCCGCGACACTCTTGACCCACACGGAAAGATCTAAGCGCCAATATGGAGCATTTGCAATGGCGATTTATCTGATAAGGCGGACCATCCAGAGCCTGGCTTTCATCGCATTTTCTTCGCTTATCTTGTACACCCTGTTCGTATTCGTATTGCCGCAAGGTCCACAGCAGGGATACCAGCTTACGCTGAACATCCTGACCCAGCCTCCCGCTCCTGGCGAACCTCCAATTGACCCCGATTATAGGCGGGCTTTGGAGCAGGATATGGATAATCTGAAGAGGAACTACGAGCTAGACAAGCCCTGGCCCCTCAACTTTCTGGCATGGCTCTTCAATCCGAGCGAAACTACCCGCCTGGACCGGACGCAAAGAGAAGTGCCGTCCGGTATAGGAATAGGCGATCTGCGTGTGCAGGGCAACGGCATCCTGACGGGCGATTTCGGCAGGTCAAAATATGTTGATAAGACCGCTACCGTAACGGAATTGCTATCTAATAGATGGGGTAATACCCTCCTGCTCGTCTGTGTAGCCCTCATTGCTTCTATCCTTTTGGCTATACCAATCGGTATCCTGGGGGCTGTCAGGCAGAATTCTCGCCTCGACCATACGTTCACATTTCTGTCGTTTCTTGGTATCTCAGTGCCGCCCTTTATGTTGGGACTATTGTTCGTCATGGGCTTCGCTGTGGTACCATATATCTTACATACGCATTACGGTTGGGAGTTTATGCCGTATCTGCCGCCGGGCTATGTAGGAGAAATAGATCAGAGCGATAACTGGATCAACCGCCTGACTCACCTGGTGCTTCCCGCGGTGACGCTGGCCGTTGCCCAGACTGCCTGGCTATCAAGGCATGTACGCTTCTCTATGTTGGAGGTGTTACGCCAGGACTTTATTCGCACAGCGTGGGCAAAGGGCCTTTCTGCGCGCCGCGTCGTTCTAAAGCACGCTTTCCGCAACGCGCTGATCCCCCTCATCACACTGGTGGGCTTGTTGCTACCCGGCATGGCCTCAGGTGCGATCATAGTCGAGGAAGTATTCAACTATCCTGGTCTGGGCCAGCTATTCTTCAAGGCCATAGGCGGTTGCGTGCCCAATGCGAATGCCCTTGCCAATGTCCCTCAGTGCCCTGAGCTTGGGCGTTCCCCTGACGAGCCTATAGCGCTCGTGATGACGATAATGCTGGTCGTGATAGTCGCGTTTTCAAATATGCTTGCGGATGTGCTGTATATGGTAGCCGACCCGCGCATAAACTACAATACGAAAGCACGATCCTGATTATATGCCGGAAAAACCTTCCCCAAGAGAGATAATCGCGTTTGAGAGACACGCGCGCTTTCGGCCATCGCGTGGCCGGTATCGTCGTGGACGAGGGGTGCGTGCTGCTGCAAAAGGCTGATATTGACGAGCACTGGCTTGTGCCTGGTGGGCGCGTCGAGCTTCGGGAGCCTGCCGCCGAGTCTCTCAAGCGCGAGATGCTGGAGGAGATAGGGGTCGAAGTAGAGGTCGGGCGGCTGCTGTGGGTGGTAGAGAACTTCTTCGAGTATGGGGGTAAGTCTTGCCACGAGCTGGCATTCTATTTCCTGATGTCCCTGCCGCCCGGCTCGCCCCTCTACGATAAGAGCCGGTCCTTCATGGGGTATGAAGAGTATTTCAACGAGTATACGAGCGAGAACAAACTGGGGCTGACTTTCCGGTGGTTCCCCGTTGACGATCTCCACTCTATCGCCCTCTATCCGTCATTCCTCAGAGATGCTCTCAAATCGCTCCCCGAAAGCACTCTGCATGTGGTCCACGTAGATGTCGTCGCAGACAAACCCTGAGTGCTTAAGTATTCAACTATAATCAAAAATAGATATGTGGGCAGTTCTCGACCGCCCACATATCCATTAAGAACCCTTCCTAAGCCATTGAGTTAGGGTGCGCTTTCCGCCTGGCAGGTTGGGAAGAAGGCGCCCGCCACGATCTTGGAAGTTTGCCCACGAGTGGCGTTGTTGCCGGGGCGGAAGTAGGGTAGATTGCCTGGGCCGCACGGCTCCCCCGCCCCACCGCAGTTGTAGCCTCCCATGATGCCCTTGTTAGCCAGCCTGTTTACCCAGTCATAGAAGGTCGAGCCGGGCGCTACGTCTGCAAACTTCTGGCTACCGGGTGGGTCCGTGAAGTTCGCGGAGTTGGAGACTATCTTAGAGATTTGCCCCCTTGTCGCGTTGGCGTTGGGCCTGAAGTATGGCTTGCCCGAACCACACGGCTCCGACACACCGCCGCATGGGTAGCCTCCTATGATGCCCCTGGAAGCCATCCTCTCTATGTACTGGTAGAAGGTGTCGGAGGGCGAGACATCCTCAAACGTCTGGCCTGTGACCGGCTCGTTGAAGTTGGCAGAGTTAGCCACTATCTTAGACAACTGCCCGCGTGTCACTTCGTTATTGGGCCGGAATGTGTTGTCCGAGTAGCCACCCAGTATGTTACGGCAAGCCAGGCAGCGCACGAATTGGTAGAAGGTATTGGTAACAGGTACATCGGAGAAAGTGATACTACATGCAACAGTCGTAGCCGTTGGCATGGCCGTGTTGGTTGGGATGGCCGTGTTGGTGGCGGTAGGCGTGAGCGTAGGGGTCGCTGTAGCCGGGCAGATTGACTTGTATCGCTCGATCAGTGTTTGACCTGGGTCAAATGGTCCCTGCTTACCCACAGCCCACAGGTATCCTCCGCTCTCCGCCGCGATTCCCTTGAAGGAGTTGCCCTCCGGGTTGGGGCTGGCGCTGGGTACGAAGTTCCAGGAGGCGCCATTCCAGCGCATCGTAAGAGTCTGGCTCTCACCATTACGATCCCCGGCGGCCCACACATTATTCGCGTCAACGACTGCCACCGACCGGAGCGCTCCTGGAACCGTCGCCGGCACGATGCTCCATTCCGTGCCATCCCAATGCTCGATCTGCCCGCTACCACCGTAATTGAGTTCGCCCACTGCCCACACGTCATTGGGCGCTACGGAGGCCACGTCGTAAAGCGCGTTGGCGGCGTTTGGCACGTTAGGGCTGGAGACTACGCTCCAAGTCGTGCCGTTCCAGTGCAGAATGAGGTTATATTTGTCACTACCCTGATTGTAGTAACCCACCGCCCAAACATCGTCAGGCCCTACCGCTCCCAGTCCGTAGAGTTCGCTGAAGGCTCCCAGAGGGTCCGGGCTGGAGACTATGCTCCAGCTCGTGCCGTTCCAGTGCATAAGCAGCGGTGCTGCACCTGTGTTGGTGCCGGTCACGCCAACGGCCCATATATCGTCTGCAGCGATGGCATCAATCGCCGCGAGGTTGTTGAATCCGGTGCCTGTGTTGGGAACGGGTACCATAGACCAATTAGTGCCGTCCCAATGTACGATGAGGCTTCCACCCGCCCATGTACCTGCTGCCCATACGTTGTTCGGCGCGACAGCCGTTATGTCTTGCAGCCTGGCGCCGGTGGCCGTGATGTTGGGAGTGGCCACGATATTCCAGTTGGTACCATCCCAACGCTCTATCAGGGTCCGCTCCGAAAACTGGTCATTGCGGTAGTAGCCGACGGCCCACGCTTCGGTCGAAGATATGGCTTCAACAGCCCTTAGCTCGTTGCTGTTAGTGCCGACGTTGGGGCTGGCAACAGTCCTCCACACGGGCGCGCAGTTGGGCTGCGAGGTAGCTGTGGCGGTCGGAGGGGTGCCCGTGATTGATGGCGTTGGCGTGAGGTTGTTAGGCTCGTCATACTGCAATATGAGGCCACCGTACCCAACAAGCCAGCCCCTGACGCCAGGCACGAACGCTCCTCCGTTCACGCTATAAGAATCCGAGGGGAGGCTCTCGTACTGCCATGTGCTGCCTGTGTAGCGGTATACTCCGCCGCCTATTGCCCACGCTTTGCTTCCGCTATCGAGGATCACCTCGCTGAAGTCACCAAAGAGAGGAGAAGTTGTATCCACGCTCCACACACCATTATTCAGGCGCAGGACCCCATACTGGCCCCCGGTGCCGGTGTCGGCGTATCCAACAGCCCACCCTGAGTTGCCGCCAGGTGCCAGCGCAACGTCTTGAAGGTTTGGAGATCCGGCAGGGAGGGTAGACGTTCGGTCAATCCAGGCAGTGCCGTTATACTCCAAAAGGGCGTTCCGATACGTGTCTGTGCTAAAGTCATAGTCGCTGCCTACCGCCCAGCCGTGCGTAGGAGAGTCCATTGCTACGGAATTGAGGGTGACTGTTACCGGGCTGGATGCTCCCTTCCACGCGCCACTGGTGGCTCGCCAGATAGCCCCATCTTGCCCCACCGCCCAGCCGTTCCCGCCGCCCAACATGTAGACCCCGTTCATAGGCTCGTCCGGTATTGCGACCGTCTTCCAGACTGTCCCGTCCCACCTGATGATCTCTCCATTATCGGAGAAGTCACCCCCTACGGCGTAACCTTCGGTAGAGGAGAGCATCTGTATGTCGCTCAAGTAGGTGTTGGAGCCTCCGGGAACCTGCTGCCAGGTGCCTCCGCTATATCGCAAAATAATGCCGTTAGAGCCGACGGCCCACATTTCGTCAGGGCTGACAGCTGATGCGGCGTACAGTGCGTTCGTAGTCGGCCCCCCGTGCTGCTTGCTCCACGTGCCGCTACTTGAGCGCGTCAAAATTGTATCAGCTGCGCCCACAGCCCATGCCTGCCCGCTCGCGCCGGAGAGGCCACTCACATAAAAGTCGGCGTAGTCCTCAAAAGTCCAGTCCGTTCCATCCCAGTGGTAGATAAAGCCATAGTTCGTTGCCCACCCTTCCGAAGCGCTGAGCATGAATACATTGTCCCCGCCAACGTCAGGGTATGAAGTCCAGGTGCCGTTGTAACGGTAAACGCCCACTTTAAAGTTCGTATTATTTTGACCTGTCACCCAAACTTCCCCTGGTGTGGGCGCTGATAGCCTAAACAGGAAACCGTTAGGGAACGGGCTAGCAACAGATGTCCAATTGGTGCCGTCGTAGCGCAGTATGACCGGCTCATAATCAGAAATAGTGGAGTTGAAGTTGTACCCGACGACCCAACCTTCAGTTGGACTCACCATCTCTATATCATAGAGGTTGATGGTATCCGTTAGGACAGGTCCGGTGGTGCTCCACTGCGTCCCGTTCCAATGTAATATCGTCCCCCTCCCATTGTCATAATCATAACCTACTCCCCAGACGTCGTTAGCTGCCAGCGCGGAGATGCGTCCCAGGTAGAGGTTTGCCAGGCCATTACTCCGCAGAGTCCAGGACGTGCCGTCGTACTGAAATGCCCTGAAACCCTGGCTTAGCCAGCCGGAGTTGGCCGCTACCATGTCAATATCGTAGGCGCTGTGGCCCCTCATGTTGGCAGGGTCAACACCAGTCCAGGTGCCGCCCGTGTAATGCATTAGATGTCCGTATTCGCCGGCAGCCCATACATCTGTGCTTGATACGGCGCTGATCTCATAAAGGTAAGGAAAGAGATTGGTCCAGTTGCCGGTGGTGACAACGTCTCTTGCGTTCGCAGACCGTGCTAACTCGCGCCAGGATGGGGGTGGCCCTTTCTTATCATCGCGCGCCTGGGGAGAGCGCCCTTTGTCTTTGTTGGATTGGGGCTTGTGTGGCTGAGGTTTAACCTGGGATACAACTTGTATCCCGCCCATCTTAGGTGCAGACATCGCGCTCGTGCTCGCCGCCAACATTGCTGCCACAATTGCCAGGGCAAACCCCAGGCTGCATAGTACCTGCAAAGCCCTGCTTCTCTTCCTTGCATGAGCCGCTTGTAAGTCGTCCCTGGTTGAGCGTAGCCCGTGAGTAAAGTGGTTTGACCGCATGTTCTCAGCTCCTCTTCCTTCTCTTTCCATAAGGGTCTCTGATTCTGCTCCCGGATGGCAGTATTGCTTCCGCTATAGTATAGCGCGGCGCGTTTTGCTCAAATTACGTCGTTTGCTCCAGAAGAGAGGCACAGCAAACAAAGCGTAGGGTCACAAGGCTCGCCAACTTCCGAAGGAAATCAACCAACCAGCACCACGAGCTCCTATAGCCGTAGTGCTGTATAAGTTACCATATATGTTGGTGAAAGTCAAATTGTCACGGTTAAAGTTTGTGAACCTCGACAGCCAACCCGGTTATTAGCCAGGGTGTACATGCCCACAAGGAGGATGAGATATTGCGGACTAAATCCCAGACTCCTCGAATCGACCCCCGATCTTCCGCATAGCTCACTCCACAGCCTCTACGTTTGCCTTCTTGCTAAGGTTTGCTCTCGGCTCCGCACGTTGGGAAGAATGCCCCGGAGACTATCTTGGAAGTTTGCCCGCGTGTGGCGTTGTTGCCGGGGCGGAAGTAGGGTAGATTGCCTGGGCCGCACGGCTCGCCTGTCCCTCCGCAGTTGTAGCCTCCCATGATGCCCTTGTTAGCCAGCCTGTTCACCCAATCGTAGAAGGTCGAACCGGGCGCTACGTCTGCAAACTTCTGGCCGCCGGGTGGGTCCGTGAAGCTCGCGGCGTTCGACACGATCTTTGAGATTTGCCCCCTTGTCGCGTTGGCGTTCGGCCTGAAGTATGGCTTGTTGCCCGTGCCGCACGGCTCACCCGGCCCACCACAATTGTACCCTCCGATGATACCCCTCGCAGCCATCCTCTCTACGAATTCGTAGAACGCGCTGGTAGTGGAAACGTCTTCAAAGGTCTGGCCGCTAGCAGGTTCCTTGAAGTTGGCGGAGTTAGCCACTATCTTGGAGAGTTGCCCGCGAGTTACCTCGTTATTGGGGCGAAAGGTGTTGTCTGAGTAGCCGCCGAGGATATTGCGGCAGGCCAGGCAGCGCACGAAAGGATAAAAGGTGTTAGTGGGAGGTACGTCGGAGAAGGTGATAACGCAGGCGATGGACGTGCCGGTTGGAACAGCGGTGTGGGTGCTAGTAACACCCGGTGTGAGAGTGACAGAGGGCGTGATAATACTTGTGCCGGTAGGCTGCAGAGTCGGGCTGGAGGTTGCCACATCTGTAGGCACGCTGGTAGAGGTAGCCAGACCTCCCACCGGCGTGTGAGTAGGAGTTGACGTTATCACAGTACCCGGTGTCCGGGTAGGTGAGGCGGTTGTGCTAGTCGGAGCAAACGTGGGAGGCGTGATAGAAGGTGTGATGGTAGTTCTGGTTAAGGTGGGGCTAGGCGTAGTAGTACCTTGTGGGTTGCCACACGTATACCGCACTATTAACGTCTGGCTGAGGTTAGAAGTCCCATTATAGTCACCGACTGCCCACAATTCGCCTTGAGAAAGTGTCACTACTGAGCGAAGGCGGTTGGCACCGGACCCGCTATTGGGGCTATTGACCTGGCTCCATTGCAGGCCATTCCAATGCTCTACCAGCGTCGAGCCATTCTTCTCACCTACTGCCCATACATCGTTGGATGCGGCAGCCGACACGCTTCTGAGCCAACTGATGTTCGTACTGCTACTGCTGATCGGAGAAATGGTCCATTGCGTGCCATCCCAGTGTTGAGCTAATGGTTTCGGATTCCCACCCACCATTCCACCCGACGCCCCGACTGCCCAAACATCGTTGGGTGAAACGGCATCGACACCGAAAAGCTGGTTGTCGCTCGATGGCACGTTAGGACTGGGAACTATACTCCACAGCGTGCCATCCCAGTGCTCC
Source organism: Chloroflexia bacterium (assembly GCA_036399775.1). Taxonomy (GTDB): domain Bacteria; phylum Chloroflexota; class Chloroflexia; order QHBQ01; family JADMIH01; genus JADMIH01. Next base: position 243,119 of record DASWMJ010000089.1, on the reverse strand, counting down.
ACAAGCGTCTGAAGCATAGTGGGGCCGGTGATAACGTCGTGGTAGCCTACCGCCCAAACATCGTCGGCGGATAGAGCCACAACCTCCTGAAGGCTATGGAAACGCCCATTGGCATTAGGGCTAGGTACCACATTCCACTGGCTACCGTCCCAGTGCAGGGTAAATGTCTGGCCGAACTCTTCCGTGTACGTACCCACAGCCCACACGTCGGTGGCCGACACCGCGGTTACGCCCAGGAGTTGGGTCCCGTTGAAGCCCTGGGTTGGGCTGGGTATCACGCTCCACTGGCTGCCGTTCCAGTGCATTGTAAAGGAGTGGGGCGGCGCTGCTGAACTGAAATATGTGCCCACGGCCCAAACATCGGTTGGTGAAACTACTGCCACATCTGAAAGGCTGTCGCTAAGGCCGCCCGTTGGGCTGGGTATCACGCTCCACTGGCCGCCGTCCCAGTGCATGGTAAGCGTCCTATCGTGGCTCGCGCCATCTCTATAACTACCCACTGCCCATATGTCACTCGGGCCGGCGGCGTCAATTGCTTCGAGCCAGTTGTGGCTGGTGCCGACATTGGGGCTGCCGACTATAGACCCGGGGGGGTTGCATGGTGGTGTGGGCGTTGTGGTGGCTGTAGGCGGTACCGGCGTATTCGTTGGCTCTATCTCATCCGTAACCCGGTAGCGTGCCAGCGCAAAGTCGCTATCACCGCTTGCCAGTGTATAGCCTGCGGCTATAATCTTGCCGTTTGATTGTATTGCCGTCGCATTGGCATTATCCGTGTCACTCCCGAAATCAGTTACTGCCTTACCACCGCTGCCGAAGCTGCTATCGAGCATGCCGTCATTATTGTACCCCGCGAGCGCGAAATTGGTGGAATATAGGCCAGGACCGGTGGTCATATATCCGACCGCCACGATTTTGCCTTTCGCTGCCAGTGTCAGGCCATAAGCTCCGTCATGAGACCCCGCAAAGTCTGTAGTGACCTTGCCGCCCGCACCGAAGGTGGAGTCCAGGCTCCCATCGGGGTTGTATCGGGCAAGGCCGAAGTCATGGCCGGTCCCGCCTATATGATGACGGCTTTGGCCGCCTGCTACCAGCTTCCCGTCAGCCTGGCGTGCCAGCCCGTTCACGCGATCTTCGATGCCGAAATCGGTGGTGACCTTGCCGTCGGTGTCGAACGTGGCGTCCAGGCTACCGTCGAAATTGTAGCGCGCCAACGCAAAGTCAGAATATAAGGTGCAATCAACGGCACAGGTTCTTGTAGTGGCATACCCTGCCGCTACGACCTTGTCGTCGGGTTGGATTACGATGGAGGTAGCGCGGTCATCGTCGTTGGCGAAGTCGGTAGTGAGTATGCCGTCGGTGTCGAACGTCGGGTCCAAAGTACCGCTCGAATCGTAGCGTGCCAACGCGAAGCGGCCCCGCGCTGAGCCTGCCACAACCAGCTTTCCGTCGCTGTATATGGCAATCGCGTAAGCTTTGTCCAATGCGCCCAGGTCTGTGCTCACACGGCCTCCGTCCCCAAAGGTGGTATCGAGGCTGCCGTCCGTGTTGTACCGGACCAGGGCAAAATTATAGCTGTCAACAGCCGTATAGTCGTAGCCTGCCGCCACGATCTTGCCGTCGGGCTGTATGATGAGCGCGTAGAGCACGGCCCCAAACTCGAAGAATGTGCTTGTCTTCCCGCCCTCACCGAAAGATTGGTCCAGGCTCCCGTCCGGGTTGTATCGTGCAAGGGCGAAACTATCGTTGTATGAGTAACCGTTAGTACCCCCGGCGACGATCTTGCCGTCACTCTGAACAGCGACGGCGAAAGCCTCATTCGCGCCACTGCGAAGGGCGCTGATAACCACTTTGCCCTCGGTGCCGAAGGTGCCGTCGAGGCTGCCATTAGAGTTATAGCGAGCAGCGCCTGAGCGGAGATCAGTATAGCTGCCGGTAGCACCGGCAGCCACGATCTTTCCGTCGCCCTGGGCGACCAAACCATGCACCGCATCAATGCCCTCGCCCAAATTGGTAGTCACCTGGCCGCCACCACCGAAGGTACCGTCGGGGCTACCGTCAGGGTTGTAGCGCGCCAGGGCGAAGTCTGAGCCGTCGCTGCCCGTGCGCCCTGCCACCACTAGCTCGCCGCTGGTTTGAATAGCCAGAGCATAAGAAAACTCTGTGCTGGTCGAAAAGTTGGTGACTACCCGGCCATCGCCGTCAAATGATGTGTCCAGGTCGCCGTTCATGATGTAGCGGGCCAGCACAATCGAATAATCGGAGTTACTTCGCGTATGCCCGGAAGCCACGATCTTACCGTCAGCCTGGATCGCAAGCGCGGTAGCCTCGGCGTCACCTTCAGCGAATGTAGTCGTGACCATGCCGCCCGTGCCGAAGTTACCATCCAGGCTGCCATCCAGGTTGTAGCGCGCAAGGCCGAAGAAAAATCCCGTTCTACCTGCCGCTACGATCTTCCCATTGGATTGGACGGCAACGCCATATGCTTCGTCCATCGAGCCGAAAGAGAAGGCCGTCCTGACTTTGCCTCCCGTGCCGAAGCTACCGTCGAGGCTTCCATCCGCGTTGTAGCGGGCCAGGGCGAAGTCGTCATTGTCTACGGTCGTCAATCCTGCTACGACAATCTTCCCATCACTTCCAATGGCGATGGCGTATCCCTTATCCCTGGAGGTGCCAAAGTCTGTAGTGACTTTGCCGCCGGTGCCAAAGGTCGGGTCGAGAGCGCCGTCAGCGTTGTAGCGTGCCAAAGCAAAGTTTTGGGAGCCGGACCCGGCATCAGCGAAAGTATATCCAGCCGCCACGATCTTTCCGTCGGATTGGATGGCGACAGCCTCGGCCCTATCCTCTCCCGGCCCAAAGCTGGTAGCTACCCTGCCGTCGTTACCGAAAGTTACGTCGGGGGAGCCGTCGGCGTTCAGTCGTATCAGCCCGAAGCTGAGGTCCTCATAAGTGTCGTCCGCATACCCGGCCAGCACAAGCTTACCATCGGACTGAACAGCAAGAGCGTACGATTCGCTACCCGCCCGCGTAGACAAATCGGTAATGACTTTACCCCCGTCGCCGAAGGTGGGGTCCAACTCGCCGGGGGCGGCATATACCTCACTGGGGTGCAATGGTATCAGAACCATCAGGGCAATTAGCGGAGCGACAAGATATGACAGTACCCATCTTATTTTGTTCATGTAACCAGCCACCCTTTCCTTACTACTCTGTTTTCAACCCAGTGCTAACCGGGGCCAACAATAGAGCGTTGGTCCCTTCTAAATTAACTCTATTCCCTTTTGACGAGAATTGTGAGCAAGCACAATGTATTTACAGTATACCCGATCCTGAGAATTTAAGCGAACTTAGCCCTATGCTAAATCCCTAATTCCTCTACCCACTCCCGAAGCATCCTCATAGCGCGCTCCACAGCTCTAAGTTCTCCTTTTCGTTAAGGTTTGCTCTCGGCCCCGCAGGTCGGGAAGAATGCCCCGGAGACTATCTTGGAAGTTTGCCCGCGTGTGGCGTTGTTGCCGGGGCGGATGTAGGGTAGATTGCCTGGGCCGCACGGCTCGCCTGTCCCTCCGCAGTTGTACCCTCCCATGATCCCCTTGTTAGCCAGCCTGTTTACCCAATCATAGAACGTCGAACCGGGCGCGACGTCTGCAAACTTCTGGCCGCCGGGTGGGTCTGTGATATTTGCGGAGTTGGAGACTATCTTTGAGATTTGCCCCCTGGTCGCGTTGGCGTTGGGGCGGAAGTAGGGTTTATTGCCAGGGCCGCACGGCTCGCCTGGTCCCCCGCAATTATAGCCGCCGATGATACCTCTTGCAGCCATCCTCTCGACAAAAGCGTAGAACGAGCTGGTAATAGAAACGTCCTCAAAGGTCTGGCCCGTGACCGGCTCCTTGAAGTTGGCAGAGTTAGCCACTATCTTGGAGAGTTGTCCGCGAGTTACTTCGTTATTGGGGCGGAAGGTGTTGTCTGAATAGCCGCCCAGGATATTGCGGCAAGCCAGGCAGCGCACGAACTGGTAGAATGTGCTCCCCTCCGGCACATCCGCGAAAGCAACAGCGCATGTCGGCGTTGCGGTGCTTGTGCGGGTGCTGGTAGGAATAGAGGATATGCTTGTAAAGGTAGCGGAAGGCGCTGTGTTCGTGGGTGTAGCCGGAGCCGGTGTGTTTGTAGGCTCTATCTCATCTGTAACCCGGTAGCGTGCCAGCGCAAAGTCGCTATCCCCGCTCGCCAGCGTAAAGCCTGCAGCTATAACCTTGCCGTTTGCTTGTATTGCCGCAGCATTGGCATTATCCGCGTCACTTCCGAAATCAGTTACTACCTTACCACCGCTGCCGAAGCTCCTATCGAGAGCGCCGTCAGAATCGTACCGCGCAAGCGCGAAGTTAGTGGAATATAGCTCAGGATCGACGGTCATATATCCAACGGCCACGATTTTACCCTCAGCAGCCAGCGCCAAGCCATAAGCTACATCAGTATCCTCTGCAAAGTCGGTATTGACCTTACCGCCCGCACCAAAGTTGGTGTCCAGGCTCCCATCGGGGTTGTATCGCGCCAGGGCGAAGTCAAGCCCGACCCCGACCATGCTACCGGTATGGCCGCCTGCTACCAGCTTCCCGTCAGCCTGTTGTGCCAGCCCGTATATGCGATCCCAATTGCCGAAATCAGAAGTTACCTTGCCGTCGTTGTCGAACGTGGCGTCCAGGCTACCGTCGAGATTATAGCGCGCCAGCGCAAAGTCGTAATAATAGTCGCAACCAACGTCGCAAGTGATCGTAGTGGCATACCCTGCGGCCACGATCTTCCCGTCAGGTTGGATTACGATGGAGGTAGCGCGGTCTTCGTCGTTGGCGAAGTCGGTCATGACTATGCCATCGGTGTCGAACGTGGGGTCCAAAGTGCCATCCTGGTTGTAGCGCGCCAATGCGAAGCGGCCCCGCGATGCGCCGGCCACAACCAGCCTGCCATCGCTATCTATCCCAATCGCGTAAGCCCTTTCAAATGCCCCCAGGTCGGTGCTTACACGGCCTCCGCTCCCAAAGGTGGTATCAAGGCTGCCGTCCTGGTTGTATCGCGCCAGGGCAAAATTATCGGCGTCCGAAAGCGTATACTCGTACCCAGCCGCCACGATCTTGCCGTCCGGCTGTACGATGAGCGCATATAGCACGCCCCCTAACTCGAAGGTTATATTTGTTTTGCCATGATTGCCGAAAGATTGGTCCAAGCTGCCGTCCGGGTTGTATCGTGCAAGGGCGAAACTATCGTTGTACGAGTAACCATTCGTTCCTCCGGCGACGATCTTGCCGTCACTCTGAAGGGCAACGGCGAAGGCTTCATTCGCGCCACTGCGAAGACCGCTGATCACCACTTTGCCCTCGGTGCCGAAGCTACCGTCGAGGCTGCCGTCAGAGTTATAGCGAGCGACGCCTGATAGGCTCACAAGTTGGCTTTCGGCAACACCGGCTGCTACGATCTTTCCGTCGCCCTGGGCGACCAAACCGTGCACCACATCAAGCCCGTCGCCCAAATTGGTAGTCACCTGGCCGCCAGTGCCAAAGTCACCATCCGGGCTACCATCAGGGTTGTAGCGTGCCAGGGCGAAAACTGCATCCGCGCTGCCCGTGCGCCCTGCCACTACCAGCTTGCCGCCGGATTGAATAGCCAGAGCATAAGCAAGCTCTGTATCATCTGAAAAGTTGGTGACTACCCGGCCGTCACCGTCAAATGATGTGTCCAGATCGCCGCTCGTGGTGTAACGGGCCAAAACGATAGAGTAATCCGAGTTACGTCGCGTATGCCCGGAGGCCACGATCTTACCGTCTGGCTGGATCACAAGCGCGGTAGCCTCCGCGTCACCTTCAGCGAATGTGGTCGTCACCATGCCGCCCGTGCCGAAGTTATCGTCCAGGCTGCCATCCAGGTTGTAGCGCGCAAGCCCGAAGAAATAACCCGACTTACCAGCCGCTACAATCTTGCCGTCTGGTTGGATGGCAACGCCATACGCTTCGTCCATCGAGCCGAAAGAGAAGGCAGTTATGACTTTGCCGCCCGTGCCGAAGCTATCGTCCGGGCTGCCGTCCGGGTTGTAGCGCGCCAGGGCGAAGTCCTCATTGTCGGCATTCGTCAATCCTGCTACCACTATCTTTCCATCGCCTGCAATAGCGATGGCGTTTCCCTTATCTCTATAGCTGCCAAAATCTGTAGTGACCCTACCGCCGGTCCCAAAGGTCGGGTCGAGCGCGCCGTCCACGTCGTAGCGTGCCAAAGCAAAGTTTTGAGAGCCTGCGCCGGCATCAGCGAAGGTACGTCCAGCCGCCACGATCTTCCCGTCGGGTTGGATGGCAACAGCCTCGGCCCCGTCCTCTCCCGGCCCAAAGCCCGTGCTAACCCTGCCTTCAATGCCGAAACTCACGTCGGGAGAGCCATCGGCGTTCAATCGTATCAACCCAAAGGCGAGGCTCTTATCACTGTCGACTGCCTCCCCGGCCAGCACAAACTTACCGTCGGATTGAGCGGCAAGAGCGTAGGACTCGCTACCCGCCCTCGTGGTAAAGTCGGTAAGGACCTTACCCCCGTCGCCGAAGGTGGTGTCCAGGTCGCCAGGCGCTGCATATACCTCATTTGAGCGCAATGGTATCAGAACCGACAGGGCAATAAGCGGAGCGACAAGATACGACAATACCCATCTCAGCTTGTTCATGTAACCGGCCACCCTTTCTCTCCTACTTTGTTCTCTACCTGTGCTTATCGGGGCCAACAATAGAGCGTTGGTCCCTTCGATATTGCTTCTATTCACGTCTGACGGAAATTGTGTGCAGGCACAATGTATTATAGCATACCCGATGCTGAGACTTTAAGCGAACTTAGCCCAATGCTAAATCCCCAATTCCTCTACCCACTCCCGAAGCATCCTCATAGCTCGCTCCACAGCCTCCACGTTCTCCTTCTCGTTGAGCCACCGACTCACCCCCGAAGGGTGTGGCAGGGGCAGGTAGCGCACGCCCTCTTTGATGGCGGCTGTGCCCACAACCGCGCTGAGGCTGTGCACTCGCCCCAGGAAAGTCTGTATGGCGAGCAATCCCACCAGCAAAACGATATCCGGCTTGACTAGTTCCAACTGCGCGTCCAGCCAGGGGCGGCAAAGCGACTGTTCCTCCGGCGTGGGCACGCGGTCTCCCCTGGCTCCCGGCAGGCGTCCGGGATAGCACTTCGTGACCGCGCTGAAGTGTATCTTGCGCCAGAAGTCCTCCCGCGCTATCCCGCCCATCTCGAACCACGCCCGCAGTTTATCCCCCGACAGCCCCGCGAACGGACGGTTCTCGTTCGTAGCCCTCAACCCCGGCGCTTGCCCTACCAGCAAGATGCGAGGCAAGGGCGCGTCCGGCTCAGGGTCCCGCGCAATCGGCACCGACTCCCGCTCGTCCAGGTACCCCGCGACGTGGCACCTCCGGCAAGCCCGCATCCGCACGTTCAAGTCTACCAGCGCTGCATGCTGAGGGCTTAGGGCTGCGTAATCAGGCGCTAAGATCAGTGGTTGGACATCGGACATTACCATCTCGTTTCTAGGTTGTTGGAGCTTATGTCCCATAATGATACCAAAAGTGATTAGGGGCCAGGGGTCAGAGAAAACGAAACTAACGCAAAAGTGTCAGGAAAACCTTAACCGCTGACCCCCAACCCCTGGTCACTCCCCACACCTCTATGCTATCATTACGTATTGTACAAGAGAGGGGAGAAGCAAAGAATGCAAACCGAAGAGCACATTGAGGGGGCTACGCAGGCTCCCACCGTCTACATAGAAGACTTGAGCAAGCACGACGGCCAGACCGTCACGGTGCGCGGCTGGCTCATGCACCACCGCGACAAAAAGAAGCTGCAATTCCTCGTGCTGCGCGACGGCACAGGCAGCGTTCAGGCAGTCGCCTTCAAGAACGATCTCACCCCCGAAGCATGGGTGCGCATCGGCACTCTCACCCAGGAAGCCTCTATCGTCGTCACCGGCAACGTCCGCAAAGACGACCGCGCACCCGGCGGTTACGAAATCTCCGTCACCGACCTTGACGTGTTCCAGGTTGCGGGCGACGACTACCCCATCTCGAACAAAGAGCATGGCGTGGGCTTCCTCATGGAGCACCGCCACCTGTGGATACGCTCGGCCAAGCAGCGCGCCGTCTTGCGTATCCGCGCCGAGGTAATCAAAGCCGTCCGCGACTACCTCGACAACAACGGCTACATCCTGGTTGACACCCCCATACTCACTCCCGCCGCATGCGAGGGCACGTCCACCCTCTTCGAGACCGACTACTTCGGCACGCCCGCCTTCCTGGCGCAGAGCGGCCAGCTTTACAACGAAGCCGATATCTTCGCGTTCGGCAGGGTATATTGCTTTGGCCCCACCTTCCGCGCGGAGAAGAGCAAGACGCGCCGCCACTTGATGGAGTTCTGGATGGTCGAGCCGGAAGCCGCCTGGATGGAATTGCCCGGCCTGCTTGAGCTTGAGCAGGAGTTCGTCAGCTACATCGTCCAGACCGTCATCGAAAAGCGCGGCCCGGAGCTAGAGATACTTGAGCGCGACATATCCAAGCTCAAGAACGTCCTGCCGCCCTTCCCCCACATAACCTATGACGACGCGCTGGACATACTCAGGCGCAACGGCCTGAACGTTGAATGGGGCGACGACTTCGGCGGCGACGAGGAGACGGTCCTTGCCTCCCAGTACGACCGCCCCCTCTTCATCACCCACTACCCCGCCCACGCCAAAGCCTTCTACATGCAGCCCGACCCCAACCGCCCAGAAGTGGTGCTCTGCGCCGACCTCATAGCCCCCGAAGGCTACGGCGAAATCTGCGGCGGCTCCCAGCGCATCCACGACCTCGCCCTCATCGAGCAGCGTATCCGCGAGCACGACCTCCCCCGCGAAGCCTTCGAGTGGTACCTCGACCTCCGCAAGTACGGCACCGTCCCCCACTCCGGCTTCGGTATGGGCATAGAGCGCATGGTCGCCTGGGTGTGCGGCGTCCCCCACCTCCGCGAGACCATCCCCTTCCCCCGCATGCTCGACAAAATCTACCCTTGACACCGTCTCATATGATATGAAATTCAAGAAAGAATATTGGTGGCTCAGCCACCAATATTCTTTCTTGAATTAATGGTTCCAGACTTGCCAGGGATAAATCTTAGCATGAAACTACTTTGCCCTGGCAGACGTTAATAATATAGAGGCCGGGGCGCGGCACAGCGTATGCTTATTATGTAGCTGGTTGCTACCACCGATACGAAAGTACACCCGCCATACCCTACCAATGTGCAATTCCCGGTGTACCCCGATCTGGTATAATTAGATATAAGAAAAAAGACGTGGCACCAACCGTGCGAATCGAGTGTTGAGAGTTAGCTGGAAAGGGACAAAACTATGGCAGAGACCACCGGCGAAAAGAAACGGAAAGCGAGGTCGCAAGCCAAAGAGCCTGTCCAGGTTGAGACGGGCGCTATAGAGATAGAGAGCGAGGAGCTTGAGGGCTTCACCCAGGAGGAGATCGCCCTCATGGCAAAGGTCAAGCACGACATCGGCACGGGCCGCTACAGCGACATCACGAACGAGCACAAGAAGCTCCTCTTCGTGCAGTGGCTGATAGAGCACGGCAAGCTGGCGAGCTAACCTCTCCCGCACGCATATTACGCCCATATTAGAAGGCTGCCCGCCAGGGTGGCCTTCTGCGCTATCTTTCTCCTTATATCTTCTAACCAAAAGAAAATCGGTGTTGGTCTCAGACCAACACCGATTTTCTTTTGGTTACATACAACCTGTGGCTACGGCGCGGGCGTCGGGAAGAAGATACCAGGCATGGGCGTCGGCTTGGCGGGGGCTGGTCTCGTACCCGGCGTAGCTTTTGGCTTGGGTTGATTGGATGGAGCAGAGCGCAACGCCTTGTTCGTCTTGGGGTCCTGGTACGTGGTGCATTTCTTGCCCGGAAGGGCTTCCTTCAAGAAGAGGTCCGTCACTCCACCCTTCGCCGAGCACGCAGACGCCTTCACCAACCCCTCCGGCTGCACGAACTCTTGCGCCAGCTTGCCGTCGGGCGTGCTTACCAGCTTGACGAAGTCCGGGTTGTCATAGAACGTCTCCATCATGTTGTGCCAGATGACCGCCGCGCCTATCGCGCCCGTCACCTTCAACATCTCAGCGTTGTTGCTGTTGCCGACCCACACACCCACCGTCAGGTTGGGCGTATAACCCATCGTCCAACTGTCGCGGTTGTCGTCGGTTGTGCCCGTCTTGGCCGCCGCCGGGAAACTCACCTTCAGAGGGCTGTTCGGGCCGAACGCCGACGAGCGTGCCTTGTTGTCCGACAGGATAGAAGTAATCATGAAAGCGTGCCGGGGGTCGAGCGCCTGCCTGCCCTGGACCTTGTCGCTCACCTGCGTCTCCGAGCAAGCGCCCTCAGCCGTGAGGTACGCGCCATTGCAATAGAGTACGCGATTTTGCGAGTCGATGATCCTGAGTACCGGGTCCGCGTCTACCGCCATTCCTCCGTTCGCAAACGTCGAATAAGCCGTTGTCATGTCGAGCAGCGTAACCTCGCCGCCACCCAGCGTTAGCGACAATCCGTACCAGCTGAGGCCCCGGTTCAGCCCCTTGATACCCATGTCATGCGCGGTATCTATAGTCTCCTGGATGCCCGCGAATTGTAGTGCCTTCACAGCGGGCACGTTGTACGAGTTGGCGAGCGCGTCCCGCACGGTCACCCAGCCATGATCGCGCCCATCATAGTTGTTGGGCGCATATGGCTTCTGGCCGGCATTGGGGAAAGCCGTCAGTGTATCCAGCACCACCGTGCCCGGCGTCCAGCCCTTTTTGAAAGCGGTAGCGAAAGTAATCGGCTTGAACGACGACCCCGGCTGCCTTTCGCGCGTCGCCACGTTTACCTGCCCATCTATGCTTGCGTCGTTGTAATCAACCGAGCCGACCATCGCCAATACCTCGCCCGTGCCCGGCTTCATTATCACGATGGAGGCATTGGTGGCTTTTTGCTTTCTCAACTCATCTATCCTGTCGCGCGCCACCTTCTCGGCGGCATCCTGCACGTTTACATCCAGCGACGTGTATACCTGTAGGCCCAACTCATCAACTGTAGGGCCGTATTTCTTCTCAAGGTACTCCTTGACATAATATACAAAATGAGGTGCCCTCAGGGGCGGCTTGTACGACTTCAAGTTCAGGTTGGTGTTCTTCGCTTCGTTCGCCTGTTCCTGGGTAATCATCTCTTGCTTCACCATCAGGTCGAGCACAATGGCCCGGCGACGGCCAGCCTGTTCCGCGTTAACGAACGGGTCATACTCGCTGGGAGCCTGGGGCAGGCCAGCCAGCAGCGCGGCCTCGGCCAGGTTAAGATCTTTCGGTTCCTTGTCGAAGTAAGTGCGCGCCGCCGCCGCTATGCCATACGCCCTGTGCCCATAGTAATTCTGGTTGAGGTACAACTCCATGATGTCGTTCTTGGAGTACTCACGCGTCATCTGGAGGGCGAGCACCGCCTCTTTTATCTTGCGCCCTATCGTTTGCTCGCTACGCTCTTTCTCACCCAGGACCACCTGCCGGACGACCTGTTGCGTGATCGTGGACGCGCCAGATCGCCCCTCGCCGCTGAGGTTGATAGTCACGGCGCGCACGATACCGACCGGGTCCACGCCCAGGTTTGTATAGAATGTTGCGTCCTCGGCGGCGATGGTGGCGCTTATGACCAGCGGCGCTACCTTGTCGAGCGTTACCTCTTCGCGCAGCCCCGTCTGCTCGTCGACAAGGTCGAACAGTGGAACGCCGTTGCGGTCGAATATCTTCGTGGTCTGCACCGCGAGGCCGGAGCTTACCAGGTTGCCGGGGTCCACCTTAGGCAGCGTCCCCAGGTACCAGCCAACCCCGCCCACAGCCGCGCCCACGCCCGTGCCTACCATCAGAGTGTTCAGGATGATAACCAGCGCCAGCACGCGAGCGATCCCCGTTATCACCCCGCCCCGCCCGTATTTTTTCGCCGCCACCTGGCTCCTTATATAGCCCACCCTTGAGCGGGCGCGCAGGTTACGGTGGCGCATCATAAAGTAGGGCAGTTGCCGCTTCTGACCTGACCCGCGCCTGGCATGCTCTTCATGCTTCCACTCGCCGGTCTTGAGCCGCAACCGCACGCTGGTGAGGTCGGTATCGCGCAGCCTGGACGTGGTGTGGTTGGGCAGGCGTGTGGTAGTGTGGCCTGCGCGTGAGGCATGTCCATTTTCAAATGCCCCCACAGCCTCGCCACTCACCCTGGCTCTTACGCCGTTCTCCGCGTGGTACCCGTTGCCATTGGCGCTGCCGTTCCCATTCCCGTTGGCGTGTCCCACCCGCACCTTCACGGGCCGTACGTCCTGCACGCGAGCGCGCTCCGCCCCATTGCCGTTTGTGCCGTTGCCGTTCCCGCCAGAGCCATTAGGGCCGAGTACAGGTAGAGGCTGCGTTTCATAGTGCGGTGGCTTCTGAGGCGTATCTTGCGAGCTTAGCTGCACCGCAGCGCCAGGCACGAGCTTACCATCGCCCAGCCCGTTGCCGCCCGAATGCCCATTCGCGCCGTTACTGCCATTTGCCGGGCCAATACCGGCCGCCCCATCCGAGGCAACCTTGTCACTAGTTTGTTCTTTGTTCTTTCGCTTCGACATATCTAAAATTATTATAGCCTATCTCTAGTCAACCGTGAACAGCGTGCAAAACTATACATCAGCACTTTACATGCCTCAAACCGCTCCGTACCAGGCACAATCAATATACAATACCATTCAGCACGTTCCAACGTCAAGGCGAGGGGTCAGGGATCAGGGGTCAGGGGTCAGGGATCAGGGATCAGAAGAAATACTGAAACGTAGCCGCAAGTACGGTAATCTAGTTCCTGACCGCTAATCCCTAATCCCTGATCCCTGACCCCTGACCCCTGACCCCTGATCCCTCTCCCGTTTGTCAACAAACGCCTAATCCTGTACAATACATGGTAATTGCTTCTATTCAATGTGGTTTTGGAGGGAGATAGCTTGGCTAACAACGAAGTATTCGTTACGACGCGTGACATCGAAAAGCTGGCAGATTGGATGCGCCGGTCGGGTCGCCCGCAGACCGTCAGTACCCTGGCTCGCCGCTATATCGAGATGCTCCGCGAGGAGCGTGGCATCCGTGACACAACCCCGAAGAGCAAATAGCATAAAGGACCTGAGGTCAGGGGTTGGGGATCAGCGAGTTCAACCCCAAACCTGATCCCTAAGCCCTGACCCCTGACCCCTGGCATTGAAGGAGAGCGTGAGGAAGCATGGCTACAGAGACGCAAATAGCGTTTGAGGGTACAGCAAAAGAGCAAGAACTGGCGGCTCGCGCGTTCGAGGTAATGAAGCGCAAGGGCATGCTGTTCGGTGCTAACTCCCCTATCAAGATGACCGTCGAGAGCATCGCCCAGGCCCTGACCAAAGAAGGCGCGCCCTTATCAGGCGAAGACCCCCAGGCGCTCGCCTCCAAACTTGAGGCGACCCTACGCAAGAACAAGGCCGTCTTTGCCCCCGGCGACAAGGGTGAATACGTCACCACCAAAGCGGGCCACGCCCCCCATTCCGGTGGGAGCGAGAACACCCATACGTTCAAAGATCGCCTCAACACAGGGGCCACCACGCTCGACCAGGAAGCCTCGAAAGAGTACGCAGCCTCCCTCGTCAGCCGCACGGCCAACCGCGCCGAGCGCAGCGCCGTCATGGACACGAGCGTCATTGAGATACCCGTTGCCCCCCAGCTTCGCCCTTCGATGGCCCCTACACCTGCTCTGCGCCCCAACGAGACACAGACCATCATCCCGCAGCACCTCATCCCGCATCCCCCGGTTGTCGAGGAAGAGGAAGAAGAGGAAGAAGCGCCTGCGCCTCCACGCACCCAGGAACCCGTTGCCCCTGCCGCTCATGCTCCCGCCGCGCCGCCCCGCCGCGCAGAAGAGGCTACCGGCGTGCCTGCCCGGCCCACCACGCCCGCCGTGCCTTCGACACCCGTAGCGCCCGTACCGCCGACGACTTCGCCCGCGCCCCCTACTTCCGCTACGCCTACCATGCCCACGCCGCAGCCCCGCGTGACCGCGCCCACCACTCCCGGCGAGGCACCCACGATCTCCACCCGGCCCGCTACCGTAGAGCCTACCACCAGCGCCCCCGCGACGCCTGTTGTGCAGCAGCCTGCCGCCCAAACGCCCGCAGCCGCACCCGCGCCCACACCTGCACCCACTCCGGTCAAGCCCGCGCCCGCCGCGCCGCCCGCTACCCCAACCTATACCGGCCCTGTGGAGGTTATCCTTCTCACCGAAGATGGCGCGATCAACGTTGACCTGCGTCGCTCCGTGGACGAAATACTGGAAGATGATGCATTAGTGGCCGCCCTTGAGGCCATGATAGAGCGGGGCATATCCTCCGACCAGCGCCTCATCCGCTTCGGCTCCGACATTTTCCCGGAGGAAGCAGTCGAGCGTTTCAGCAAGGGCGATTTTCGCCGCATCAAAGAGTACCTCGACGAGCCTGAGACCGGCGGCGTGGCCTCCGACCGCGACATCATGGCCGAGGTGCTGAATCGCCGCACCGACCACCCCGACTATGAGCGCGTCCGCTTCTCGGTCAACTACAGGCTCCTGAAAGAGAAGAAAGACTTCGAGTTCGTGGGCATAGACAGCGACCGCCTCTGGATCAACGCCAACGCGTCGCCCGTCGCGCCCCCCGCCCGCAAGCCCGCCGAGATTGGCCAGGATTATCGCTTCCTCGAAGACCCCGCTATTACTTCAGTCGAAGAGGAGGGGGATGCGGCCGGAGACGCAGCCGGTCCGCTCCAATACTCCCTGACCTATTATGAGTACGAAAACGGCCTCCTACCCTACGACCGCCGCTTCAAGCGTATCTTCCCCGGCCAGGTATTCGAGGACCAGCGTTTCTCCCTCCTACGCTTCGAGATACCCCAGCTTTTCGGCGCTCTGCTGGCCGAGTTACGCTACCCAACGGGCAATCGCGGGGGCTTCATCGTCGGCCTGAACGAGCTTTTCAACGAGCACATGGTCCCAGGCGCAAGGTTCACAATCACTCCCACCGACCGGGGCGAAGACGTTTTCGAGGTACACTTCACCCGCAACGAGGAGCAGGAAGATAACCTCCTCCAATATGATGACCGCAGAGGGCGCTACGTCTTTCGCCCCACAGCCTACACCGTTGAGACCGACCCGACCATGCTACTCACCCAGGAGAAGTTCGGCAAGCTGCATAACCATAAAAAGCTTGACGATGCCGAGCGTAAGCGCCCGGATGTCATCATAGCCAACGCATTTGAGGCCGTAGGCGACCAGTCCGAAGGCAGGTTCTGGGCGGTCTTCGAGGACATATACCCCGTAGTCAATATCGAGCGCCCCATCTCTAAGAGTTGGCTGAAGACCCTCCTCTCCGGTGCCTATCCCTTCTTCTACGAGGACGACACCACCGAAGGAGCCTACTTCTACGACCCATCAAAGCGGCCCTCCTAACTTATCCATTGGTGTCATTTCATTGGGGTTCGGACCTATAATCCGAACCCCAATGAAATAGCAGATTCTTTCTTAATCTAGAAATGGCATATAGATAATGGCAACCTTCAGAGACAAATTACAGCAGGTCGGGATGGGTAGCGATACTCCTACGTCCCGCTCCCTTACCTTCCTTTCCGACCTCAGCAGCGACAACCGCGCCACCCTGCGCGAGATGTGGCCCTCCTTTCACGTGGGCCGCCGCCGCCACATAATAAGCGACCTCGTCACTATGGCCG
The DNA here is from genome assembly GCA_036399775.1 of Chloroflexia bacterium. Taxonomy (GTDB): domain Bacteria; phylum Chloroflexota; class Chloroflexia; order QHBQ01; family JADMIH01; genus JADMIH01. The sequence goes on along the minus strand of DASWMJ010000089.1, from coordinate 227,302 downwards.
AGGACAACATCGAACTTGACTTCCGCCACGTCTTCCTGTTTGGTCTCGAAGATTGGGACGAGCAGGTGCGCTTCTCGGCCATAGAAGGTCTGTACGAAGACGAGAGCAGGCTACTCCTGGGCAGACTCATCACCATCGTGCGTAACGACCCTGATGAGCGCGTGCGCGAAGCCGCCGCGAAAGCCCTGGGACGCTTCACCTACCTGGCCCAATGTGACAAGCTAGGCTCCCCAAGCGACAAGCTACGCAGCGTGCTGCTAGAATCGGCCCGCGACACCCAGGAAAAGCCAGACGTGCGCCGCCGCGCCGTGGAAGCCCTGGGCTACCTGGACGGCGACGCCGACGTGCAGGACCTGATTAGAGATACTTACGAGCGTGGAGGCGTCCAGGCCGAGAGCGCGGTCTTCGCGATGGGCCGCAGCATGGACGCGCTATGGAACAAGATCGTGCTTGGCGAGCTTGGCAGCGAGCAGGCAGCTATGCGCTACGAAGCCGCGCGCGCCGCAGGTGAGATGGTGCTTGAAGATGCCATCCCCAGGCTGGCGCTCATGATAGACGACGAAGACTCGGAGGTCAGGTTGGCCGCAGTCTGGGCGCTGGGACAGATAGGAGGCAGGGTCGCGGCCCAGGCCATAGCCCTCGCCCTCAAGAGCGACGATCCAGCCATGCGCGAAGCCGCCAAAGAAGCCCTGCAAGAGCTAGCCTTCTCCGCCGACCCACTAAACGTCCTCCGGTAATTTTGAATTATGAGTTTTGAATTTTGAATTGGGCTTTGCTTACCAGAATATGAATCTCATAATTCAAAATTTAAAATTATGAATTCAGAATTATCAAATTTGCGTTGGGCGCGGCGCATCACACAAGACTTGTCGCCGCCGTTCGGGGGAGGCGAGCTTGCGCCCCTCTCTATGATCTACGGCAACCCCGACCCCGCTCTCTTCCCGGCAGCAGGCATGGCTGAGGCCACGGCGCGCGTGCTGGCCGAGCACTCTACCGCCTCGGTAGCCCTCCAATATGGCGCGATCCAGGGCCTGCCTAACCTCATATCCATGCTGGTAGACAAGCTGAACCACGATGAGGGCCTGGACGTGTCCCCCGCCAACATCCTCATCACCAACGGTGCTTCGGCTGCTATCGGCCTGGCTGCGCGGGCGCTCGTAGACGAGGGAGACGTGGTGCTGGTGGAAGGTCCCTCGTTCCCAGGCGCTATGAGCGTCTTGCGACGCACCGGGGCTGAGTTGCATGTGCTCCCGATGGGGCCGGACGGCATAGACATCGCGGGCACCGAAGCCATGCTGGATGCCCTCCACGTCCGGGGCGTTTGCCCGCCCCTCCTCTACACCATGCCCACCTTCCATAATCCCGCGGCCTGACGCTGCCGGAGGCCCAGCGTGGCGCTCTATTAGCTCTCGCCCGCCGCTTCAACCTGCTCGTGCTCGAAGACGACGCCTACCGCGACCTCTATTACGACGCCGCCACAGGCCCCCTCCCATCTTCGCTCTACGCCCTCGACCGGGAAGGCCGCGTCATCAGGACCGGCACCTTCTCGAAGATACTCACGCCTGGAATGCGCCTGGGCTGGGCGTTGGCCCGGCCAGAAATCATAGAGCGCATGATGATGCTCAAAGAGGAGGGAGGCACCAGCCCCTTCACCCAGCACGTCGCGGTCGAATACGGCAAAGACGGCGTGCTAATGTCCCACATCTCCGCCCTGGTAGAAGCCTACCGCGCCAAGCGCGACACAATGCTCTCTGCCCTCGAACGCTACTTCCCTGCTGAAGCCACCTGGACCCGCCCCGCAGGCGGCTTCTTCGTCTGGGCCACTCTCCCACCCTCGGTGGACCCCGCCCAGCTAGCCGCCCGCGCCCACGAAGAAGGTGTAGACTACATGGACGGCGCAAGCTGCTTCGCCGGACCTCCACCCACCCCCGGCACCTACATGCGCCTCAGCTTCAGCCTCCTCAAGCCCGACGACATAGAAGAAGCCATCAAGCGCCTCGCCCGCGCCGCCCGCTCCCTCATGTAGCGCACCCTACACCCCCACCTCATACAACTGCTCGAACTGCAACCCCAAATCGTTGGTAGCCTGCCACATAGCCGAAAGCGCCTGCTTTACATTCCGTGCCGCACAAGGTGGCAACCCCTCCCGCCTCGCAAGCTCCTTAAGCATCTGGTAAGCGTCCAGCAACTCCCTCTCATCCTCCGTTAGCGGCTTCCCAAGCAGGTCCGTATCCGTACTTACCATAATGATTTCCTCCTAACCCCTCGCCACTCGCCACTCGCCACTCGCCACTAATACTCCGCCACCGGGCGCTCGTCCACCAGCCTCTTCGCCTTCAACTCGAAGCGCGGCAGCGTGCCATGCTTCATAAGCTCGATGTTGAAGCGCAGCCCCTCGTGCGCGTCGGCCAGGTCCCTGGGTAGCTTCCGCCTGAGAGCAAGCCACTCCCCTTCCAGGTCCGGCTTAACCTCCAGCTTGATCGTGATCTCGTCCTGCAAATCGTCCTTGCGCCATATGTAAATCTGGAACTCGTCTATGCAACTATACTCGCGGATAATCGCCTCCACTGCACGCGGGTAGACGTTCGTCCCCCTTATCAGCTTCATATCGTCCCAACGCCCCCTGATACCTCCATCGTATATATCCCACGTCCGCCCGCAATCGCACGTACTCGCGGGCACCTTCATCACCATGTCCTTAGTGCGGTATCGTATCACCGGGATAAACCCACGCCCAAACGACGTCACCACCCGCTCGGCAAGCTCCCCATAACCCACAGGCTCCTCCGTATCGGGGTTGATTACTTCCTCGATGTAGTGGTCCTCGATGATATGCGTACCGCCCGGCTGCCGGTCGCACTCGAATATCATAATCGTCCCAAGTTCCGTCATGCCCGCCGTATCGCCGCACTTCGCCCCCCATGCCTCCTCCAACTGCCGCTTGGCCGCCGGTATAGACCCCGCAGGCTCCCCCGACGCTATCAGCTTGTTTACCTTGCTCTCCGTCGCCAGGTCAATCCCCATCTCCCGCGCTTTGTTCCACATATTCAGCGCGTAGGTAGGCGTAGATGCAACCGTCGTCACGCCCAGCTCCACGATCTGCTTGATACGCGCCTCCGTAGTCTGCGCCCCGCCCGGTATTACCAGCGCGCCCATCTTCTCGCAGGCGTAATGTGCCCCCCAGAAGCCGATGAACGATCCGTACCCGAACGCGAAATACACCACGTCCTCAGGCCGTATCCCGAACCCCCATAGCCCGTAGCACCACATCTCCGCTATCCAGTCCCAGTCCTTGGTGCTATCCAACACCCGGATAGGAGTGCGCCCCGTCGTGCCCGATGTAAGATGGTAGCGGATGGCATTCACCGGGTCGGTCGCCAGCATCTCCCCGAACATCGGCTTCTCTTGCAGCGACTCCATCCAATCCTCCCTGGTCATAAAGGGGATGCGGCGCATATCGTCCAGGCTATTCAACTGCTCCGGCTTGAAACCCGCCCTGTCGAAGTTCCGCGTGTGAAATGGCACCTTAGCGTAAGCCCACTCGCACATACGCCTCAGCTTGTAAAGCTGCAACGCCTCCAACTCCTCGCGGGGCATCGTCTCAGTCTTGGGGTTCCAATATTGTGAGTATGCCATCCCTCAAACCCTCCCTCTACTCCACAGCGCGAATCTTATGCCACATCCAAACATTAGGGTCGTAATATAACCCCTTATCACTCTCAACATCAATAGTAACAGGCTGCAAAGCCCCCTTCACCACATACTCACCCGACTCCGGGAAGCACATCCCTGCCCACTCTTCCCATTCCCCAACGCTACCCGTAATCTCCATCGAGCGTGGCGACACATTCAGCATCTCGCCCCCTGCCCGCCAATGCACTCGTATCCAGGGGTCGAAAGGCAAGCCGTCCGGCTGCGTCCACCGCGCATACCTCTCTATAGGCGTGAGCGGGTAGAGCGCCTTCAAAGTGGGCCGCACGCAAGCTACTACCGAGTGCAAACCATACTTCTGAGCTTGCACCCGCAACGCATTGAGTATGAACCCGCTATACCCCTTCCCCTGCTGCCCAGGCGCGACCACAATCGCATACGCATTGAGCGCGCCCGGAGCAATCCCCTGCTCGTAGTCCCGCATCCCCTGCGCCGTAGCCGCCTCCCACCCGTAAGGTAGCGTCTCCAGGCTACCATCCCACGCAAATGGTAAAGCGTGCCCCGCCGCGACCACCCTATCCTCCTCCCCCACTAACACAACCTGGAAATCGCCCCACACCTCAAACAGTAGCGGCCAGGCCCGGTTAGCGACATCGTTCTCCTGCATGAAGCGCGGCCACACTGCATTATGTATGTCGCTGATCTGCCTTCCCAGCTCAGGTCGCTCCGACAGCGTGTAAATCCCACTCATCGCTCGTCGCGCCTCACCAATTCCCGCGCGATGATGATGCGCTGGATATGGCTCGTCCCCTCGTATATTTGCAGCCCCTTTATATCCCTGTAGTACCTCTCAACCGGGTACTCGTTGCTATAACCCCTGTTGCCGTGCAGCAGCACCGCCTCCGACGCGGCCTTCAGCGCGGCCTCCGTAGCAAACAGCTTGGCTATAGAGGTAGCCTTCGTCGCGGCCAAACCCTGGTCTTTGGTCCAGGCAGCGTGGTACGTCAGCAGCCGCGCCGCCTGCACCTCCGCCGCCATATCCGCCAGCGTAGCCTGCACCATTTGGAAGTCCGCCACGCGCTGCCCGAACTGCCGCCTCTCCTTCGTAAAGGCGATGGACGCGTCCAGGCACGCCTGCCCCACCCCCACCGCGCCCGCCGCCACTCCCAACCTCCCCCTGTCGAGCGCCGACATCGCCACCTTGAACCCCTCTCCCGCGCTTCCAAGCAGCGCATTCTTAGGCACCCGGCAATCTTCCAGCGTGATACGTACGTGCTCCGAGGCCCGGTGCCCCAACTCGATGCCCCGCGTAGGCTCTCTGTAGAACCCCGGCGTGTCAGTCTCTACAATAAACGCGCACAACCCTTTATGCCGTAAGCTGCGGTCCACGCTGGCAAACACGATAGCCACATGCGCGCTCGCACCGTTCGTGATCCACACCTTTTCACCGCGCAGAATGTAGCCCTCCCCGTCCTCCGCTGCCGTGCTCTCTATGCTCGCCACGTCCGACCCCGCGTTCGGCTCGGTCAGCGCGTAGCACCCTATCCACTCCCCCGCCGCCAACCTGGGCAAGTACCGCCGCTTCTGCTCCTCGCTGCCCCACTCGTTGATGCACCCCGCCACCAGCCCTGCATGCACCGTCAAGAACCCCCGCACCGACGAGTCAACCCGCCCCAACTCCTCACATATGAGCGCATAGCTGACATAATCCATCCCTGAGCCGCCGAATTCCTGTGGCACCATAGCCCCCGGAAAGCCAAGCTCCCCCATACGCCCGACCAGTTGCAGTGGAAACGCCCCGCGCTCGTCCGCCTCCCGCGCCAGGGGTGCGACCTCCCGTTGCGCGAACTCACGCGCCAGCGATTGGATGTCCTGCTGCTCAGGTGTCAATTCAAAGTTCATGCGGACCTATCAAACCTCAGACCCACAACTCGGCGGTAGGCGAAATCACCCACGCGTCAAGATGGCTCTCGTGAGAGTGCCACACGCGCTGCTCCAACGACCCTCCATACCTGGGAAGCCGCGACGTATCCTCAGGCACCTCCAAAATGTGCGTATGTTCCCCCTGCTCCAACGTCATGACCGACGCGTTATCTCTGATAGCAGCGTCTCTAACAATCGCGCCCACCAGCATACCGGAGATTTCGTCCCACCCCTCCATCCCCGCGTAATCGGACCGCAATGGGCGTTGCACATCATACTGGTTGGGGTTCGCGTGCGCCCACCGGCCATCGAGGAGCAGCCATTCGCCCGCACCCCATAGCGTCAGCGCAAACCACTCAGCCGAATACGCCTCCGTCTCCGCCAGGTACAGGCCGAAGAAGCCCGGCCCGCCCATCCCGTACGTCCCAAGCGAATCGCTCCACTCTATCACTCGCCGCCCGATTACCCTGCCCACCCCAGCCTGCCGCAACGTAGCAGGCACGGTGCCACCCTCACCGACAACCGCTCGGACAATATTCCCTTTCCCTTCGGTCGGATGTCTGTCGTCCACAGATAATCTCGCCATCTCCGCAGGCTACTCTCCTGTTCCCAACACAGCAATCCCTTCAATCTCCACCACGACTCCATCGTCAAAGAACCGCGACACCTCAAGTAAAGCAATGGCCGGGTAATACGCGCCGAAGAACGCCTTATGCACCGCGCCAAGCTCCTTCAGGTGGGCCTTGTAGTCGTCGCGGTCCTGCACGAAGATAGTCATCTTGACTATATCCTGCATCTCCCCACCCGCCTCTTCCACCACCGCCTTGAGGTTGCCTAGCACCTGCCTGTACTGCGCTACCACATCCCCAGGCGCGACGACTTTCCCATCTGCATCGAGCGCGGTCTGCCCAGCCAGGAAGAGGATACGCCCACCTCTGGTGAGGATGCCGTGACTGAAGCCCACCGGGCGCGATAGACTTGATGGAGTGATAATGCTCTTAGCCGGATCAGGTCCATATGTTCGCTGCTCTGCACCCTGCTGGTGGTTCTGAGTGTCTATTTCTTGCCAGGCAGCCATTACTTTTCTACGCACGATACCTGCTCTCTGTAAAACATCCCGCGCCGCGCCGTCTCCTATATCAATGATCGCCAGCAACTGGTGAACAGTGTCTGCAAACTGGTCGCCCAGGCGACCTGCTTCGTCAGCAGAACCTTGTACCGCGCGACTGCATCGCAGGGTGATGTAATGCCCAGCCTCGTTACGCCTGCGTGAGAAACTGGGCATTCTATTCAGCGCGCCGTCAAGCTCCTCCGCCATTGCATGCACGTCGCCCCCCAGGTGGGTGATTACCTGTGCGGGCAGACTGGCCCCCTCCTGCAACAGCGCCAGTAACAGGTGCTCCACATCCAGTTGCGTGTGGTTCTTGGAGGACATTATCTGCTGAGCACGCTGCATTGCTTCCATTGCCGGCTTTGTGAACCTGAACTGCATAACTTTACCTACGGCTACCTCAACACTTCACCTGTTCGAGAGACGTGACAGGCTACGGTATATCCGGACACATGCCGCTACGAATCTTACTGTACACATGATGAGAGTCAGAATGAGCAGTGCATACCCTCCTCTTGAAAGTTGGTTGGCCTCTTGCATCTCAATTCTCACCTGACCCTGCGCGGCAGCACGCGCTATCTCATTGTAGATGCGCCTGGTGCCTCCTATCAATCCTGCCCAGCCCAGGAAGCCACGATCCTTGAATAACGTCACGTCGCCAGCACCGTGCTCGATTGCTACCCATGTGTTAACCCAGTCAATGCCTTGCCTCCCGAATACCACCCGCTCGATAGTTGAGATTGGAATGGACAATCTCCGTTTCTTGCCGATGTAGTAAATGGCATCACTGGCAACAACCAGGGTCCCGGCATCCTGGTAAGTAGGTATGGACCAGATAGACGGAGCGCCTGCGCGGTACCAGACAGCATTGAGCAGCAATTGCGTCCCCCTCTGAACTCGGCTTATCGTCCGCCTTATGATAGTAATCTCACGTAAACCCAGGCGGCCTGGGCATACCCATGTTGGCATCCCACACAGGAGGCTGTTGCGGTGGCAAATCCGACATGAGCGCCCTCAACTCAGGCGCGATCTTGCTCTCATCGTCCAGGGGAATCAGCTTGTACCGCACGATGAGCGATGCCATGAAAACGCGGTCGTCCTCCATGACATCCGCTTCTTTCACCAATTCTTCCAGCAGGCCGCCCAGGTCGGTATAACCTCGTCGCGGCCCACTGCACAGGGGAACAAGGTTCGCCGCGCTCCCCATCAACTGCTCGGCAATCGTGCGGGGCCGCTTCTTCAGATCAAGCCAGAAGACGTGGCCTATCGGAATATTGGCGCGCTGTATGAAGCTCCTCCATTCGGCGGCACCCCCGTAGGCGAGTTCCGGCACGTCCAGGAGCGAATCAACCAGCCTGTCTACATACTCTTGCGGAAGGCGCGGCGGTGCCATGCCGCTATTGTAGCACACATGCTGTCACCCTATCTTCCCGTAAACTCTGGCTTCTCCTTCGCCTTGAAAGCCTCGTAAAATCGCCTGTGGTCCTCCCCCATCAGCATCAAAGCCTGCGCCTGCGCCTCAGCCTCAAGCGCCGACACAAGGTCCATATTCCACTCGCTGTTTATCATTCTCTTGGTCATAGAAATGGCAAGCGCCGGCCCATCCGCCAGCCGCTTTGCCCACTCTTGGGCAGCAGGCATGAGCTTGTCATGCGGCACGACACGGTTCACCAGCCCATACCTGTCGGCGGTAGCCGCGTCCACAGTATCCCCGAACAGCAACAACTCCGACGCCCGCCCCATCCCCACGATGCGCGGCAGCAGGTACCCCGACCCCATATCCACCCCCGCCAGCCCCACTTTAGAAAAGAGGAACGCAAATCGTGCTCTCTCCGAGGCCATTCGCAGGTCCGACGCGAGAGCGATCACCGCCCCCGCCCCCGCCGTCATACCGTTCAGCGCCGCGATGATAGGCTTATCCAGCAGCCTCATGTTCTGCACTACCGCCCCCGTCATGCGCGTGAAAGCCAGGTGGTCCTTCACGTCCCGCTCAAGAAGCGCCCCTATAATCTTGTGAACGTCGCCCCCGGAGCAAAAAGCGTCCCCTGCACCGGTCAGGACCAGCACTTTTACCGCCTCGTCGTAGCGCAACTCTTCCAGCAAATCCCGGAACTGCGCGTACACCTCAAACGTAAGCGCGTTCATCACTTCGGGCCGGTTGAAGGTCAGAGTGGCTACGCCGTCGCCGCTCACCTCGTACAAAAAATCTCTCGATTTTAGATTGTCCATCCGCCTCACCTATCAAGACGTCTTGCACTCTAGAGCCTGTTATGAACTGTGGACCGGATGTGAGGTTGCATCACAGTCACTCTATTGCGGTTGCCTGGGACCACACTACCTGCCAGCGCCCGTTACGCCTTTCATAGGAATCGGTGTGCCAGGCCCGGAATGACCCCTTTTGCCCTCGCACTATAATCTCCATGTGCGACTGGTACCGAATAACCGCCATCTGATCGTACACGCGTACTCTAATCTCCGCGTCCGGCTCCCATAAGAGGTAGTCAATCTTCCCGGACGAAATGTCCCCGAGGTACTGCTCTCTTGAGAGAACCCTCCCGCTCGGAGTGATTAGTTCGAAGTCGTCCGCGTGGAGTTCGTTTGCTACACTCATATCCGCTTCCACCAGGGCGCGGAGGCGTTGGCGTTCAAGGTTGCGAATTTCATCACCCTCACGGTCTTCGCGGCTCGTCTGTTCTTCGTCCGTAGCCATTGTCGGCTCCTTTATGGTGTCCCTTTGGCGGTGTTCCCAGTCGCGTGCGATCCCCCACACTATCTGCTTGACATGGGCGGGTAGTATATCATATTCGCTACCGTTCCTCGAAGTTCATAACAGGCTCTATCGGCGTTGTTATGAAATAACGCCCATACTCACTACCCATGCCAGCCCGCCTGCGCGGGCTGGGCTGGAAGTGGCCCGCAGACTTGTCGGCCGGGCGGTCTCGCCGTCGCGTATCATGCTTATGGGGCGTCATATCAATGCGGCCCACGACCCTACGACATCACCGCCCCCCCATCCACGTTGATAGCCTGCCCCGTAATCCCCTTGCTGCTCTCGTGCGCCAGGAAGATCGCCACCGCCGCTATCTCCTCCGGCCCAATCAGCCTCTTCTGCGGACTCATCCTCTCCAACGCCTCACGCGCCTGCTTCTGATCCATACCCGTACGCGCCATGATATTGCCGATACTCTCCTGGGTAAGTGGCGTATCCACATAACCAGGGCATATAGCATTTACCGTGACATTGTGCGAAATTAGCTCAGTGGCTAATGAACGCGTCAACCCCAGCACACCATGTTTGGCTGCCGTATACGCCGCCACGTATTTATCTCCCACCCTGGCCGCTATCGAGGCGATATTGATGATGCGTCCCCATTTCTGTTCAACCATCATCGGCGCGAAGGCTTTGCTCACGTAGTATACGCTGGTCAGGTTGGTCAGCAACATCTCATGCCACAACTCATCTGGGTGGCCGAGGAACTTATGGCTGGCCGCATGCCCCGCATTATTGACCAGTATATCCACCCTTCCCAACTCCTCCTTCACCCTCAGCGCCATCTCTGACACCTGCTCAGCGTCGGTCACATCGCAAACCACCGGCACCCCCCGCCTATCCATCCCCTCTATCTCACGCGCCACCACTTCCAGGTCCGATGCAGTCCGCGCCGTTATAGCCACATCCGCGCCCGCCTCTGCAAACGCCAGCGCGATAGCACGCCCGATCCCCCGGCCCGCCCCCGTTATGACCGCTCGCCGCCCCGCCAGGATAAGGTTTTTGTCAGTTGACATAATAAGCTATCATACTTCGTAGCCTCTGCGCCTCTGCGGTGAATTACTCCCCTCTGTACCGTACCCACTTCCCCGAAAACAAGCCGCCATTCTCCTCCCCAATCTCGGCCACTCTCATAACGCGCCCCTTAGCGAAATAAGGGAAGTCGGGCCACTCCGCAGGCTCTCCCGCCTCCCGCCCAGGCACGGGCAGCAGCCGGGCCGTCAGGGGCTTGTCCAGCCTCACCGCCAGCGAAGCCGTATCGAAGATTATCCTCTCGAGCTGCGCCAGTGATACGTCACCGGGCAATGGCACCGTATCCAGCCCAAGCCCGCACACCGCCGACAGCAGCAGCAGCGTATCAAGGTCCACGAGCTTTTCCGCCGCCCGGTCCGCAAGCGTCTGGTCCTCCAACGCGGGCAGCATCAAGCCTGAGTACCCCACCGTCGGCAGATGCTCCCTGGCATCCTTCAGCACGTCTGTAAAGAACGCGGCGGCGGCCAGCGTCCCCGGACTACCCAGCGGCGCGCCACTCAGCATCTCAAGCGCCCGCCCGATGCTTCGTTCCGGCTCAGGGTAGGGCGCCATCGAAATATCCAGCCCGGTAAAAGTATAGCCGTGCTCGCTCTCCAGCGACGCGCATGCCTCGGCAGCTTTGCTCCCCTCCTCCACCAGCAAAGCCAGCAGGTTCGCCCGCGCCTCATCGTGAGTGCGCGCCCCGCTGAACGCCTTCACCGCCAGGTCCGCCGCCTCAAGCGCCAAACCAAATTCAGGGTTGCCGCCGTTGCGCTCGTCTTCCAGATAATACGACGCCGGGAAGAAGGGTATGTGCGGCGGGCAATTCGCGGCGGCGGCAAACCGCAGGTTGCCGAAGCCGTCATCTGTCTGCTCGGCCAGCGCCTTGATTATCCGCGCCGACGCTCTCACCGCGTCCAGGTTGATCGCGCTCCCCACGCTGGTCCGCGCCCCTACCTGCACGCTCGCGAAGACGTTCCCCGCCGCCAGCAGCAGGCCCGGTATCTCCTCCAACAGCGCGTCTACCGCCTCGTCATCCACCCCCGACGCCGCCTGCACCGTGCCCAGCGAGCAGTAATCGATTCCAGCATCGAGACACTCTCTGCCTACGGATGCAACCAGACCCTGGGCGTCACTACTTGCCTCTGCCCATCGTTCGAGTGGCTGCGTCGAGAGGCGAGTGGTCTGCACGGTGAAGCCCGCCCCTTCTAAAGCCGAGCGGCCCGCCTGCGCGAAGCTGCCGAGCCGGCCAAATAATGAGGCGCGGGCCGTCCCTTCCTGGGGCAGCGCCGCGCCTACTGTCAGCGAGCGTATGTTCATATTGTGTGCGGCCCTACGGCTCTACGGCCCCGCCCGCCGCGATCCAGGCGTTCAATCCGCCCTGTAGCACCTTCACGTTGGTGTATCCGACCTTGGTCAATCCAAGCGCCACACTGGCGCTCTCTTCGTCAGCCGGTCATTGGCAGTAGACGATCAGGTTGCCCGTCTTGGGGTATTCAGACAGGCGCGCTTGCGTATCCGTATAAGGGATATTGTTCGCCCCCTTGACGTGCTGAGTGGCATAGCTCTCCTTAGGGCGCACGTCAATAATCGTGGCATTGTTCGCCTCTACCAACGCCTTGGCCTCCGGGGCTGTAATCCGCGCCAGGTTCGCCGTGTCATTAGCGAAAGCGATTGCCGTCTCAGTGGCGTTGGGCACCCCCGCCTGGCCCCCTGGCACCGTCACCGCCGGTTGGTTGGGCACGCCTGCCACCGGCTGGTTCTGCCGGTTGTTGTTCAACAATATCAGGATGACTATAACCAGCACCAAAGCCGTGCTCACCCCTATCAGCCCCATCGCGAAGGGGTCCGGGCCTCTCCTCACAGGACGCCCAGGCGCGCGGCGTGGGTCAACCGGCCTGCTAGGCCCCCTCATCTTCTGCTTGCCCGCAGGCATCTTCCTCGACCTGTTCCGGCTCATTCCGCTCCTTTCCACTCACACGTAATGCTGTCCCAAAATAATATCACACGCGGCAGCCACGAGGCAAGGGTCACGTATGCCGAGTCAATCCGAATGCAAAGTGAAGCCCAATGCTGACGGCAGCGAACCTACTTGCCTTGTCATTCTGAGCGCAGCGAAGAATCTCGTCCCTCGCCCATTATCTTGTCTTTAGAACTCTGTAATAAACATTGTACGCGAGGAGCGAGATTCTTTGCTGAGTTCAGACTGACAGGGATGCTGGGGCGGACGTGCCCTACACTCACTTTGCATCAATCTCTAACACCCGCCACCCAAAACCTGATCCCTAATCCCTGATCCCTAACCCCTAACCCCCATCGCTGGGACGTAAAACCGCTCGGTATACTCCTTCACCTGCCTGTGCATCGAAAAGAAAGGCGCAAGTGACACGATCGCCTCCTTCATTGTAGCCACCCAACCCTGGGGCATACCCGCCGCGTCCCTGTCGTAGAAGAGAGGTATTATCGAGTTTTGGAGCAGCGAGTAAAGAGACTCCACGTCGCGCCAGTCTTGCTCGTCCGGGTTGGCAAACTCTTGCCCTTCGCCAATCGCCCAACCGTTCTTGCCGTTATACCCTTCGGCCCACCACCCATCCAGCACCGAACAGTTGGGCGCGCCGTTCAGCGATGCCTTCATACCGCTTGTGCCGCTTGCCTCATACGGCCTCCTGGGCGTGTTTAGCCACACGTCTACCCCCCGCACGAGGTACCGCGCCACGTTCATATCGTACTCCTCAAGGAAGACGATCTTCCCCTCGAAGCCCGCATGCCGCGCCGCCCAGTGTACCTGCTGTATGAACTTCTTGCCCGGATCGTCCTTCGGGTGGGCCTTCCCCGCGAAGACGATTTGCACCGGCCTGCCGGGACTGCTCATGAGCGAGGCCAGGTAATCAACGTTGCTGAATATCAACGTGGCCCGCTTGTACGTCGCGAATCGCCGCGCAAAGCCCAACGTCAGCGCCTCCGAATCGAGCGTATAAGCGGGCGCGGGCAACCCGATCCTCTCGTGCCATCGCGCCTGCCTCACCCGCACGAAGTCCACCATGTCCCTCTTCAGTTGGCTGTGTATCCTCCACAACTCCTCATCGGGCGCGCCATACAGGGGCTGCCATATCTGAGGGTCGTCCAGCCTGTCATACCACCCCTCGCCCATGAACCGGGTATAAAAGTCGTGCAACTCAGGCGCGAGCCACGTCCCCGTATGCACCCCGTTCGTAACGTGCGAGATCGGCACCTCGTCTACGGGCTTGTCCGGCCACAGCCAGTGCCACATATTGCGCGACACCCTACCGTGCAGCTTGCTCACCCCGTTGCGGTAGTTCGACCCCTTGATAGCCAGCGCCGTCATGCTGAACGCCGGACCCCAGGGCTGCCCTTCCCGCGCCACGTTGAGGAACGTCTCGCGGTCTATCCCAAGCTGCGGCCAGTACTCGGAAAAATACTTGTCCATCAAATCAAAGGCGAAAGCGTCGTTCCCGGCGGCCACAGGCGTATGCGTGGTGAACACGGTATGCGTGGCGACCTCTTGCAGCGCCTGGTCAAAGCTCGCGCCCGCCGCCACGCGCTCCCGCACAAGCTCCAGCACCAGGAACGCCGCGTGACCCTCGTTCATATGGAACACCGCCGGGCTGATGCCCATCTCCCTCAGCGCCCTCACCCCGCCTATGCCCAGCACGGTCTCCTGCGCCACCCGCATATCAGGGTCGCCCCCGTAAAGCCGGGCCGATAGCTCGCGGTCGGCGGGTGCGTTGGGGTGTATGTCGGTGTCCAGCATTAGCAATTGCACCCTCCCCACCAGGAACCTGTATACCTTCGCGTACACCTTCCGTCCGGGGAGCAGCACTTCCACTATTACCTCCCGCCCATCGGGAGTAAGCGCGGCGGTCACGGGCGCATCGTCAAAGTCGAGCTTGTTGTATATCGCCTCCTGCCACCCGTCCTGGTTGATTATCTGCCGGAAGTACCCCTGCGGGTACAAATACCCCACGAACACCATCGGCACGCCCAGATCAGACGCCCCCTTGACATGGTCCCCCGCGAGCACGCCCAAACCCCCCGAATATATAGGGATCGACTCGTGCAACCCGAACTCAAACGAGAAGTAAGCCACGGGCCCTTTCATCTCTGGGTGCGCCTGCAAGAACCACGTAGACCTGGACGACATATACTCATCCAGCTTAGCGATGACCGCGTCATAGCGCGCCACGTAATCAAGGTTCTCGGCAGCCGCGAGCAAGCTTGCCTGCCGCACTTCGTTCAGGAACTTCACAGGATTGTGGTAAACAAGCTCCCATAGCTCAGGGTCCACCTCGGAGAATAGCGTCTGCGCCTCCGGGTGCCACGTCCACCACAGGTTATAAGCCAGCTCGGTCAGGCGGCCAATGCGTACAGGTATGGGGCTATCCAATGCGTTAGGCTGAACAACGTTCAAAGAAATAGTCCTCCCTCATAACTTCTATCATGTCCGGCAGGCTCTACCTCCCTGCCCGGCACATTGTACGCTAAGAGCTAATAGCGTGCCAACCCCGATTTGCGTAAGCTTTCTGGTTTACGGTTGGGGCGACCCGGTGGGTCGCCCTGGTGGGGATGGCGTACCGTGCTTGTCTGATGCCCCAACTTGGGCGACCCACCGGGTCGCCCCTACGGAAACATTTCTTTACTTCTGTTCTGAACAATTACTATTTTGCACATTGTTGACTATCCCAGGAAGCAGGTGTATATCTATAGCTGCCAACTTGCTATGGTGTGCCACGCATCCCTCCCCGGCTCAAGTTGCGCTGAATATCTAGCTGTCTATTTGCATTGCTGCCGGAACCCTCAGCCCGCCGGTACGTCACAATAATAAAGAGGAGTCCATTCCATATGAAAGCTATCCCTGCTCTCAAAAGACCCATAACCCTCCTGGTAGGCATCCTCGGCCTCCTTGCCGCCCTCATGCTACTCCTCACCACCGGCCCGGACGTAGCCGCCCAATCAAAGAAGAAAGAGAAGGAGAAGCCCCAAAATCCGCCGGTGCATCACGATGCCAACCAGCAAATCTCTGGCTTCCCCCTCACCATCACCGTAGAAGACGATCTGCAAATGGACATCCGCTATCGCGACCCCGCCCAGTACCAGTTCTATGGCGGCACCGCCGAAGGTGTCTTCCTGTGGGCCAACCAAGGTGTCGAGACTAAAGTCTTCGGCCCCCAACCCATACCCTTCGGCAATAACTCCAACCTCTATACCCCGGTCAGCAACACCACCTCCGGCGGCGGCACCCCCGACAACCCCTGGCTAATTACGACCGTCGTAGACGTGCCCAACACCCCCCTGCGCCTCACCCAGAAGACCTTCTACACGAACGGCGCTGAGTTCGTGCGCCTTGAGTTTACAGTGGCACAGATTGGCGGCACCGCTGCCCTCAACGCCACCCTCTTCCACGCCGCCGACCTCTTCGCCTTCGGCACCGGCAGCAGCGCGGGCACCGGCTACCGCGACCCCTCAACGGGCAGCATTGGCGAAGTTTTCACCCGCAACCCGGGAGGCGCTTTCTACCAGCAGTTCGTCCCCTCCATCCCCGCCACCCACTACATGGAAGGCAGCTTCAACGCCGTTTGGGACGCCATAGGCGACACGTCAGGCCCCGGCCCAGGCTTCAACAACACTGTAGTGACCGAATACCAGCACGACGCGGGCGCGGGCCTCCAATGGGACCTTGCAATCCCCGCGAACGGCAGCGTCACGGTGGGCGATACCGCGCTCTTCAGCCCGCATGCCGCCCTCTGTGGCTCCTTCAGTGACGTGGACGAAAGCCATTTCTCCTACGCACACGTCTACTACCTTGCCTGCCGCGGCGTCATCGGCGGCTACAACGACACCACCTTCCGCCCCAACTACAACGTCACCAGGGGCCAGTTAGCCAAGATAGTCGCCAACGCCGCAGACCTCAACGCCCCCATCACCGGCCAGACCTTCGAGGACGTAACCCCCGACAACTCCTTCTACCTCCAGGTCGAGCGTATGGCCCGCAGAGGCTTTCTCGGCGGCTACCCCTGCGGCGAGCCGAATGAGCCGTGTGGCACGGGTAGAAGGCCCTATTTCCGCCCCAACGCCAACGCCACGAGAGGCCAGATCTCCAAAGTGGTCGCCAGCGCCAGGGGCTACAACGACGTCCCCAACACCATAACTTTCGAGGACGTGCCCCCCGAAAGCCCCTTCTACGTCTGGGTAGAGCGCATGGCGACGCGCAACATCCTTGCCGGGTACCCCTGCGGCGGCCCCGGCGAGCCGTGCAGCGCCGCCGACAAACCCTATTTCCGCCCCAACGCCAACGCTACCAGGGCGCAGACCGCTAAGGTAGTAGCCAACGTCTTCTTCCCAGGCTGCTGCGGCACCCTCCGCCCGTAGTTTCCTCCACTAAACACCATGGGCTAACGTCTATATCGTATGCCCCTGGTGTTTCTATTTAACCAAATAATCCTTTTGCCCGCATCCAGCGGTAACGTATATAGAGCTAATTGGTAGACTCCCCTGCTTTACATTTCCATAATGCAACCCCGAAGGTTGCGTAGTCAATGAGTTCCTGTCTATAGACCGTCTACTGTACTGACTAAATCGTACATGGCGGCTAGCAAACTAAGAACTTCTTGATCATTCATAGGATATGCTCCAGCCTCATGCATATACCGATTGCGTGGATACACAATATCAGCCTTGAAGCGAGCGTACTGCTGGCTATTTAGTGATCCGCGTCCCGACGTCGGACTACCTCTTAGAGCCTGAAGATATGCTCGTAGATGGGCAGGAGGCGTCTGGGGCGGCATATAACCAAAGCACCGAACGAAAGCATAAAGGTAAGTGTCAATAGCTCTAGTTGAGTGTAGGACCTGGAGCAACCAACGCCTATGCACCTGCGGTGTACTGTGAACGTCGCTTACTGATTGGAACTCAGTAGAGACCAGAGAACACTCTGCTACATACGTTAGAGCAAGTGAGCTACCGTCGACCAGTACCTGAAGAGTCTCAATACGCCGCCTAATCCTGCTCATCATTGACCTCCTCGATATGCCTGCCGACCTCGGTAATATACGCCGGAATCGCATCTGCAGGTTCCGTAGGGGCCACTATCCAACCCGCAAACCCCGCTGCTCGGATTGGCTTCTCAGGATCGGATTGGCTCTCGGGTACAGTATCCGTGAGCAGAACTTTCAAACGGGCTGAGGAATTTCGTGGATAAGGTATTCCATTATCCAAACCGAAATCGAGCAACACAGCTGCATTACAATATGGCTTGAGCACATCAAGTACAGATCGGTTCATTGGGAACTCAACCCCAGCAAGGATTGAGTTATGGTCCTCAATCAGACTCGTGTGTGCCAGGCGCAAGGCTCGTCCTCGGCGTTTATGGCTCCAGCTTGGTATCTGTACAAGTCCAAAGTCATGCTTCTCAACTAGTTCATGTAGAATCTTTCGAGGCTCGGCGAATTTGGACTGCCCCTGTTTGGCTCGTATCACCAAGCGACTTCTGGCAAAATTAAGGTCACCGCGCGCATAAGCTTGCCGCCGTGTCTCCGGTGGTACAGGCTCGACATAGGAGGGTAGATGTGCGTCGTTTAGCAGCGTCTTAAGTGACCGATATTCGCTGTAGAAAAGTATCCGATGAAAGTCGTAGCGGACCCTAGTAGCTAGAATCCCAGATCTACTATCCTCACTGAGAAGTAAGATGCACAACATCTACATGGGTAGTGCAAGACGACTGATGGCTAACCGAACGAGCAAATCGTCGACGCTATTTAGCTCTGTTACCTTCGGGATGAAGACAGCAGCCAGCCTGCCACGATATCCAACCAAAATATCTGGTGCAACAAACAAACGGGGATGATCAGGAGAAACAGCTACCGTATAATCATCGCGGAGAAACTTACCTACAGAAGCTGCAATTTCATTAGCTCTCATTTGTGGTTCTCCTCATGGGCTACAAGTTTCGCGTCTAGAAGGAGCTTGAGCAACTTGTCCTGCGAAGTATAAGCTTGTCTTAGTGCTTCTTCAAGAGATGCAAGCGCATCAGTTCTGTTGAAACAACGTCATCTGGGCCTACATTTGGCATAACCACTCTGCCGAAGGTAAGGTAGACGCCGCTAACCGCGCCTACAGCATCGACCTAGCCCGCAAGGTCATCGCGGAGCAGCGGCCATCGTGCAGGTGGAGTTGGCGACAGACATCGCCTTCATACCGTTGGTCCATCGCTCCAGCATAGAGACATACACTTCCAAGTTGAAGAACCGCAAGACCACCAACGGTACGACCCACCAATGGTGGAACATCACTCAATGGTACTTTGACCCCTGACCCCTGACCACTCACCCCAATCTTGCCGCCCACCTCCCTGGCAGGTTATAATACCCACGCGCGGTGCCCATACACTCTGCTTTATATCAGGAGCAAACTTTTGGCAACCACAACGGAACAACACATCGCCCAACCCATAACCGTCCCATCAGCTATCCCCCGCACCCGCGCCTCCGGCCTCGTCCTCATGACCCTCGTCTTCATCGGCGGCGCGTCCGTCATGACAGTCGAAATGTCCGCCTCCCGCCTCCTGGCCCCCTACTTCGGCACATCCCTTTTCATCTGGGCCAACCTCATCGGCCTCGTGATGGTCTACCTCACGCTAGGCTACTGGCTGGGCGGGCGTCTCGCCGACCGCTACCCGCGCCCCTCCGTCCTCTACGGCATTACAGCCATAGCAGGCTTCGCGGTTGCCCTCATCCCAATCCTCTCCCGCCCCATCCTCAGTTGGTCCCTGCAAGCATTTGAAGACCGCTCGGTAAGCGTCTTCTACGGCTCACTGCTGGGCGTTATCCTGCTATTTTCCGCCCCACTCCTGCTCCTGGGCTTCGTCTCCCCCTTCGCCATACGCCTCCGCACCATCGGCGTAGCCTCGGCGGGCGGCACTGCCGGCGGCGTGTCAGCCCTCTCCACGCTGGGCAGCATCCTGGGCACATTCATCTCCGTCTTCCTCCTCATCCCGCGCATCGGCACCGCCGCTACTCTCTACTCGGCGGCGATTGCCCTGCTCGTTTTCTCTGTCCTCGGCCTCGTCTCCGTCTCCTCCGTTCGCACCGCAGCCGTGCATACCTCCCTGCTCGCTCTGGTCATGGGCTTTGCCATATTCGCCCCCAGAGGCTTCATAAAAGAACCCGCCAACGGCAGCCTCCTCTACGAGCGCGAGTCCGCCTATAACTACATACAGGTCATCCAGGAAGAATACGCAGGCCCCAACCCTACGGGAATAAAGTACACAGGCCGCGTCCTCCTGGCCCTCAACGAAGGCCACGCCATCCACTCCATCTACAACCCCCTCCAGGTGCTGACCGGCGGCCCCTGGGACTACTGGTCTGTCGCCCCCTACTTCAGCAAAGACTTCCGCCCCTCCGACATGAAGGACATGGCGATGATAGGGTCGGCGGCAGGCACCGCAGGCCAGATACTCACCAAAATCTACGGCCCCCTCCCTGTGGACGGCGTTGAGATAGACCCCGAAATCGTGGACGCGGGCAACCGCTTCTTCCACCTGGGCGATTACCCCAACCTGGTCACTCACGTCCAGGATGGGCGCACCTTCCTGCAAACCGAAGGCAAAGACAAGAAGTGGACCGTTGTCGGCATAGACGCATACCGCCAGCCCTACATCCCATTCCACTTCACCACCAAAGAGTTCTTCGAGGAGGTCCGCACCCATCTCACCCCCGACGGCGCTGTGATGATAAACGCGGGCCGCACCGCGACGGATACCCGCCTGGTGGACGCCCTCGCAAACACCATGCTACAGGTATACCCCAACGTCTACGTGATTGACGTGCCCACTCTAGCCAACAGCATGGTAGTCGGCACCAACAGCCCCACGCGCCTGCAAAACTTCCGCGACAACGCCGCCCGCGCCGACCACCCCCTACTCAAGCAGATCTTCGAAGCCAGTCTACAACAGGGCAACGTCCGCGAAATCAAACCCGAATCCGCAGGCATCGTCTTCACCGACGACAAAGCCCCCGTAGAAGAAGTAATAGACCAGATAATCTTCAACGTCGTAAGCGAAACGGCAAAATAAAACGTATTGCGTAGTACGTAGTGCGTATTAGGTGACGGATACGACCTGCTAATACGCACTACGTACTACGCAATACGCAAAGGAGCATCCATGAACCTCAAGCTCAAGCGCACGGCCCGCACTCCCTACTCTGAGGAGATCGTCATCTACGACACCGACACCCGCGACGACAACGACGACGCAGTAAACCTGGGTAAGCTGGACGTACACTACCTGGGCGACCAGATAGTAGGCACTCTCCTCATCTGGCAGGAGTACGCCACCGGCTTTTCGCGCCTGCACGGCCCCGGCTCCGATGTCACGCTCGACACCCTCATAGACGAAATCCTGGCAGAGATAAGCGAACCCCTGGGCGTGGCCGCCGAGTACGGTATAGAGGTCTACTACCCCTCAGCCGCCAACCAGAGCTTCGCCAGCAACTACTCCGACGAGGGCGAAGCCACCCAGGAAGAGACCTTCGATGGTGAGGAAACGGAGCAGGGCACAGCCACCTCTTATCCCCCCCGCGAGGACGCCTTCGCCAAGAAGCTCCAATCGCGGCCCTGATAGCGCCGTGATACCTTCCACAACGGCTCTCCCCATCACAGACGGCATCTATCACATGGAAGCCTGGCAGCGCTATCCCGATTTGCTCCACGCCATCTCCACCCGCTTCTCACCCGACGGGGCCGACTGGAACCTGAGCGCCAAACGGGGCACCCCCCAGCACCCACCCGACCCGGCAGTGGCCCTCGCAAACCGCCGCAAGCTGGCCCAACACCTCGACATCTCGCTGGATAATATGGTCGGCTGCCGCCAGGTACACGGCACCCAGGTAGCCCTCGTGACGCGCGCCGACGCCGGGCGCGGCATGTACCCCCACCTGCCCAGCATCGAAGGCGCTGATGCCCTGGTAACGTGTACCCCCGGCCTCTACCTGCTCGCTCTCTCCGCCGACTGCCCTCCTGTCTTCTTCTACGACCCTGGGCGCCGCGCCATTGGCCTGGCCCACTCCGGCTGGCGGGGCACCATTGGGCGCATCTCAGCGAACGTAGTGGAAGCTATGGTAGACAACTTCGGCAGCGACCCATGCGACATTGTAGCCGCCATCGGCCCAGGCATCGGCCCCTGCTGCTACAGCGTCGGCCAAAACGTCATAGACGCGGCCAAATCCGCCTTCGCCCTCCCGCCAACCTCCGCGCCCCCCATACTCGAAGAGCGCGGCGGCCTGACCTATTTCAACCTGCCCCAGGCCATCCACCAGACCTTATTAGACGCAGGCATACCCGAAAAAAACATCACCGTGGGACCCGTGTGCACCTCCCACAACACCAACGTCTTCTATTCCCACCGCGCAGAATCGGGCCAATGCGGCCTATTCGGCGCGCTACTAGGCTTGCGCCCATAACGAACATTCATATCATAAACCCCTGACCCCTGATCCCTGACCCCTGGCCCCGACATGTCCGACACAACGGCTAACCTTGAGACAATCAGAGAGCGTATCGCAGACGCCGCCGAGCATTCAGGCCGCTCCCCGGACGCGGTCACCCTCATCGCCGTAACCAAGACCATGCCCACCACGCCAATATTGGCCGCGATCCAGGCAGGCGTCACCCACTTCGGAGAGAACCGAGTACAGGAGGCAGCCGCCAAATACGCGCCGCAGCGTGGCACGGAAAATGACGGTCTAGACCTTGTGCCCCGCGCAGGTATAACTCTCCATATGATAGGCAATTTACAGCGCAACAAGGCCCACCGGGCAGCCGCCATGTTCGACTGGATACAATCTGTAGACCGGCCAGAGCTTGCCGAGACCCTGGACCACGCTTGCGCAGAGCAACGGCATGGCGAACCTCTGCCCGTGCTCATAGAAGTGAACCTGACAGGTGAGCCATCCAAGTCCGGCATAGCTCCCGAACACCTACCCAGGCTCGCTGATACCATAACAGCCTGCCCGAACCTGCGCCCAACCGGCCTGATGACCATAGCCCGCATGGGTGCCCAGGAACCTGAGCTACGCCGCACCTTCTCCCATCTACGCACCCTGATGGAAAACCTCAAACACACCCACCCCGGCGACTGGACCCACCTGAGCATGGGCATGAGCGACGACTACCCCCAAGCCATAGCCGAAGGCGCAACCATGATAAGACTAGGCCGCGCCCTCTTCGGAGCACGCCCCAAATGACCGTCACGTATTGCGTAGTTCGTATTACGTACCGCACCACCTTCCCTACGCAATACGAGCTACGCAATACGAACTACGCAATACGAGTCTATGTTCTGCCTGTTCGACAATCTGCTCTGCGATATGGATAACTTCCTGGACCGCCTGGCAACCAACACTCAGCGATCAGGCCACCGCCTCTACCTGGTCGGCGGCAGCGTGCGCGACCAGCTCATGGGCCGCCCCATCCACGACGTTGACCTCACCACGGACGCCCCGGTCCCTACCATCCGCGCTCTCCTTGAGAAATCGCAGCCCGACACCATCTATGCCATAGGCGAGAAGTTCGGCACAGTCGCCGCCCTAATAGATGGTATCACCGTCGAAGTCACCACCTTCCGCTCGCAGGAAGAGACCCCACCCGAAGGCGACACCGTCGCGGCCCTCTACACCGACCTGGCCCACCGCGACTTCACCGCCAACGCCATCGCTCGCGACCTCAACACGGGCGAGTTGCACGACCCCTTCGCGGGTGAGCTCGACATAAAACATCATCTCATACGCGCCGTAGGCGACCCTCACGACCGCTTGAACGAAGACCCCCTGCGCCTCCTGCGGGCCGTTCGCATCGCCGCCCAGCTAAACTTCTACATTGAGCGCGATACCAAACAGGCGATCCGCGACCTGGCCCACCGCCTTGACGAGGTAGCCCGCGAGAGGGTAGGGGACGAACTGGACAAGCTTCTCGTCGTGGACACCCCCGGCGAAGCCATAGACGGCCTCGATAGCCTCGGCCTCCTGCCCTACACCATCCCCGAACTGCTTGAGATGCACGAGATGGAGCGCGGTCCCTATCACTACAAGGAGGTCTACCCCCATACCCTGAAGGTGGTAGACCGCACCGCGCCCGATCTCACTCTGCGATGGACTGCCCTCCTGCACGACGTAGCCAAGCCCGCCACCTATAGCGTCACCAACGGCGAGGTCCACTTCCTGGGGCACGAAAAGCTGGGCGCGCGCATGGCACGCGATATCCTGACCCGCCTCCGCAGGCCACAGGAGCTGGTGGACCAGGTAGTGCAGCTAATAGCCGAACACCTGCGTATCGGCGTGTACGACGAAAGCTGGACCGATGGCGCCGTGCGCCGCTTCCTGCGCGAGACCGCGCCCATCACGGAGCGCCTATTCGCCCTCTCCCGCGCCGACATAACCTCCCAGCGTCCCCAGCGCGTAGCCGCAGCCCTGGCCCGCGTGGATGCCCTCTACGCGCGATGCCAGGAGATAATCGCCCAAGAAGACGTAGAAAAGCTAGCCAGCCCCCTCGACGGCCACGACCTCATGCAGATCTTCGGCGGCCACCCCGGCCCCTGGATAGGCCGCCTCAAAGATTATCTGTTGGGGCTGGTGCTGGACGGCGCGCTCGGCAAAGATGACAAGGAGGAGGCGGAAAGGCTGGCGCGGGAGTACGTGGTGGAGCACTCGGAGCTAGGCGTGGGCTGAAACAGGCAATTTCACGTATGCGTGTGTCAAGCTAAATAGGTATTCTTGCCGAAGACGTGTCTGCTGAAGTCGGTTACTATCTGTACTGAGATGCTTAACAGAGACCTTTACACTGAATCTTTGATGCAAGAGTGCCAATGGACGGGATAGAGGTTGGTCGCCTTTTCTATGTTGCCGTACCATTATTGATCCTGCTCGCCTCGCATTTTGGGTTGGCCTATCTTATTGGTCGCAAATTCCCTGCGCGAATCTCTGCTGTATGGTTGGGCGGATTATCAATTGCAACAAGCATCACCTGGTATTATCTAGCTCTAGGCATTATGCTTTCCCTTGCTCTTTGCTCTCAGTGCGATGCTTTTGAGCGGACATCTCCGTATTACTACGCTACGCTAGGGCTTCCATTACGTCTCTGTGATGCTTTTCCACCCATACTAGTCCACCTACCCTACTTTGGCCTGCCTCTATGCCACTTCTATCCGTTCTTACTTGTGACCTTCGTCTTGTTTGCCGCCAGCATATTGGTTGCCTGGCGTGCGAGGTTGTCACAGCAAAGCGGTCGAAATCATTAGTTCCTCTTAGCGTAATACACCTTCGGCAGCCCATCCAAATCAAACTCCCCAATCCTCTCCGGCCCCAACTCCACCACCCTATCACGCACCTCTCCCGCCTCTCGTATCAGCCGCCCTATCTCCACCCCCAAGCATCCATCCTCGAACCTCTCAAGGTAGGCTATCCCGCCGTTAATGTGGTTCACCGTGCCCCGGTAATTGCCCAGCCTCAGCTTGTAGAACCCCACCCCGATCTTCAAGATGCCCTGGTACAGCCTGCGTATCTCACGCGGATCGTCAATCCAAATTTCCTCCAGCGATTCGTGCTGCTCGTAGTACTCTCCCCGGTTGAACTGCTCCAACCCCACGTAGAAAAGCTCCGGCGGCGTCTCGTCGCACGACCACGCCTCAAGCTCCCCTACCGCCCTGGGGCCACCCTTCCGGCGCGCCTCCGCCCTCGCCCTCACTTTATCCACATTCTCCGACTTCATGCTATATTCTAATACACACCCGCTACCAATCACCCTCACCCAATATTAATAACCTACCCTAGAAATGGCCGCGCATGGCATAGCCCTTGCTTTTAGTCCCTCTGTAACAGCAGGCAAGAGCTATCCACACATCGCCACCACACGCATGCCAGGCTGTGCGAAACAAAGTGCTTCTCTCAGGGCGCGGAGGGGGCCAGGGAAATCAGCTCAAGGCGGTGAAAAGAATGGCTCGCATAGTTACTCGTTCCCGACTCTTCTTCCTGGGCGTAGCATTCGTATGTGTGATGACCGGCACGGGCGGCCTCATCGGCGCGATAGGCGGCGTCCTGCTGGCGCTACTGGTCCACACGGTCCTCGGTATAGCGTCCAGTGTTATCTTCTTCATGTCAACCAGCGCGGGCTTGGGTGCCATAGTAGCTATGCTCCTCGGCATAGTCCTCATGGCGCGCCAATCTCCACTCATGGCGCTGCGTCCCCAGGTGACGGCCCCCTCAGAAACGAACTGACCCACCCCGCATACCCCGCTATGACAAAAGGGCCGCACATCAGCAGGCCCTTTTATGTTCCCTCCCGCCAGGCACCACAATGATATAGGGCAGAAAAGTACGTCATTGCCCACTCAGCATACGCTATTTCTCGTAGAGCTTGCGGTCCTCCCTGAAAATGTATGCTCGCTGTGCCCTGGAAGTTGACACCACGCCATCCGCCCCAGGCTCGATTGTATCAAGCCGCACAGTGAACGTCACGACGGTGCCCGGTGCCATCGCACCCAGCGCGCTCGAAAAACCCGTCGCATGCGGCTTAGGACCTGCCCCTGCGCATTCGCCGTCTGGCATGTTGGTGTCGCTCGAGAGTTTCATCCTCAAGTTGATCCTCTCGGCATCGGAGATAGGACGGCCCAACAACTTCTCTCCACGAGACTCTCTAGTATCTATCTCAATCACCACTCTAAAATTCTCGTATTTGCCGGCTCTGGTGCAATTCGCCCTGAAGCTATATCCCCAGTCGGGTCCATCAATTATAGGTATGACCTCAAGTGGTTCGGCCACTATCGGCAGCAGCGGTACTTGTTCATCATATTGGGTGGGCAAAGCTATACCAGGCTTATCCGTGCCAGGTTTGTGAAGATAGACATCATAAGCCCACAGTCCCGCGAGCGCCACTACCAGCATGACCGAGATTGCCACGACAAAGGCCAACCACCAATAGCCGCGCTTCCTGGCCGGTGGCTCATCACTCATCGCTTCAGAACTAGTGGATAATCCTGGCATACTTGGTATTACCCGTTACTCATCACGCACCATCTCTAAGTACCTCCTTGCGTATTTTACATAACGCTTTGCCGACTGCACAATATCCGCCTTCTCCTCCTCACTTAGCGCCCTCCTCACGCGAACAGGTATCCCAAGCGCCAAACTGCCGGGCGGCACCTCAACCCCTTCCGTTACCAACGCCCGCGCCCCGATTATGCTATGCTCTCCTATCCGGCACCTGCTCAACAACACCGCACCCATCCCAACCAGCACTCTATCCCCCACGGTCGCCGCGTGTATGATAGCACTATGCCCCACCGTCACATCCTCTCCTATCATGGTGGGACAGCCGTCCTCACCGTGTATAACCGTGTTGTCCTGGATGTTACTCCGGGCACCCACCACTATAGGCGACACATCCCCCCTCAGCACGCAGCCGAACCACACGCTCGCACCCTCTTCCAGCGTCACGTCGCCTATAAGAGTGGCGGTGGGGGCTACATAGCAGCCTTTACCAACCCTGGGGCTTTTATCTTCATAAGAATATACGGGCATGGCTGCGGCTCCAACCTTTCCAGCGCACGGTTATATGGTCAGGGCTGTAACTGCCAGACAACCATCTCGTTGGCAGGGTACTCAAAGTCCGGGGGCCTGCCCAGTAGGGTTGTCAGCTTAGTTTCCATTGAACTTTTCTCTTCAGGTTTCAACAGCCACCAATGCATGATCACATATTTTACGCCCATCTCTCGCAATGCTTGCACTCCTTTTCCGTGAGCTACACGGTCCTGTAGGGGACCGGACGGGGCCGAATTATCAAGCAGATAAGTGAGCGCAGGCGTCTGTTCAAGAATAGGATCGGGAGGCTGCCGGGCCAGGAAGCCCCCGATGATAGGCTTGCCATGTATGGTCTGGTAAGCCATGTAGTCGCCCACAGGACGCAGCGGCAACTCAAGCAGAGCGAAGCGTCCTGGCTCGGCTGCAATCTGCCTGTAGATAGGCACCTCCCAGCCAGGCGGCACGGTAGGAAACGGAATAGCAAGAAACTCGAACAGTATCAACAATGGCAGCCCGGCTGCGATCGCAGCATGTCCTCGGTCAAAGGTCCGGGCAGCTTTCACTCGTGACCGCTTCCTCTTGCGCGACAATACCGCGGCCAGCGCGAATGCAGCCAGCACGCCCATAGCAAGCATAGTCAGAACTGCCAGCCTGGAGGGAGTCCGGGCGATATTCAACAGTGGGAGTTGGTACAGTAACGCATAAGGGAGGGGCATCGGGACCCCAAGTAGCGGTATTCTGCTCTTCCCGAACACTTGCAGAATTGGCCCCAGGCTCAGCACCCAGGTTGCAATGGCGGCAAATATCCAGAACCGCACCTGCAGTTTAGCACGCAACCGCCAGGCGGCATAAATGCCAAGCGCCAGCACGCAGTACCCCACGAACACTACCCTCTCCGAAGCGGGTTTCTGGGGCATATAAGGTCCCAGGCTGGCGACGCGCTCTGTTACGGCCTCGCCCCAGATAGGGTGTAATTCGGACGGTGTGAACGCAAGCATCACATCGGAAGAATATATCAACGTTTCGTTGGCGGACTGCTCCGCATAACCCTTTTGGGCTTCGGCCAGCGACGGCAGGAGCACGGGGCCCACGAGCAGCAAGAACACCGAAGCGCCAACCAGTACGCGCATACCGCCTTCAACCCAGCCTACACCTGCCTCACGGAAACGCCTCCGCTCCGGTGCCACAAGCAGCCGCCACGCAAGCAATAGCCCGGTGAACATGATAAGGAATATAGCATACTGCCAGTCGGTATAGGCGTTGACGGCCAACAATGCCCCTGCGCCAGCAGTGTAAAACAGAGGGTTCCCTGGGCTATCAGAGGTACCGGGCCGCACGGGCTGATGACCAACAAGCCCATTGGCCTCGCTTTCCGGTGGAAGCTCGTTCGCGCTTGCCGTGAGTAAAGCCTCCTTCGGGCGTCCGAGCGCCGGTTGATCAACCGCCTTGAGCAATAGCAGCACAAAGAACGGGATCCACTGGAGAGAAACGAGGTTCATATGGCCCAGGAGATGGGCAAAGTGGTAGGGAGAGAAAGCGAAGACCGCGCCACCTACGAAGGAGGCCCACCGGCTTCCTGTCAGATAGTGGCACAGCAGGAAGGCACCGTACCCGGCGAGCACGAAGCTGGATAACAGCACGAGGTTGTAAGTAGTAACCAGGTTGAACCCAAGTAATTGGAGCGGGAGCGAGATGAGGCCGGCCGTTGGGGTCAGGGTGTGAAAATAAAGGTTTGCCCCGCCGGGATAATAGAGCATGTCGGTGTAATAAGGGTTTATGTGCCTGTCCACCAAAGCCTGCTTCACCCACCACAGGTTCCAGATGTTGTGCCAAGCGTCCCCACCACCCAGGACCTCCGAGGAAAGCCTCAAAGCGATGGGATATGTGAGCAGCAAGATAAGAACGGTATACCCACCGACCGCCAGTAGGTGGCTGGTCGGCAAAAGACGCTCCTGTTGATGCTGTGACGCTGAAGTATCCAAATTTATTTTTGGGGGTAAGTCGTCTGTTTCCTGTTACCATATCGGTGGTTACGTGATCGGTGGTTACGTGCCGGGGTTCCCCGATCTGGGCATACCGGGGGTGTGGCTTTTGAGGATCTTCACGCCTATCACATCATAATAGATGCAGCATTCAGTCACGGTTATCCCGCCCTCACGAAGTAGTATCCTCGAATGGACCCTGGAAGGATAACCCAATTCCTTATCGAACTCTATCTTATACTCGTTAACGACATTGCCCGTATCGGAGTATGTTCCTCTGAATACCTCTCCGATAAGGCCAAACATCCCTTCTACGCTTCTCTCTCGAAGGAAGGCCAATTCTTTTGCGTCTAACACGTCTAGAGGTACAGCCTTCGGTTGCTCACCGTTCAGGTCGGCGTAGCTGACCAAAATTGGCTCGCCATTTTCCACCCTGACGCGTAACCTCAATTTGCCGCCCCCGGCCATTCTGGTCGAGTCGGCAAGCGTTATCTCATATTCCTCTATGCCACGTGCGCGCCACCTACTCAGCGCATTTTCATACTCCGCCTCGGTGATGTTGATATCCAGCGCGCTCTCACTTTGCGAGCTAAAACTATCTCCTGGTTGCTTAGGAACGCTGAGCGCCACCTCTGCTTGCTTGTCGCCGCTATACAGGCAGGCAAAAAGCAAGACCAGGCATAGTGCCGCCGCTCGGAGTAGCTTGCTCTTCACGATCCACCTCCCACACAACCTTAATCCGAAACAGCTACTATGCCCGGTCTAATCCTTCTCCCTGGCTTGACCGATTAACCCTTATTTCTTGTTCTGGCCGTGCCTGTGCGCGGCCTCGGTAACGTCCGGCTTATGGGCGTTTTCCGTCACGTCCGGCGTCCCAAGTGGCTGCGAGCCAGTGCCGCCCTTGTCCCGGTTGCTACCCTGCGCATCCAGCGTTACCTGGTCGTTGGGTGCGCTACCGCTATCGGGCTGGCTCCCCTGGTCGCCTGCGTTCATGCGTTGGTCCGACATCGTAACTTACCTCCTTCTATGTAATCCTCTTTCGCCGAGGAAACAAGCAAGTACTGTTCCTCACGGGGCCGTGTCGCATAGTAAACATGGCCGTGTGGCCCACCATAGCACATGAAAGTAGCATCAAACTCTGACCCCTGGCCCCTGATCCCTGATCCCTATCGGTCTAGTCCCCTTCGTCGGTCAGGCTGGGCACTAAGGCACGCCCCCGTTTGCGAGCGATGAACGCCGCCACGAACGGCCCGAACAGGAGAAGCGCCGCCACCGCCAGGATCAAAGCCGACCCCACCCGCGTGAAGAATACCGAATAGTCGCCCACCGATATAGAGACCGCCCTGCGGAACTGCGTCTCCATGAGGGGTGCCAGGACCACGCCCAGGATGACGGGTGCGATAGGGAAGTTGTATTTACGCATCCCGAAGCTAACCAGCCCCAGCACGAACATGATTACGATGTCAACGGCGGAACCGTGCCGGCTGTAGACCCCAAGCGCCGAAAAAGCCAGTATGCAGGCGTACAACAGTGGGCGCGGTATCTCCAGCAGCTTCACCCACAGGCCCACCAGGGGCAGATTGAGTATCAGCAGCATGACGTTGGCGATATACAGGCTGGCGATGAGGCTCCACACTAGCTCAGACTGGTTGGTGAAAAGAAGCGGCCCCGGCTGCAAATTGAAAATCTGGAAGGCTACCAGCATCATCGCGGTGGTGCCTGAGGCCGGTAGCCCCAGCGTGAGCAGCGTCAGGAGAGAGCCGCCCGCTTCGGCGTTGTTGGAGGCTTCCGGCCCGGCCACCGCTTCGATTGCTCCCTTCCCAAACTCCTTTGGGTAGCGGGTAAACCTTCGCTCAACGTTGTAGCTGAGGAAAGAGGCAATCGTAGAGCCTGCGCCCGGCAGAATGCCCACAAAGAAACCCAGCAGGGAGCCTCTGAACCACGCGGGCGCGGACCGCCTCCACTCCTCGCGCGTCATCATCAGCCCGCCCGCCCTGCTTATGATCGAAGCCTTGCTCTTCTCCCACGTAGCCGCCGTCCAGAAGACTTCGCCGACCGCGAAGAAGGATATAGCGACCAGCACCACGTCTATCCCGTCTATAAGCTGCGGTATGCCCAGCGTGAACCTCTGCTGGCTCGACAACTGGTCTATGCCTATCAGCCCCAGCGTGAGGCCCAGCACCGTGCTGAATAACGCCTTGGGCATCGAGTCGCCCGCCAGGCCGGTAACAGTCGTGAGGGCAAGCACCATGACTGCGAAGTATTCAGCCGCGCCGAACCGGAGCGCGATGTCGGCGAACAGAGGGCCGACAAGGGTAATCATCAGGGTGGCGAAGGTGCCCGCTATAAACGAGCCTATGGCGCTGGTAGCTAATGCCGCCCCCGCCCGCCCGCGCCTCGCCATCTGGTGCCCGTCTATCGCCGTGACCACCGATGACGACTCCCCAGGCGTGTTGACCAGGATGGACGTAGTCGAGCCGCCGTACATCGCCCCGTAATATATGCCGCCGAAGAGGATAAACGCCCCCGCCGGGTTCTCCATGCCGAACGTCACCGGCAGCAGCAGCGAGATCGTCAGCGCAGGCCCGATGCCCGGCAGCACGCCAATCATCGTGCCCATCACCACCCCCAGGATGGCGAAGAGCAAGTTCTGCGGTGTGAGCGCGTTCCCAAACCCGGTAGTGAGGCGCTCCAGGATTACCGAGAGGTCCATATATGCTCCCACTCAAACGTCGCCGTTGCAAGGTCAAGGTGCCTGGGGAAGCCGCCCCTGTCCCCATGTCATTCTGAGCGAAGCGAAGAATCTCGTCCCTCGCGCATCATCCTGCCTATGGAGCAATCCATAGGCACCCGTCCCGATCAACCTGGTTCGCTTTGCATATCAGAAATCGAGGAAGGGCATAGACGGCAGCCCCACGTGCAAGAGCCTGGTGAAAAGGAGGTAGATACCGACGGCCACTCCTACCCCAACGATAGCGTCGCGCACAATATGGCGGCTACCCAATATCCTCGCAGCCCCCACGATAAAAGGCGCTGTGGAGAGGATAAAGCCCAGCACCGAGAATAACAGCACATACACTAAAGTGAGCGCCATCAGACCAAGCACGCGCGGCCACTCCAATTGCTCCTCTTCCTCAGCTTCGCCTACCCCTTCCACAACGGCAGCATCCGTGTGCTCGGCAACCGCTTGCTCGGTGGTTATGGCAGGCGGTTGCCGGGGCGGCAAGACAAAGAGGAGCACCGCCGACAGCAACATGGCCCCGCCCATAATAACCGGGAACAGCCTCGGCCCCACCGGCATAAACGTAGAAGGCTCCTGCACCTGGAACGCCAAAACCAGCACGATCAAAGCGACCACAGCAATCGCCAATGCCAGCCGCCGCTCGATTGTCAGGTATCTCGACATTAGGGTCAGGGACTAGAGATCAGGGGTTAGGGGTTAGGGGTTAGGGGTTAGGGGTTAGGGGTTAGGGACCAGGGCTCTGGTAATCAGTCTTAGAGAATGAGAGCGAGCGAAATTCCTGATCCCTGACCCCTGATCCCTTGCCCCTCGTTACTTCACAAGCCCGATAGCCGTGAGCGTCTTGGTCAGGGTGGCGTCCTCTTCCTGTAGGTAGGCGTCGAAGCCATCAGTCATGAACACGTCGTCCCACTTGTTCTTGGTGAGCGCATCTTTCCACTGCTGGCTCTCATGCATCTTGGTGAGTATGGTCTGCAAAGCCTTCTTATCGGCGTCGCTGATGCCTGGTGGGGCTACGATGCCGCGCCAGTTGAGCAATACAACGTCCGTGCCCGCCTCTTTGAGCGTGGGTATATCCACCCCTTCCAGCCTCTTCTCGCCTGAGATGGCAAGCGCGCGCATCTTTCCTGCCTTGATCTGCTCTTCCCACTCGCCATAGCCCGATACCCCTGCCGTTACCTGCCCTCCAAGCACCGCCGCCGTCGCTTCACCGCCTCCTGAGTGCGCCACGTAGTTTATCTGGGATGGGTCGATACCTGCTGCCAATGCGATCTGCCCCACGAGTATGTGGTCGGTGCCGCCCGCCGAGCCGCCCGCCCAGGTCACTTTCTTGGGGTCGGCCTTCATAGCGTTGACAAGGTCGGCCATTGTCTTATGCGGGCTGTCGCCGGGCACCACCACTACCTCGTTCTCCGAGGTCAATCTAGCCAAAGGTGTGACTTCCTTCAGCGTAACCGCCGACTTATTCGTGAGTATCGCCCCCAGCATGACGCGGCCCATCATCATCATCGTGTAGGGGTCGCCCTTCTTTGCGTTGACCAACTCGCCCAGGCCTACCGTGCCGCCCGCGCCTTCTTTGTTATACACCTCCACCGGCACCGTCACGATCTTGGCGTCCTGGAGCGCCTGCGATACGGTCCGCGCCGTGATGTCCCAACCGCCACCCGGCGCGGCGGGGGCCATAATCTGTATAGCTTTGTTGGGGAAACCACTACTGCCCGAACTGCTCGGACTGCTAGCATCGCCGCATGCCGCCATGCTCACCGCCATGCAGCCCAGCACCAACAGGCTCAGGCTGCGTCTCAAGCGCGCTCTAACGTTCATCATTGCATTTCCTCCTCTGGATAGAACAGCGTCGCATCACAGCCAGGATGGCTTGCCCTTCGGCCTGCAAGTTGCATACCATCAGGGCTTACTCAATCTCGGAAAACTGCTGTGTCAGGCATGCCCGGCGACTGAAGTCGCAGGCAACAATTACAAAGTCGCCCTGCGGCGACTACTTTCATGGCATAGTCCGCGTAGGCGGACTTCGCCTGGGTTGCCCGCGACTTCAGTCGCCGGGCAATGTGCTGGCGAAAGATTCTGTTTAGCTCCGGCTACGTGCGACCACCCGCAACGCCAGGAAGGTTATCCACGCGGAGGACTGCTTGCGCTGGCCGAAGTCGAACTCGCTGTACGGCTTGTTCACCCTCTCTGCCGTCCACCTCCCCTCGGCGTCTCGCTTGCTCTCAAGGAGGTCCAGCATCTCCCTATAGCGCGGATCGTTCAGCGCGGCAGGCGCTTGTGAGAGGGTGTCCACCGTCTTGAGAAGCTGGTACTGGACAAAGGGGTACTGCACCTTGTTCCATGTCGCGCCGATGCCGAACCCCACGGGGCGGTACGGCTCCGACCTGCGCTCCCAGCATGTAAGCAGGTATCCAACGGCCCGTTGCGCGACCTCCCCTTCTCTCAAGCCTGGGTGCGCCACCACCGCGCGCAGTACGTTGAGCGTGCCGAACGGGCAGCTTGGTTCCGACTCACGCTCGTTCCCCGGCAGGTTGAGCTTGTTGGGGTGCCAGCCTCCGTCCAGTCGCTGCCATTCAACGATATGGCCGTATGCGCGACCGAGCCTGGCATCACCCAGGTAGCCGAAGCGCGCAAGCGCGTAAGTCATAACGTGCGAGATGCAGATATAGGGTCGCGTGTGCCAGCTTTTCGTGTGGTCGAAGCCGCCGTGCAGGAACCCGCCATCGTCGGCCTGCGCCCCCAGCACGCGCTCAGCTATCCCGGCGATGCGCTCATCATCGCGCCCCAGGCCAAAGTCGGCCAACAGCCCTAGCTTCCAGATGCTGTCCTTCGGGTCGTAAGCTTTGCTGAGTGGCTTATCGGTCGGCCAGCTATCGAGACTCTCCATGAGCGCCACTACTTGCGGATGCGCCTGCATCGCCCCATATGCCTCTCGCGCTCGGCTGTCATCTGGATCGGTCCCAACAAGCTCAATTAGCGTGTTATATACAACCCAGGGTTCCTCAGAAGCGAGCAGCCAGCCAATAGTCGCCTTGTTCGTATCGTCCATAGAGCTAATCCTCCGTAACCCTCACATCGTTCTTCTCTACAGACGCTATCACCTGGCGCAGCCACATCGGCAGCGCGCCCTCTAACTCCCATCTCTGGCTCGGTTCCAGGCTGTAGACGATCTGCTTGTAGCTGATGGCATGGTGCAGCGCGCCCAGCGTCTCCACCAGCCGGTACGCCTCTCGCAGCCTCTCTACCGGCTCATAAGCTGTCCAGGCCGCGAAATAAACGTCGCTGATGCGCGCCCGGTATTCGGCATTCTCCTCCCCCTCGAAGAGCGTCACCAGGTCGAAGAAAGGGTGAGTGATGCAGCCGTCGGTCCAGTCGAATATGACATACTCCCCATCGCGCGAAACGACGTTGCCAAAGTAGAAATCGCCATGCACCAGCGTTTCCGGCACGCGATACCCTCCTAGCCTGTCGCACATCTCCTTCAGCCTGGGCGAGAGCGCCCTCAGCTTCTCCAACTCCTCACCGCTGAGCCTCGACACTACTTCCACATCCTCAAATAATGGGTCAATCTGCGCTCTCAGCCCTGCCAGCCTCCTATCCGCGCAACCCGCCGCCAGCAATTCCTCTACCATATCCACCGACTCCACCTGGGTGCGGCTCAATCGCGCAACCGCTTCTTCATACTGCGCGATACTGGTATTCTTAAGGGGTTCGCCCCCGAAATCACGAAGCAACATCCAGCCCTGCCCCTCGAACGTAGCCACCGCTACCGGCACAGGTACCACCCCAGGATACTTGCGACCCAGCGCCTGGGTGATGGCAGGCTCCTGCTTGAAGAGCAAGGGAACAGCCTTGAAGTAGAAATAACCCTCGCTTGTAGGCACCCGCAGCACAGCCGAAATCCCCCAATGCTTGACCTGTTCCATTGGACCTGTTGGCGCGATACACAACTTCGCTAGCTCTTCGCCTATCCACTCGCGCACGCCACCCAACCAGCCGCGCCGCGACCAGGGTGCGCGAAGCGGCGGCACCTCTGCCCCACTCACTTCAAGCAGCCATTGCTCGATAACGCTCTGTTGCTCCGGCCTCGCCATTTGTAGTTCGGCAAGGTCTTTCAGCCCAACCCAACTCCACCCGCTGGGAGGGGACCACTGGCCGCTGTGGTTCTCCATCGTGAATACAGCGTCCACCGTCTTCTTCACTTCCTTATCTCTCACCACTTTAGCGCAACGCAGCACGGTAGCGTCGATCCCAAGCTGCCTCTTCACCTCCTGGTTGATATGGCCCACCATAGAAAAGTAGTGCTCCTGCGGGTGGAAACTGGGCAGCGACCAACTATCGCCCTCCTGCGCCATCAGCACCATCGCTTCACTAACGTGCGGGATTATCAAATGGAAAATGTATGTCAGATCGGGGTCGTGGTACACCGGATTTTCGCTCATCTACCTCTTTTCCTCACCTGCTGTTGGCTACCTGGCACACCGCTTGCACTTCAGCCAGCCAAACTACAAGCATATGCGAAGGAGCCGCCATGTTAGGACTCATACCCCGCCCACTGCACGCCGTGATGGACTACCTATGGGGCATCGCGCACTACGTAGCCCCTGAGATGCTCGACTACGACGGCGACGAAGCCGCCAACATTTTCAGCAAGGTCCGGGGCGGCAGCGCCATCGGTGCCAGCCTCTTTACGCGCTATGAATTGGGGCTGATAAGGATCATGCCCTTCAACATGCACCTGCTGGGGGACCTCCTCGGTGCGCTGCTTGGCTTGGCCGCTCCCTGGCTCTTCGGCTTCGAGAAGAACGAGAAGGCCCGCAAAGCCGTACTCGGTTTCGCCCTGATAGAGCTAGTAGTTGTGCTACTCAGCCGCCGCGACAAGAAATAGACTCACCCCGCCCCGCTAGTGGCAACTCTCCCCCTCCTGGTAGGGCGCGCTCAGCTTGCTCCATGCCAGGCGTGCAGCCGCCAGGTCCCACAGCGCATGCCCAACGCTCTTGAAGACCACAGTCCCGCCCTGGCCGCCGGGTATATCTAGAGCGTCCTCAAGCGGCGTCACTTGCGTCCAATCAATGCCCGCCCGGATAAGATCGCCCGCCTCCACCCGCGCACCCTCTAGCGTGTCCACGTACAGCCGCGCCCTCTGTACCAACTGCGGAGGCAACTCCGCCATATCTGGCCGGTAAGCCCCCACTGCCGCCACAAACGCATCAGCCCTTACGCTGTCCGGCAGCACAGGCTCTACGCTCGTGGTCGCCGTCACAACAAACGACACCTTCTCCAGCGCTTCCTCCGGGCGGGATACCGCCTCTGCTTGCCTGTTGAGCGTCCGAGCGTAGGCGGCAAACCCCTCCGCGTGCGCCATATTCTTTGACGTCACATACACCTTGTCTATGTCTAATCCTTCGCAGAACGCTTCCAGGTGCGCCCTGGCCTGCGTGCCCGCCCCCACCATGAGGAGCGACCCCGAGGACCTGGGTGCCAGCAGCCGGGCCGCCAGCAGCGACAGGGCCGCCGTGCGCCGCGCTGTCACAGCCCCGCCATCGAGCATAGCCAGCCTCTTGCCCGTCGCGGCGTCCATCACCAGTACATCGGCCTGCACGCTCGGCAGCCCCGCAGAGGCGTTCCCAGGGTGGACCGTCACGAGCTTTGTAACCGCGA
The DNA here is from genome assembly GCA_036399775.1 of Chloroflexia bacterium. GTDB lineage: Bacteria > Chloroflexota > Chloroflexia > QHBQ01 > JADMIH01 > JADMIH01. Next base: position 189,864 of record DASWMJ010000089.1, on the reverse strand, counting down.
ACTGCCCGTCAGTAGCAGGCATCAACAGCAGCGTGCCGCCCCTTGCCAACGGCATCGCGACACGCTCCGGCGCGTATGCCGTCCCAGCCTTCTTGTCGGCCAGCATGCTCAGCAGGTAGTCCGCCAGCGCGGGGTATGGCAGGAGATCGTGCGTCTCCTCGGCGGTAAGGGTTTGCATATACAACATTATATACGCAAGTGACATACTAGCTTCTAGCCCGCCGCCCCAGCCCCACCAGCGTGAGCACCAATCCTGCAATGAAAGAGGCCAGCCCCGCCCAGGCCCAAAATGACTGCCCCGACATAAAGCTCCCCGGCAGTAGGCCGATACCTTGCAGCATCCAGACCATTCCCGCCAACATGAGCACCACGCCTCCTGTTATCCACGCCGTTACGCCTCTCATACCATCTCCACTCCAGTGGGAATAGGGGTTAGCGATCCGAGCCTCTTTGAACACCCAGCCAGTCCTAATCAATAAGCATACCTCAAGTGTGGTCTTGGAATAGGCTCTCAGGCTGAGTAGCACCGGGTGTATCGGCAGAGATTGGTGCTCAGAGGATGCACAAACTGAACGGGCCGTATATACTGGCAGCAATGGTTACTTTATCCAACAGGCAACCTGAACCTGTGCTTGCTTCGGCAGAAAGTCCGCCCACGAGTCACATCGTGTTGTGTGGCCTGGGTGGGCTTGGTTTGCGCACACTGGAAGAGCTTCACAGCCTGGGGGAAGATATCGTCGTTGTCGCACATGAGCCTTCGCCAACATTCGCCCTCAAAGCGCGAGCTATGGGCGCTAACTTTGTGTCGGGAGACTACCGTGAGGAGGCTGTGCTCAAGGCGGCTGGTGTTGAGTCGGCCCGCGCCATCATCCTTACCGAGAAAGACGACATCGGCAACTTACACGCAGGCCTCATCGCGCAAGACCTCAACCCCCAAGCGCTCATCATAATGCACATGTTCGACATCGAACTGGGAGAGCAGGTGCGTGCGCTGATACAAAAGTGTGAGGTGCTAAGCTCCTCTGCCATAGCCGCGCCTGCCTTTATAGCCGCTGCCCTGCACCTTGATTGGGAGCAGAGGATTGACGTAGCCGGGCATACTCTGATTGCGCGCGCCGGTAAGGGTAAAGGCAGAATATGGGGCAAAGACCGTGGAATCGTCTCTATAGGCGCTATAGCCCGCGACCCGCACACCCTCATGCATCTCGCATGTATCAAGGGAGATGGGACGGCCAGTCTCTTCCCTGACGTAGACCCAGGTCCAGGCTCAAGCTCCCCGGAGCCTTCAGCAGGGGAGGTATGCGAGGACGTTGTCTTCCTGGTGGATGGTGGCGCGTCGCCTCAAGCTCTCGGCCACGATTACACTCCCAACCGCAGCCGGTTTGACCCTAAAGGGCTGGTGCGCTCGGTGAGGCTCCTCTTCGTGGCTACCGACACCCGTTTGCGCCGCCTTATGTATGTCCTATTGGTCCTCTTGCTGGTAAGCTCCTTCATCTTCTCGGTCTTCCAGGGGTTAAGCCCGCTCGACGCCTTCTATTTCACCGTCAGCACCATCACTACCACAGGCTTCGGCGATATCTCATTTATCAATGCCCACCCTGCGCTAAAGGCATACGGTATATTTCTGATGCTGCTGGGGGCGGCAGCCCTGGCGATCTTGTACGCCTTGATCACCGATGTCTTAGTTGGGGCGCGTCTCGGCGGAGGGATACCCTTCGACACCGAGCGTCTGCGCGACCACGTCGTCGTATGCGGCCTGGGCAACATCGGATACAGGGTGGTAGAGAAATTGGCGACTATGAACGTGCCTGTGGCAGCCTGCGAACTGGATGGGTCCTCGCGTTACGTGGCAACGGTGCGGCAACTGGCGGTGCCGACATTAGTGGCCGATGCCAGGGTGCCGCAGACTCTACGCTCACTCGGTATAGAACGGGCCAGGTGCCTCGTAACGGCGATTGACGACGACCGAGCTAATTTGCAAACGGCCCTCACCGCCCGCAGGCTCAACCCCAACCTGCGTGTGGTCCTGCGCATCTTTGACCCCGACCTCGCGGCGCGTGTAGAGCGCTCATTCGAGATAGAAATCTCGCGCAGTCCGGCCGCGCTCACTGCGCCTGCCCTGGTCGCGGCAGCGGTAGGTGGCCGTGTTATTGACACCATTCAGGTGGCCGACCAGGTAGTGTTCATAACTCACACCACCGTAGATGCAGGCTCCGCCGCGGACGGCAACATTGTCGCCTGCCTGGAAGAGGCTGCTGAAAGCGAAGGAGGTGGAATAGAATGCCGGGTGCTGATGCTAAACGATCATGGCCGGCAGGTCTGGGCGCCCTCCAGGGATACACCGCTTCACGCCGGCTATGAGCTTGTCATCGTCGTATCGCAACATAAGTTGGCGCACGTGCTCAGTATCACCAACCCTGGACCCTCGGGGGAGTAAAGCAGCCCGTGCTACTTGCCCGCAAAAAGCCTCGGACAACTCCAACTACCGCCCTGCCCCAGCCTCACCGGCCTGTTGAGCGGGCAGACCTCACACAAGGCTCGTGGGCGACAAATCTGCTTGCCGTGTGCCACGATAAGCGCATGGAACTCGTTGAAGAGCGCAACTTCATGGGGCAGGTTATCCATGAAGAGCTTTTGGATGTCCCCATATGGTGCCGCCGTCGGAAGTAGTCCCCAGCGCGAAGTCAGCCTGAGCGCGTAAGCGTCCGCCACGAATACGGCCCTGTCCAGCGCATATAGCAATATCGCATCCGCCGTCTCAGGCCCAATCCCCCACAACCCCAGCAGCCGCGCCCTCAGCCCCTCCGTGCTCTCCCCGGACCGGGCAAGCGCCTCCACACCACCCTCGCCCAGCACAAACCCGGCCAGGTACTTCAGCTTGCGCGGCTTGCTCTGGAAGTGCCCGGTGGGACGCAGTAACCTCACCAACTCCTCGTCTGGGACATTGAGGATGATTTCAGGGTCGGCCAGGCTAGCAGGCCCCCACGCAGCCGCGAGGTTATCCAGCGAACGCTCGACGTTGGTCCAGGTGGTGCGCTGAGTTAGCACCGCCCCCAGCATGATCTCCCACCTACTCCCCGTACGCGTGGGCCACCACTCCTGCGGGCCATAATGGTCATGCAGCGCGTCGAAAATCGCCAGCAGGATGTCGTCAGGGTTCAGCTTGCGCCCACCTCGGCCAGGGTCGCGCCGCTGGCCTCCAATAGACGTTGCGGCTCGACTGGGAAGAGCGCGTCGTGCGCCCCCGCTGCGGCATAAATTACCTGCCAACGCAGCAAGCTCTCGTCCATCAAACTCTTGAGTGGAGTGGCATGCCCCACCGGCGGCACCCCACCTATAGCATAGCCTGTGACGCGCCGCACTTCTTCCGCTGGGGCCATCTTCACCTGCGACGCCCCCACCTTCTCCGCGACGAGCTTCGTATCCACCCGCCTGTCCCCCGCGCATATCACCAGCAGAGGCTCGCCATCCGCCAGGAAGAGGAGCGACTTGGCGATAGCCCCAACGTCGCACCCCACAGCCTTTGCCGCCTCCGCCGCCGTGCGCGTGCTCTCCGGCAACCTGACCACCTTGCAATCCAGCCCATGCTCGTCCAGCGCTACTTGTACACGCTCAGGCCCGCTCGGCATGACTACCCTCCCCTTAAAGTTTCTTATAGCAACCAGTGTAGCACGCTGTCAGCCACTCCTACAAGGAGGACCTGTTAGAAAGCAAAAATGGCGGCTTGGCCGCCATTTTTGCTTTCTAACAAACTATGTTAGTCCATCGGCTTGCGGTAACTCGCGCCCCGCTTCACCTGGCGGAAGCCCATGCTCTCGTAGAGTTGGAGCGCGCCGTTAGGATTCTCGGTGTCAACGCCGAGCGCCGCCTCGGTCATACCCAACTCCTTGAGGAGGCGGAAGCTGCGCGCTATCAGAGCCTTTGCCACGCCACGCTTGCGCCAGGCACGCCGCACGCTGATGAACTCGGTGTACCCACGCTTGCGGTTGAACCTCTCGTTCTGCTCAGCGTCAATGAAGTTGCGTACCATGCCCACTACCTGGTCGCCCTCCCACGCAACCTGCCACAGGTGCGGTTGGAAGATGCTGGGCCGATCGTTCAGCCAACGATCGTAGTCGGCTTCCTCCACTTCCGCCTCGCCCCAGTGGTCCTTGAAAGCCTCCACTTCGGCTTCCCAGATAGTCCTGTAGTGCTCAGGCTGCACCGGGCGCGCTTCGATACCTTCCGGCAGCGTGAAGTCAGGGATATTTTCCAGGTCGGGGCGCACCATCTCGTACCAGTAGCGGATCGGCTGGTACCCCTCTTCGGCCAGCAAGCTTACGAGGCCGATCTGGTCGTCAACGGCTCCCGTATCGAAGAGGCGGGTTATGCCTTTAGGGTGATCGGCTGCGATTTCGCGCAGGCGGTTCTCGCTGTGGCGCAGTAATGCTCTACCGATACCTTTCCCGCGCCATTCGGGCAGAAGGAAGCCGAAGTGCCCGTATATCCTCGTGCCGTCAAGTTCCTCCCACCATGTCACGCGCTTGTACCCGACCACCTGGCCGTTGACCTCTATAATCACCGCATCCTTGTAAGGGTCGCAGTTCTTGAGGTTCGAGTACGCGTTAGTCATGTTCTCAAGGGTATCAACCTCTTCAAGCCCGTCGGCGATCTTGCTACCTTCGAGCACGGCGACCATCTTCGGCAAATCGGGCGTGCCCCGGTAATATCGGAACGCGAGGCCGTCAATTTCGGGCGCGCCTGCAACCGCCACGCTGTCATTCGCGATAGTATCTGCTGTCACTTCGGACTCCTTTGTAACTTCACGTATTACACTCACATACGGCATTCTCGGCCATTATAGCAGCGCCGCGCCCTGCCATTCTGAGGCTGGCGATTGATATTGAGTAGGTCTAAGGGCTGATTATCTTCATAGGAACGATAATTGCTTTGGCTTCCGTTACGTGGAACGTAGGAACCAAACACAACCAAACCATAGATTAGGAGCATAAGTTATGGTCAGGATAGACGTAGATGGCTTCGGCCCGATAGAGGTTGAGGACGGCACTAGGCTAGTCCGGGCGCTCGAAGACGGCGGGCTTGATATGATGCACCGTTGCGGCGGTTACGCGAAATGCACCACCTGTAGAGTGGCGTTTATCGAGGGAGAGCCTGACCGTATGACCGTAGCCGAGCACACAAGGCTGACCGCGAAAGAGCTTTTGGGGCAGGCCCGCCTCTCCTGCCAGATATTGTGCGACCACGACATGAAGCTGCGCCAGATACTGCATTTCAAGGAGAGCGGCCTCTCCGACCCCGGCCCCACCCCCGAAGCCTACATCACCCCCGACCCTCCCGAATGGATGGACGCGCCTCCAGACCTGCCCCGCAACGTAGCCGCAATGTCCGCCACCGATGGGAGCGCTCAGGCTACTATTTGAGTGGGTTTGGCTGCACCCGTCGCTTCTTGCGACTGGGGCGGCTACGCTTCATGCGTAGCTTATGGTGATTGCGCCAGACTCTATCGGCGTCATCGGGTGCAGAAGCGTCCTGGTTCACATCTTGCCTGTAAGTGCCATCAGAGTTCCACAGCTCTTCGTCGGAGAGCCTGTCTCTAAGGAGCATGCTAAGTGGCACCAAGAGGGGCCACCGCCGGTCCCGGATCATTATCCCTCGCCCGCGTCTCTGCCGCGTACTAAGTCCAATCCATTCGTGCAACAGGAAGAGACATAAAGCGAGCACGCCAAGCAGGAGAATAGCCTTCAAAGGCTCATTCTTGATAAGCTCGAACAGTTCCGTCCAGAACCGCGTGCGTGCGAGGACCATTACAGTACCTCATATATTGGGTTGAAAGACGACATCAGTGGTAGCTCTACAGTCCGCTGCTCATGGTGCGGGGCTAGATAGCGCCTGGTCGTGCTCTAGTAAGCCCATATCAAGACGGTGCAGCCTCGCGTGCCTCAACCGGCATGCCCGCAGCCTGCCACGCCTCCCACCCGCCTGCCAGGGCGCGCACGTTGGGCCAACCCGCCCGCTTCAACTCTTGCGCCACACGGACGCTGGTCGCTTCGTTCCTTCAGGCACAGAATGCCACCATCAATACGTCGCGGGGCAGGCGCAACCGCACGGCTTCCCGCACGGCATCGTCCGGGTGCAACCGGATCGCACCCGTCGCGTTGAGGTTGTCCTCATCGTAGGTGCGTTCCGTCCGAACGTCCAGCACCAGCACGCGCTCACCTTGCTGTAGCCGTTGTTGCAATTCTCCAATAGTGATCCGCTCTGAACCTGAGATGGTGTCCCCAACGTCAAGACGATCCTCTGAGCCGTTGCGCGTGCCTGTCGGGAAGAACCGTATCGCTTCAGGGGCGGGCATGGGTGCCGCAGCCTCGATTGTCGCGGGCGCAAGCTGCGGCTGCGTCTCGCGCCGCCCCTTCCCCACGAACATCAGCGACCCGCCGTGCAACACGACCGAGAGCAGCACCACCAGGCAGCACAGCGCGAACAGCATCTCGCTCCCCGGCAGCCCCGCGAACACCGGCAGCAGCACCAGCAGCAAACTACTGAGGCCGCGCGGCCCGAACCAGGAAATCAGCGCCCTGTCCCGGCGAGTAAGGCGCGACCCCACCAGCGCCACCACGAAGGTGAGTGGCCGGATCAACATCACCAGCACCGCGAAGGCCAGCGACGCCATAGTGAGCACCGCCAGTCCGTCCCAGATCAGCGAGCTACCGAACAGCACGAACGTAAAGAGCAGCGCCATCTCTGCCGTAGTCTCGCCGTATTCCAGGAAGCAATCGCACAGTTCCACGTCCAAAGCGGCTATCGTGAGGCCCGCCGCGAAGGCCGCCAGGAACCCGCTCCCATGCAAGGCCTCGGCAGCAGCGAAGGCCGCGAACGCAACGCCCAGCGAATAGAGCGACTCGTAATCTCGCCGCACCCCGACTCGCCTCCTCACCATGTCCAGCGTCGCCACCGCCAGCAGGCCGATAGCGATACCCGCGCCCGGCCCCAGCACGAACAGATTCAGTATCATGCGGCCCCAGTCGGTCTCCTGGGACGACGCGCCACCCAGGAACTGCATCGCCACCAGCACTACAGGCAGCAGCACAACGTCGTTCAGCCCGCTTTCTAGCCGCAAAGCCTGTCGAGTAGCCGGGGGCACATCACGCCTGCGGAGGAAGCCCCGCAGCAACACCGGGTCGGTGGAGGCGAGCGCCGCGCCCAGGATTATCGCGGCGGGCAGCGACAACCCAAGCAGCCACCATCCCGCCAGCGCGACGAGTGCAGCAGACAAGATCGTGCCCGGCCCCAGTACCCTCAGCGCCAGGATGCCATGCTGCCGCACCTCTCGCACGTTGAGGCCCACCGCGTCGGTGAAGAGCACCAGCGCAAGGCTGAGGGTCGCCACCACGCGCAACACCGGCGACTCCAGGTTTATATTGAGCAGCCCCAGCCCAGGCGCGCCCAATATCGCCCCCAGCGCGAGGAAGATCGCCACCTGCGGGAAGTTGGTACGCTCTACCAGCCCCGATATGAGCGCAGCCACGATTATGACGGCCCCGACCACCGCCAGTATTGTTGAGAATGCCTCCGCGCTAAACGTCTCCATCTTATTTCCAGATCGTCCTCATGCTATACTTGTCTCGCCCTCCACGTTCGCCTGTTTAACCAGCCCCTTGCCCTCCACGAGCAACGCCGCGAACGCCGCGCTTGCCACCGCCATCCCCGCCCCGATAAGCATCGCCACCCGGAAGCCATCCAGGAACGACTCCGCGATGGCAGCTTTGAGCGATTGCCTCAACTCCTCACTCGCGCTCTCAGGCACATCCGCCCCTGCCAGCTTGATACGCTGCTGGTCCAACGCCTGTCGCGTTTCGGGCGGCACGTCAAGTCTTGCGAGGCGGCTGTCGAGGCTGCCGTTGAACACCCCCAACACTATAATACCAATCACAGCGATAGCCAGCAGCCCCGCCGTCCGCGACACCGCATTATTGATGCCCGACGCCACGCCGGAATGATTTACCCCAACAGCCCCCATCACGGCGGTGGTCAACGGCGCGACCGTGACAGCCATGCCCAGGCCGAGCACCAGCACAGCCGGGAAGAAGGTCGTCCAGTAGTCGCCGCCGATGCCGGGCACCGCGAAGAGCGCGAACCCGACCGCCACTATCAAAGGCCCAACTACGAGTGGCAGCTTGGCCCCCACCCGCCCAATCAGCCCGCCCGACCACCGGGAGAGTAGGAACATCAGCAGAATGAACGGCAAGAACGCCGCTCCCGTCGCGGTAGGCGAGTAGCCCTGCACCTGTATCAGGTTGAAGGGCAGGAAGAATAACGCCCCCGCCAGCGCGCCGTACAGCAGCAGCGTGAGCAGGTTCGCGCCGGAGAAAGTACGCGAGCGAAAGAGGTCCAGCGGCATCATCGGGTCGCGCACCCGCATCTCCACAACGACGAAGGCCACCAGCGCGACAACACCCACCACGAGCGCGCTTATGACCAGAGGGTGCCCCAACCCCAGGTTGGCCGACTCCACCAGCCCGTAGACCAGCCCTCCCAGCCCAACCGTCACCAGCGCGGCACCCAGCCAGTCCAGCCCGCGCCGCCCCGTTTCAGTCCGGCTCTCCGGCACCCTCAATACGGCAATAGCTATGACCGCCACCGCCAGGGGCACGTTTATGAAGAAGACCCACCGCCAGGAAGCGTGCTCCACCAGGAACCCGCCAAGCACCGGCCCCAACACGGTGGTGATGGCCGTGAAGCCCGACCATGTGCCGATTGCCCGCCCCCGCTCCGCGCCACTGAACGACGCGCTGATGATAGCCAGGCTCCCCGGCACCAGCAGCGCGCCCCCTATACCTTGAGCCGCCCGCGCCCATATCAACTGCTGGGCGTCGGGCGCGAACCCACACCACACCGACGCCAGCGCGAAGATGCCGATCCCTATGCTGAATACGCGCTTGCGCCCAAAGTGGTCGCCCAGCGAGCCGCCCACGAGCAGCAGCGCCGACAAGAAGAGCGTGTACGACTCAACCACCCATTGCGCGTCCGCCACCGTCGCGTTCAGGTCCACCTGCATCACCGGCAGCGCCACGTTCACCACCGCGCCGTCTATGAAGGCCATGCTCGACCCAAGAATGGTCGCCGCCAGCACCCACAAGCCTGTGCGCTTCTGTGCCGGCGTCGCCCCCGACTCAGCCTCAACTACGCCCTTGTCATACAGTGGCTTTGCATCGCTCGCCATATCTTCTCTCCAATCCCTCCACCCCAACCACAACAATAGAGCGGTCGCTGCCTCACAGATGTAAAGAGTATCGGAGAGTAGAGTTTGCGGCCCTTCTGAACTGAGTATACATGAGAGGGGAAGATAACACCATCTATGGCCCGGTGAATGAGAAGAAGCCTAAGTCTAGACGCGAGGGCAACCCTACGCTGATCTAGGGGACAACCCTCCCGCTGTCGAACGGTTGACATAAAGCGCTGCCTCTATCACGATCTGGCCAGGAAACTCAAAAGGGGTCGTCTTCCTGTGCCCAAATTCATGTGCTATAATCTGCGCATGGATGCGGCAATTAGAAGAATCGGGCTAAGCCTACTACATCCTCAGTAAGGAATAAGCAAGATGGCGGAGCAGAGCATTCTGGAACGGTGGAAAAGGGCCGTTGTACATTTGGAAGGCGTATCGCGCGACGCTGACCCGAATAACGTAGACGAGCAACTACGTCAGCTAGATGAAAAACTTCGTAGCGGGGCGATCTCGCAAGAGGAGTATGATGAGCTTACTTCCAGCCTTCCCGCACATGGGGCGCGCTCGCTAGGTACCGCGATTTTCTTCGCACACATGGGCCGTCGGTACCTCATAACAGCCCGCCACGTTTTGGCCGATAACTACGCGGCAGCGAAGCGATTACAGGAAGAGACGGAACGCAATAAAAGGAGTATGGAGTCGCCTGACCCTTTGCCAAGTAGCCACTATTTAGACCGATTACAAAGCGCAACCGAGAGTGCTGAAAACCTAATATACAACCTTATTGTGCGGGTCCCATCGCTAAATGAAGCACTTGATAGTATGAACAAGGGTCAGGATCTCGTGACGATGTCCGGCATAATGAGCCTCAACACTATGGCCTATACCCTCACGGATAAGAGCTTAGATATCGGTATCTTGTCCGTGGACACAGGTTTCAATAATAACAAACAATTCATGGATGAACTTGAAGCACGCGGCTATGAACCTATAACAGTGGGTGATATAGCAGATGGGCCTTCAGCCGAAGGTGCTGAAGTTTTCAGCGTTGGCTATCCAGGAGGATTGACTACGGTAGCCCGCTTAAATCTCCCTATAGCAGTAGCAAACTGGGCATCTAAAACGGTTTCCGTGCCTGCATTCGTATTTGGTCGTGTGTCGGTATTGCACTCAGCACTACCTTATTTCTGGTGCGACATGAGTAATTACCCCGGCAATAGTGGCGCCCCAGTGGTCGAAAACGGCAAGCTCATCGGCATCGCAGTCACCCAACCAGCCAGCCTTGATGAAGTGCTACATTCGGATACTTACGAGAAGTTGCCAGCTCGCAGCAAGACAGGAATGCCCTTCGCGCAGGTCGTCAAAGCCAACAATGTTAAGAAACTCATAGACACCCAGCTCAAGAAAGATGAGTGGTACTTAGCGTTCAAGCGCCCACGTCCAGTACCCTCAAGTGAGCATAGCACCGAGCAACCAAAAGAATAAGCACGCACAAGCTGTGCGTGCTCATGTATTTCCCACTGCCTCCACATAGACACACTGCCCGACCAAATGGCGCACTTTGGTTACTTTTGGCACCTGAGTGTAACACGGCACAGTATCAAAGAATAGAGTTTGCGGCCTTCCCGAACCGAGCACACATAAACAAGGGCATAGCATCCTTTAGCGGCCCTCACCTACCGAGCTAAATAGCCCCAGCTTACAGCAAATTGGGTATTGACAAACTGCCTTCCAGCTAGTAATGTGTCATGTGCTGACAGGCGCTATCCTCCCTTGCGTCCTTCACTCTACCTGCTCAGTTCGCCTTCGCTCTTACCTGCCGCGAACACGTTACTCGCTTTGGAGGGAAATAATCAGGTATGGATCAAGTAGAACATAACCCGTTCGGCCTATCGCGGGCCGGGGTGCTGATGGCTTCCTGGGGCGTCTTAATAATGCTCGCAGGCATCATCCACCAGTGGTTTCCACCACACAACAGCTTCTCATTCCAGATGGACTTGCTCCCCTGGGCTATCATTTCGGTCCTCGGCCTCGCCGCGCAGGCCGTCTGCCAGTACCAGCACCAGCGGCTCAACTTCATCATATGGGTGGTTGCCGTGCTGGACGGCTGGGCTTTCACCTACTACGCCTACTTCACCAACTTCAGCGTCATCGGCGAGATAGCCCCCGTCTGGCTATTCTTCCTGGGCATAGCCTACATACCCACCGCCCTGCAAATTGACACCCGCTTCTTCTACCTGGCCGGCCTGCACTTCGTAGCGGCTTTCCTCTTCGAATTATCCGCCCGCAAGGTTATCACCATCACTCTGCTGGACAGCTATAACGCCATAATAGTCGCCATCATCTCCGGTGCAATCCTCATAGCTGCTGCCTTCCTCTCCCGCGTAGAGCGACCTCAGGGGTCAGGGGTTAGGGGTTAGGGATTAGGGTTTGAACCGCCCCGTGCTAACAGCCAATCGAAAAGGGCCAGGAACTTCTAATAGCTCCTGACCCCTAACCCCTAACCCCTAACCCCTAACCCCTGATCCCTGACCCCTACCGCCCCACAAGATACCTCTCCCTCGACGGGACATACCTGCTCTTCGCAGCCCAGGTGTCTATCACGTTGCCGTTGGCGTCGGTCACGGTGCGCGGTATTGTGGAGTTGAAGCCATTCTGCGGGCGCTCCACCAGCACGCGCTTGCCTTTGGGTAGCTCACTGGTATACTCCGTCACAGGCGTGTAGTCGGTCTTGACCACGTTGGTGATGATAGGCTGGCCTATAGCTACCGTCCAGCCTGGGTTCACCCCGTAAAGCTCGAATACCACGTTCTTACCGTCAGCCGTAGCCTTGACGAGCAGCCAGTTGCCCGTATTGTTCTTGAAGCGGAAGTCCTTCTCCGGCGGCGCGATTGTCGCGTCCAGACCTTGCAGGCCGGTGGGAGGCGCGCCGTAAGTGCCTATCCAGTAGGAGTGCCAGTTGCGCTCCACGATTTGCAGGCCGCCCCTGAACACCGCGTGGAACAGGGTGGTCGAGACCTGGCATATACCCCCGGCCTCCGAGGGCACCGTAGTCACGCCCTTGCTGGTGGTGATGATGCCGTATCCCATCTTGAAGCCCGCCTCAAGCGTGAGGTCGCCGATTGTATCATTCGTAGAGAATACGCCCCCCGGCGGCACGAGCGCCCCGTTTATCCTCTTTGTGCCCAATTCGACGTTCCAGCCGCGCTCCGCGGACGACCCGGCATACGAAGTCTGCCCTCTCGCCAGCAAATCGGGCGTGTTGATACTGCTGATGTCGGCATCCCTGAGGTTCGGTTCGGTAACGGCCACGTCCAGGTCAACCTGCAAGCGGTCCCCACCCTGGTAGCCCTCGATGGCCTTCAGCGCGTTCTGCACCGAATTGTCAATGTTTACCTTGAAGCCGTCGCTGCCGCTCGTCACCTTCGTGGGCGTGCCGTCAACCATGCGGAAGCGCGCGTCGGTGGCCGGGCGATTGATGTAGTACCCCACCCCCGCGATGCGGTCCGCCAGCACTTCCTCATCAATCACCAGCTTGAGCGGCCCCGGCCCACCCTGCGCGGGCGCGACATCAATAAAGCCCGTAACAGAAGCGCCCCGCAAGATATACCCATCGTCGCGGAACCGCACCCGCATACCCTCTGTGACGAGCGCATTTGCCTTGTTGTACAGCGCCTGCAACTGCTCAGTGTGAACGGCCGCCGGAACCTCTTTCACCGGCAACTCCACCGCACGCCCAGCCGCATCCTCTTTCGAAGCCGCCTGCTGTATGGCCGCCACCGCAGCCGGAACGTCCAGGTCCGCCCCCGCCTCGTCCTCATTGAGCGTAACGGTGCCCTTGCCGATGACGATGTTCGCGTCTACCGGGGCACGATGCAACTCGTCCGCGACCGGCTTGATGTACGCCCCTAACGCCTCGCCGTTCAACGCCGCAGTCCACTCACTACCCGAAGCTGCCTGTGTTATCGAAAGCATCTTGCGGAGGTCAGTAGGTTCTAGCGTCCAGACTTGCTCTCCAGATTTGAGCGCGAGAGGCTGCTCGGTCAGCAGCAAGGCCTGGGCTTCCGATGCCCTGAGCGCGTCCTCTGTTACCTTTGGGGCCTGGTCGCGTATGACAACTCTGACGGGAGGGAACGGCACCGACGCCACCGATGCGGCAATTGCGGACCTTAGCGCATCACGATCCACCACCGTACCGCTCGATGACGGGGTGATGAAGACCTTCCCGTCCGGCCCGATCTCCAACTTGCTGTCTACAGCAGGCTTATCCGCGTCCGCGACTATCCGGGCAACCGCGCTATCCAGTTTGGTGGCATCTTGCTTCAGCACGGGCACGATCTGCGTGCTGCCGAATAATCCCCCAAGTTGACTGCCTATGTTGTCCAGTAAACCCCCACCACGCCCATAGCCAAACGCTGCATCCAACGTGCGCTCAATGTCCACAGCTACGCCCAACTCGGCTGGCGAGAAACTCCACGATTTGCCCGCGCCATTCGCGGAGAGAGCTTCGGCTGGATAGCCTGCCGACGCCTGCTCTAAGACCGCTTTTGCCTCCGCACGGTTCAATCCCCCCACGTTACTGCCCAGCACGCTTACCCCTCGAAACACGCGCCCGTCATGCATCGCGCCATACATCAGGATAAGGGCAACCAGGGCGACCACTAACCCGGCGAGCGCCATCGTGCCAGCGCGCAAAGGAACCCGTGCCAGGCTGGTAGCGCCCTTCGAGTCTTCTTTCTCGGAAGTAGTTGCGTGGGCCGCGCGCACCTTTGGCGGATCTGCTGTGTCGGACTGTTGCATCCTGGGTAAATTCTCCGGTTATTAGTGAAGATGCCGAAATAATAACTCGCGCAGAGCGCGCAGATGGTGGGCGTGTTGGTACAGGTGGAGCATTAGCGAGTGGGCAGGCGCTGAGGACCTGTGGAGGCCGCCACTCACTCCATGCCGCTTATCTTACCATAGTTCCCCAGGCTATAACAAGAGACTTTTGTCCCATTTCGCGAGTGGTCAGGGGCCACAAACTGCCGTCAGTGATACGAAACCAAACCGCCAAGACGCCAAGAGCGCCAAGATACCACCAAGTGTTTTATGGGGCTTGGAAGGACAAGAACTGTTTCTCCTACGAAATACAACAATTACTTGGCGCGGTCTTGGCGCTCTTGGCGTCTTGGCGGTTTGGTTCCCCCTTCGATTTAGATGCCCTTGCCCTGACCCCTGACCCTCCTTTCGTGTACAATTGACGCATCACTATCACTTTGGAGCAGACCCTTTATGGCATTGAACCTCGGAATAGTTGGCTTGCAGGGTAGCGGCAAGACTACCTTGTTCAACGCGATCACGGGCAGCCACGCGCAGACTTCTGCTTACTCGTCGGGGGACCAGCCGAATGTGGCGATGGTCAAGGTGCCCGACCCCAGGCTTGACGTGCTCGCCCGCATGTACAACCCGCGCAAGTTCACGCCCGCCGACGTGCAGTTCGTGGACGTGCCGGGCATGTCAGGCTCGGCCAAGGAGAAAGAGAGCAAAGAGCCTATCAGCCGCCAGACGCTCGGTTTCATCAGCACCGTGGACGCCCTCGTGCTGGTGGTGCGCGCATTCGAGAACGCCGCCGTGCCCCTGCCCGAAGGCTCGCCGGGCGTGGACCCTCTGCGCGATCTCGAAACGGTCATGTTGGAGATGGCCTTCTCCGACCTCGGCATTATCGAGCGCAGACTTGAGAGGCTGAAGGGCGAGATACAGAAGATGAAGGGTGCGGAGCGTGAGATGCGCGAGCATGAGCAGGCAGTGCTCACCCGCATCGGCCCCAGCCTGGAAGAGGGCACCCATATTCGCGCCCTGGGGCTAAACGAAGACGACGACAAAGCCATCCGCAACTTCGGCTTCCTCACCGCCAAGCCTGTGCTGGTGGTGGTCAACCTGGGCGAAGAAAACCTGGACAGCGCCGCCGAGCTAGAGGCGCGCGTCCGCCAGGCCGTGCCTTCCTCCGAAGTGATAGCGATCCCCGCGCAGCTTGAGATGGAGATAGCCCAGCTTGCTCCCGAAGACGCCGCCGAGTTCCGGGAGAGCATGGGGGTCGGCCCCTCGCGCCTGGGCGAAGTGGTCACCAAGTCGTACTCGCTGCTCGGCCTGATTAGCTTTCTCACCGCAGGAGAAGACGAAGTGCGCGCATGGACCATCCGGCGGGGCACATTCGCCCAGCGCGCCGCAGGCACCATCCACTCCGACCTCGAACGCGGATTCATACGCGCAGAGGTAGTCCACTTCGACGACCTCATTGCGGCAGGCAACATGGTAGAAGCCAAGAAGCGGGGCACCGTCCGCAGCGAAGGCAAGACCTACGTGGTGAAGGATGGCGACGTAATCAACGTGCTATTCAATGTCTAACTACGGCTTTGGTTAGATTCCTCATGTCGCTATTCCTGGGCGCAGATGGGGCACGTCCATGATACACAGATCGGCGCGCCCCGCTGCCAGCACCGTGTTTATCTCGTTGCTCGTCGTCAGGTAGCCGCCGACCATCGTTGGGATGCCTGCCTCATTGCGTATCCTATCGCTCAAGGTCGTAAGAAAGCCTCTCCCGAACACCGGCTCGCTCTGTAGAGTGGTCTGCCCTGCCAGCACTTCTATCAAGTCGCACCCGTGCTCCTTTAGCAACTTGGCGACTACCACCGCATCCTCAATCGTGAAACCACCCCTCGCGTAGTCGGAGGTGTTCAGGGCTACCGACAGAGGCTTGTCGTCAGGCCAGACAGCGCGTACCGCGTCGAATACCTCAAGCGGGAAGCGCGCTCGACCCTCTAATTCCAGCCTGCCATACTCGTCCCGGCGCAGGTTAGTCAGGGGAGATAGGAACCCGGCAAGCAGGTACCCATGCGCCAAATGGATTTGAAGCAGGTCGAAGCCTGCCCTGTTCGCCATCTCTGCGGCCTGGACAAAACTCTCCTTCACGTGGTCCATGTCTGCCCTGTCCATCTCTTTCGGTGTCTGGCTGCGTGGCGTGTAAGGTATTGGCGAAGCTGCGATAAGAGGCCATCGCCCCGACTTCAGGGGCCTATCCAGCCCCTCGCTTCGTGGCCTCACCGACCCGCGTCTTCCCGCATGCCCCAATTGCACGCCGATATGCCCGCCCTGTTCATGCACAGCCTCGACCCTGCGCGCCCAGGCTTCCAAGTGCTCCCTGCTATACATCCCAGCCGAGCCGGGCGCTATCCGTCCCTCCGGGCTTACGGCGCAAACATCGGCCATAACCAACCCCACACCCTCTACGAGTACCGAGTGGTGCGTGCTGAGTGCTGAGCTAGGCGCGTCTGCCCCTGCCATTAGGCGTGATAAAACGACCCTGTTGCTCAACACCAGGTTTCGCAACCTCAAGGGCGCAAACAACGGCGCAGGAGCAACCATCGGTCCGCTCGTGCTGCCAACCCTTCCTCGATCGTCACTGGCCGCTGACCACTGACTACTGACCGCTGACTTCTTCCAAAACCAACGATCGACGGCATCCCCAAAGCGTGCATCTTTAAGGTGGAGATCTGCGTAGCTGATACGGCCACTACGCGTCAGCAACTGGAAAGCGAACTGCATAGGCTCAAGGCCCAGGTATCGCTTGATCTCCTCAAAGTACGACTGGCTCTCGCGGGCGGCACGCTGGAAGGTCTCGACTACGGGTTTGCGCTCTAACTCGTACTCGTTTAGCGCGGCAGACAGGTCGGGGTGCTGCTCTATCGCGCCTGCGAGGGATATTGCGTCTTCCATCGCCAGCTTCGTGCCTGACCCGATTGAGAAGTGTGCCGTGTGAGCAGCATCCCCCAGCAGCACGACATAGCGCTCTCTCTCACCCTCGGCTGCTATCTTGTGGCTCCATTTATGTGTTTTGAGCGTGGCGAAGTTTATCCACTTTGCGTTGTTGGATAGCAGACGAGCGCCGTTCAGGTCGCTCTCAAGCAATCTCTGGCAGAAATCAAGGCTCTCGGCCTCGCTGGCCTTGTCCAGACCCGCGTTCAGCCATGCCTGTTCTTCGCACTCCACGATGAAAGTGCTCATGGTGCCACTGTAGGGGTAAGAATGCACCTGGAAGAGGCCATACTCCGTCTCATGGAAAGTGAAGTTGAAGGCGTCCAGCACCTTGTTTGCACCCAGCCATATATACTTTGCTCGCCCTTGCTCTGTCCGAGGTCTGAATTTCTCCTCGTATGTCCGCCGGATCAAACTGTTTATGCCGTCAGCCGCCACTAGCAGATCGCACTCTGGAAGCTCCACCACGTCCTGGATGTCGGTGCTGAAGCGCATCTTGACACCCAGTTCAGCACAGCGCTCCTGCAATATCTCCAACAACCTCTGGCGCGATATAGCCGCGATTACGTGCCCCCCGCAACGCACGGTCTCACCCCGGTAGCGCACGTCAATAGCGTCCCAGATAACAAAATCGCCAGTTATCTGCTGGTAAGACCTATAATCCGCTCTCTGGAACGATGCCAGCGTACGGTCAGAGAATACCACCCCCCACCCATAAGTCACGTCAGCCGGGTTGCGCTCTATAATCGTAACGTCGTACTGAGGGCTAGCCTTCTTGATAAGCAGCCCACAATACAACCCCGCAGGCCCCCCACCCAGGATTACAATTTTAGATTTTAGATTTTGGATTTTCGATTTTAGATTGTTTGTCATAAGTGATATGGGGCTATACCATTACCCTTCCATTATTTCGCACATCTGGCTGAACTGGCAAGGTAAGAAGTTCAATCTAAAATCGAAAATCCAAAATCTAAAATCCGTTGAGTGTTTGCGCAAGAAGCGTAAGCTGGTTCAGGTCGGGCACAGTGGGGAAGAGCACCAGCTCGTCGCAGCCTGCTTCTTCGTAGCCCCGGATGAATTGCGCGATGGCCTGGGGTGTGGTCAGGAGGCCCGACGCTATCTTCTCGGCGAAAGGCCCGGTGAACGCATAGTAGTGCCTCAGGTAATCGGCCCCTATTTGTGCCGCTTCCTCACCAAAGGCGAAGTATCCCTGCGCCCACAGTTGCGGCCTGCCCGGACGACCTGCGTCGCTCCAGGCGGCGAATGCCTTGTCGGCGGCGCGCGCGAACGCCCTGGGCGGCCCACCGCCATGCACATACCCGTCGGCGTAGCGTGCCATACGCGCGTACCCTACGTCGCTCAAGCCACCAACTAATAGGGGTGGTCCGCCGGGGCGCGCTGCTTGTGGCCCAATGCCATCCTCCCACAGGTCGCGCAGGGTGGTTAGCTGCTCTTCCAGTCGTTTGCCCCGCGTGTGATAGTCAACCCCCGCCGCGTCGTAATCTTCCTCGCGCGCGCCAACCGCAAGCCCCAGCACGAGCCGCCCGCTAGAGAGCGCATCCAGAGAAGCCGCCATCTTCGCCAGCAAGGGTGTGTTATGCAACGGCCCTATGATAATAGTCGTCGCCAGCGTGACACGCCGGGTAACCGCTGCAGCCGCCGCAAGCGATGTGAGCGGGTCGTAGCTGTCGTAGACGAGCCGGTCAAGCACCGCCAGGCTGGAGAAAGGTCCATCATCCGCCTGCCGCGCCCATTCGATCATAAGCCTGCCGTCCGCGCCGGGTACTGTTGTAGGCAATCCAACTCCCACTCTCATGCGCGCAACCCCCTTGTCGCTATCGCTGTCTCTTTACATTGGTAGAACAAGGAGCGGTAGGGGCGACCCACCGGGTCGCACACCCTGGGGAAGTAGTCACGCATGGTACGCCATCCCTGTCAGGGCGACCCACCGGGTCGCCCCTACCGCCGCTCTATCTCTGAACTTTTCGACTTTCTGTGCGCGTAAAGTATGCCACAATGTTGGTGCTCGCTCAAACCATCTATGTCTAATCAGCCATGATAGCCGCAGCCGCTCTCCAATCGTCGTCGCGCTCCCCAGGCACAAATGGCAGATAGAACGTCGCGCGATCCAGCAATCCAGCATAGCGCACCCGCAATGCATCGGCAGCATCGGCCAACGTCTCCCCTTCCACCGCTATCTCCTCCAACATCCGATCGCTTACCAGCGCGCCCATATCATCCCAACGCCCACGACGTGCCAGCCTGCTCAACTCCTCGCCCGTTTCACCCCACTCGTGCATGTCAAGTAGCGTCCTATAGGTGGGGGTGGACGCATAGAAGGCTACCTGGCGGCGCATCTCCTCTCGTCTCTTCTCCTTTTCGACTCCCCGCCCGAAAATCACGAACACCGTCGCGCTCACCTTGATAGCGGCGCGTTCTCTACCGGCTGCGCTAAGTCCATCGCCGATCCAGGGTAGAATTGCCTCGCGCAGGTACCGCGCCGTGTGCAAAGGATGGACGTGAAAGCCCTGGCACGCCTCCCCGGCAAGGCGGCACAGTTCCCTGTTCACACCCGCGATATAGATTGGCGGCTCATACCCAGGATTGGGCAGAGGCTCCGGGCTGAAGAAGGGCGTCATCAATTTGAGGCTGTAATACTCCCCTACGTAGCGCAGCCTCTCGCCCGTCTGCCATGCACGCCAGATCGCCCTCACGGCTCCGATGTAGTCCCGCAACCACGCCGCAGGTGGGTGCCACTGCATCGCGAACCGCCGTTCGATGTGCGCCTTCACCTGGGTGCCCAGCCCAAGTATGAACCTACCCTGGCTGGCTCGCGCAAGGTCCCAGGCGGTGTGGGCCGTCACAGTGGGACTGCGCGGGAAAGCCACCGCTATCGCCGTGCCGAGGCTGATACGCGAGGTCGCCAGCGCCGCAGGCACAAGCGGCAGGAACGGGTCGTGCTGAGTCTCGGTGGTCCAGACGCCCTGTATGCCCAGGCTTTCGGCTAGCTCGGCGCATGGCCCTGCTACGCTCAAGTCAGGCGGATAGATGACGGCGTCCAATCGCATTAGCTTGCCTTACCTCCTCCGCGCTCTTCCTGGCTCCCTGGCAGGCTGATCTGCTACGGCAACCGGCCCGCCGCCTGCTCCACGCTGCGTGCCGGGGCCTGGTATTCTTCTCCCCGCGCCTCATCCCTATAGCGGTAATCACCCTTGCGTATCACTTCCGCGAGATCAGCGCGTGACCTCCGAAGGTGTGCCACCTGCATGCCCACGAGCGTGCTCACCAACGGCTGCTGTACGACGCGTCGCAACGCTACCCGGAAGTGTGGCAGGCACAGTCCCATATCGTGAGCCTGGTAAGCTTCCCTAAACCGTCTATAGGCAAGCCCAGCGGCGCAGGCAGTCACCATGCGCTGCTCGATCTCCGATGCATAGCGGCAGGCCAGGCATGGCTCGGAGGGTTCGAGGGCGTCGGCAATCGCGCGGCCCAGCCCGTCATAATTGGACCGTCCTCCCAGCGCCTTCTGGACCATACCGAGAAAGCTGGCCGCGCTTGCTGACTCCTGGCCGGGGGATGAGCCTGCGGCTTCAAGCGCGGTAAGCACACGGCCAAAAACGTCGTGGTATATCAGCGCGGTTCCCAGCGAGTCCTTCAGACTTAGCCACTCCTGCCCGTGCGGCGCGCAATAGCCGAGCGACCTCCCTAGCCGCTCGCGCAGGCTCACATCGTTCACCGACTCGTAGGAGATGGCTTCCAGGTACGTACTCACCGCCTGCCTCGTGGCGCGACACACAGGGCAGCCCGGTTGGCCCAGGGCAAGCAGCACTTCAAACGCCGCCTGGTCCATTGGTGTCGCGGGGTCGGCCAAGAGGTAATCAGATTCCATCGTAGTTGGATTATACTTCGCTGGCGGAACTTTGAGGTTGCGCGGACGGTGTGGCCGTCTGCGAGTCAATGGCACGGCTCAATTGCTCTGCCGACAAGGCCAGCAGCGCGCCGCTGAAACCTGCGCACCACCACAAAAAGAACGTCACTGAGAAGTTGCCCCAGATGTTACTGGTGATCATTATCGGCAGGAGCGCCAGGCCACCCACAGCCGCCACCAGGGGCAAAGCCGCCAACGTTAGATCGCCACTGCGTACCCGCCAGAATGCACGCAGTCCAGAGACGATGCTAAGCAAATACATAGTAAGGTAAAGCGACCCTCCCACGATGCCCATCTCTCCTATCATAGCCAAAAGCGCGCTCTCGCCTGGGCCGCTGGTTGTGCCATAGCGGGGCACCGCGCTGCCCAGGCCGGTGCCGAAGGGGTGCTGGGATGCGTACTCTAGCCCATGCCGCAGCGCCGCCACGTGCCCGCTCGCTGAAGTGTCTTGCATGCTCAGCGTCCTTGAGACCAGTTCTCCGCTGGTTGTAACATCTACACCCTCTCCCGGCACAGTCCCTGAGCCTGGCGGAATGTGGTTACCGGTTTGGTCGTCAGGAGGGAGCCCTAGCACTAGCCTGATGGCGGCAAGCCCCGCAGGCGGGCGCACTTCTCTGAGGTCGAATGTCAGTAATGGGCCGATATTTACGTATTCGAATAGAATAAAGACCACGCCCAGGGTTACGGCGGCGCTCGTAGCCACTATGCGCCAGCGCCTGAGGAGCAGGCAAAGCAGCACAAGCTCACCAACTAGACTCAGCAGCGCCCCCCGCGTTACACTGAAGAGAATGCTCACAATGAGTAGCGCAAACGTGACCCAGATGAGCCAGGGCGGCAACCCTTGTGCTCGCTCTCGTAACCTTGCCTGAAGATTGCCGGTGCGTGCTATAAGTGCCACACCTAGTGGCACCAACAGCAAGCCCGTGTATGCCAGGCCGAGTGGGCTGATATACGTGGAGACCATGCGCCGCACGAGGTAACCGGAGCCGGTGCTCTGGAAGAAGTTTTCCGGGAGTCCCTCCGGCCTGGCATATGAGAAACCGATCCAGTCTGAGAAGCGTGTCGCGCCCCAATCTATCCAGTTCGGCGTTGGCACGAACCACAGCTCCACAAGCCCGAAGAGGCCTGCCACGCCTGCGGCCCCCAGTACTGCCCCGGCGACCCACGCGTGGTCTTCACGCCGCGCGCTCCAGAAGACGCGGCCAAAGGCGTACAGGCCCGGCAGGAGCAACACAGTACGTATGCTCACCAGGCGTTGCGCCAGGTTCCCCTCGGTGGGCATTATGCTGGGGGGTATCAAGAGATATATGAGGGCGAGCAGGGCGAAAGCCGCCACCACCCAGTCTAGCGCCAGCATGCGCGGCATCTTGCGGGCGCGAAAGGCCACCCAGGCCAGGCGCGCCGCGAGCGCCAGCAGCAGCAAGAGGATGGCTTCTTTCCAGGATTGGACGGCCCGTATCACGACCGCCGGGGTGTCGAGGGCCAGCAGGAGCATAATGGCGAAATTGTGGAACGCCATGCCCGCGACCAGCACGCCCAGGGCGCGAAAGGGAACACGCCAGACGGCCACCAGCGCCGCCGCGACCAGGGCGAGCATGAGTAGAGCGAGGCCGGTGCCCAGTATGCTCAACGCGGTTGTCCTCTCCTCGGCGCGAAGTCAAACTTGGCGGGCATGGCTGCCGGTTTTGGCCTTGCAGTGACTCGCCTCGGCCCTGACCGCCGCAGCAGATAGTCACGGTAGGCTTCGAGCTTGACCTTCGCCTGCGGGTCATCAGGGGGCTTGATGCGCCAGGCTATGTAGCGCCAGGTAATTTTAGTCCAGGCCGTGATGCGCGAGTGCCACGTTCCCCAACGCTCGATGAAGCGCAGGCGGTTGCGCTCCCAGTAATAAACTATAGTAAGAGGCAGGTCGCCCGACGTGGCGTTCACCTTGTGATATATGACCGCGCGGGGTACGATTAGGAGCCGGTAGCCCGCGCGCCGCAGCCGGAAGCACCATTCAACGTCCTCCCAGTAGAGGAAATAGCTTGCATCCATCGGCCCCGCATGCGCAATGGCCTCCCGGCGCACCAGCATCGCCGTACCGGGCAGCCACTCGCTCTCCATCGTGGGCGAGCCTGCGTGGATACCCGCGTCCTCCCCATGTTCGGGCAGCACTCGCCCACCCATGCGTACCTTGCCCCCGCCGAACCACACTCTTCGCGGCTCAGAGGCGTAATAGATGAGGGGACCGGCGGCTCCCGCGCCCGGCTCGCGTTGCAGGGCAGCCACCAGATCGGCTATAGCGTCCGGTTCCAGCAGAACATCGTTGTTCAACAGCAGTAAGTACTCAGCGCCCATATTGAGGGCCACCCGCATACCCACGTTGCAGCCCCCGGCGAAGCCGAGGTTGCGTTTGCTCGCCAGGGTCCGCACTTCGGGGAAGCCTGCCCTGATGCGGGCCAGCGCCTCCTCCTGGTTGTCGGACCCGTTATCCAGCACCAGGGTTTGCAGGCACGGGTAGGTCTGTTCGCGCAACGAGGCTAGAGTCTCCAGAGTCAGGTCGTCCTTGTTCCAGTTGAGGATGATAGGCACAACAAGCGGTGCTGCCTCAGACGTCTCCACCCGAATACCTGCCGAAGCATGGTCCGGTGCCGAGTCTGCTCGTAGTTGCGCTCTCGTATTCACGTGGCCTCTGGCCTCCCAACGGCCTTGCTATGTGCCTGTGCGGGCGACCCGTCCCAAAGTTGGGCTATCTCGCGGGTCTGGGCGCAATATATCGCGCTCCGGTAAACGCTCTGCGGCACAGGTAGTCGCATCTTGCTATCCAAAAACCCCACGATGCTCACTAGAGGCTTCGCGAACACCCACCGGGCGGCCCGCAGAGGCAGCGATGGGCGGCTGAAGCGCTCCTCTGACCTGGGATAGATGAGCGCGAATAGCTCCGGGTTGATAGCTCGCAACTGCATGGCAGCTTTCGCGACCGATTTCATACGCGCCGCCACTCCCCGCACCGATACCGCGTGAACATGCACGGCGGCAGCGGTAGGGCAATAATAAAGCCGGAACCCCCGTGCCGCCAGGCGATACCCAAGCTCCGTGTCCTCCAATGCTGCGTAGGTGAAGCCTTCGTTGAACCCCCCAACCTCTACCAACAACCGCCGGGGAACGAGTATGTTTGAGGTGTAGAACTGCCTGAAGCTTAGAGGCTTGTCTGTAGGTAATGCCTCATATGCAAATTGTAGCCCACTCTTGGCTTCGAGCCACCGCCCAAATGGAGTTGGTATCGAATCTTCACGATACTTAGTATACCCTAAAATACCATGAAGTTCACCGGGATGCGCCCTATGGGCAGCATAGATATTGGGCAAATAACCCGGCTCAACGATGATGTCGTCGCCCAGGAAGATGATAAGCTCGCCACGCGCGGCCGCCACTCCCCGGTTGCGCGCCGCCGCCGGACCCTTGTTCTCTTGCCTCAACAGTAGAACGCGCACCGACATGCTCTGCTTTGCTATTCGCACTCTCTCTACGGTATCGTCGGTGGAGCCGTCGTCAACCACTATTACCTCGAACGGGATGTCACACCCACCTTCGCGCTCAAGTGCCGCCAGGCACTCTACCAGGACGATTGCCCGGTTGTAAGTGGGTATGACAAAAGATACCAGGATAGGTCCGCCCTCGCCTCCCGTGCCCTCGCCCACCTGCCGCGCCAACTCGCTCACTTTACCCCCTCGACGTACAGACTTTCGGTAGCCCTATCAGGAGTGTCAATCACCAGTTCTTCCATGTACGACTCACCGAACTGCTGCTGCTTCACATTTTGGAAGCCGTACTTATCGAGCAGGAATGCGAGAGTCCGAAAGTCATACGCAAATTTGTGCTCATGCCCCTGGCGAAACAACACGTTCACCAATTCCATTTGCGTGTTATATTTATTGCC
The DNA here is from genome assembly GCA_036399775.1 of Chloroflexia bacterium. Taxonomy (GTDB): domain Bacteria; phylum Chloroflexota; class Chloroflexia; order QHBQ01; family JADMIH01; genus JADMIH01. Next base: position 165,000 of record DASWMJ010000089.1, on the reverse strand, counting down.
GAAATAGCGGTCGCGCCCTCCGTCCACTAGCGGCCTGATTCTGCCGAACTCTTCCCAACTCCCCGCGCAATAGGCCCGCAGGTATTTTTCCAGGTCGGGCACGATTATACGTATGACACCGCCGGGCATCAGCACGCGATGGCACTCGGAGAGGAAATAAGGCGCTTCCTCAGTGTAGTCAATATGCTCGAAAAAGTGCTCGCAGAAGATACCCTTCACCGAATTCTCTGGGAATGGCAGCTTCTTTCGGCAGTCGTACACGCAATTCACGTTCGGAAGCTTTAAGACATCTACGTTGACCCACCCCGGCTTGCCCTTATCACCCGCGCCCAGGTTCACCAGCAACTCACGCGCACCGGCGTACCTCCCCGGCACGCGGCGGCTCGCGAACCTCACCCTGGCTGCGTACAACTCTTGCCAGAAAGGCAAGATAGTATGCCTGGGGATGATCCTATAGAGCAGCCGCTTGATGCCACTGCTTTGCTCGACCCTCTTCCCGTAACGTGGGTAGATGTCTAAATGGAAAGCACGCCCTCGCAAATATCTCCTCCCCATACATGTTGAGTTAAATATACCCTATAACTTTAGGGATCAGGTCTGTTGCCCCGTCAGGATGAAGGGGAAAGCCGCCTCATCATCCATGTCATTCTTCGCTACGCTCAGAGTGACAAGGGGGAGTGGGTTTCGCCTACGTTGTGCATATACCCGACCTTGCAATATTCCTGGACCAAGCGCGGCCCTCTCGCTCATGACCCCTAATCCCTGGCCCCTAACCCCTCACCCGAAAGATAGCCCTCTATCGCCCTCACTTGTGCGTCGAATGTATATCGCTCCATTATCTCCTTGCTTGCTGTTAGGGCAACTGCTGCCGCTTGTTGGGGGTGAGTGAGCACCCACGCAAGCTTGCTCGCCAGGTCGGCCGCGTCTCCGGCCTTGAACGCAAAGGCGTTCTCGCCGTCGCGCACGATCTCGGCGGAGCCGCCCGTGAGCGACGATACCACCGGCACTCCCACCGCCATAGCCTCCAGCAACGTCAACGCGAAAGGCTCCTCCCACTCCGACGTGAAGGCCAGCAGGTCATGGCAGGCATACACATCGGGGATTTCGTGCCTGGGCACGGGCGTCAGGAAGCGGGCCGCATCTTGCAAGCCAAGCTCTGCTATCCGGTCTCGCAGCCGCGCCCCATACTCTTCACTCTGGGCGACCCCCAGCAAGCTCAGCTGCGTATCTCCCAGGCCCGGCATGTCGCGTAGCACACGTAGCGCCGCCAGCAAGGTCATCACCCCCTTTTCGGGTGTAATGCGCCCGGAGAAGACGATCTTATATGGCTCGCCTGGCGCGCGGCTCAAAATGTGTTGCGGGCGAAATGAAAACATCGCGGGGTCCAACCCGTTGGAGATTACCTTGCTCCCATCCACGTCCACCCCCAACCGTTCGTATTGAGCACTCAGGGCGCGGCTGATAAATACCATGCGCTTGCCCTGCGCAGGCACATGCCCACGCGGTATGCCGGCCGCCCTGAGCGTCGTGTGATATACGCGCCGGGCGAGACGTTGCGGCAGCCGCGACGTGGCCCACTGCTGCTGCCGCGCCAGCACGGCTGCAAGCCAGGGATCGTGCAGATAGTAGACGACGCGACTCATGCGCTCAGACGCCGTCAAGAGATCACGCCCCAGGTTCGCGCCGTTCCAGAACATAACGGCATCAGGGGAAATGCGCGCAATCACCCGGCGTATGGTGCGAACATTATGCCACTCCACCTCCGTCCTGGAGCGCGCAAGCCAGGGCGTCGCGCCTACCCTCGGCAGGCCCCAGTTTGTCAGAAGCTTGAGCGATCTGTAGACGCCCTTTTCACTCGCAAGTGCTTCAGCCGCTTCTTGAGCGCGATACCGGCTTGTGAGTACGTGTACTCTGTGCCCTTTCGCCTGGAGGGCCTGCGCCACATCGTAGCACACCTGCTCGTAACCGCCTATGGCTATGGGAGGGTAGAGATTGGATACGAATAGAACTTTCATATGTGCATTTCTTTGTAGACAGAAGTTTGGCGGTTTGCATGAGAGACTAAAAAGGCGAACCGGCGCTAATCTTGCGGGGCCAGGTACCACCTGAATAGACCCTGGAACCGCAGTGGCAGCATACGCCGGAGTGTAATCCGCAAGATACTCTGCTCCCATACGGCTATCACCACGATATAGACCAGGGCCGCGCAGGACATGGAGACGGCCAGCGAGATCACCCCCGGCGGCAAGACGGCGAGCAGGCCAACCTCCACGAGCGCCGCACACGCCCCGGTGACGAACGGGCGTACAGTCTGGGATATTATGCTTACGGTTACTATGCTTTTCAGCACGCGGACTACCACCGGCACCATGATGTAGGCAACCAGCACGGCTCCAATGGCGATACCGTTGAAGCCGAGCCACAGCACGAGAGGCACGCCGATGAGCCAGTCGAGCGCGCCATAGAGGATTATGAGGTATAACGCGAGCTTTGAATGCCCCATACCGTTGAACACGTTGAAGGCCAGCGTTGCAAGCAGCGCGCCCGGCCAAATCGAGACCGAGAATAGATAGATGGCAGGCAGTGCCGGTGCCCACTGCTCTGTGTAGATATACCTGACGATCTCAGGCGCCGCCCCCATCATCAGGAAGGACAACGGGAAAAAGACGATCGCCGAGAGCCGCAGGCTGCGCTCGATCATGTTTTTGAGAAGGGATGGGTCGTTCTGCGCGCGCGAAATGGCGGGAAACATAACGCGCCAGAGCGGGCCGGTCAGCAGCACCGGTAGGAGGGCGAAGGTGAATGCCCAGGTGATGTAGCCAACGGCAGCCGCGCCCACGAGCAACCCCAGCACGGTCGGGGTCAGCGCGTCCCTCAGCAAGGTTAGCGCCAACCGGAGTTGGTAAGGAAGGCCAAAGCGGATAAGCCGCTCCGCTACGGACCTCGAAAAGCCTAAACCGGGCCGCCAGGGTGATAGCACGAGCGCCACTCCTACGCCCAGAGCGCCCCGTACCACGGTAGCCCAGATGAAGCTCCAGGTGCCAAAGTTAAGCAGGGACAGCGCCACAGCCGTGCCGTAGAAGCTGAACGTCTCTACGGCTTCGATGATACTCACGCGCCCGAAAAGAAGCTCTCTTTCCAGCAACAGTGCGGGAATAGTACGTAAGAGGGACAGAGGCAGTGAGAGCAACAGCACCCGGATCAGCCATACGCCTTCCTCGCTGAGCTGGTAAGCCTGGCTGACCGGCTCTGCGATGACGAAGCCAATAGCGGTCATTCCACAGACCAGGGCCATCTGCACTGTGAACGTGGTGGTGAGGTCTTCGCGGGAAGGAGGCTCGCTCTGCTGGATGAGCGCGGCCCCAAACCCTACGTTGCTGAAGGTGGTGAAGAAGGTGACGATGAAGCTGACGATACCGTAGATACCGTAATCTGTGGGGGTGAGCACCCGTGCGAGCACTATACTGGCCGGGAGAGTGACCAACCTTTGGAAGAGGCTCAGCCCGGAAATGAAGACCGCGCCACGAGCCGCGCGTTGCTGTAATGTGTCAACCATCCAGAGTATGCCTGTCCTTACAGACCAATGCCAACATGCATGATACTATACTACTTTCCCCAGGCATGGGCCAATATCTACGCCACATCATGGCCGGCCATCACCAGGTACAATCTATCTTTTCTGCCTGAAGGGGCGGTTATGGCTGCGACTCGGGTAGCTCATAATAGTCGAGGAAAAGCGGGTCGGGGTAATACGTATGAGAGCGGCGTACGTATCCAAGAGCTTCGAGTTGCCCCCGTATCTCCTCTATTCTGCCATACTCCATATAAGCCAGCCAGAGCGCACCAACCTCACTCTCGCCGGGCTTCACGAGCGCAGGCAGGAGCTCACCATCGTCAATGGGTATGTAGCGGCCATATACCGCATGTGGTTGATAGGCACTGATAAGCGTTTCGGCAAAGGTAGGGTAGGTAATAATCAGCTTGCCTGTGGCTGCGGCGGTATTTGTATCTGCGGCAAGCTGCCGCCAGTCTTGTTTGAGAGCGCCACGATAGACTGCGCGCAGTGAAACCAGGGACGCGGCCAGAATTAGACCTATGCACAGGAACCCGGCGATGCGGAGCCACCGAGGCAGCTTATCCCCCGACGCGAATATGAGGCCGGCACCTCCTACCACGATCGCCCACCCCAGCAGGGCTGGCAGAACGGTCCGTTCAGCATATCCAGGGCTTATCAAGCTAAGCAGCGCCGTTACTACAATAGTGCCCAGGCACAAGGCCGCCACCAGTAAGGCCATGGGCGCTCGCCTGGCCAGCATGGGGATGCCAGCTACAAGCACGATCGCTACACTCAGCACAATTGCTGTCTGCGCCGGGAGTCCGAAGTCCCAGGCAGTCCATCTAAAGCCCCAGAAGTATCCGCTGCTAGGCACTCCCGTATTCGCGGCGTTGCCGCCCACTCCTATCAGCGAAAGGAGGGATATGCCTATCTTCTCAGGTGTTACCCCCAGGTAGCTGGATCGCTGGTTGCCGTATATCTGCATGGTCCCCAGGAGTTGCGGGAGCCAGGGAAGGTAGCCTAGGACTGCAGCTACCCCGGCCCCCCACAACGGGAGCGACTTTCGGCCCAGCCTTATGGTGATGAGCAGCAGAAGCAGTACCTGGGGTGCTAGCGCGTAGATCGCACTGTAGTCGGCGTACATGGCGAGCACCAAAGCAACGCCGTATGCCCCGGCCCACGCCAGGCGGCGCGACTGCTGAAACGCTACAAGCGCCAGGTAAGAAACGCACACCAGCAGCACGGTCAACGTATACATACGCGCTTCCTGGGAATACCATATATGCATGGGCGAGAGGGCAACCACCCCGGCGGCCAGCAGCGCAGCCCACCTGTTGAGCACTCTTGCTGCCAGCGCATACAGAGCAGGTATAGTGAGGACGCCGGCAATAAGGCTCACGATCCGGCCCGCGTTCACCTCCGGCACGATCAAAGTCGCGAGCTTGACCAGCACGAAATAGAGTGGCGGGTGCGTCTCATATGCGCCATTGAAACCAAGCACCGTGAGCCAGGGTAGCCGCACCATGTGTACGGTTATCCCTTCGTCCAGCCAAAGGCTGAGGGCGTCATAGCGGTAGAAGCGCACCAGGCCGCCAAGCAGCGTTATCACCGCAAGCAGTCGTATGGGCGTCAAGGTCGCTGTGAGCGACCCCCAGAAGCGGCGCAGATTACCCGTTCTCGCAGCAGGCTGCGCTATTTCGTTGGTAGCCATTGTCGGGAACTCCTACTCAATTATAGAGCGATAGAGCGCCTGGAAGCGCGTAGCATAGGCGGCAGACGAAAATTCGGCGTCGACCCTGCGCGAGCCTGCATGCCCCATGCGCTCTCTCAACGCAGCATCGTCCAGCAAGGCTAACACCCTTGCCGCCGCGCTCTCGATCTGGCCTTGCCCCACGAGGAACCCGGTCTCCCCATCGCGCACGATCTCGGTAAGGCCACCCATCGCCGCCGCCACTACCGACTTGCCAGCCGACATGGCCTCGATAGCCACCAGCCCGAACGGCTCAGGCCGCACGGGAAGATGCGCCAGTACGTCGAAGGAATTGAGGACCGCCGGTACGTCGTCTCGCAGCCCCGCCAGCAGCACGCGCTCGCTCAGTCCCTGCGAGGAGATAACGGCCCGGAGGTCGTCCACGTGTCGCTCCTGGTTGTCGAATGTGCCGCCCACGATAACGAATTTGACGTTATCGCGTTGCTGCGAAACGAGGCGCGCCATCTCCACGAACTGCTCTTCACCCTTCCACATGCCGATGCGCCCGACCATGCCCACGACCTGCTCGCCGGGCCGGATTGACCACTCGCGGCGCACGCGTTCCACGTCGCTCTCGCTCACCGACCTGAAGGGGGTAGGGTCTACTCCATTCGTAATGACCTTCAGCTTACGAGACAGCCGCGGGTAGAAGCCCCGCAGGTTATTCGCAGTGGCCTCCGACGGCACAACGACCCTGGAAGAGAGCGTGCCCAGCATCCTCGTCAGGACCTCGCCCTCCCACTTGCGGAATATCTCGTGGACGTGCCATACGTGTGGCACTCCGCATATCGCCGCCGCTACCGCGCCCGAAAGGACCGTACTCGTATTGGTATGCACGAGGTTGATTTTGTATCGCCTGATTGCTCTGGCCAGGAACGGCACGGAGCCGAGCAGCGAGCGGCCCATGAAGAATATGCCGCGTGGGTTGAGGTACTTCTGCCGCCGCAACACTGCCAGCTTGTATTCCTTGTATGGGATGCGTAGCCGCCGCAATGCCGCGCACAATCTCAGGTCGTCCTCCACGTCGTTGGCGAGGACCACGTACGGGTGGATATTGTGCCGGTCAACATTTTCCAGGAGGGTAAGTAGCGCGCGGCTGGCACCATATAGGCTGCGCGTGGCGTCGAGATAGAGAACGTTCAACGTTCCAGCGCCTGCTCATAAACGCGGTGGGTTATCTGCGCGGTCCGCTCCCATGTGAACATCTCAGACCGCTTGTACCCGGTTGCAATCAGACGCGAGCGCAGGCCATCATCCGTCAGCAGCGCGCGCAGGCCGCCTGCCATGCCCGAAACGTCGTCCGGGTCCACGAGCACCCCGGCATCGCCCACCACTTCAGGTAGAGAGGTCCGGTTGGAGGCCATCACGGGCACGCCACTCATCATCGCTTCCACCGCAGGCAACCCGAACCCCTCATACAGCGACACATATGCAAATACGCTCGCCGCCGCATAGAACGCAGACAGATCTTCAAAAGGCACATATCCCATAAAGCGCACATCGCTGGTGATGCCCTCCCGGTTGATGAGAGCCACTAGCTGCTCGCAGTAAGTTGGGTCGCGCTTCTCGCCCACCAGGAGCAATTGGCATTCCGGGTTACCTGGCGACCTCCGCAATTCCGCGAAAGCGCGCACCAGGTTTGCGACGTTCTTGCGCGGATTCAACTCGCTCACGAATAGCACTATTGGCCGGGCGTCCACTCCATATTGCTGCTCAATATACGCTCGCGCTGTGCGCGGGTCTTGCGCGGCAAAGCCGGGCGCAACTCCCAGGTGCGCTACGTGGACCTTTCGAGGGGACACCCGGCAATACCGCACGATGTCCTGCCGGGAGAACTCTGAGTCGGTGATGATGCGTGCAGCGCGCCTGGCGGAAGGGGGCACGAAACGCTTGAAGAAAGCCAGGAACAATGGGTCGTAAGCTTCGGGCATATGCTCTACCATCATATCATGGATGGTCACCACCGACGGGCAGTGCAACCTGGCCGGGACCATGTTGGCAGGGAAATGCACGAGGTCTACCTGGGCGCGCCTCGCTTGTAAAGGCAGCAGCGTGTGGAGGTAGTAAAGTTCGAAGATGGCGTTCCCCAGCTTGGTGACCACGTTGCGGCGGGGCAGGCGGAAGGTGGAGTCGAGGGGGATATACTCGTCGTCAGGATAGAGCCGCCGCAGAGCGTCAAGCAGACTCCGCGTGTATACAGCAGTCCCTCCCCGGTTCCGGCGCAACACCTGTAGGTCAAACCCAACGCGCATTCAAACAACTCCAAGTGTCAGGGTCCAGGGATTCTGGGTCAGAGGCCGATGCTATTTTTATTCGCTGTGGTATCACGAATAGTCAAATTTACCCCGCTATCATACCCCACGCTACAGGGCTGTAGCAAAGTGGCGATCTATGGGAATGCCGCCACTACATCCTTGTCATTATTCACTTCGTTCAGAATGACAAGGTCTAGAGGGTTCGTTACCTTCAACTTCATGCCGAATTTTGCATCTGCCCTTATCGCATTCTAAGTAACCACGACCCTACAAGCTACCATAGGGCGCGAATATATAGCATCAGGCTCTAATCCCTAATCCCTGATCCCTGATCCCTGATCCCTGATCCCTGATCCCTGATCCCTATTCAGCATGTATATCAACCTCATCTCTGTCTTGTGGTGGTATAATCATCTCTATCGTGACAACCGCAACTTATGACAGGCAGGCTTCCGCTCAAGGCGCACAGGTCCTGTCACGGCCATTCAGGGTGCCGCTCGCTTCTCTATTGAGATGGCTGGCGCTGCTTGCGGGAATAGCTTACGTCTTTGCCGCAGGTTATTCCGACCTCAGTCACTGGCGCAACGACAGGTCAAACGACACCGTTGGGGTGCTGCTGAAGGACACAAGCGCGGGGCAGACTTTCGTGTCGCGCTATGCCAACCTCTCAGGCGTGGAAGTGATGGTGGGCACGTATGGGCGCGGCTCGGACCCCGCGAAAGCCGAACTGGTGCTTCATCTTCGGTCCGCGCCCACGCCCGGCCCCGACCTCGCCACGTCGGTCCTCCCATCTAGCCAACCTATAGGCGAAAACTCCTGGCACCTCTTCTCCTTCCCGGCTCTCCCTGACAGTCAGGACAAGACCTACTATATCGAAGTAGAGTCCCCAAACGGCACGGCGACCAACGGCCTCACCCTTTACTGGTGGCGGTCTAACCCCGCCGCGCCAACCGACGCATACCCACGCGGTATGGCGTACACCGGCGGCAAGCCCCAGCAGGGCGATCTGGCTTTTGGGTTGCAATACGCCGCCCCTCCTATTTCTGCCTGGGCGCAGGTGGCAAGGGCAGCCTCGTCCTATTTCCCTCCGTTCCTCATGGCCCTACTGGCGATAGCGGGCATCGTAGGGGTGGCGCTCGCTTTGTTGCGGCTTCCTGCGACGCTTCAGGACCGCGTGCGCCGTCGCCGTTTCCTCACACGCTGGTCTCTTCCTTTAGTGCTGGCCGTCGCGCTCGCAAACGGCCTGGTATACCTGTTCCTGATCCCTCCCTGGCAGGGGCCGGACGAGCATGGACACGTCATGTACGCCGCCCTGCTCGACAGGCACGGGTTGAACAATACCGAGGTGCAGGCGATAGAGTGGTTTGAGGGAGGAAAGGACCGCCAGGAGATAGTCGATCTGAAGAGCGCGCTCTACGCCTCGATGGTGCGGCACAATTGGACCTACTTCCTGAACGGCTACGTCGCGCCCGGTTCCCCCGATCCGCCCCTCGGCAGTGACATAGTCTATACCGAGTTCATCTGGCAACTGCGCCAGCCGCCCACCTATTACTGGCTGTGCGCGGCTACGTTTGGCCTTGTGCGCTCGTTGGGCGTGCCCGTGGACATTCAGTCTAACCCCGAAGGCGCGCTGATGCTGATGCGCGGCGTATCGCTCGTTCTCAGCCTGGGGGTGGTGGTCCTGGCCTGGCTCGCGGGCGTGCTTCTGTCAGCAGGCAGGCAACCCTGGCTGCGCCTCTTGCTGCCCCTGACGATAACTCTCTTGCCGATGCATGCTTTCATCGCCTCTTCCGCCGACAACGACATCATCGCGGAACTTGCGGTATCTGCCCTGTTTGTATCGCTCATCGCGCTCCTGCGGCGGCCCTATGGGTGGCGCGGCCTGGGTCTGGCAGGGCTGGTCGTGCTGCTTACGGCTAGCTGCCTGGTAACGAAGTCAACCGCGCTCGTGGCGGGCGCTCCACTTGCCGGGCTGGGCCTGGTCGTATGGCTGGGCATATTAGGTACACGGCTGGTCAATACTCGCTTTGGAAGCAAGCGCGGTGCAAGCAGGGTCACGAGAAAGCGCGGCCTGGCTACCGGGCTGGCCCTCGTAGGTTTGTTCCTCGTGCTGTGCCTGGGCGTTGGAGCGGTGGCATTTCGGCCCGACGGCACGGCGGCAGGCTGGCAACTGGCCTGGGGGGCGGGTAATTATCGTGCGCCGCACGTGGTATCGCCTGGTGCGCCCGACGGCTCATTTGCCATACGGCTAGCTCCAACCAATATGGCCTACCAGTGGGTTGACCTGCCTCTGCCGCACCCGCCGCTCACTATGACCTTCTCTCTTTGGGCAACGCAGCTTGAGGCTAACGCCGCGGAGCCGCCGTCAGTCAGCCTGATTGTAGATCAGCGCGGCAGGCTGCCCCGCATCGGCGCTGAAACCCTGACCGCGGTGGAGATAACGCGCACTCTATCTCCCGCTCCCGTAGGCTCCTGGACGCAGTACACTATGACCGTGCCTGCGCGCTTCGATGACCGGAAGGTGATGGTGCGACTCAAGACGGGGGGCGCGGCAACGGAGTTTGACAACCTTGAGTTTTCGGCTATAGGCAAAGAGCCGGGATCCCCGTCCCCGCCGAAAGACGTAAGCCTGCCGCTATATAACGGCTCGGCTGAGGTGGAGGCCTGGCGCTTGCACCCGCTCCTGGAGGGTGCTTTGCCGGCCGAGCAGGTTGATATGATTGACACGCTGGTGAGTCCGCAGGCTTACGACAAGGTGGCCGTGGGGAGGCGCTACGCTTACCGGCAGTTCAGGTCTTTCTGGGGCAACTTCGGTTGGCTCTCCCTGCCCCTGCCCGAAGTGATTTACTCTATCATCAACGTGGTAATCCTGGCCGCTCTTGGTGGCCTTGCATGGCCGGGCCTACGGCGCGCAGGGAAGTGGTCGGGGCGGGAATGGTTGGGCGTGATTTCCCTGCTATCGCTGGCGCTCGCCACCATACTCGGCTTCGCCAAGCAGATGGCCCCCATGAGCACCAGCGGCGTGCATACCGATCCACATGGCCGCTACCTTTTCGTGCTTATGTTGCCCATCGTCTGGCTTCTCTTGGTAGGTATGTCGTCGGCATGGTCACTCGTTTCGCGCACGCTGGCGCAGGGTTTTGCCATCTCAAAGAAGTTGCCTATAAGCACGCCCAGGCAACAGATCGCAACCAGCCTCCCCTGGGGTATCTGGCTCTGGACAGCCGGGCTTGCGTTGCTGGCTGCTTACTCGGTCGTCTCCCTGATTACTCCCTTCTTCTACGGCTAAACTAATGAACCAACACACTGGCAAAAACTCAAAACTCAAAACTCAAAACTCAAAACTCCGTATAGCGATGTTGGGCACGCGAGGCGTCCCCGCTAGCTATAGCGGCTTCGAGACGTGCGTAGAGCAACTTGGCGCGCGGTTGGCGCAGCGCGGGCATGCCGTCACCGTTTACTGCCGCAGCCACCACATCAAGTACCAGGGTAGGCGCTACAAGGGTATGCGCCTCGTGAAACTCCCCACCATCAAGAACAAGTACTTCGATACGCTGGTCCACGCCTTTATCTCGTCGCTCCACGCGCTCTTCCAGCCATACGACATATGCCTCTATTTCATCGCGGGCAACAGCCCCGTCACCTGGATTCCCCGGCTCGCGGGCAAGCGCACCATCATCAACGTGGATGGATTGGACTGGAAGCGCGAGAAATGGCCGCCCCTTGCGAAGAAGTACATTCAGCTTGCCGAACGCCTCTCAACCATCTTGCCGGATGAGCTTGTCACCGACTCCAAAGTCGTGCAGAGATATTATCTCGACACCTACGGGGTCAATGCTCCCTATATCGCATATGGCTCGGAGGTAGAGCCTATGCCCCCCGGCGAGACGCTGGCCCAATGGGGCCTTGAGCCGCGCAAGTATATCCTTTTCGTGGGACGCCTGGTGCCTGAGAACTGCGCGCACCACCTCGTAGAAGCGTTCGGCGTGCTGCGCGACCGTAAGGGTATGAAGTGCGTCATCGTGGGCGACGCTGCCTATGCCGAAGAATATATCGCCTCTTTGAAGGAAAATGCGCCGGAGGACGTGATATTCACCGGCTACTTATTCGGTGAAGGCTATCGCGAGCTAAGCTCCAACGCCTATTGCTTCGTGGAAACGTCGGGCGTGGGAGGCACCCACCCGGCGTTACTGGAAGCGATGGGATTTGGCAACTGCGTAGTTACACACGATACGCCCGAAAACCTTGAGACGGTCGGCCCCGCCGGGTTCAGTTATGACGGCAAGGCAGGCGCGCAAAGTCTCAGTGAGGTTTTGCAGCGTCTCTTAGATAATCCCGCGATGGTAGCCGAGAGGCGCGCCATGTCGCAGGCCCACGTCAAAGAGCATTATTCCTGGGAGGCGATAACGGAACGCTACCTGGCCCTCTTTTACAGAGTACTTCGCACAAGAGTGTCAAAGAGGCTCTAGTAGGTTCTATACATGCTCAATCTTGGGGTACATGCGTCATCCCGGATTTTAAATTCGTGCTTGCCTCATGCACACAAGAACTCTTACTCCCCCGCATGCGGGGAAAGATGTTCAAACAAATGAAAAAAGCAGTCAATGGGCGGCGCCGCCCATTGTCTGCTTTTTCATTTGTTTGAAGTTGGGATACTACGCTTGGCCAGGCGTAAATCTTAAATTCGGGATGACGCATGTACCAAACTCTTTCCTAATCCTTGTCGTGGTCCAGGCGCTAACGTGCTGTTATCCACAATTCTGCTGCGTGTAGCGCGCGACCCTTTACCATTTCGCCCGTTAGTTGATTTATAGAACTGCTTAGGCTATACTTAGTTCCAACATCGAGGGTTGTGGAGGGGGATCACTAGCATGTTCAAGCGGTTCAACGCCAACAACATGGCTTTGTTCTTGCTGGCTGACACCGCGCTCATTCAGCTAGCGTTGCTGCTGGCCCTCGCCATCCGCTACCAAACGCCAATCGGCCAGCCCTGGCCCCAAGAAGAGGTCCAGGCCGTGCGTTTCGGCCTCCATTTCGCGGTCGGCATCCTGGGGTTGGTATGCTTCGTCGCTGCCTCGGCCTACAGCGTTCGCAAAGTGATTCGGTGGATAGACGAGCTACAGCGCGTGATTGTTGCCCTGGTAATGCTCTGCCTGGGCATGACCGGCGTGCTCTACCTCATAAACCTCGACCTGCCCAGGCTCGGTTTTCTCTATTTCTTTTTCATCGCCACCTTTCTGTTGATCGGCTATAGGTGGTTGCTCCGTTTCTGGCACCGCCTGAGCGCGCACAAGCCCAATTACATATCTCGCATCCTAATCGCGGGCGCGGGTAAGACGGGCAGCGAAGTAGCACAGGAATACCTGCGGCAAAGGTGGCCGGGCCTCAAGCTGGTCGGCTTCCTGGACGATGATCCCGCTAAAAAAGGCACGGGCGTGCTTGGCCTGCCGGTGGTCGGCACTCTTGCCGAGGCCACCGAAGCCGTCCGCAAGTACGATGTGGATGAGATCATCATTGCTCTCCCATCCCACGCCCACGATAGCCTGACTAAGCTGGTTTCGCTCTTGTACGACCAGCCCGTGCGCGTGCGGGTAGTGCCCGACCTGTTCGATTTGACCCTGCACAGCGCCACCGTAGAGAGCATGGGCGGTATCCTGCTCATCGGCCTGCGCGACCCCGCCATTGACGGCGTGCAATACCTGGTCAAGCGCCTGATGGACATCCTCTTGTCGTTCATCGCGCTGGTGATTACCGCGCCTATCTTCCTGGCCACTGCAATCGCGATCAAATTGGAAGATGGCGGACCCGTCTTTTACAAGGCGCAACGGGTGGGCGAGAACGGCAGGCTCTTCTGGATGTGGAAGTTCCGCTCGATGGTGGTAAACGCCGAAACGCTGGTGGACCAGGCGGGCATGAGAGACAGCGCGGGCAATATCATCCACAAGTCGGCCCGCGACCCGCGAGTCACTCGCGTCGGGCGGGTGATCCGGCGCACCAGCATAGACGAGCTACCCCAGCTTGTCAACGTGCTGAAAGGGGATATGAGCATGGTCGGTCCCCGGCCCGAACTCCCCTGGATGGTCGCGCAGTACCAGGTGTGGCAGCGCAAACGCTTCGCGGTACCGCAGGGCATGACCGGCTGGTGGCAGATCAATGGCCGCAGCGACGCCCCCATGCATCTGCATACCGAGCACGACCTGTACTACATCCAGAACTACTCCCTCTGGCTCGACATCCAGATCCTCTGGAAGACGCTGGCCGTGATCCTCTCAGGCAAAGGGGCATACTAATCACATGAGAATAGGCGTCAGGGATCAGAGCCTGACGCTATTTTCATACAATATGGTTGCTCATGGGCCTATCATTTACACATACCCTCAGCCTCCTAACGTCCCCTTCTCAAAGTCCCAATCGAAAATCGTCGGGTCCGGCTAAAGTCTTAGTTCCCCTACTCACTCAGTCCGATGTGAGATACGCCATGCTGTGTTAGTATGGATGGTATCCATTTCTATGGCGTGACAGCGCCTCATAGCTAAACCATATTCAGAGTAAGCATAACCCTATGGACCACAACCGGCAATGAAAATAGAAGTGGTCCCTAATCCCTAATCCCTAGCCCCTGACCCCTGACCCCTGAACCCCTATTTTCAGAGGAGACATATATAGTGACCACACAGACTGCCTTTGGCATACGAGCGTATGCGGGCGACGCAGACCTGGGACCTATCTGCGAACTGACGGCGGCTTGCGAAGCCGTAGACAAGTTAGACGACAACCCCACACCTACCGACATGCGCATGTGGATCGGTATGCCTGAGCGCGATCTGGCGCGTGACACCCGCCTGTGGGAAGACGAGTCGGGCCGCCTCGCCGGCTTCGCTATGCTCCTTGCACCGCAGGATGAGCAGGAGGCAAGCGCCTACTTCTACTTCAAAGTCCACCCCGACGCACGCGACACCGGCCTGCCGGAAGACATGCTCGCGTGGGGCGAGGGGCGTGTCCGCGAGATAGGCGTTGAGCGTGGGCTGCCTCCCGTCTTGAAGCCCGACGCGAATGAAAAGGACGCTTACGCGCGCGGCTTCCTGGAATCACACGGCTATGCCCCCGTACGCTACTTCTTCTTGATGAGGCGGCCCCTCAACGAGCCTATCCCCGAACACCATCTGCCCGAAGGCTTCACACTGAGGCACATCGACCCGGAGAGCGATAGCGACATCGAGCGGTGGGTGGAGATGTTCAACCTTTCATTCATTGACCATTGGGACTTTCACCCAGGCACCGTCGAGAGGCGAAGGTACCGCATGTCCTCGCCCCACTACAATGCCGAGCGCGACCTGATAGCCGTCGCACCTGATGGCACGTTCGCCGGGTTCTGCCTCTGCCAGATTAACCCGGAGGACAACGAGCGTAAAGGGCGCAACGAGGGCTGGATTGCCGTTCTAGGTACGCGGCGCGGCTACCGCAAGATCGGCCTGGGCCGCGCTGTGCTACTGGCCGGACTGCATCGCCTCAAAGCTGATGGCATGGACGTCGCCGCGCTAGGCGTAGACGCGGAGAATCCCACGGGCGCGCTCGGCCTCTACGAGTTGGCAGGCTTCGAGAAGTCGGAGACCGAAATAGCCTACCGTAAAGATTTGTAGCTTAGTAGGTGTTCTCAGGTTCGGAACTTCAATACCCCTGCACCTGGGGAGTGACTAAACAAATAAGAAGTAACGGTTTGGTGCTGCTAGCTGAACCGTTACTTCTTAATTTGTTTAATAGGAGGTTTGTGCCTGGCTCACAAAAATGCCACATTTTCAAATTAGGTCTAGACATCCTTGACTTTAGGTTAGCAATTTGGTAACATTTCTGTGTCACTCTTTATACATAGAAAGGAGAACCGTGCCTCGCTTGTCTATGCGGACGGTATGCCGTCGCATCTTAATTTCGACCCGTCACGTTACACCGTTGTACTTCAAGGAGAACTTACATGCGAACTCAAAGTAAACGTCGAGCAGCTATTCTTACACTGGCCGCGCTCTTGCTGTTCCCGGTAGTTTCTAGTTCAGCCGCGAGCCAGACCCTTAATTCTCAGGCTGCTCAAGGAAACGCCCCTAGCTGGGAGTCCAGACCAAAGCCTCCAGCCAACCTGGAGACCACGCGCGTTCAGTTTGGGCCGCGAGGCTCAAGCTCGTACCTTGTCTGGAGCGAGCGGTCCGTCGCCGTACGTCCGGCAGAAGACACCGATTTTTCCATGGGCGCGACCTTCGACGTAATGGGCCTGGACCTCAACACGAACAAGAGCTTCGTGGTGTCGAACGCGCCGAATAAGCAGACCAACCCGCAAATTTCCGGCTCGCTTGTCGTCTGGGAAGACAACAGGCACAGCTGTTCCACCTGTGAGTACGATATCCTTGGCAAGGACCTTGCAACCGGCGCTGAATATCAGATCGCCACCGGTCCAATTGACCAGGCGCAGCCCGCCGTCGCGGGTAGAACAGTCTTGTGGGTGCAGGGCGATGGCAGGACCGATGAGTTGATGGCTAAAGACCTGGCCGCAGGCAAGGCAACCAGTATCGCCTCGGTCCCCAGGTCCTCTAATACTATTTTGACCCCACTGGCGAGCACAGACTATATTGTGTGGTCGCAGTTGGGGGAGGACGACCAGGCTACTCGCTCCTACCCGGTCAAGCTGCAAGCCTATGATCGCAAGAGCGGCACGGTGAAGACTGTGGCTGAATATGCGGTTTCCTTTGGAGAAGCGCCCCAGGTCGCGCTCAGCGAGCACAGCCTGGTATGGCAGGGGTTCTCTACGCTCAACTTGACCGACTTAGCAAGTGGCAACACCTCGACTTTGTATAGTGGCAAGGCCTATGCGCCTGTGGCGAACCGAGACGCCATATTGTGGTCGGTCCCCACCTCTGGAGGGAATGGCTTTGATATATATGGCCTTGATCTCAAAGAGCAGGAGCGTACTACCGTGGTGCTCGTGGCCGGTGATACGACAGGCGAAGCGGCCATAGCCAACGGGCAGCTTGTCTGGCAAACTAAGGGTGGAGCGGATGATGGGCGCATGAATACCGCGTCGCTTACCCAAGCTTTCGCGAGCGCGAAGGCGCCTGAGCAAGCCAAAGCTGCGCCACCGAGCAAAAGCAGTAATGTTCCCGAAACCGGCTCCCTGACGCCCGGTGTGACACCAGGGCCTACCTCCCCTGATGCCCCCAATTATACAAACTACAACAGCAAGGGCGTACACACCGCGAACGGCGACTACGGATGGTACAACAACGGCTCGTACCCGGCAGCGTGCGATAGCGGCGGAGGTTGCGCGGCGGTAGACGCCCTCGGCGCGACCCAGGGATCGCCCTTCTTCGGGGCATTCTTGACGCTGAGCAGCGACCTCGACCGCTACACTACTACCAACTCAAGCGGCACCAACATCCGTCCGGGCAATCCCTGGGGGCCGCAGGTCAAGCACGCCATGCAGAACGTGTCTAACCAGGGCAAGCGGGTGACGATACGCATCTTCCCGACTCGCTACCCGAACAACTTTGGAAGTGCCTACCCGGACCAGATCGCCCAGGATGTGCTCGGCCTTGCCTGGCGCAACTGGATGCGCTTCCAGAACGTCTCGGTGAACAACGAACCGAACAACGAACGCGAATGGCCCATGAACTGTGTTAGCGTCAACGGCAGGGGCTGCTATTGGCCCGGCAGTAGAGACTACTTCTGGAATAACTACGAGGACCTGCGCTTCTACGAGGCCGTAAACGACTGGTACTCGAGCGCCTGGTGGTCTATCAATTACTATAAGAATTGCAGCGTCAATCCTACCAGCTGCAACAACCTGCAAACTATGAAGATGTGGACCCCGCCTTTCGCCCCGCTGCTCGGCGCAAGTGGCCAGAGCAAGTACACAACCATGCGCGGGATGCTCGACCTGTACGACTACTTTAGCTATAACCTTTACCCGGACCCCTACTACAATGGGAACTACAACGGTCTCGACAACGAGGACTGGAGCGGTTTCGACTCGTGGTTGCAGGGCCAGATCAACTCACCATCTACGTTCCACTCCCAGATTAATGAGTTTGGGTGGGACCCATACACCCTGGACAGTTGCCAGCTTACAGTACAGCACACCTGGCCTGCCTCCGGAACTTGTCGGGCGAAAGATGCCTTAACGCATACCTTGTCCGATGATGCGACCAAGTTCTTGAATAACGCGACTCAGCGCCACAACGCTGAGGCTGTGCATGTGTTCATAGTTCGTGGCGGTGGCAACACCAACAATGATGGCCTTGCCCCAGATGGAAGCTTGTGGTACTACCCGATCGGGAACTGGCGCTGGCTCTACCATTGGCAGCGTGCGTCTCCGAACCAATAAACCCGCCGCGCTCACGTAGTTACGAATCGCGAGCTAGAGGAAGATAAGAAGGGGGTTGGCGTCGAGTGACACGCCAACCCTCTTTACAATTTGGGAATAGATGCGTTAGTACTTCGCAACTTTCCACATTTACAATCGTTTATTTAAGTGAGAGATGGTCAATAAATAGCAACATACCTAGTAAGGAAGTAGCCATGAAGAAGCACAACGTACCACACCTGATTGCGACCTTATGCATTGCACTCTTGTTGATAACCACCGGCTATAGCGCCAACGAGCAGCAGGCTTATGCACGAGCCGAAATGCAAGTTGGTTCGAGGACGTTCCCGGAGACCGGACATACCATCAAGGGCCGGTTCCTGGAGTACTGGGAGCAGCATGGCGGGCTGGCCCAGCAGGGCTATCCCATCAGCGCGGAGATTCAGGAAGTCTCCGAGGTAAACGGCAATACTTATGCCGTCCAGTATTTCGAGCGCGCAACCTTCGAGCTTCACCCGGAGAACCAACCTCCCCACGACGTATTGCTCTCTCTGCTTGGAGTGTTAGATTACAGGGAGCACTACCCCGGCGGCGCGGCTGACGAGAAGCCAAACGCCGAGCCGGGGTCGGTGCTCTTCAAAGAGACCGGCAAGCGCGTGGGTGGTGCGTTCCTCACCTACTGGCAGGCGCATGGCGGGCTGATGCAGCAAGGCTACCCCATCTCTAACGAGTTCCAGGCGCGCAGCCCATTAGATGGCAAGACATACACCATGCAGTATTTCGAGCGGGCAGTGTTCGAGTTGCACCCTGAAAACCGGGGCACGCCCTATGAGGTACTGCTAAGCCAGCTTGGTACCTTCAAGTATCAGGCTCGCTACGTTACTCAAGCCCAGGTCCCCAGTGTGCCGCGCCCCGCCGCAGGCCGACGCCAATTCAATATACGAGGCTCAGACCGTTACCTGGTGTGGGGCGAGGCCGCCACTACCCTGGATACGTACGACATCAAGGCACTGGACCTAAAAACTAACACGGTGTTGACGGTGTCCGATGCTCCTGATTACCAGGGCAACCAGCAGATTTCAGACTCTATCGTGGTGTGGGAGGATAACAGGCATAGCTGCGCGACGTGCGACCATGACATCCGGGGTAAGGACCTGGCAACCGGCAGCGAGTTTCAGATCGCTACCGGGCCAGAGGACCAATCCACCCCCACCGTCGCAGGCAGAAGCGTGGCGTGGGTAGAGGGTATCGGTTCCACAAGCAAGCTCCTGTTGAAAGATTTAGACGGCGGCAAAGTGACGGAGGTGGTCTCAGGCGCTCGGCCCGCCGGTACCCTGTCGCAACCGGCGATAAGCGAACAGTACGTCGTATGGGCCTTGCTCGGTAAGGAGGACCAGAACACCCACTCCTACGTGGCGCAGCTACAGGCATACGAGCGCGCAACGGGCATTACGAAGAACGTAGCCCAATTCAGCCTGCCCGCCTCGGTGCCGGTTAGCATATCAGTTAGCGGACAGCGCGTTGTCTGGAATGAGGGCGGGGTGCGGGCCGCCGACCTGAAAAGTGGCGAAACCTCGACCTTGTATAGTGGCGTGGCGTTCGCTCCACTAATCAAGGGTGCCGTGGTCCTCTGGACTGTTACGCCCCTGGCGAATCCCGGCGCTGGCGGCTTTGACATTTACGGCGTAAACCTGGATGATAAAGACCGCAAGGTAGTCCAACCCGTAACCGGCGGCACCAGCACGGGTGACGTAGCTATCGCGGGTGACTGGCTCGCGTGGCAAACCAAATCCGGTCCCGATGATGGGCGCTTCAACTTCAAGCGGCTTTCGGAAGCTGTGCCATAGGAACTTATAGCTCACCGACTAGCCCGATACTGAGGTGGCAATAATGACCCCGAAGACTGTGCTCGCGCCCCGCCATTTCGCGGGCGACGCCGACCTTGAGCCGATATGCGACCTCTTGAACGCCTGCGACGCGGTGGACAAGACAGACGACAACTATTCGGTCGAGGATTTGCGCCTGGAATTCGAGTCGCCTGAACTCGACACAGCACGCGACTTGCGGCTGTGGGAGGACGAGGATGGGCGGCTGCTGGGCTTCGGCCAGACCTGGGTGCCCAAGAGCCGCGAGTACGCCGACGTTTTCACTTACGTGCGCGTCCACCCTGATGCCAGGGGCCAGGGCCTTGAGAGTGAGATCATGGCGTGGTGCGAGGAACGAGCGCGCCAAGTAGCAGCCGAGCGGAGGCTACCCGGCAGGCTCTTCGGTCGCACCCGCGACTACGACGCCTATGGCCGCGGCCTCATGGAAGAGCAGGACTATCAGCTGGTGCGCTACTTCTTCCTGATGAAGCGCCGACTCGATGAGCCTATCCCTGAACCGCAATTCCCCGAAGGCTTCACAATGCGCCACGCCGAGGGCGAAGCCGACATCGAGCGATGGGTGGAGATGTTCAACCTCTCCTTCATAGACCATTGGAACCACCACCCGATGGACATTGAAGGGCACAAGCACTGGCTCAACAGCCCCAAGTACAACCCTGAGCGCAACCTGATCGCCATCGCGCCAGACAGCACTTTCGCCGCCTTCTGCTTCTGCTGGATCGACCCCGACGACAACGCCCGCAACAACCGCAACGAAGGGTGGATTGACATCCTCGGCACGCGGCGCGGCTACCGCAAGATCGGCCTGGGGCGCGCTATGCTTCTGGCGGGCCTGCATCGCCTCAAGGCTGACGGAGTTGAGACTGCCAAGCTGGGGGTAGACGCCGAGAACCCGACCGGCGCGCTTCGCCTCTACGAGTCGGTAGGCTTCTACAAGGAGCACACCAACGTCTCCTACTGCAAAGAACTCTAGCTCTGAACTGCCGAACGCTACTCATTCACAGAGGGCTTGCTCTCACCGGGCAAGTCCTGTGTGAATAATGATGCAATGGTGCCTCTTCCCTCCTTCTTTGCTTTTGCTATAATGGGGATGTTCCTGCCCTTGCCTGTCCGTAATATTTCATCGGCGCTCCCAGGTAGCATGCCGGGGCTTACTCTCAGGCTCTCGCGGACACTATTGGCAACGGTTTGGAACGTCTCCAACACATCTTTCTTTGAGGTTGATAATGACTGACGCTACAGACACGACGCAATCCACAGAGCTTTCCCGCATTATCGAGTCGGCGCGACGGCTCGGCGTTGAGATGGACGAAGCCGACGCGCTGCAATGGTTGGCTACAATAGCCGCATCACAGGGCGATAACGACGTCACCTTCGACTTGGAGAGCGGCGTCTTCGGCCACCGCGTTACCATGCTCGATTTCAGCCCTGGGCAACTCGCCCGCTTCCGCGATATCGCGCGCATCGTTGAGTTCGAGAACCGTCCGGGGGTGGTTGAAACGGCCCTGGCTCTATCCGGCTCGGCTGCTCAGTCGAAAATCCAGACTTACCCTGGTGACTGCGATTACTTCGAGCGTGTGAATATCCTCGCTCCCACTCGCGAGGAGGCCTGCCACATCCTTGCCGATTTGATGCGAGAGAAAGCCCTTAGCTCAGCCAGGGGTACAAACTACCAGTTCATAGAGTTGAAGTTCGGCTCCTACCCCTACGACGTGGTAATAGGGGGCAAGCTGAAGAAGAAAGGCTCTCCAATCACCTGGTTCTTGCCCGAAATAGAAGCAGGCCGCATCGCCGCCTTCCGGCCCGATGGCTCTCCCGCCACAATTGAGTGGGACGAGGTCGCTCTTGAGCCTGGTTGGTGCAAGCTCGATTGGATAGTAGCCGATGCCGCGCGAGGCCTGTTGGCTAATGCCAGCAATATGCTGGATGTCACCTGGGAGGCTCCAAACGGGGAGATAACGCCGCTGGACGGCTATCTTGACGCCTATTTCCAGGAAGTTTACCTTGAGGCGGAGTCGATCCCCGTCTTTTCAAAGCTGGCGAAGCAGGTATCCACCGACGCGTTAGATGACTACGTCGAGCAGTTGGAGAAGGAAGTTAGGAAGTACCTGGCGAGCGATGCCAACTACGGCAAGGCCGCCAAGCGCATGTACAATATCTTCAGGCTGACGGGCCGCTACCAGGAGGCTGCTTTTATACGCGAGCTTTTCGACGAGCCTGCGACGGTGCTTTACCAGGTATGGTCCCTAATCCGCACCATCGAAGACGCCACCAAGCCCGGCTCCTCCATACCGATGGACAACGTGCTCGCACAGGCCGACGCTCTTATCGTCTCCGTAGTGCAGGTGCTTGAGGGCGCGCAGGAGAGCGAGATCGTGCGCTCCCTCTTGCGTCTGCGCGACGGCCTCACGCGGCAGGAAGCAGGTCACGCTATCGCGACGGAAGTAGAGGCTGCGCGGGCGTACGTCATCAACCTCATCAATAACTTCTTCCATGAGCGGCTGAATGAACTCCCCACTATCAAGTCGTACATCGAGTCGATGAGTACAGATCCGTGACACATCGTGGCCCTATCCGCGAGGTCTTTGTGTCTGTTGATGTGGAGACTGCCGGCCCGAACCCCGGCCTCTATTCGCTCCTGTCTATAGGCGCGTGCTTGGTCGCCGAACCGGAGCGCACCTTCTACGTAGAGTTGCAGCCGGTGAACAGCAACGCCGAGAAGGAAGCCCTGGCGGTGCATGGCCTCTCGCTTGAGAAGCTGAGGGTGGCGGGCGTTCCACCAGCAGACGCGATGGCCCAGTTCGAGGCCTGGTTGGCGCGTGAGATACCACCGCCCGTGCGCCCCTTGTTCGTCGCTTTCAACGCACCTTTCGACTGGATGTTCGTCCACGATTACTTCCACCGCTTCCTGGGCCGCAACCCCTTCGGCCACAACGCGATAGACATCAAAGCCTACTACATGGGCCTGTCCGGTTCCTCCTGGGCCGAAACGGGCTTGGATAAGCTACTCCCCAGGTACGTCGGACCCGCTAAACTGACGCATAATGCTCTGGATGACGCCAAAGACCAGGCCGCGATTTTCAGGGTGCTCCTAGAGGAAGCAGCCACGAGGCGATTGCCTGCTGATAGCGCCTGATCCCTGATTCCTATTTCACAGGAGCAAAATATGGCGCGCTTCATTGACCTCAGCCACAACCTTGCGCCCGGTATGCCTTCGTATCCGGGCCTGCCGGAGCCGCGCTTCCGCACGTGGTTTACCCATGAGCAAAGCGCTGAACGTGGTATCTACGCTCCCGGCACTACCTTCCAGATAGCAACATACGAACTGGGCGGCAACACCGGCACCTATGTAGACGCGCCCTTCCACCGCCACCCTGACGGCCCCGACCTGGCGAGCCTGCCGCTCGAAAAACTGGCGGATCTGCCCGGCGTAGTTGTAACTGTTCTGCGTGAGGGTCCGGTCGGCCCTGGCGCTTTTGAGTGTGTGGATGTGAGCGGCAAAGCGGTGCTGGTTCGCACCGGCTGGTCCGAGCGATGGGGAGGGTCAGACTATTTTCGCTCAGGTCCATTCGTCAGCGCGGACGCGTGCCATGCCCTCGTCGCGGCGGGCGCTTCTCTAGTAGGCATAGATTGCGCGAATATAGACGACATAGGCGACGCATCCCGCCCCGCGCACACCATCCTCCTGGCGGCAGGCATCCCGATAGTGGAGCACCTGCGCGGCCTTGAGCAACTCCCGGAGAGCGGCTTCAGGTTCTTCGCCGTGCCCCCTGCCATCGAGGGCGGCACATCCTTCGCCGTGCGCGCATTCGCCATCTGCCCCTACCTTTGACTTTGAATCAGCCCTACCTTCTAAACGCCAAGAGGCAAAGACGCCAAGAACCCGCCAAAAGTTTTATTGGTTGGTTTTCAGTATGATGCTGGTATTGCCTGACCAGCTATTCCCACATAATCGTGGCGGGTTCTTGGCGTCTTTGCCTCTTGGCGTTTAGCTCCTGGTATGGGTGTAAGCCCTGGTACGGGTGGAATCTGCCTCCGCTCGATGCTTGACTTGGCACGCAAGAGTGCTATAATAGGGCAGCACGCGGCGAGTAACCATATACACAAATCAGGAGGAAAGGATATGTCTATGAAAAGGCGACTATTTGGCCGTGCTGGGGCGGCGCTGGCCTCAGTCCTTTTGTTAGCCCCTATGCTGGCGGCTTGTGGAGGTGACGCGGCGACGCCTGTTCCACCCACCGCAACGGCCGGACTGCTCTCACAGGATCCCGCCCCCACCCAGGAGGCTATGGAGGCCAAGGAGACCCCCACCGAAGGCGCTGCAATGGGCGCGAAGCTGAAGGTGGGATTGGTAACAGACGTTGGCCGCCTGAACGATAAGTCGTTCAACCAGTCTTCCTGGGAAGGCGTCCAGATGGCCGAGAAAGAGTTGGGCGTCGAGATCAAGGCCGTCGAGACCGTTGACACCAAAGACTACGACAAGAACATCCAGCAGTTCATTGACGAAGATTACGATGTTATAGTCACCGTCGGTTTCGCGCTGGGCGAGGCCACGACCAAAGCGGCGAAGGCCAACCCGGAGGTCAAATTCATCGGCGTGGACCAGTTCCAGGCTGAGACCGTGCCGAACGTAGCGGGCCTCATCTTCGACGAGGACAAGGCAGGCTACCTGGCAGGCGCATTGGCCGCGCTGATTACTAAGACCAACAACATCGGCGCAGTCCTCGGCACCGACGACGTGCCCCCGGTATGGCGCTTCGGTGAGGGTTACAAGGCCGGTGCCAAAGCTATCAAGCCCGACATCACCGTGCAGGCGACATATCACAGCGATGTAGACATCAGCAAGACCTTCGTAGACCCTGAATGGGGCAAGACTACCGCGTTGTCCATGATAGACAAGGGCGCTGACGTGGTATTCGGCGCGGGCGGTCTGACGGGCAACGGCGCTATATTCGCCGCCAAAGAGCGCAACATCGCCGCTATCGGCGTGGACACCGACCAGTACAACACCATCGGCGACGAGTACAAGGGCGCGTTAGTGTCGAGCGCGATGAAGCTGCTGACGCCCGGCGTCTTCAACCTGATCAAGTCGGCACAGGATGGCACCTTCAAGGGCGGCAACAACACCGGCGAAGTGGGCCTCGCTCCCTTCCACGACATGGAGAGCAAGGTGCCGGCCGAAGCCAAGGCCAAGCTGCAAGAACTCGACAAGGGCTTGAAGGATGGCTCCGTCAAGACTTGCGTCTCACCTGCCAAGGGCGCTCCCAGCCCCTGCCCCTGAGATGCTGTATAATGGCGTAACGTTCTGACCTCGTCATAAACGTGAGCTAACCGGGGCGGTGTAAAACCTGATAGAACGGGTGTTGCACCGCCTCTTTCTTACCTGGAAACTCCTTGAAGACGATCTCAGGTAATTCCAAAGGCAACCCAGGTTTGGCAGGCGCGCCCACCCCCACCGCGCAGCCTGCCGCCAACCCCATCAACGAGTGGCTACGCACCGGTAGGTCTCTCCTTGTGCCCGTGCTGGCTATCTTCACCGCCTTCGTGCTCAGCGGCCTAGTCATCTGGGCTTCCACGGGCGACATCATGAAGGTGATCGGGCCGGACGGCGCGTTTGTGGGCCTCTGGAAGGGCGCTGTCGGCTCTCCGTCCCGGATAGCCGACACCCTCATGGCGAGCACGCCCTACATCTTCGCGGGGCTGGCCGTCGCCCTGGCCTTCAAGTGTGGCCTCTTCAACATCGGTGCCGAGGGGCAACTGGCGGCGGGCGCGCTAGCCACCGCCTTTGTCGGCTACTCGATCAAGGGCCTCCCCTTCCCCGTTCACCTGATACTGGCGATGGGCGCGGGCCTCCTCGCGGGCATGGCCTGGGGCGCGATCCCAGGCGCTCTCAAAGCCTTCCGGGGCGCGCATGAGGTGATTATCACCATCATGCTCAACTACATCGCCCTACAGATAGTGCAATACCTGATCGGCGGCCCGATGAAAGACCCCACGGGCGTCACGGCCCGCACGCCTGCTATAGCCGAGCAGGCGCAATTACCCCTACTATTCCCCGGCAGCGAGTGGGAGATGCACTGGGGCGTGGTCCTCGCGCTCGTGGCCGCCATCCTCGTTTACATCTTTCTCAGCCGCACCACATGGGGCTTCGAAATACGCACGGTTGGCGCGAACCCCCACGCCGCGCGCTATGCAGGCATGAGCGTGGCCCGTAGCACCGTGCTGGCGATGGCCCTGAGCGGCATGCTGGCGGGCGCTGCGGGGAGCGTGGAAGTGACGGGCGTCACCTACCGCCACGAGCTTGGTTTCGGCTCCGGCTACGGCTTCGACAGCATAGCCATCGCCCTGCTTGGACGCACGCACCCCTTCGGCGTGGTGGGCGCGGCTCTCCTATTTGGCGGGCTGCGTTCGGGCGCTACCCAGATGCAGTTCAACACTCAGATTTCGCAGTCCATCATCTCGGTCGTGCAGGGCCTGGTGCTCCTCTTCGTGGCGGCGGACGTGATTATCGTGTGGCTCTTCAGGTTGAAGATCAAGCCCATCGCTACCACCCTGACGCTGGCCCCAGCCGCCGTGCCCGTTGGCGGCGCTGAAGCCCCTCTCACCGAAGAGCCGCTAACCGAGACGCGCTTCTCCGCGAGCTATCCGACAGGCAAATCGGAGACACCGGAGGGCGACCCGGTCTTCACCGGCAACAAAGAAGGCGATGAACAAAGGACGAATAGCCCCCCTACCTGAGCGAGTACTGAGTGCTAACTGATCCCTGATCCCTGATCCCTGATCCCTAACCCCTATGACAGTATGCGGCGTCCCAATTGATGTGCTGATAGTGACGGTGCTCGTTACCACCCTGAGGGTGGCGACGCCCCTTACCCTGGGCGCGTTGAGCGGCCTATTCTGCGAGCGTTCGGGCGTGGTCAACATCGCCATCGAGGGCATGATGCTCATGGGCGCGTTCAGCGCGTATGCGGTCGGCTCTATCACCGGCAACATCTGGCTGGGAGTGCTGGCTGCCCCATTAAGCGCAGCTCTCCTGGCGGCACTCCACGCGCTCCTGTCGGTTACGTTCAAGATAGACCAGATTATTAGCGGCACAGTGGTCAATATTCTGGCATTCGGCATGACGGGCTACTTCTACGACCAGTATTACGCCCGCAATGCCCCTCCAATCCCGCGCCTGCCTATTCTTGATATACCCTTCCTCTCCCAGCTAGAACCGTACGGCGGGCTCTTCTCTCACCAACCTATCATATGGGCCGCGCTCATCTTAGTGGTGGTGGTCCATTTCGTCATCTTCTACACGCGGTGGGGACTGCGCACGCGAGCGGTGGGCGAGCACCCTCGCGCCGCCGACACGGTGGGCATCAACGTCTTCTTCATGCGCTACGCCAACGTCATCATCGGCGGGGGCATAGCGGGCCTGGCCGGGGCCTACCTGGTCGCCGAGGTGTCGTCCTTCTCCCCAGGCATGACCGCAGGGCGCGGTTTCATCTCCCTGGCCGCCCTGATTTTCGGCAAGTGGACCCCCTTCGGCGCGTGGGGCGCGGCCCTCTTGTTTGGTTTAGCATCGGCCGCGCAGATCAACATCCAGCAGTGCGATACGGGCACGGCGGCGGGCAGTAGTTTCCTCGATTTACTTGGCGGCATACCTGCCTGGATGGTGGTCGTAGTCGCCGTGCTGATAATCGGCCTGGCTGCCCTCAAGCGGCTCAATGTCATGCGCCCGGAGGCTCTTCCCTCCTGGCTATCTGCCTTCGCCAGCCGCACGCCATTCGGTATCGTATCGTCTATGCTTATCGGCCTGCTCCTGCTTGGTCCGTTGGTCGTGGCCCTTAGGCAGTACAACCTCCTCCAACTCATAGGTATCCTGCCCTACCTCGTTACGATAGTCGTGCTGGCGGGGCTGGTGGGCCGCTCTACGCCGCCCGCCGCCGTTGGCATACCGTATGACAAGTAGTGCGTTTTCACCCGGATAGGCTTATAAATGCAAACGCAAGAACACACAACCCAACTGGCGGACGCGCCCAACCCTGATTATGCGCTCCAGGCTCGTGGAGTGACCAAGCGCTTCCCAGGAGTGCTAGCCAACGACCATATTGACCTCGATCTGCGGCGCGGCGGGATACTCGCCCTGCTGGGGGAGAACGGCGCGGGCAAGTCTACCCTCATGAACATACTGTACGGCCTCTACAAGCCGGACGAGGGGCACGTCTACGTCAAAGGCAAAGAGGTACACTTCAGCGGGCCGAACGACGCCATAGCCGCCGGTATAGGCATGGTCCACCAGCACTTCATGCTGGTCCCGCCCCTCACCGTCACGGAGAACGTCATGCTGGGGGGCGAGACTGTTACCGCCGGGGTGATGCTTGACAGGCGCGCGGCCGCCGAGCGCGTGCGTAAGCTGTCAGCTGAGTACGGCCTACAGGTTGACCCCGACGCGAAGATAGAGGACCTGCCGGTCGGCTCGCAGCAGAGGGTGGAGATTCTCAAAGCCTTCTACCGCAACGCAGACATACTTATCCTGGACGAGCCTACCGCCGTGCTCACGCCGCAGGAGGCGCAAGATCTCTTCACCATCATGCGCCGCCTGACCGAGAGCGGCAAGTCTATCGTTTTTATCTCGCACAAGCTGAAAGAAGTGCTGGCGATAGCCGATAGCATCTCCGTCTTGAGGCATGGGCGCATGGCGGGCACTGCCGACCCGCGCACCGCCACCGAAGCCGATCTCGCTTCCCTAATGGTGGGGCGCTCGGTGCTCCTCCAGGTTGACAAGCGCCCCGCGAAGCCGGGTAAGCCGGTGCTGGAGATAGAGAATCTTCAAGTGAAGGACAATCGCGGGCAGTTCGCAGTGGACGGCCTCAATCTCACGGTGCGCGAGGGAGAAGTCTTTGGAGTGGCGGGTGTTGAAGGTAACGGGCAAACCGAGTTGGTGGAGGCGCTAACCAGCCTGCGTAAAGTGTCGCACGGCAAAATCAGCTTTGATGGGCGAGACATCACCAACGCCAACACGCGGTCGCTCATAGACATGGGTGTGGCCCACGTACCCGAAGACAGGCATAAGCACGGCCTCGTGCTCACCTACTCCATCGCCGACAATATGAGCATCACCACGCACGACGAGCCGCCCTTCGCCAGTGGGCCGTTACGCAACTTCGCTTTCATAGGGGATTTCGCGCGTAAGCTGGTCAAGCGGTTCGACGTACGCACGCCCGGCATCCAGGCGCTTGCCCGCAATCTTTCGGGGGGCAACCAGCAGAAAGCCATCCTGGCGCGCGAGCTTTCCCGCCAGATACGCCTCTTCATCGCCACGCAGCCCACGCGCGGGCTCGATGTAGGCTCGATAGAGTTCATCCACAAGCAGATCATCGCGCAGAGGGATGAAGGAGTGGGCGTGCTGCTGGTGTCCGCAGAACTTGACGAGGTGCTGGCCCTCTCCGACACGATCGGGGTCATTTACAAGGGCAAGCTAGTTGCTACCTTGCCACGCGCGGAAGCCACCCGCGAGAAGCTAGGTCTCCTGATGACGGGTGGCTCCGTAGCCTGATTGCGCCCAGGCGGGTTAGTTTGTTTGCCCACCGCTAAGCGTCTATTTGCAGGTGCATCCCGTGCCTATCGCGCACCCCTGGCAGCAGTAGGTCTTCTCCCCTAGCTGGCAGCCTGAGCCGCTGTTTCCCTGCCATTCAGCCTGCGGCATCCCGCAGTTCGGGCACGTTTGCTCGGTGGCGTTGTTATCGGTCTGGTCGTACATGAATATCACCTCCTCGGTGGCCGGTCCCTAGTCCGCTTTCTCGTCTCTCTGCTCCTTAGTCTCGCCTTCTTCGCGACGCTGCTTGTTCACGGTGCGAGCCGCCCGCTCTTCGGCCTCCTCTTCGGAGACGCCGCGCTCCTCGTAAGAGTCCTTGATATGCTCGTACTGGCGATCTCGCTTGCTGCCTTCTTCTACACCCCTTGGCATCCTGGGCCTCCTTTCACCTGTCGGTGCAAAAACAGGTCTACACGAGAGATACAGCAAAGTGTAGGCCAGCCTTTAAACGGACGCATATTTC
Source organism: Chloroflexia bacterium (assembly GCA_036399775.1). Taxonomy (GTDB): domain Bacteria; phylum Chloroflexota; class Chloroflexia; order QHBQ01; family JADMIH01; genus JADMIH01. The sequence continues at coordinate 135,162 of DASWMJ010000089.1, read as the reverse complement.
AGCCCGGATAGCCTGCTTTTCGCCGCTGAAATATCAACCCCCCTGCCGAGGAGCATCACGTGGAATCTGCCTAGTCCCTCCATGGAGACGAGCGCCTGCAAGCCGCGCCGCGTTTCCAGAGCGTCCTGCACGTCATTGGCGGAACCCTCCACCGTCTCCGTCGTGCCCAACCCCAGGCCTATGAGAAAGTTTGCCTGGCGGGTCATGCCGAGCAGGTCGAAGCCTGCCTCGCGGCAGCTATCCAGGAGAGCGCTGAAATCAACCAGCGCCGTGAGGTCCTGCCTGCCGGGGTGAGCCAGGATGTCGTGGGTGACCGCGCCGCCGTAGTACCCCAGGAGGGTGCCCTCGCGCCTCGCCTCCGAGTACCGGGCGGGCTGAGTGTCACCGTAGTCGATCACGGTGACAATGCCGGCCGCCATTATCTCGCCTAACACTTTTGCCCATTCTTCAGCGCCCAGATTGATTTCGACTCGCTGGCCGGGTTCAAGCGCGATCTCGTATTGTTCTATGAATGTCAGCAGTCGCGGGTCCGAAGGTGGACCATAACTAAATCGCAGGGCCTCATCGCCTGCCAGGCCAACATACTGCTCGCTGACGACCCCGCCGTAGTTCTCAACGACGTGTACTGGGAAAGCATCAATGAACTCGTTGGCTATTACCGCGCCCATAAGCCCGCGTGCCATAGGCTCGCGCGGCACCTGCTCCGGCCTGCTTGCCCAGCGCGCCACCTCGGAGTGGGCAGGCAAGAGGCGTTCCTTCTGAGTCGCCGCCAGGGCAGGGCTGACCTCAACAAGCCAGTACTGCAGCCTTTGATAGAATGATGGGTCCGCTTGCTGAAGCCTATCGAGCAGATCTCCCGCCAGAGTGCCTCGTCCGGGACCAAACTCAACGACGTGAAATAGGGAAGGGCTGCCCAGCAGCGCGTCCGTCTCGGAGATGTGCTTTGCCAGGAGCCTGCCGAACATAGGCGAGGCTTCGGGGCTGGTGGTAAAGTCGCCACGTGGGCCGATGTTGGGTCCAGTCGTGTAATATCCGTACTGCGGGTGGTACAGCGCCCACTCCATGAACCGGGCGACGGTCACGGGTCCGTTGGCTCTTATCTGCTCGCGTATCCACGCGTCCAATAGTTCTCCGCCAGCGTTCATACTGCTGCCGCAGGGGAGACCCGGTGAGCCGCCCTGTCCAGGATATGATTCAAGCATGATACGCCATCCCGACCAGGGCGACCCACCGGGTCTCCCCTGCGGAGACATTTCTTTACCTGTAATCTAAGCACTTGCGGTTCTCCACGTAATTGCGGGTGCATAGTGGCTGTGATATACTCTCCCTGTACTCTAGTCGTAACCTGGCACGTAGGGGAAGCTTGAACTTGGCTACGCTCATCGTCTGCCCGCGCTGCAAAGGCTCACTCGCACCGGAGGCTAAATCCTGCCCTCGATGTGGCCTCGTGCTGCCTGGCGCATCGGCGACCACCAGGTCTATGCCACGTCCCGTGCCCAGCCCGCCCATTCAGTCCACCGCAACCCCGGTCTCTGCTCCATTGTCGCCTCCCGCTCGCCCTGCACGAACGGAGTATAACCCAAACGGTAATGCCCCGTCACCGGCACGCCCCTACCAGCTAGAGGACGTGGCCACCGCCCCCGCTTCAAGCCGCGAGCAGCCCCGCGCTTCAGGCCCCTTACCCCCCCGCGTCCCTTCCTCAGAAGCTTATGACCGCAACACCGGGCCTCTAAATTACGCCGGGCGGCAGACAGGGCCGCTCAATTATGCTGGGCGACAGACCGGCCCCCTCAATTACAGCGGGCCGCTTCTTGCCACAGGCCCTCTCGTGCCGAAGGGCGCGCTCCAACTATTGCAGCAAGAGAGCGTAGCCTACCAGCTTGGCGCGCTCTACCTGACTAATAAGCGGGTTATATTGCTTGCCCCAAGTGTCGTGCGGTCAGCCTTCGTGCGGGACATCGACGCGGTGGGCACCCTGGCCGAACGGGCGTCGGGCTGGAACTTCTTCTTTGGCCTGTTGCTGCTGGCTATGTCAGCCGCCCTGATGTATGCCCAGGTGCAAAGAGCTGCATTAGTGTCTAACTTCTCCCTACTATACGCGTTTGTGGAACCTTTCGTGCCCGGCCTGGTATTAGGACTTGGCGGATTGCTCCTGATGGCGCGTTACTTCCTTTGGCGCAAGAGGAGCCTCTTCGTCTCAGTGAAGGGTCGCCCTCTCATCACAGTCAGTATGGCGGATTGGAAGTCGGGCAAGCTGGCGGGCATGGACTCCTTCGTGAATGCTTTCTTCGAAATCAAAGACTCGCTCACCGGCGAGCTTAGCGAGAGGCAAATCGAGTAGTCATTCCCCCATGCATGGGGAGGAGAGATAAAACTAATAAAAATCCCTGTTGGGCGCGGAGCGCCCAACAGGGATTTTTATTAGTTTTACAGAAGGATTGTGCCAGAGCTACTCTTCATCAGGCGATAGCTTCTGGTGGCCGTTGGTGGGCGGGCAGAAGTGAGGCATGCCGGGCGAGGGTAGCGGCGCATGGCAAAAGGGGCACCTGGGCCTGCCGGACGACACTACATCGAGGCTGTTCGCCTGTAGCGTCTCCATCTGGCGGCGGGTAGCAAGGCACCTGAAGGCAGGCACCTCACCTTCGGACGCCTCGATGTCGAAGGCTTCCAGGGCGATCAGGTCGCGTTGGGGATCGTATCTCAGGCCTAGCGTACTCACCCTTACCTCTATGGCGGGGTTGGAGGGGAAGTCGGGCGGCTTGGGGTTTTCGGCGAGCACGGGGGTGTTCCGTACTTCTGAGCCGCGCTCTGTGTCAATCTCTACCACCATCCTGGCAATCGCCTCGGCTAGCTGTTGCAACTGCTCTTTTTCCATCCATAGCTGGGCCGCGCCTGCCTGCGATTGTACCAGCACCCGAAACGTGCGCTGCCCAGGCACACCGATAGCCTCTGCCCCAATCCAATCAATACGGCCCATATTGTGGCGCGGTCGTCTCATGCTCATGGAATATCTCTCCTGCGTTCGTTCACGGTGGGAGCAAGCCTCTTGTTGCAAGCTCTACAGTTCTGTATCATATCGTAGTAGGCCCTTGCCTGCAAACCCAACGATGCCGCCAATTCCAAAATAGGATATTGAGAGTTGTCAGACGAACAGTATACGGGCAGCGCGCCCGCCCGGCGATACCGCCCCAGCCGCAGAGCTAGCCAACCACGCCAGGAGGGTGGCGCACCCCCGACCCTCATGCCCGACTTTCAGGGCGTGTCGGCCTCCTACGGCAATACGCTGCTCTTTGTGGGCTACGAAGTTAATGGCCTGGTGGAGATCACCGTCTACCCGGGCTACAGGTTCTCGGCTGACGACCGCGTGCAAGGGCATCTCGGCTACGTGCGCGTGCCCTTCGGCACGCCCTGGCAGACTATATTGGAGCAAGTAGACTCCATTTTCGAGGCTGCCCAGAAGAACTATCGGGTAGCGGCTACCATGCGGAGCGGCGAGATGCGAGCGCACGGCTCGCGCTTCGAGTCTGCGTACGACACAATTGCCTCCATATTCCGGGAGTGTTGGCACGGCTTCTCGCTGCGGCTGAAGCGCGAGGAGAGGCTCGTCAAGGATGGGGTCAGCTTCGAGGGGAAGCCGCCGGGGCCGGTATTGGTTACCTGGCGTAATGAGAAGTACACGCTGCTGGTCTTCCCCACCGGCTCGATCCTGATGGTCACAGGCGACAAACGCGACAACCTGGCGGATCTATAGCCGGAGCAAGTCGCAGGCGACCGGCAACAAGTAACCCAGGGGAGTAGCAGTATATCACATGGCTTAGCCCAAAGGAGAATTATAGTGGGACAGGTAACCTCGAGAGATGGCACCCAGATCGCGTATGACCGCACGGGAAACGGCCCGGCGGTGGTCCTGGTGTCCGGCGGGTCGGTGGACCATACGTCGAACGCGCCCCTGGCAGTGCACCTGGCTCAACACTTCACCGTCTACAACTACCACAGGCGCGGGCGTGGCGAAAGCGGCGACACTGCGCCTTATGCGGTGGAGCGAGAGATCGAAGATATAGAGGCGGTGATAGACGAGGCAGGCGGGCGAGCCTCCCTGTATGGCATCTCCTCAGGCGGGGCGCTTGCCCTGGAGGCCGCCCGCGCGCTGCCTGACAAGGTAGAGAAGCTGGCCGTGTTCGAGGCTCCCTACATAGTTGATGATACCCGCCCCCGCCCACCTGCGGATACGGCCAGGATCTACACCGAGATGGTAGAGTCTGGCCGCCGAGGGGACGCCGTCGAGTATTTCATGACGAAGGTGGTGGGTTTGCCGCAGGAGTTCGCCTCGCAAGCGCGCACGCAGCCCTGGTGGCCCCACCAGGAGGCGTTAGCGCACACGCTCGCCTACGATGCTACGATCATGGGCGACTATACCCTGCCTACTGAGCGTCTGGCCCAGGTGACGGTGCCCACGCTTGTAGTAGATGGGAGTGAAAGTTGGGATTGGTTGCGAATGTCCACGCAAGCGCAGGCGGATGCCCTCCCCAACGCGCACTATCGCACGCTAGAAGGCCAGTGGCACAACGTGGATGCGGCGGTACTCGCGCCCGTGCTGGTGGAGTTCTTCTCCGGGCAGGGTTGACCTTGCACGCCGCGTGTAGGGCGCAAGGCCGCGCCCTAGACGAAGGAACACGCCCATATATAATCTCACACGCTCTGGTGGCTCGCAGTGTCGTGCTTACCCATGAGCGTATCGGCGGCTGCCTGTACTTTACGCTTGTTATCCTTGTATTCCTTGACAGCCTGCTTGAGCGTACCCAGCGCGAGGGTGGCACAGCGCGGTCTTGACATAACCACCTCTCGCCCAAGCTCGTCAATGATGATGTCGTGCTGCAACTCCTCGATGTCGTGGAGCGTGGCACCCTCCATACGCGCCGTGACCAGCTCGGCGGCGGCCTGGCTGATGGTGCAGCCTTCTCCCTCGAACATGATCCGGCTGGCCGTGTCACCGCCGCCCACCAGGAGATGGATGGTTATGACATCGCCACAGCCCGGATTGCCTCCGTTCACCGACACGTCCGCGCCCTCCAATGGCCCCCGGTGGGCAGGGTTCTCGTAAAGGTCGAGTAGATTCTCTATTGCTGTCTGTCTGTCCACTTTCTTTATATCCCTTGCTTGTAATATGATGCCTTACAATATCTTGCCCGCGCACTCCGCGCCCGATGCAACAATCTATTATACCCAATCGGCAGCTATTATTGTTGCCTAAGGAACACAAATCGCCAGGCTGCTGGGGCGCTGGCGCTGTTGTGCTTGGTATTTGAGTTGTGATGGCTCCGCGACCAGGATTCGAACCTGGAACCTTGCGGTTAACAGCCGCCTGCTCTACCGTTGAGCTATCGCGGAACGACGCTGCAAGTGGCCTACGTTCATAGGCTCCACCAATTATACGGCAGCGCCTGGCCTTTGTCAAGGCGATGTAGCGCGCGGGAGTGGCTAAAACGGGTGTGAAGCAGTTAGAATAGAGAGACAAACGAAATAGCACGCCCACCGTCGTCGTGTCCCAAAACCAGGTTACGTTTCTTCTCCTGGTTTTGCCGCTCTTTTCAAAAGCAGTGTTGGGGAGGAGTGAAGTGGTCGGTGGAGACTAGGGGCGCTCGTATTTCTCTCGAAACCGGAAGGTGCCGAGTTGGGACAGTTGTACGTAATTTGCCGGTCCAAGCTCCGGGTGCTTCTCAAATACCGCCCGCTCAAAATACTGCACCACGTACTCCTTGCCGTCCAAGTCTGAGACTTCACGGATCTCGTCGCTAATTGGATAGCCTTGCTGGGCTAGCCCACCGTGCGATTGCCAATAAGCCTGAAATGGGCCACCGCACATGGTCCTACCCGTTTCCTTGAACGTTTCGCAGGCACCAGTCAGCGCAAGGCGTGGCACTATCCTCCCGGGAGGCAGTATTGCTCCAACAGGCAAACCTCCTACATTCGCTCCTGGCCTGACGTCGACCGGCAAGAGGGAATTATCACCACAATCGTAACTTGGGTCAATCTCGCACAGGGCGCTCTTCGTGTATGCGAGGGCGAAGTCGGGCTGGTACTCCATAGAGGGATCAACGTAGGCATAGAGATAGTACTTGCCAGGAGCAATCCCCGAGATCGTAAAAGCCGTACCTCATATAACTGGATCGCCCAAGCCTGTATTGTGCCCGACGTAGTAGCGGTTGCCTCCCACTTCGAGGGCGTATACGACCATCGGTGGCGCTCCTTCTGATGGATACAACAGCTGACCGCCGATCGTGCCAAGGGCAACAGGGTGGTTTTTGGCGGATAGGTCAGGGTACTTCACTCTAAGCCTGTAGGTACCAAGCTGGCTGAGAAGCACATCGTAGGGAGGCTGATTTTCCGGATGTTTTTCAAACACAGCGCGCTCGAAGTATTGGACGGTGTAAGGCTTGCCGTTTAGGTCGGAGACCTCTGTCAACTCCTCGGAGATCGGGAGCCCCTGTTGAGCTAAACCGCCGTGTGTCTGCCAATATGTAAGGAACTTGCCCTTTACTGTTTTGCCCGTCTCGGTAAAGTAGTGGCTAGGTTCATTCTGTTGTGCGAGGGCAGGTACAGGATCGGTTGAGTGTCCCAAGTACGCAATGGAGACCATGCACAACAGCGCTGCTCGTATTTTCACTTTGTGACAGAACATATCTGTACCCCCAAGATTTGGACCCGTAATATATCATAGAAAGTTCCCGAACATACCGGTCTCACCAACAATGAGGTGCCAACCGCCAAGGGCAAAGACGCTAAGATCGCGCCAAGACGCTATGGGAATAGCGCGTCCGGCGCTCACGGCATTTTACTCAAAACCGCACGATAAAACTCTCGGTGTCTTGGCGTCTTGGCGTCGTGGTGTTTAGAAAAGTTGCTGGCTAACCTCTGATTATCGGTGGGATGGTCAGGCACCCACAGCAGGCGTGCGCGGTATCTTTTGCTCACGCGTGGCCGGTTGGAGCGCCTGCCAGTGTAAGGGTAGAGTGCCTTCCATGTGCTTGTCGGCCCAGTGCCAGCTATGGGTTGCTTCCGGCATCACGCCGGCCACGCTGTTTTCCAGGTTGCGCGTCTCTAATATCCCGATAACGTGTTGCGCCCGGTAGTAATTGGACTGCCAGGGTTCCGCTTCTTTCGGGCCGCTCCTGACCATCCATTGCACCCCGGCAAGCGTGTCGCGCTCTGCACGCCATAGGAGATTGGCCGGGCTGTTGGCGGCGACGTACTCCATGTCGAGAGGCACGCCGAACGCCGGGCCGAGCAAAGGGTTTCGCAGCACCCGGTCGGTAGCCCGCAACGCTTTGCCCTTGTATGTCGCGTAAAGGAAAGTACCGTCGAATGCCCCGGCGGAGCAGAACAACTCAGGATGTTGGGCAGCAATCTTGATCGATTGGAAGCCGCCTAGCGAAAAGCCGTCAACCGCGCGCCCGGTGCGCTCGGCGATAGTCCTAAAATTACTGTCTACGTATGGCACAAGCTCCTGGAGGAAATAGTCCTCGAAGCGGCCCGTGCCCACGCCTGGCGCTTTGCGGGCCAGTTCGGGAGCGAGGAAGTTGACGAGCAAGCCGGGCAGCCTGTTGTCGCTGCTGCTGATGCCTGGGAAGACCAGGATCATCGGCCCCACCTTGCCACCGGCCAGCAGATCGCGATATACGTCAACGACGGTGCGGCCCCGCCTCGACTTGTCCTGCCACCTGTGGACCCACTCGCGCTCGTGCCCTCTGAAAAGGTACAGGACAGGATAACGAATGTCCTTATTGCCTGGCCGCTTGTAGCCGGGAGGTAGAGCTATGTAAAATCGCTTGGCGACTCCCAGCGCCTTGCTCTCTAGTTTAACGAGCCTGACGCGAGGGTCAACGGGCCGCTGCGTCCCCCTGTCCAGGCGCTCCTGGTATGGTGAGTGTCGTCTGTCTGCGGGCATGGCCCTAATTATACCGAGCAAATGACATACCCGGCAACCATCAGACGTGATGCGCATTGCGTATTGCTTCTCAGCGCCTCCGCGGTCCTATTCAAATAATCTTATTATTCTTTGTGTCTTCGTCATTCCCGTATCACGCAATACGAACTACGCAATACGCATCACGTATAATACTTCCAGATTTTGCGTGTTGGAGGGTCCAATCATGAAGCAATCGGACCAGGCTACGGCGGAAGGCATTCTCTTCACTGACCAGTACCAGTTCACTATGTTGCAGGTCTACTTCCGCATGGGCCTGCACGAGCAGCAGGTACAGTTCGACCATTTCTTCCGCAACTATCCCCACTACGGCACCCACCAGGCGGGCTATTGTGTGAACGCCGGGCTGGAATGGCTCCTCAATTGGATGGGGCGGGCGCGCTTCAGGGACGAAGATATAGAGTGCCTGCGCCACCAGAGAAGCAGGGTGGGCGCTCCCGTCTTTGGTGAAGACTACCTTGCCTGGCTGCGCACGCACGGCACCTTCGATGGCCTGACGATGCGCGCCGTACCGGAAGGGCGCGTAGTCCACCCGCACACACCTTTGACCGTCGTAGAGGGGCCGCTTGCTATGGCCCAGGTACTTGAAACTTCCCTGCTAAACCACCTCAACTTCCAGATACTGATCGCTACAAAGGCGGCTCTGATCCACGAAAGTGGGCGTGGGCGGCTCCTGTTGGAGTTTGGCCTGCGCCGGGGGCAAGGGTTCGGCGCGAATGCGGGCGCTCGTGCCGCGCTCATAGGCGGTGCGGACTTCACCTCTAACGTGGGCGTCTCCTCCGTCCTGGGCTTCCAGCCGAAAGGCACGCACGCCCACAGCATGGTGCAGCTATTCATCACGCTTGGCGAGGGCGAGCTAGGGGCGTTCAGGTCGTATGCAGAGGTCTACCCGGACGAGTGCCTCCTCTTGGTGGATACGGTAGACACGCTCGAAAGTGGCATCCCGAACGCGATAACGGTCTTTGAGGAGCTACGCCGCAAAGGGCACGAGCCGGTCGGTATCCGCCTCGACTCCGGCGACCTGGCCTACCTGAGCATCCAGGCATCGAAGATGATGGACGCTGCGGGCTTCCCCAACACATACATCGTCCTCTCCAACGACCTGGACGAGATGGTTATATGGCAGATCATCACCCAAATTTCCGCCGAAGCACCCAGGTACGGCGTCGAACCCGATACCGTGCTGAAGCGACTCGTGTACGGGGTGGGCACGCGCCTTATAACGTCGCAGGGCGACCCCGCGCTGGGCGGCGTCTATAAATTAGTGGCGGTGAAGAAGGATGGAGAGTGGACGCCCGCGATAAAGATCTCCGAGTCCCCTCAGAAGACGCCCAACCCTGGCAACAAGCGCCTCTGGCGCATCTACGACACGCGGGGCAGGGCCACAGCAGATCTGGTGAGCCTCGATGACGAGGATCCCGCCTCTATGGGCGCACTCGAACTCTATCACCCTTCGGACCATACAAAGTGCCGCACGCTCAACCGATCAGGCATCACCGAGATAGAGCCTTTGCTGGTGGACGTGCTGAAGGAGGGGAGGCTGGTCTACGACCTCCCCACCATCGAAGAGATGCGCCAACAACGCATACGCGACGTGGAACGCCTCGATGCGGGCGTGCGCCGCCTGATAAACCCCCATATCTACCACGTCTCTCTCACGCGGAAGCTGTGGGACCTCAAGCAAAGCCTCATCAAGTCGGTTGCGGGCGATAGAGCTTGAGCTAGATGCGCTTACACCAACGACCTTGCCTGGTAGAGTTGCTTCAGCAATATAGACGCGTTAGCTTGGCACTGCATAAATCATAACCCATCTATTTTCATTAGTGCCGGTTTTCTGCGCGTAGCCAGCACCAATAGCGGTCCACTTGGTGCTGAATACCCCGTCGGCGAGCGTAGCCTCATCATCATTCAACAGCCCCGCCACCCTCCCAGCCGCCTGGTCAGTAGTACTCGCCCCCCCCCACGTCTCCTTCCCAAGTGAATAGCCCCAGGCTTTAAGCTGCTCACCAATCGACGAACCGGGTGATTTCCCACACGCGAGATCGTTAGCGTATGATCGTGCTACCGTCGTCAGGGCTTCAGGGGTGTTGAATGCCGGAAGGCCTCTCTCGGCCCGCTTCACGTTGATAAGCCGCATAACTTCAGTTTCAACTTCTGGCTTGTTGATAGCTGTGCATGCATAAATTATAACCCAGCTATATTCATTTGTGCCGGATTTCTGCGCGTACCCAACACCAATAGCGGTCCAATTGCTGCTGAGTATCCTCGCGGCGAGCTCTTCCTGCGTATCCTTCAACAACGCACTCACCACCTCGGCCGCCTGGTCAGTATCGCTCTCGGCCCCTGAGATCATGTCCCAGTTCGCATAGCCCAGGGACGTAATCTGGTCATCCTTGGGTGATTTACCAGATGCCCAATCGGTAGCATATGACCGGGCTGCTGTAGTCAAGGCCGCAGGGGTGTCAAACTCCCTAAGGCCCTTCTCCTTCCGCTTCGCGTTTATGAGCCGCATAACTTCAGTCTCAAATTCCGGATTATTAGTAACTGTGCCTTCTGATCCTTGTGCGCACATCTTTGTCCTCCTGGGTACAAATACTAATGGTTAGGTCTCATCGAGGAATGCAAGGGTCAGCACCGGTTATTTGGTACCGCCCAGGGTGAAATGTCAGACCATAGTCACCTCACTTTCTCAATACCCCACGGCGCATTTTCGTCAGAGTAAAGCTCTGCCGTAAGTCTCTTACGCACACGATTTAGCTCACAAGATAAATGGTCGAACTATTAGAGGTGGTCCAACCCATCCATAACAATTCTCTCACACCATTAAGTATATGATGTGCGCTAAGAGCATAGTATGAAACGGGCTGCTATCAGGTACAGCCTCGTGTGTACTCTACTCTAGCACACATATTACCACTTGTCAAGTGGTATGAGTACCGAAAGCGGAAGAGATTGTACTTTACGGCTAACGAGAGAGCGACCTCCCTAAGACACGAGTTGGTGACACCAGGAAGGCGGCAATGAAAAGGCTTCTCTACTCGTTTTATCACTACCCCTCCCTAGTATTGACGCGTTTGACCTGCTTCCAAGCCTTTTTAGGTGTTCAGACTTACAGTAGGGGCGACCCACCGGGTCGCCCCTACGAAAACTTTCCTTTACCCCTACTCTGTACTCTTGCCCCCCTTTCCTCCTTTGACAAGGCGCATACCTTGTGATAAGATTGGACAGCATGTTCCCCAGCCTGCGTTTATGCCTACGTGCGCATAATTCGCGGCGCAAAAATGACAATGGTACGAGGAGGTATCTATGGCAACCACCACCAAGCCGAAGGTGGAGCCGGGCAGCAAGAAGAAATCTGCCAGGCCCAAGCACGAGGAGCTTGGGCTAAGTAAAGAGCAACTCCTGGAGATGTACTACTACATGCTCCTGGCGCGCTCCCTGGACGAGCGCATGTGGCTGCTCAACCGCCAGGGCAAAGCGCCCTTCGTCATCTCCTGCCAGGGCCACGAAGCCATACAGATAGGAGTGGCTTTCGCCCTTGAGCGGGGTAGCGACTGGTTCCTGCCATACTACAGGGACCTCGGCATCTGCCTCTGCGTCGGCATGACCCCCCGCGAGACCATGCTTCAGCACTTCGCCAAGAGGGACGACCCCAACAGCGGTGGCCGCCAGATGCCGGGGCACTATGGGTACAAGCGATTGAAGATGGCGACAGGCTCTTCACCCGTAGCCACCCAGCTCTGCCACGCCGCAGGGATAGCCCTCGCATCCAAGCTACGCAAGACGAACGAAGTGACCGTCGTCAGTTTCGGAGAAGGGGCCACCAGCAAAGGCGACTGGCACGAATCGCTGAACCTGGCGGGCATACACGACCTCCCCGTGATATTTTTGTGCGAGAACAACCAGTACGCCATCTCGGTGCCCGTGCCCAAGCAGGTAGCAGGCGGTAGCGTGGCTGCTCGCGGCGCGGGTTATGGTATGCCCGGCGTCGAAGTGGACGGCACCGACGTGCTGGCGGTCTACGAGGTGGCGAAGGCAGCAGCAGAACGCGCCCGCAATGGTGAAGGTCCGACCCTGCTCGAAGCTATCACCTACAGGCTCACCGCCCACTCGTCGGACGACAACGACCGCACGTACCGGGGCCGAGAAGAAGTGGACATGTGGCGTGCGAAGGAGCCTCTCCCCAAGTACAGGCAATACCTCCTCGATAGCGGCGTTGCCACAGAGGAGAAGATCGCCGAAATCAAGAAGCGCATTGACGCTGAAGTGAACGACGCCACCGACTGGGCCGAGCTACAGCCTGAGCCGCGTGCGGAGGATGCGCCACTGCACGTATATGCCACCCCGGAGGAGCGCGCACAATGGCAGTAAAGACGATGATAGAGGCCATCAGAGACGGCCTCAGAGAAGAGATGGAGAGGGACGAGCGCGTATTCGTCCTGGGCGAAGACGTAGGGCCGCGCGGCGGCGTTTTCGGCGTAACGGACGGCTTCTTCAAACAATTCGGCGGGGACCGCGTAATGGATACCCCACTCGCGGAGTCCGTAATCGCGGGCGCGGCCATCGGCGCGGCCATGAACGGCATGAGGCCGGTAGCCGAGATGCAGTTTGCCGACTTCAGCCACCCGGCTATGGACCAGATTATGAACGAGGCGGCGAAGATACGCTACCGCTCGAACAATTCGTTCAACGTGCCCATGGTTATCAGGATGCCCTATGGCGGCGGTATTCACGGCGCGCTATACCATTCGCAAAGTGTAGAGGCGCTATACGGCCATATACCCGGCCTCACTGTCGTCATCCCTTCCAACCCATACGACGCGAAGGGCCTCCTCAAGGCGGCTATCCGCGACCCCGATCCGGTGATCTTCCTTGAGCACAAGGGCGCTTACCGCCTCATCAAAGGCGAAGTGCCCGACGAAGATTACACGGTGCCCCTGGGCAAAGCGGCGGTGGCCCGCGAAGGCACCCACATGACCGCCATAGCGTATGGCATGATGCTCTTTCAGTGCCTCAAGTGCGCGGAGGAAATGGCGAAAGAGGGTGTAGAAGTAGAAGTGGTGGACGTTCGCACGATCAGCCCCCTGGACCGCGAGACCATCCTCAACTCGGTGAAGAAAACGGGCAAGGCGCTCGTCGTCTACGAGGATAACCGCAGTGGGGGCTGGGGCGCGGAAATCAGCGCGTCTATAGCCGAGGCCGCTTTCCCTTACCTGGATGGGCCTATCGTGCGGGTAACGGGGCCGGACATCCCCGCCATGCCCTACAACCACAACCAGGAATCGTACTTTATGCCCAACCCTGAGAAGATAGTGAAGGCAATGAGGGAATTGGCAGCATATTGATTATTTTAGATTTCCGATTTTAGATTTTAGATTTCCCAGGCCGTTCGGAAATCTAAAATCTAAAATCTAAAATAGGAGGAATTGATGGCAATAACGCCGGTAACAATGCCGCAACTGGGCGAGAGCGTGACGGAGGGCACAATCGGCAAGTGGCTCAAGCAGCCGGGCGACGCCGTAGAGAAGTACGAGTCGATTGCCGAGGTGATAACCGACAAAGTCAACGCCGAGATACCGTCGCCCGTTGCAGGCGTAATCAAGGAACTGAAGGTTGAGGAAGGGGCTACCGTGCCGGTCGGCACCGAAATCCTCACCATTGACGAAGGCGGCGCGGCGGCGGAAGAGGCCCCCGCGCCACAACCTGCCGCCGCCAGCGCGTCCGCACCCGCGACGCAGACCGCCCAGGCCACCGCCGCCGCGTCAGCCCCGGCTGCCGCTACGCCTGCCGGAGATGGGCGCGAGGCAGCCTCTCAGCCACAGGACATGAGCGCGGCAGTAGCGGCGAGCATGCCTCAGCCTTCCGCCGAGATGTACGCAGGCTCGACGGGTGGTGGCTCCACCGGCACAATAGAGAGCGAAGAGGATGTGCTGCGCCGCCGTTCTACCCCCGCCGTCCGTAGGTTGGCCGAGGAGCATGCGGTTGACCTGGCCCAGGTGAAGGGCACCGGGTCGGGTGGCCGGGTCACACGCGAGGATATATTGCAGTTCGTAGCCCAGCGCGGCGCAGCCCCGGCCGAGGCACCCGCCCGGCCCGCGCCTGTTGCTCCTGCTCCCACGCCTGCCCCTACGCCCAGCGCGCCCGCGCTGCAGCCTCAGCCGGCTGCTCCTGCTCCTTCAGCAGCGCCGATGCCACAGATGGGGATGGGCGATACACCTGTCGGCCTCACGCCGATGCGCCGGGCAATCGCTGAGCACATGGTCAGGAGCGTGCATACCTCCCCCCACGCATGGACCTCCGTCGAGATTGACATGACCAACGTGGTCAGGTACCGCGACAGCATCAAGAATTCTTTCAAGCAGCGCGAAGGCATAGATATTACCTACCTCTCCTTTTTCATCAAGGCCGTCGTGGACGCCGTCAAACAGGTGCCCCAGGTCAACTCCGTATGGAGCGATGAGCAGGGCACTATCCTCAAGCGGGACATTAATGTAGGCATCCCGATTGACATCGGTGAGGGGCTGATCGTGCCTGTGATTCACAACGCCGATAATCTCAGCGTGACAGGCATCGCCCGCAGGGTCTACGAGCTGGCCGAGAAGGCAAGGGCAGGCAAGCTAACCCTACCGGAGATACAGGGCGGCACCATCACGGTGAACAACACCGGCGCGCTCGGCACCATCATGACCCACTCGATCATCAACCAGCCCCAGGCGTGCCTGGTGACGATGGAGTCCATAGTCAAGCGCCCGGTGGTGATTGACGACGCAATAGCCATCCGGCATATGATGTACTCCGTTATTGCCCTCGACCACAGGGTACTTGATGGCGGGGTTGGAGCGCGGTTCTTGAGGCTCATCAAGCAGAGCCTGGAGGGATTCAGCGCCGACACCGCTGGTCTTTAGAAGTCTGACACAAAAGTAAGAGAAACGAACATGGTCGGCGCAACCGCTCATGTTCGTTTCTCTTACTTTTACGTAATTGTTCAGTCCACGCGGAAGCGCCACCGGGTCATAGTCGTGGGGAATGATCCCCAGGCGAGTGCAGCTTGCGGGCGCAAAGCGAACAGTCCTCGCTTCACTAACTCCTCTGCGGCCGTCGAATAGTTGTATTTGGCATTGGACGCGGCGACATACTGCTCTGCTATCGCCGGGTCGAGGTGCGGTATGTCCTGCACCACACCTTCGATTATCACTACCTCATCGCCGCTTTCCAGGTGTATGGCAACGTTTGGGTTCTGGGCGAGATTGCGTGCCCATCGCGTCTGCGGGTGCCCGTCGAAGTAGAGCGTGCCGTCGAGCCAGACCGCCCAAACCGGCATAACGTGGGGCCGTCCATCCGGGCGCGTGGTGCTCACCCAGTAGTTGCGCGCCTTCTCAAGCCGCTCCACCACCCAATCCCATGCTAGCAACCCATCTTCATTCGCAGGCACGCCGTATTCTTCGGGCAGCTTGGGCCGGGTGCGCGTCGCGTCTATAGCTTCGCTTGTCTCTTGCTGTTGTACCATTTCAGCCTCCTCTCTTACTGCTATCGTCTCAGTTATCATACAGGCAGCTTCCTGACATCCGTTGTCAGCTTTTGTAAGAATTACTCAGTCCAGCCTTGCAAGAGCTATTCATTTTTGGAAAGCTCTTGCGCCAACTTTGCCCGGCGACTGAAGTCGCCGGGCAATACCGGAGCTAGTGCTCGTTGAGAATAATTGCGCCTTGGGAATGGACTGGAACTCTCCGGCCAGCATGACGCTTATGTTATAATGGGCGTAGGCGAGACACACACCACTCCTGGATAGAAACTCGATAGGAACTTAGCATGTCAGACACAGTAAAAGAACCCGTTTCGTACTCCCCACTGGAACTGCGGCCATATAGCCGCCCAGGCGGTCCGGCCCGCCCCATAGCCACCGAATCGGTGCCGGTTGACCGCAAACCGCCCTGGCTCACCGTCAAGTGGAAGCAGGGTGACAATTACCGCGATCTCAAGGGCCTGATGCGCGGGCTGGGACTGCATACCGTGTGCGAAGAGGCGCACTGCCCCAACATATCCGAATGCTGGGAGCATCGCACGGCCACCTTCCTCATCCTGGGCGATACCTGCACGCGCTCCTGCGGCTTCTGCGCTATCAAGACGGGTAGGCCCGCCAGGCTCGACCTTGACGAGCCGGAGAAGGTGGCACGCGCCATAGAGACGCTCCAATTGAAGCACGCCGTCATCACGTCGGTGAACCGCGACGAGCTTCCCGACGGCGGCGCGCAGATATTCGCTGACACGATACGCCTCACCAGGGAGTACGTGCCCGATTGTGGTATAGAAGTGCTCATCCCCGACTTCCGTGGGGTCTGGTGGGCGTTGCAGTTGGTCATGGATGCGCGGCCCAACATACTCAACCACAACATCGAGTCCGTGCCCCGCCTTTACTACATCGTGCGTCCGCAAGCAAAATACACCCGTTCGCTTGAGCTTCTGCAGAAAGCACGAGAGATGGATCCGACAGGCGGTGACATCTACACCAAGTCAGGCCTGATGGTCGGCCTGGGCGAGGAATGGGACGAAGTTGTGCAGGTGCTACACGATCTGCGCGAGCACCACGTAGATATCGTCACCATAGGCCAGTATCTGCGTCCCTCGTTCCGCCACTTGCCCGTAATGAAGTATTACACGCCTGACGAGTTCCAGTCGCTCAAGGAGATAGCCAACGGGCTGGGCTTCAAGCACGTAGAGAGCGGCCCCCTCGTGCGCTCTTCGTATCACGCGCACGAGCAGGTCAAGCAAGCGGGCGGATAATTGGATACGTCATTGGAGATCGCTGAGAGGGCCGGTCCTGGACTGCGCCCTCTTTCCGTGCTCGACCTCGGCCTGATAGGTTACTCGGAGTGCTGGGAGCTACAAAAGCGCATCGCAGCCTCAGTAGCGACAGGCAATGCCCCTTCGACGCTGCTACTGCTGGAACACCCCCACACCTACACATGCGGCAGGCGAGGTGGGCGTGACCACATCTTGATTGGCGAGGACGATCTTGCCCGCCGGGGTATAACCGTGCTGGATGTAGACCGGGGGGGCGACGTGACCTATCACGGGCCAGGGCAATTGGTCGCCTATCCTATTATCGACCTCAATCGGACCACTCTAGGCTTAGATTATCCTGGTTACGTGCGTACTCTTGAGAGGGTACTACTTGGCGCATTGGCTAATTTCTCCATAAAAGCATATCAGTTGGAGGGCTATAGCGGGGCCTGGGCAGACAGGGGCGGGCAATGGGAGAAGATAGCCGCCATAGGCGTCAAGGTTGATGGGCGCGGAATAACCAGTCACGGCATCGCGCTCAACGTAGCAACCGACTTGCGCTACTTTAGTTATATAGTTCCGTGCGGCATCACGGACAAAGGCGTTACTTCGATGAACAGAGTAGCTGACGTTAACTTCGATATAGAAGAAGTGAAAGTGGCGTTTGTCTCGCAATTCGCCCAGGTCTTCGGCTTCGCCCCATCTAATAGAGGTTAGCAGGGCACAGTTTCTAATCGCCAAGACGCCAAGACGCCAGGTTCTATTCAGCTTATTCGCGCTTTCCTATAAGTGTCTCGTGAGTATTTCAAGATTATCGTGGCGTGTTCTTGCCCTCTTTGCATCTTGGCAGTTCGCGTTTCGTTGATGATTTCCAACCCTGCCCGGTTTGACGTGCCAGGTCCAGGAGAGTACAATTACAGGCAGTGGGAAAAACTACTGCTGGCGATATTCATATCATGGTCACGTTGAGAGCTTCTGTGTACGGGCGTGTGCAAAACGTTGGCTTCCGCATGTTCGTGCGGGATGCGGCGCGCCGTATGGGGTTGCGCGGCTACGTGCGCAATGTGGAAGATGGCAGTGTCTACGTACTGGCTGTAGGCCCGCGCGCGACCCTTGACGAGCTGCTACGTCATTTATACCGTGGACCTGCCGGGGCGCGCGTCAGCGAAGTGCACCAGGAGTGGTCCGAGGGCGAACCGGATGGCCTCGCCTCCACGTTTGAGGTACGCCACTGATGAGCGTGAGCGCACAAGCCGGTACGATAAGCGTGAGGAACAGCCAGCGCGCGCGGGGCGTGTGGGTCGTGCTGGTTTTGAGCACTATCGCTTTCTTCATCTTGTGTGGGGTGGGCACGGTTGGGCTGACCGGCTACCTCAGCAGTGTAACCACGCCGTCCAGGGCGAACCTGCAATTGCGGCACGGTCCCGAACTGACAGTGCTGAGAGATCGTATCCTGGTACCGGAGGCGATAAAGGGCGAGGCGCTCCTCAGCGAAGGCGACGAAGTACGCACCGGCTCCGATACCGAGGCGTTCATTACCCTGTTCGATGGCAACAGCACCATCCAGACCTACTTTGACACTCGCCTGCATATCGACAAACTGCGCACCCGCCGCTATTTCCAGAACAACAAAGAAGCGCGTATCCTCCTTTATTCGGGAACGGCGGTATTCGTGACTGGTGCTACGGCGGGCTACGGCCCTGCGACTTACAGGATCGCTACCGAACAGGCCGAGATCAACGTAGAGGATAGCTCGAAGGTGCGCGTCCGCATAGAGGGGCCGGAGCAGCAGAAGATCACTTATGTTACGCTGGATTACGGCTCTGCCACCGTTTTGCTTACCGGCGGCGAAGAGATAAAGTTAGCGCCGGGCACCATGGCGCGGGTGCCCACAAACGGGCAGGCTGAAGGACCCCTCGCTGCCGAAGACGAGTTGATACACAACGGCAACTTCAGTGAAGACCCAACGCGCGGTGCCGACGCGGTCGAAAACGGCGGTCTGGGCACGGCTTCGTGGATGCGCCTACAGGACACGGCTTCGGAAGCGCCCGTTGACCCCGGAACGGTCGCGGTGGGCACCGAGCAGGTGGGCCTGGCAAGCGTGAACGCCGCCGTGATGAGCAGAGAGTCCAACAGTGAGCGATATGCCCGCGTGGGCATCATGCAAGAGATTGACCGGCCTGTGGACTTCGTAAACGTGTTGGAACTGGTCGCCACGATCAAGATCATCCGCCAATCAGAGCCGGTGGGCGGGCCACAGGGCGACCTCTACCCCCTGACAATAAGGGTGATTTACCTCGACTCCGAGCAGGAGCAGCACGAATGGAAGCAGTCTTTCTACTACGCGACCACAGCGCCGGACCTGAAAGACCCTCGGAAGGTGCCGCAAGGCTCCTGGTCCACGAGAAAGTTCACCTTGAAATCATCTGACGTTGGGCGTGATATAGCGGTCATCAAGTCCATAGAAATCTACGGCTACGGGAAGCAATTTCAGAGTTGGATTACCGGCATCTCCATGAAGGCGCGCTAGCAGCAAGCCTGAGCGTTGTCGTAATCCAGACATGACAGGATAGGGAGGAAGGACATTGAGTCAAATAGCAGTTATTGGCACAGGGTACGTGGGCTTGGTGACGGGCACCTGCTTTTCCGACCTGGGAAACACGGTCATATGCGTGGACGTGGTTCAGGAGAAGGTGGACAGGCTGAAGAGAGGCGAGTCGCCCATTTACGAGCTTGGCCTTGAGGAGATGATCCAGCGCAACATGAAAGCGGGGCGACTGGACTTCACGACCAGCTACGAGGACGCGCTCAAGGACGCCGAATTCGTATTCATAGCCGTCGGCACGCCCGAATCACCTGACGGGTCCGCCGACATGCGCTACGTCGAAGCAGCGGCCCGCAAGATCGGGCAGGTCGCCCCTGGCCGGTCTGCCGAACCATTGATGATAATCAACAAGAGCACGGTGCCCATCGGCACGGGCGACGTCGTAGGGGAATTGGTACGCAAAGAAGCCCCGGCAGAATTCAAGTTCGCAGTCGTCTCCAACCCGGAGTTCTTGCGTGAAGGGCAGGCGGTCCTCGACTTCCTCCACCCTGACCGCGTGGTGCTCGGATCGGACGACAGGTGGGCGGCAGAGCGCGTGCGCGAGCTATACGAGCCTCTCGACTCCCCTATCGTCGTCACCAACATCCGCACCGCCGAGATGATCAAGTATGCCTCAAACGCTATCCTGGCTACATATATCTCCTTCATAAACGAGATAGCCCTCATCTGCGAGAGCCTGGGGGCCGATGTTAAAGAGGTCGCGCAAGGGATGGGCTACGACAAGCGCATCAACGCGCAGTTCTTGAACGCGGGAGTGGGCTTCGGCGGAAGCTGCTTCCCAAAGGATGTCAAGGCGCTGGCCCACATGGCTGAGAACGGGTACGCGCGGCCCCAACTGCTGAACGCGGTGCTTGAGATAAACCAGGACGCCCGCCGCCAGTTCGTCAACAAGGTCGTCAAGATGCTGGGTGGCGATGTCAAAGGCAAGAGGATAGGCGTGCTTGGCCTCTCTTTCAAGCCCGACACCGACGACATGCGCGAAAGCCCCTCCATAGAGGTAATAGATATGCTGCGCGAGAAGGGAGCGTGCGTTCAAGCCTACGACCCGGTCGCCATGCAAGCGGCGCGTGAGTGGATAGAGGGTGTGGTGTACTGCGCCGACGCGTATGAGGTTGCGAAGGACGCAGACGCGCTGCTGCTCATTACGGCCTGGAACGAGTTCAAGCAACTCGATATGGCGAGGATACGCGATCTTATGCGCAATCCCATCCTGGTTGATGGCCGCAACGTCTACGACCCGAAAGAAGTGCGCGAGCTAGGGTTCACTTACGCGGGTGTGGGTAGGCCGTAGAATGGCAGAGGGGGAACAGCCGCTACCCGGCACAATGGAATCGGCGGGCGGCCTCTTACCGGCAGGCGCGAATGTTCGCGATTTGCAGTGTGGCATAGACCTGGTTGAGATAGATAGGATCGTCGCGGCGATAGAGCGCTTCGGCGTGCGTTTCTTGCATCGTATCTGGACGGAGCGCGAGCTGGCTTATTGTAGAGGGCGCGCGCCTGAGTTGGCGGCGCGCTTCGCGGCAAAAGAGGCTACTTCTAAGGCGCTGGGCACGGGTATCGCGGGACTGGTGTGGCGCGACGTAGAGATACTGCCCGACGAGCGTGGCAAGCCCCTGATATTCCTGCATGGTGGCGCGAAAGAGCGGGCAGCGCAGGTCGGCCTGAGCCACTGGGCAATCAGCCTCACTCACAGCCGCCACATGGCCTGCGCTATGGTTGTCGCCCGCGCCGAGAGATAGAAGTGGCGCTCCTCGTAACCGCCGCCGAGATGCGCGCCATCGAAGCCGAAGCCGTCTCGCGAGGTGCGACATGGCAGGGGTTGATGGAGCGTGCGGGCGAGCAGGTGGCGCGACTCTCTATCGAGTGGCTTGGCCCGGAGACCGAGCAGCGCGTACTTGTGCTCGCTGGGCCGGGGAATAACGGCGGGGATGCGCTGGTGGTGGCGCGACATTTGGCGGATCATGGCTGGCCGGTGCGCCTTCGCACATGGCACCGGGGTGGCGATAAGGATGAATGGCTCGTATCGCCCCTCAAGGAACGGAAAATCGTGGCGCAAGCCCTCAGCGCGACTGACGAACACGCGGCGCTGTCTACTGACCTTGACTGGGCGACTGCCGTGATAGATGGCCTGTTGGGCACCGGGTTACAACGCGACGTTGGTGCGGCGTTAGCAGGTATAATCAATCAGATAGCCGCATCAGGCCGCAAAGTGATTGCTATTGACATACCTACCGGCGTAGACAGCGACACGGGCCAGGTGAGAGGTGAATCGCTCAGAGCAGATTGCACGGTTGCGCTGGGGCACCTTAAGTATGGACATGTTATTCAGCCCGGCATGGCAATGTCGGGCAAAATCACGTTAGGAGAGATCGGATTGAGCGTCAAGACAAGCCGTGAGACGGCATCGGGTGAATTACTTACAGACGACCTCGTGCGCGATATGCTGCCTGCGCGCCCGGACGACGCGAACAAGGGCACTTTTGGCAAGGCGATGGTGGTGGCAGGCTCGGTGAACTATATAGGCGCTGCTGCCCTGGCGACTGAGGGCGCTATGCGGGCGGGCGCGGGCTTAGTCACGCTTGGTTGCCCCGGCGACCTCCTCTCGATACTCGCGGTAAAGCTAACCGAATGCACATTCATCCCTTTGCCTTCGGACCTGGGGGCACTGTCGTTGCACGCCGCCGAGAAGGTGCGGTCCTCGATTGAGGGTTATGACGCCTTGCTGATAGGTTGCGGCCTGGGCAAAGAGAAGCAGACCGCCAACTTCATCCGCAGCCTGCTCTCTCACACCGACGTAGCAGCGCGGCCAAGCGCCCGGCCTATCGGGTTCTCGTCCAGGGTTGCCGAAAAAGAGGCAGAAGAGGAGTTGGAGGGAAATCTGCCTCCCCTGGTGCTGGACGGCGACGCCTTGAACCTGCTCGCCGAGTGGGACGAATGGGCATCCAACCTGCCGGACGGCACGGTCCTGACCCCGCACCCAGGTGAGATGGCCCGGCTCACAGATAGCACCGTTGAAGATGTGCAGAAGGACCGGGTGGGCGTCGCCAGGGAAGCGGCCTCAAAGTGGAAAGCGGTGGTGGTGTTGAAAGGAGCGGCGACGGTGATAGCTCAGCCCGATGGCAAGGTGTATGTTAGCCCCTTCTCCAACCCGGCGCTGGCTACAGCCGGGACGGGTGACGTGCTGGCGGGCGCGATAGCTGGTCTCCTCGCGCAGGGCGTGTCGCCCGCCAATGCGGCGTGTGCGGGCGTCTACCTGCACGGCATGGCAGGCGAATTGCTGCGCGAGAGGTACGGAGTGGCGGGGGGCCTGGCGGGTGAATTGCCCCGGCTGATGGCTCGCGCCCAGCGCCACCTGCGGGAGAGCGCGGATGCAGATCGTGCGTGATAACCCTGTGGAGGCACAGGAGGATAGGGACGCAGCCTCCTGGGGACGGCCCATTCGGGCTGAGATAGACCTGTCGGCAATCGCCTCTAACGTTCGCGCGCTGAGGAAGTTGATAGGCCCTCGCTGCCGCGTGATGGCTGTGGTGAAGGCCAACGGCTACGGCCTGGGCGCGCCGTGGGTGGCTGCTGCCGCCATAGAGGGTGGCGCTTCAATGCTGGCTGTGGCGTGCGTGGATGAGGGCGTTGAGCTACGCCGTGCCGGGTATAGCGGCCCCATACTTGTGATGAGCTACGTGCCGCCCGACGAGGCCGAAGCGGCGGTCCGCAATGGGCTGACGCTGGTACTACATCGCTTGCGCACGGCGCTGGCGCTTGACGAGGCCGCACGCCAGCAGGGTTTGGAGCAGGGGCAGGTAGCAGTCCACATAAAAGTGGATACGGGGCTGGGCCGGTACGGGTGCCTGCCCGGCGAGTTTCTTCCACTCGTGCAGGGCATTTTGCGTCTGGAGCACCTACGCCTGGAAGGGCTGATGACCCACTTCGCTGATGCGGACGCCGAGGACCTCAGCTTCACCCGCGAGCAACTTGCCCGCTTCAACTGGGTGCGGAGGCAGGCAGAGGAGCACGGCATCCAATTTGACATAATACACGCCGCAAACACGGCTGCCGCGCTCGCTCTCCCTGAGTCGCGCTTCGACATGGTGCGCGCCGGCATCATGCTGAGCGGCCACCTTCCCGCGCCGCACTTGCAGGGCACCGTCCGGTTGCAACCCGCGCTCACACTACGCACGCGACTGGCTCGCGTTTTTCGAGTAGGGGAGGGTGAGACTGTGGGCTACGGGCGGACCTGGGTGGCCCGGCGTCCTTCGGTTGTGGGCCTCGTGCCCGTCGGCTATGCGGATGGCTACCCGCGTGAGTTATCTAACCGAGGACAGGCGCTTGTCAGGGGAACGCGATGCTCTGTGGCCGGGCGGGTGAGCATGGACCAGATAGGGGTTGATCTCACCGATGTCGCCGGCGTTGCGGAGGGGGATGAAGTCGTGTTGATAGGTAGGCAAGGCAACCAGGAGATAACCGCCGACGAGATCGCCGGTTGGTGCAATACGATCTCATACGAGATACTGTGCGGCCTGTCCGACCGGGTGCCGCGCCATTACATCCACGACGGCCAGCCAATAGAGGTGTGTAACCTGCTTGGGTGCAGCCCCACTCGCGAGAGAAAACGACCCCGGAAGGAGTTGAGCAGGTGAGGGCGTCGGAGATTATCGCCGCCAAGCGAGACGGGAGAGAACTTACCGGCTCGGAAATCAGGTGGTTCGTGGAGGGCTTCACGCGCGGGGACATCCCCGACTACCAGCTTACCGCGTGGCTCATGGCGGTCTACTTCCGGGGCATGTCGGCCCGCGAGACGGCAGACCTCACACTCGCTATGGTGGAGTCGGGGCGAAGGCTTGACCTGTCGGTGGTCGGCCCGTTCGTGGCAGACAAGCATTCCACCGGCGGCGTAGGAGATAAGACGACCCTTGTAGTAGCCCCGTTGGTGGCGGCTGCTGGGGTGCCAGTGGGTAAGATGTCGGGGCGGGGCCTCGGTTTCTCCGGCGGCACGATTGACAAGCTGGAGTCGATCAAGGGGTTCAGGACGCAGCTTGACCCGGACGAGTTTGTGGAGGGAGTGAGGCGCGTGGGCCTGGTAGTGGCCGCGCAGACGGCAGACCTCGCGCCGGCAGATGGCAGACTCTACGCCCTGCGCGACGTTACCGCGACGGTGGAGAGCATCCCCCTCATCGCCAGCAGCATCATGTCCAAGAAGATAGCCGCGGGCGCGACGGGCGTGGTGTTGGACGTTAAAGTGGGCCGAGGGGCTTTCATGAAGACCATCGAGGAGGCGCGCGATCTGGCTGTAGCGATGCGCGACATCGGCACCAACGTGGGCCTACAGGTGCGGGCGGTGCTCTCCGGCATGGACCAGCCGCTAGGGTGGGCGGTAGGCAACGCGCTGGAAGTAGCCGAGGCCGTGCAGACCCTCAAGGGCGAGGGGCCGGAAGACCTCACGGAAGTGGCCTTTACGCTCGGCTCCCACCTGATGCACATGGCAGGCAAGGTGGCAGACGTTGATAAAGGTGTCGAGGTGATGCGTCGCACGCTCCACTCCGGCGATGGCCTGCGCAAATTCCGGCAGTTCGTTGAGTACCAGGGCGGCGACCCCTCATTCGTTGACGACCCTCTCTTGCTGCCCCAAACCCCTGTGCGCCGCCATCTCTTAGCGCGGGAGAGTGGATACGTTTCCTCTATAGATGCCGAGATAATTGGCCGCGCGTCGGTTGAGATAGGGGCGGGGCGTGCGGTGAAGGGCGCATCTATAGACCACTCGGTAGGCTTCTCAATCCACAAGAAGATAGGCGACACGGTAGAGCAAGGCGATACGCTTGCGACCATCTATGCTGCTTCCGAGGCAGATGCCGAGCGCATCATGCCCAGGATAAAAGAGTCTTTCGCGTTGGCGGATGCGCCCACAATCGTCCCACCTAACGTGCTGGAGATTGTTCAGTAGGGTAATAAAAATGATGGTCCAGTGATCCGCACTGGACCATCATTTTTATTGCCAATTTATCTCTCCTATTTCTTTCGACTCTGCTGACGCGCCGACTTTGCGTAGTGGAGGGCCTTCCTCTGGAAAGCGCCGAAGCCCTGGGTGGCAGCATCGCTTTCTTCCTTCAGCGTCATGGCTTCGGCGGCTGCTACCGGAGAGGCCGGGGCGACGGCGAGCAGGTAGTCCGCCGCCCTGGACAGGCTGGCCGAGCTTTGGGCGTAGTTGCCTGCCGCGTCGTATCGCAAAGCCTCTTCGCGGGCAAGGGCCGCCTCCAGCAAAGCGGCGTCTTCCAAGACCGAGCTATTGGGAGCCTCCGCTGCAACGTCGGCATCTGAAGCATAGGTCAGCGTGGCTTCGCTGCTGTGCGCGGTGCGGCTCTCGCCACTCTCCACATCGGTGTAGCTGAGCGCGAGGCGGATGGGGAGGGTTTCTCCGGTCGCGCCGGGTTGCACCGCCAGCTTGAACACCAGGGAGCGCGACTCCCCGCCTATCATGTCGTCCAGCCGCACGCGCAACCCTGCGCCAGCGCGGTCTACCTCAAAGCTGTTCAGCAGCCGGGCCTCTATCGCGGTGGGCAGGCCAACTTCCAGGGCCACGCGCCTGGCGGACGTGGAGAGCACTTCACCCAGTTCCCTGTGGAGGAAGTCGGGTATCTGCTTGGCGTTTTCGATGAAGTAGAAATGGCCTCCGCCTTTGATGGCGATCTGCTCCATCAAGTCTTCGTTGAAGTCCGCGCCTATGCCCATAGTGGTCGTGCTGACTCCGCGCTGGCGCAGCTCGGCGGCGTGGTGGGCAAGCTCGCCGGGGTCAACGACACCCACGTTGGCAAGCCCATCGCTGAGCAGGATGACCCGGTTGAGGTAGTTGGCTTCGTGCTGGTGGTTGGCGACCTCCTGCGCGCCGGTGAGCCAGCCGCCCGCCAGGTTGGTGCTCCCGCCGCTCCTGATGGAGCGTATCTCGCTGATAAGCTGGTTCTTCACTTCGGGTGTCAAAGCGCGGCTGGGAGATACCACGCGCACCTCGTCGTCGTAGGCGATCACTGCCGCGCGATCCGCCCCGGTGAGGTTTCTAAGGCAGAAGATGGCGGCTTCTTTGGCTTTCTCCAATTTTGTGCCTTCCATCGAGCCGGAGCGGTCTATCACGAGCGCGAGGTTGAGGGGCAGGCGCGTGCTTGGACCTTTGTGGTCGGGCGCTTCGATTTGCACCCGCAGGTATCGCTCGGTCGCGCTGCCTGCTGAGGTGAGCCTGCGGTCCAGGTGGGCTATCAATTTCATCTAGTTTCCTCCGTATCCTTTCCTGGACCCTCGTCCAGAATGTGGCGGGCGGCATCCAACAGCCGGGCCACCGTTTGGGTGTGGTGGGCATCTCCCGATAGTGCGTAGTGCAATTCGATGCCCGGTGCCAGCGTGACGCGCTGCCATGTGGCAGGCTGGTCTATATACGCTGTGCTCTCTTCTCTTGTTGCGGGTGGAGTTTGTACCTGCGAAGGAGCCGGGCGAGCTAACGCAGTGGAGGCAGCTCTGATTGCCTGCGTAGCCGCTGTTCGCGCAAGGGCGGGTGGGGCCGGGGCCGCTTCCTTCATTTGCTGGCGCGTAGAGCCTGCCTGCAAGACGCCCGCTATATAGTCCGCCGCAGAACTGAGGTTTTGCGTTTCCTTCTTCTTGTGGGGCGCGGCGGCGATAATCTCCTGCAACTGCTCGGTAGTGAGACGCTGCATCATGTCGCGTATCTCTTCGAGCGGCAGGAATTGCTCCTTGAGCTGCCGTATCAGGTCGAGCAAGTGAACATGCTCGTCTGTGTACTCGGCTGGCCGTCCCCTATCCGGTGGCGGTAGCACGCCTTGCTCGACGTAGTAGCGGATGGTGCGGGTGGTCACTCCCGCTTCGTTCGCAAGTTCCTGTATCGTCAAGACAATCCTCCTTAGTTACGTAACACTGGCATTATAACAGTATCACGTTACTCTGTCAATAGGCAGAGAGTAGGTCTTAAGGAGGATTTTTCGGAGCTAGGTAGGTGTGCCTTTACTCCGTGTCTGGACGTCATGACGGGCAGCAGCTTTCACATACACGAAATCACGCAAGCCAATCCTACGGAAGATCGGTCTGAAAAGCCTGGGAAACGCAGGCAGCGCCTCTTCGACAGCCAGGGGTTCGGGACTGCCGACAGCATAGATTCGCTTATGCCAAAGCAGCTTACCGTGTGCAGCGGCCATCAGGTTGCGAAGCCAATCTACGTCCGGCCCATAAGTCAGAGCGATGACAAAGCCTGCTCCCAGCGGCCAGACCATGATCGTGGTTGCATACGGTTTTCCGCTCCGCCTGCCAACGTGATGAATGACCGCAAATGGGCCGCGAGTTGACCGCGCAAATAGGCGGAATAGGCGATTGGTGACGTGCTTATTGAAGATGCGTATGGGGGTGAGCGACATCTAGTCCTATCCGAAGGAAAAACCTGCCAATTAGACAGTCGACACTAGCGCCAGGGTAAAGGCTGCCCTGCGAGGAGCCAGGCGGCGTCCGCCAGCACGACTACCGACCAGAAGCTGACGATGAGGAGAGGCTTGCGGAGGACGCAGCGGCTGCGCGTGAGGCCCAGGGTGAACGCCCTGCCGTAGAGGAGAATAGAGACTAGCGCGACTACCAGCACGAAGATGGGCGGGGTGAAGAGCCACGCGAGCAGGCCGGTCGTGCCCATCTTGCAGAATGTGAAAGCCAGGCGCTCGTACTTTTCGGCCCGGCTCAGTTCGGGGATGCCAACGCGGCTCACGGGGCGGCCCTCCTGATGCGCGCTGCGGGCACTACTTCGTTGATGGACCCCTGGCCTGCTGAGGTCTTGTGCCGTAGCTCGCTGAATAGCTGGCGAGCGCAGAACGGTATACGTACGGGGTTGCTCTCTCCGTCCGTCGAGCCGACATGCACGCAACACTGCTGCAATCGCTCTACGTTCAGCGTCCAGGCGTCCATGAACGATTTAATGGTCAGGCGTTTCATCCGCTTGGCGACCATCTCAAGGGGGCTTTCGCGTTTCACGAGCATGCTTGATATACTCTTCACAAAGTTGTCCAGGCCAATATCGCAGTTCTCGCACAGGTTCAGCATGTAGTCTATCAGTTCAGGCCGCGTGATGGTCGTGGTCTCGCTCATCATGCCCAGCAGTGCCTTCTGCACTTCCTCGCTCACGTCCGTGAAAGCTATGCGGTTCGACACGAGGCCCAGGTTCGCCTTGAGCCGTTCGATGCCCAGCATTTGCGGGACCGACCTGAACCGCCCGTCATCGCCGCGCACGAAGTACGTAATGGAGCAACAATCGGGGTGGCTGCAAGGGAGCGCAATAAAGTCCTCCGGTCCCACCAACCCGCCCGATTGCTCGCCCAGCCGCTTCATAATGCCCGTAGTGGTGACGCGCTTCATGGGGTCTATAGCATTTGCCCTGCCGGAGCCGAACACCGGCTGGAAGGATACGCCCGCGATATAGTCCGTGTCGAACGCATACTGGACGACCTCTCCTACTTCGCCATCGTTCACACCCTGGGCGACTGCCATCACGAGCGTGGTGAAGACGCGGGCCTCCGCGAGCCGCCGCACCGCCTCGGCTTTGACCTCCCTCAAGTCCTTGCCCCGGTGATAGAGGTGCGTATCGAGGGAGAAGCCGTCGAATTGCATGTACACTTCCACGCGGTTGCGGAGTTTAGACAGCAGTTCCGTAAACTTGTCGTCTTTGGCTATACGCACACCGTTTGTGTTGAGAACCACGCGGGTGACGTTGCGGGCGGTGGCTTCTTTGATTATCTCCATAATGTCGGGGTGGACGGTCGGCTCCCCGCCGCTCAGCATGAGCACGTCAATACGTCCGCCCTCCCGCTGGATGGCGGCGTCGAGGGCGCGCATGATGTGGTCCAGGCGAGCATACCTGTTGACACCTGTGCCACTCTCGGCGAAGCAGGTGGGGCAATTCAGGTTGCAGTTCTCGGTAATGTCCACCAGCAGTATGCAGCTATGCTGAGTTTGCAGATTGCCCAGGCCGTTCGCATATGCCAGGGGGATAGGCAGGTTATTGTTCGGAGTGTCGGCGATAATCTGCTTGGTGGGCACGCGCCACTGTTGGAGGTAGGTCCAGAGGTTGAAGTCCTCTTCGTAGAGGCTCATCACTTCGCCATGACCACGCTGGCAGTGACGCAGCAGGTAGACCTTGCCATCCATCAGCACAAGATTGCCCTGCAATACGTCGGTCTGGTAATCAATCCGGCGGTTGGGGTCCTCGGCGAAGCAGAGTCCGCAAACGGTGAGCACCATCCGCAGGGGCGTATAAGGTCGTAGCGCAAGCATTGTGGCCTCCTCCGGCATGGCTAGATGCTGGAAAAAGAATATAGACAGATGCCTAACAGGATAAAGAATGCGACAAAAGGCAGGAGTATGTTGACCGTAAGCAGCCCAAAGAGGAAACCGTAAGCCACGGGAGGGTTCCTGTTGAAAAAGGCGATACCCGCGATCAGCGCCCCCAATTGCAAAATCCCGTAGAAGGCCAGCGGGACCAGGTCGAAAGGTCCACGACTTTCATAAGGTATCTGGAGTATGATCCACCACAAGAGGATCGTTACTCCGTATGAGGCGACAATGAACCCGCCCAGAGTCAGCCAGAATTGCCAGGTGCTCACGACGCTACGTCTGCGGGGTTCGGCTATGGTGTCGTCTCCCCAGCGCGACGTTGCCTGGGCCGGGATACCCGACGCGCCCCACGGCCTGGAGATCGCCTGCTCGCTTTCGATAGCTGCCCAGGCAGCCTGAACCTCGGCGGGGTCATAACCGCCGTCTAACAACGCCCTATCTATGGCCTCTCGCGTATAGGTATCGCGGTTCTGCCGGATGTACTTGGGGATGTTCTCGTTCACGCCGTCGCCCTCTCTTCATCCGACACCAGTTTGCCTGCGCGACCCTCCCTGTAGCCCTGGCGCTCCACGCCTGGAACGGACGGCATTCGATATATCCCGCGCCGCCACTGCCGCACGAAATAATAGATGAGCGGTATGGTCAATGGGACCAGCGCCAGTTGAGCGCCAGTGAAGCCGCCCACCATCTCAGGGTTGGCGCGCACGAACTCGACCAGGAAGCGGAACACCGCCGCCGCGAGCAGGTAGATTTTCAGCGTATCGCCCTGCACAACCGCGAGGTGGCGAAACCGCAAGATGAGGGCGAACGCCAGCAGGTGAAAGGCGATCTCGTAGAGCATGCTTGGGTGCATCTTACCGCTGCAGTAGGGGCAGGTGGCGAAGTGCTGGGCCGCGCTCTCGGTCACGCTGATGCCCCAGGGCAGGTCGGTGGGCTTTCCGAGGGGTAGCTCGGAGAGGAAGCAGCCTACCCGCCCAATCGCCATGGCAAGGGGTATCGCCGGGGCATAGCAGTCGCCGGTGGAGCGTGTGTACTTGAAGGCGCGCTTCGTGAGAACTATGGCAAGGTAGCCGCCCGCGATGCCGCCTATGATGCCTTTGCCGCTGTGGGCGAAAAAGTAGCTCAGGGACTGCTGGCCTATGGTGGTGTAATAAGCGGGGTGGTCGAGCGCCGCGATCAACCTTGCGCCGAGGCCGCCCCCGAAAATAGCCGCGAGTGAGATCCAGAATATCTGGTAGCCCAGCATGTTGCGGCGTTTAAGCTCGAAATAGTAGAGCGCGAGGCCAGCCAGCAGGCCCAGGGCCGTAAAGAAATCGTGCGTGTAAATGGTGATAGGCCCGCTCTGGAAGAGCACTGGGAACATCATACACTCCTGAAACGCGCTGTGACTGCGCCGATTGTACCTGCAAGCGTGCGCCTTGTCAATAGCGGGTTAATCACCGAAATTCTAACCGCAAAGTTCGCAAAGAAGGATATGATGTCAGGTAGTCGGTGATACTGTTTCTCTTGTAGGCCTAAATGCAACCTGCATAATAGCTCTGCGAACTTTGCGGTTACAACCCCGCGAAGTGAGCGAAGTTCCGTAGACGCTCCAGGACGTTTCGTGGTACAGTGGAGAACAGTAATGAGAGCGATTGTGCTGGAGGAGAATAATGTTACAGGACCCTCGAATAACAAGGATGGCCGACGTGCTTGTAGGGTATTCACTGGGGGTGAAGCCAGGTTGGTTGGTCACCATTTCGGCTTCTACGGCGGCCCTTCCATTGGTGCAGGCGGCCTACAAGAGCGTGTTGGAAGCGGGCGCGCACCCTTACGTGCTGCTGGACGCGCCTGAATTGAGAGATTTGCTGCTGCGAACCGGCACCGACGAACAACTGGCGCACGTTGATCCTTACCGCCTGTACATGGTTGAGCAATCCGATGCGGTGCTGCGTATCCTGAGCGAGCACAACACCCGCGAGGCAAGCAACGTTGATCCTGATCGGCAGGGGAAATTGCAAAAGGGCAGCGCACCTATAGGTACAGGCTTTATGTACAGGATAATGCAGGGCCGCCCTCACTGTCTGACCCTCTTCCCAACGCATGCATATGCCCAGGACGCGGAGATGAGCCTTGCCGAATTTGAGGACTTCGTGTTCCATGCCTGCTTACTTGACGGGGAGGAAGACCCTGTCGAGCGATGGCTGCAACTGTCCAGGGAGCAGCAGCGCATCGTTGATTGGCTGGCCGATAAGCGGACCGTGCATGTTGAGGCTCCGCGCACCGACTTGCGGATGTCCATCGAAGGGCGGACTTTCATCAACTCAGACGGCAAGCGTAACTTCCCCAGCGGTGAAGTATTTACGTCGCCGTTAGATGAGACGGTAGAGGGGCGGATATACTTCAATTATCCAAGCTCGCACAACGGTCGGACGGTGCAGGGGGTGGAGATCGTCTTTGAGAATGGGGTAGTGACTGTGCACAGCGCCGAGATGGGCGAGGACTACCTTGCCGCGATGCTGGCTTTGGACGAAGGGGCCAGGAAGCTGGGGGAGTTCGCCATAGGTACTAACAAGGGTGTGACACGGGTGACGCGCAATGTGCTCTTTGATGAGAAAATCGCGGGCACTATACATTGCGCCCTGGGCAACGCCTACCCGAATGCGGGCGGCACGAACAAGTCAGCTATCCATTGGGACATGGTAACCGATATGCGCCAGGGCCGTATCACTGTGGATGGCGAGTTGTTGTACGAGAATGGAGAGTTCGTGATCTGACGCAGCCGGTTTGCAGGGTCTTTATATTTCTACTCCGTGATGCCTGGCTACGGTCAGATTCGCCCGGAGAAGCCCCGCGTGGTCCTCACCTGCGTCCAGCCACCAACCATCAATAATTTCGTGCATTAATTCGTCCCGTTCAAGGTAAGCGTTGTTCACGTCGGTAATCTCAAGCTCGTTGCGCCCCGACGGCTTGAGCACTTCAATAATCTCGAATACGTCCGGAGAATACATGTACACCCCGATAACGGCCAGGTTGGTCGGCGGCTCCATTGGCTTCTCGATGATGCGGCGGATCCGATCCCCTTCAAACTCCACGATACCGTATTCCTTAGGGTGGTCAACTGCTTTCAGGAAGATACGCGCGCCCGTAGGCTGCTCCATGAACGCGGCAACCGATTGTTTGATGCTATGCTGGAGGATGTTGTCTCCGAGGACGACAACCATCCGGTCATCCCCAACAAAATTGCGGGCCAACCTGAGCGCGTCAGCTATACCACCTTCGCCCTGTTGGTAGGCGTAATTCATGCGCGATAGCCCGAAATCCTCACCATTGCGTATGAGCCGGAAAAAGTCGCCCGCGCTGTTTCCGCCTGTTACGAGCAAGATTTCCGTGATGCCTGCTTCTACGAGCATTTCGATCGGGTAATAAACCATCGGTTTGTTGTAAATGGGCAGCAGGTGTTTGTTTGTTATCTTTGTGAGGGGGTGCAAGCGGGAACCCAGGCCACCTGCCAACACGATACCTTTCATGCAATGATACTCCCATCCCTTAGATTATGTAGCCGCGAGTATATACTACTGGCACGTCTTTAGCAAGATTGCTCTGTGTAACGTGGCGCCGCGTCAAAGTTGCGTCTCCTGCCTGTCTAGCCTGCACGAATAGACGTTTCCTGTTATCTATGTGGAAACTGGACGGTGAAGCCGTCCAGTTTCCACATAGATAACCTCTTCTTATAGTAGCAAGGCGTTCTGATGATGTCGAGCGTGAGCAAACAAGAAAGGCACCCAGCAAGCCGGGTGCCTTTTCGTTCGGTTACGGTGCCTCCAAGTTGGTCCGAAGACCCGCCCGGAGGCTTCACCTATCCACCTGAAACCGAACCTCCATTACGTGAGTTTTCGTTCCGTTGGTCATAAATAACCTCCTTACTAAACTCACGGGTCCTGAGATTGGACGCAGGCCGGTGTACCTCACCGACGCTCCCATCCTACCAAATCATCAGAGTAGTGTCAAGATTTTTATCCACAAATCTCAATCACACCAAACTTGACGTTTACGTTAGAGTTAGATATAATTCTAATATGAATACGAACCTCACTAAGGAAGAACGGCTGCAACATAGCGGCGAAGAGGAAGCTCTACTCCGCATCGGGGACGTGGCGGAGCTGACCGGCCTGACGCAACGCACCATACGCTACTATGAAGAGGTGGGCCTGCTCATGCCGCCTACCAGGACGGAAGGCGACTTCCGCCTGTATAGCAGGCGCGACGTTATGAGGCTGGCGGAGATAGTGCGCCTGAAAAACCTTCTTGGCTTCTCCCTGGGCGAGATACGCAAGATAGTGGAGGGTGAGGAGACGCGCACCCAACTACGTAACGAATACCGGGCGACGGAGGATGCCGCCGTCAGGTTCAGTAAGCTCCACCAGGCGCTCGAAGTGGCCCAGTCTCAGCTTGGCCTTGTTACAAACAAGATAGTCCAGATGCAAGAGTTACGTGACGAATTGGAATCGCGGATCGCCTGCTACGAGCGCATGAAGCTGGAACTGTTGGACCTTCAAGAAAGTAAAGCAGAAAATGTGGGTGCTGCTACGGGCGGGGGACGATCTCGATGAATGCAGAACAGAAACTCTCCTCTCCCGATGCGCTCGCGTATGGAGGCGTGCGGGTCGCGGATGCTGGCTTGAAGCCAACCGCAGACGAGGCGCTGATGACGCCCGCAGGCTCATCGAGCGCGCAGCCCGGTATAAGCCCGCGCCCATCTCTGCCTATCTTTGCACGGCAGATATCGCTGCCGTCGTCTCTGCGCGCCCTGGGACATCGCAACTTTCGCCTCTTTTGGAGCGGGCAGCTAGTCTCGCTTATCGGCACCTGGATGCAGATGGTGGCGCGGGGCTGGCTCGTGCTCGAACTGACCCATTCCCCCTTCTGGCTCGGCATGGTCGGTTTCGCCAACTCCGTGCCCGTGCTGCTCCTATCGTTGTGGGCCGGAGCGGTGGCTGACAGCGTTTCCAAGCGGGCGCTCGTGATGTGGACGCAAAGCATCTCGATGGTGATGTCCCTGGTGCTCGCGGCCCTGACCTTCACGAATACGGTCAATGTGTGGCACGTCCTGGCTGTGTCGGTGGTGCTGGGCACATCCTTCGCCTTCGACGCGCCGACGCGCCAGGCACTTACGGTGGAGCTGGTGGGCAAGCGGGACTTGATGAACGCCGTCGCGCTCAACTCGGCTATATTCAACGGCGCGAGAGTGGCCGGGCCGGCGATAGGCGCGGTGGCTCTTGCCTGGCAGGGGCCGGGCATGGCATTCCTTCTCAATGGGCTGAGCTACATCCCGGTGCTGATAGGGCTGGCGCGTATGGACCTGCCCAAACATGAGAAGAAGCAGGCTCAAGCGAGCGCGGGCAACCGCATACTCGAAGGATTGCGCTACGTGCGCCACAACGAGTCGATTGCTCTACTTATGATGCTGGTAGCGGTGGTGAGCGTATTCGCGTTCCCGTATGCCATACTGATGCCGATATTCGCAGCCGACGTGCTGAATGTCGGTGAGCATGGTTATGGAGCGTTGATGGCTCTTTCGGGGGTGGGGGCGCTGATAGGCGCTCTCTACCTGACGATGCAAAGCGGCAAGGCACAGGTGAATCGTGGGCGGATAATCTTGCTTGGCGCGATAGGTATGCCCGTTTTTCTCGCGGTGTTCGCGCTATCTACCAATTTCTTGCTGTCGCTAGCGATGCTGGCGGGCGTGGGCTGGACGATGATTTCGGTGAACGCAACGACCAACACGGTCATCCAGACCAATGTGCCGGACGAATTGAGGGGGCGCGTCAATGGCGTGTTCGCCTTCCTCTTCATCGGTATGGCACCCTTTGGCAACTTGCAGGCGGGCCTGCTGGCCGACCACTTCGGCGCGCCCTTCGCGGTCTTCACGGGCGCGCTCGTGTGCGCGGCCTTCGCCCTCTACATCCTCCTGCGCAAGCGGCACGCGTTGAAGCTCTCTTAGCGCCCTATTACTCCCTTCTTGGAGTAGAATAAAGAGATTAGACGGCCCGGACCGCGAGTTCGCAACTCCGACAACCCACCCCCAACCCCTCCCCAATTGGGGAGCGGAGATTAAATAAACAACGGAAAGTATTGGCCCGGCCCTCCGCGCCGGGCCAATACTTTCCGTTGTTTATTTATCAGGATGGTCGTGCCTGGCACACAGCAATTCCACTCTCCGCAAGCGTAGAAAAATCCGGGATGTCTGATGTTTCTTATTCCTCCACTAAGGTTCTAGCGTTCAGCGTCCTTCTATCGCACCGGCTATTTCTGCCGCTTGCGCCGCCATCCGGTCTGCCATTTCCGGCTGGTTCAGGCTCCGGTAGATACGCTCCAGTTCCCTGTAGGAATCGAGGTAGAGGCGGGTGTTTTCACGGGCAAAGTCGTCGAAGGGCACTTTGTCGTGCGTAATGCCTCGTAGCTCGTATCGCGGCTCAGGGGGCACGTAGCTGGCGGGCGGCGTGCCCTTCCAGAACCTGTGGACTACTCCCTCACGCGCTCTTGTATAGCTGGGTAGAACGCGGGCGCTCTCGCAATTCAGGTTTGGGCAGGCCGTGAAGAGGGAGTAGGTAGGGCGCTCGTCGTAGTGGCGTTCCACGAACGACTCCAGCAGCTCAAAATAAGAGCTATCCAACAGATCGCGGTCGTATGGCTGGCCGTTTACCCATCTGCGCTGCTCCGGGCTGAAGCGATCGAGTATATCCTGGGACTTTTCTATGAGCCAGGGGTACTTGTGCCGTAGCTGATCGGTGTACCAGGGATACTTAAGAAGCAACATATTCACTATAGTCACATCAGGCCGCTCGTTCATCACCCCTTGCAGATAGTAGGTGGGCGCGTAGAAGTCCCAGTAATTGGTTAGCACTATACTATTCTGAGGCAGGCTGCTGAAGGCGTTCTCAACGAACTGCTCGGCCAGGCGGTTGTCGCTAAGGTCCTGGCGTGGGTATTGCAGGAGCGCTGAAACCAGCGCCAGCGCGGCCAGCACCGCGGTTGCCCCTGCTACGATTCGCCCGGTATTGCGTCCTTTGGTCGCGTCCTTTGTTGCCTGTTGTGCTAATACCTGGCGTAGAGTAACGGCAGCAGTGCCCAGCCAGAACACCAGCATCGCGTAAAATGGCACCATGTACGGCTCTATCTCGGAAATGCCGTAGGCCAACGCAAAGAGGAATGTCATAGCGGCAGTGGCGGCAGTCGCTACGAAGATCGGCGTGCTCCTGGCTCGCAGGAGCACGCCCCCGGCAACGCAGAGCGGCCAGATGAGCCAGGTAAGCAATCCCCACTGCCCGAACATAAACTCGACGATGCGCACAAAGTTGCGGAGCACGTCCTCGAATAGATATACCTGGTATTGCCAGCCGCCGATGTGCCGCCAGAAGTCGCCCCACGAATTGGTCGAACCCCAGTTCATCACTGGCCCCTGCGAGGCGCGCAACGGCAGGTAGGCGTAGAGAAGCAGGGGTAGAAGGAACGCCGGGAGTATCAAGTGCAATCGCCGAAGCAGCGCCCGGAATCGCATTACCCAATCGCCTCCCAACACCAGTAGGGCGAGCACTCCGGGGCCGAGCAGCATGGTCATCAGGTGGTTTGTGAAGGATAGGCCGAGACCGGCAGATAGCACCAACAGCCACCGCCGGGTTGCAGGCTCGTCGCCGCGCTCGTAGGCCCAGCTGTATTGAATGGCGGCAGTCAGCAACGCGAGCACGAAGAAGTAGTGCAAGGTATACATCTTGGCCTGCGCGGTGCGGCTCCAGAAAGTGGAGGATGCCGCGAAAAGTGAGGCAGCAGATAGGGCCGCACCCAGGTAGAGCAGCCACGTTTTGCTGGACCCGGTATCGCCTGCTTCGACATCCACCTTGGCGGGTGGCTTCGGAGCAGACGACTTTGCGGGCTTGCGGCGTTTGGCGATTGGCGCTGACTTTGGGCGGTTGCGCCATTCTAAGTAGGTTGTGGCGACCATGACCAGGAAAAACATCGCAGCGACGGCCATCGCGCCCCAGAACGCCGAGAGCACGTTTACGCGCCATGCTATCTCGCCCCAGAGGAGATGTGAGGTAACGAAGCCGAGTAGTATGTACAGGGGATAACCGGGAGGGTGGGCGATGCCAGGCTCATACGCCGCCGCGATCAGCTCACCACTGTCTATGAAGTTGACTGTGGGGGAAACGGTTGAGAGGTAGACCGAAAACCAGCCCAGGAAGAGTAGAGCGCCAGCCAGCCATGTAATGCGCGTTCGGCCACCGGCAAGTCGTTCCAGCATCGTTTCTCCTGGGCAGTAGAGGTTGGCATTATTACGCGCCTGGCAGATCGGCAGGCGCACACTGTTATCTTACAGGAGAAGCAATAGAAAATCCAGGCCCCCACGAATGAGAGCCTGGAGCAAGGAAGGAGTCGGGACTTGTGTCTTATCACATAGTCTCCACTTACTCAAACGCTCCGGCACACGGCTTTCTTACAGGCTGTAGATGCATTGTTAGGCACGAGGCAGGATAGGTTCCTGATCCCTAACCCCTGACCCCTGGTCAAGTGTGGATGCATTGGTGGGCACCAGGCAGGATGTGTTATAGTTTCACACATGGTAAAGCCGTCCAATTCGCACTCCGCACGCTCTGGAAAGAGGCGTGTCGCCCTGTTGCTTTCGCTCTCTGTGAGTGCGTTCCTCTTGCTGGTGCTGGTCGCATGCAGTCTGGTCGAGCCGGATACCGAGGGTCGGAGATTACCGACACCTACGGCCATCGGCACGTTCGGCCCTACAATCGAAGAACCGCCTACGGAGGAAGGCGTAACGCCCAACCCCTCGGCCTCCCCTCGCATCGTAGTGCGCTCGCCCACCAGGGTGCCCACCCGGACGCCCACGCCCCGCCCAACCAGGACGCCCACAGCCACCCGCACGGCCACTTCCACCCCTACGATCGCGGGTACTCCCGTAGCCACCAATACGCCACGCCCCACCGTGACGCCCTTTGCTACTCCCACCGCTTTCGCCACGCCAACTTCGCTGGTGGCACCACCCACGGTAACGCCCCGTCCAACGA
Source organism: Chloroflexia bacterium (assembly GCA_036399775.1). Taxonomy (GTDB): domain Bacteria; phylum Chloroflexota; class Chloroflexia; order QHBQ01; family JADMIH01; genus JADMIH01. The sequence goes on along the minus strand of DASWMJ010000089.1, from coordinate 96,377 downwards.
ACACCGCAACGCCAGTGCGTACTCCCACTTCCATCCCCACCATCACGCCCACATATACGGCTCTGCCTGCCGCTACTGAGACGCCCACACCTGAGGTGGCCGCAACGCCCCTACCTCTGCCGACGGATACGCCCAGACCTGATATTGTCCCGCCGACCGATACGCCTGCGCCTATACCTCTAGAACTGCCTACACCCACCCCTACCGTTCCCCCTGGCGAACCATGAGGCGGCGGCTTGTAGTCAGGTAGTGGGAGGTAACCGCATCCAGGAGGAGAGAAAATGACACTCAGCGTTGGCCTGGTTGGGCTTGGAGCTATGGGGTTGCCGATGGGCAAGCGCCTGCTTGGGGCAGGGCACGACCTCCATGTAGTGCCCCACGTCAATCGCGCGCCCGCTGACGAGTTGGCCGCGCTCGGCGCAAGCGTCCACGACTCTCCTTCCGACCTGGCAAGGGATTGCTCCATAGTCATTACCTCCGTGCCCGACGTACCGCACGTACGCAGCATACTATTCGATGAGGGCGGCCTCGCTACAGAGCCGCACGACGGCCTGCTGCACATTGATATGAGCACAATCACCCCCTCTGCCGCGCGGGACCTTCATGAAAAACTGGTATCCCTCGGCATGCACGCGCTCGACGCGCCCGTGAGCGGCGGCCCCGCGAGAGCAGCAGATGGCACCCTGACCATCATGGTTGGCGGCAAATCGGAAGTGGTCGAGCGCGCCAGGCCCCTACTGGATGTGCTGGGCAAGCACATTCTCCACGTAGGGGACGCGGGGTCGGGCCAGGCGGTCAAACTGGTCAACCAACTGATGATCTCTATCATCATGGTAGCGAACGCGGAAGCCCTCTCGCTTGGAGTGAAGGCGGGTGTGCCCCTGGAAACGCTAACCGAGGTCATCAGCACCTCAAGCGGTTCAAACTACCTCATGCAAAGCTGGCTGCCCCGCACCCTCTTCGCGGGAGACCTCACCGGCGGATTCGCCCTCGATTTGCTGATGAAAGACCTTAACGCCGCCATGCAATGGGCTAACGAAATGGGCGCGCCTACCTTCGGCGGCAGCGTCGCCCAGCAGCTATACCGCCTGGCGAAAGCAAGCGGCGGGGCGAGGCTGGACTACTCTGTGGTTGCCCGTATCTACGAAGAGGCGTGCGGCGTCGAGTTGCGCTTCGATGGTGGAAACGGCGCGGCTGCAAGCAGCTAGCGTTCTCTTTTTCCCAGTTTTGCCGCCGTGCACGCGCACCTTGTGAGTTTGTAAAGAAACACGTTTGGATGCATCTGCCCTACTTTACTCCAAACTGACTATTGGTATCGGGCCGTTTGTGTGCTATACTTCAGCATTGGCGCAATGGCCCATACGCGGGCAGGTGGTATATGAGGGCCGAAATCGTGTCCATTGGCACAGAGCTGCTCCTGGGCACCATCACCGATACTAACGCAGCATTCCTTGCTCAGCGGCTCGCCGGCCTGGGTATTGATTGCTTCTATGTTTCCCAGGTTGGCGACAACCAGGATCGGCTCGTAGAAGTGCTGGGGCGCGCCTGGGACCGCAGCGATCTGACGATCACCACAGGGGGGCTTGGCCCTACCCAGGACGATCTCACCAGGGAAGCTATCGCCGCCCTGCTCGCGGAAACTCCCCATACCGACCTTGCAACCGAAGCCCTATTGCGTGCGTTCTTTCAGAGGCGGGGTTACGTGATGCCGGAGCGCAACCTGAAGCAAGCCATGCTCATCCCTTCGGCCTCCTTGCTGAATAACCCTGTCGGCACCGCGCCTGGTTGGTGGGTCGAGCGCAAGCATAGCGCTACAGGCAGTGCACGCATCATCGTCTCGATGCCCGGCGTGCCGTTTGAGATGAAAAGGATGTGGCTTGAAGAGGTCGAGCCACGTCTGCGGCCCCTTACTTCGTCTATAATCGTCTCGCGCACGCTCAAGGTAGCGGGTATAGGCGAATCAAGCGTCGAGGAGATGGTGGCCGACCTCATGACCGGTGCCAACCCGACGCTCGCACCCTACGCGAAACGGGACGGTGTTCACCTGCGTATTACGGCTAAGGCGGCTGATGAGGATAGCGCTCGCGGGATGATCTCGGTGCTGGAAGAGCAGGTCCGCGCACGGCTTGGGGATTCGATCTTTGGGGCTGATGAAGAAACGCCACAGAGCGTGGTGGCGGGGCTGCTGCGGGAGAGAGGCATCCGTTTTGCGCTGCTGGAAGTGGGGGAGGGTGCTATAGGATCGGTTTCAAGCCATTTGGGTGGCAATCCTTCCTGTCTCGCAACCATATCCGCTCCTAATTTGCACACCCTTGCGCGTATAATGAACGTAGAAAGAGGAGCAGAGACATCGTTGCAGGAAACCGCGACCGCGTTTCAGGCGCAGACCGGCGCGGACATGGTGCTTGCTTTAAGCGTGACGAGCATGCCCATCAGCGATTCCGATGCAGGGTCGGTCTATGCCGATGCGGAGATCGTCCTGAGGTCGGCAAACGGGGGTGACGAGGGCGAAATAGCGAGCGCGAAACATTCGTGGCGCACGGCCCAATCAGAGGTCAGCAGGTTATTTGGCCTCGCAGCCCTCAATATGTTGAGGCGTTACTTGTTAGCAGAGAAAGCAAAAGTGTAAATGCAGAATAGAGTTCGACATAACGGAAGCAACTACATTTCGTGCAGGGGTACGACTTTCGTGCGCCTGCTGCCCCTGCTTGCCTTCTCGCTTCTATTTGCCCTACTGGTGGCGCTGACCATGTGGTCCGGCTCAGGCGTGGCCCATGCCGCGAAGGAGAGCGGCCAGACGGTGGCTCCCCTTACTGCCACCCGCACGCCCACTCCTTCGGACGGCGATTCCCAACCGGACCAGGAGACTTCTACCGCTACTCCCACCCGCTCGCCTGTCGTGGCTTCCACGCCGGTCCGGTGGGAGAGACAGGCCCTGCGCGATCTGGCCGAGGTGCTTGAGTGGCCGCCTGTGGTGAGCCAGGACGCGAGCGGGCGGCTGATGGTGCAGCGCGTCGTCTCCTCTAGCGAGCGTTCCGCCGCGATAATTCGCCCCTTCGAGTTCCACGCCGGGGCCGAAGCCGCGTTTCTCGCCTCCCAGGAAGATACTCGCATATCGGGCTACACCGTAGCCGTGGAGACTTTCTTTTCCTATCCGGCCTACTACGCTTCGCTCAGCGACGGCCAGGGCCAGCTATACGAGAGGCGCTTCTACTGGCTGGCCGACAATTGGATAATGGGCGTCGAACTGAAAGGCACAAGTAGCAGTAGCCTCGACCCGCGCGCCATCGGCCAGCAATTGCTTGTCCTTGCCGTGCAGTACGGCCTCCCCGCGCCGCCGGGCGGTGTGATCCCAACGCCCACGCATGGTCTGAGCGCAACACCCTCTGTCATGCCTCCGGCTGGCACTTCTACCCCCGTACCGTGCGCCATAGAATTTATTGATGTGCCGCCCGCCTCGTGGGCCTACAACTTCATCACGCAGTTGGCCTGCCAGGGCATCGTGTCGGGCTATAGCGATGGCACGTTCCGGCCTCAATACGCCACGACGCGGGGGCAACTGGTAAAGATGCTCGTGCTGGCCGAAGGCTGGACTATCGAAGTACCCTCTACATCTACGTTCAGCGACGTTGGCGTGTCCCATACTTTCTATCGCTACATTGAGACCGCCTATGCTAAAGACGTGGTGGGCGGCTATTCGGACGGCACCTTCCGGCCAGATGACCTTGTGACCCGCGCCCAGGTCGCCAAGATGGTGGTCGGCGCGCGGGGTTGGGCGCTTGACGTGGCAACGCCCGTCAACCTGTGCGACGTGCGCGCTACGCATTGGGCCTCGGCCTACATCCAGGCCGCCATAGCCAGGGGCATCTTTACGGGCTACGGGGACGGCTGCTTCTACCCGGACGCGCCCGCCACTCGCGCCCAGCTTGCCAAGGTGCTAGTGCTGGCGCACAGATAGCGGCTACGACTCCAATGCATCAATTCCGGTATTGCCCCCGCTGCGCCTCTCCGTTGGGCGAGATTCACCTGGCGACGGAGGACCGCCCTCGCCTGATATGTACGGGCGATGGATGCGGCTATATCCACTACGTCAACCCCAAGATAGTAAGCGGCACCCTGCCTGTCCACGAGGGGCGAGTGTGGCTCTTGCGCCGGGGCATCGAGCCGAGGATGGGCTACTGGACCTACCCCGCAGGCTTCCAGGAGTGGGACGAATCGACCGAGGAAGCCGCCCTCCGCGAGACGCGTGAGGAGATCGGCTGCGACGTGGAGCTAGACGGGCTGATGGGCGTCTACTCGCGGGCGGGCGCTCCGGTTGTGAACATTGTGTACCTTGCGCGCTTTACCGGCCGGAGCAACATCCCCTGCACTACCAAGGAGGCGCTCGAAGTCCGTGCGTTTGCCCCGGACGAGATACCGTGGGAGGACCTTGCCTTTCCAAGTACGGCTCTCGTTATTGGTGATTGGGTCAGACGTGTGACTTTGCAGAGCGGATAAGAAGGCAGGTCCACCCCTACGCTGAACATTTACGAGGGAAGGTCATATGGACGGTGAGCTGCTATATTGTTAGGATAGCAACAAGGAGGCCCGCCATGCCCTTGAAGTGGTCTCATATCTCGCTAAGCGCTGCTATACTTTTATGCCTCGTGCTTGTCGGAGGGACGAATGGCAGCGCCTCTCCATTCCGGCAGACTTCCTCTCCCGCTACTGTTCAACCTACCGCCAAGCCCATCCTCCTCACCGATCCTGTGCCCGACCCTGATCAGCAGGGGGTCATGTGGTTCGCTGCCACAGGTCACACCCTCAGGGGCGCTTTCCTGGATTACTGGCAGAAGAACGGAGGGCTGGCCCAGTTCGGTTATCCCATCACGGAAGAGTTCACGGAACCAGGGCCGGACAGCAAGCCACTGGGTGTGCAGTACTTTGAGCGCAATCGCTTCGAGCACCACCCTGAGAACCAGCCTCCCGATAGAGTGCTACTGGGGCTGCTCGGCACTTCTTTCCACGCTCCTGACCCTCCCTCTGCTCCAATAGCGGGTGCTCAATACTTCCCACAGACGGGGCACAACTTATCGGGCGCATTCAAGACATACTGGGAGACGCATGGCAGGTTCACGCTACACGGCTACCCCATCACTGAGCAGTTTGAGGAGACCAACGCTATAGACCACAAACCATATACGGTGCAGTACTTTCAAAGGAGCAGGATGGAGTTGCACCCTGAGAACTCCGGGTCCCCTTACGAGGTACTCCTGGGTATGTTGGGCACTCAGTTGAGCATGCAGCACGGGTATCCTTATGGCTGGTACCCCCTCTACGGCCATGCAGCGGACTATTCGTGGTTCGCCGGATACTACAAAGCCGACCCCTACAAATGCAGGAGCTGTGGCTGCTCGACTGTCCACTTCGTCAGCCCAGGCGATACAACATACCCCAGCGCGAGAGAGGTGTGGCCTTATCTCCACGACCAGCCCCGGCGAGGGTCTCTAGACGTGGCGGGGCTTCACGCGACACTCGAGCCACAGACATTCATAGTTGTGTTCGGACAACTGGACGACCCTGGCAGCATAGCCAGGCGCAACGAAGGAATAAGCTGCCTGTCACCCACGTTCCACGTAACCGGTCTGCAATTCAATCCGGCTCGTTAATCTTATTTTTCGGGAAGGTCGCCTGGAGGGGGGTAAGACAGTTCTTCGAGGGGCGCTTGGACCCCTCGCGCGGCGTGGTATGGCATCTCGGAGTGTGGCATCGGGTAGTCTAGCTCCGGCAACTCCGCGTAGTCAGCGTGCTCGACTCCGTTGTTGCCGTTCTTGCCTACAGCTTCGAGCGACTTAAGCTCTTCTTGCACGTGCGCCGGCATCGGGCCGCCCGCGATGTAGGCTTCTCGCTCTTCGGGCGTCATCTTGGCGAGTATGGGGTGGACGGTCCAGGGGTTGCCCGTACTGGCCGAGACGTTACTGATCTCGTTGCTCAGGTCGCGCCAGGCGCTACGAGCGGGTTCCATCGCCTTGCGCACTTCCGCGATTGTCCTGCCTATGGTGCGCGCAGCCTCCGGCAGTCGCTCAGGCCCCAGGATAACCAGGGCGGCCACCGCGATTATCAACATCTCCCCAATCCCGATACCGAATATCTCCAACTTTACCTCTCAGGAGCGCGTGGCATTTCATGAGCCGGGCGTCACACCATACACTTCGCCGAATATCCATTTCGCATAATCGTGGCTTACCGAAGCGGGCTCGAGCCGCAACACGCATGGCACCTCGTAGCTGTGCATCTCCAATACCCGGCGTTGCGCTGCCTCGGCGCGCGATGCTATCGTCTTGCACAAAAGCACTTTCTCGCGCTCGTCGGTGATCGCGTCATGCCACCTGTAGAGGGAGCGCGATTCGAGAATGTTGGCGCAGGCTATCAACCTCTCCTCGATGAGGGCGGTGCCGATCTGCACAGCCTCTTCCTCGCTGCCGCACGGCACGTACAACAGGACGACTCTATCTTGCTCAGGCATGCTCAACTGCTCTTGAACTATCTTGACGCTACGAAGAGATTATAACGCACCAACTGGGAGCGGACAACCGAAACGCCTCACTTTTCCCTGTAAGGGAACCAAATGCCCCCGGATGTGGTTATTACATATGGGGCTACCGCGAGAGCGCGAAATGCAGGCAGATGTCTGCATGAGGTATAATAACGACGTACACCTCCCATGTACTCCCTGAGTAGGGTCAGCCCTACCAGCCGTCGTGTTGAATAGACCGAGGTGGCGATGCAGTTAGGCTCAGTGCAAGCGCGCAACATCAGGACAACTGCTGTTTGGACTCCGCAGATAGATCGTGCTCTAAAGGCCGGACGCCTGCGCGTGCGCTCGCAGAGGGCATGGACTATGCTCGCGGCCACCTTCCCATTTGCAGTGCTGGGGTCGGCAACGTGGGTTGCGCTGGTGCGCTTCACTCTGCTTGATCTCCCGCAGTGGCCCAGCCTCCTTTTCCTGCTCGCATGGGCCGCCTGGTTCACCTTCTGGCTGGCTCGCAAGCGCGTGAGCATGGCTCAGGCGGCGCGTTACCTGGACCGCACCCTGGGCCTTGACGAGCGTTTCACCACTTATGTGGAACTTGCGCGCCGGAGCAGGCACAAGGGCAGGCCTCTCGATAAGGTCCTCGCCCGCAGCCTCTACGATGACCTACAGGATTATCTGCGCCTGGGAGTGCCCACGCTACCCCCGGTGTTCAAGTCAAGGGTGAGGCCGCAGCTGGTGACGGCTGCCATAGTCGCGTTGCTCGCCCTGGCGGGCGCGGTATCGCTGCCTACCGGCCTTGACGCTGTCCGCGCCGAGCGTGCCATTCTCCGGCAGACGGTGGCAGAGCAACTAGGCCGCATCGAGGCGCTCCGAGCTGAGATCGTATCGCGCCCCGACTTGTCCGAAGATGTGAAGCAGGCCATACTTCGCGACCTCAACCACCTGGCGCAACAGTTGGGCACGCCCGACATCAACCGCGAAGACATACTGGCAGCCGTCGCTGACGCGCAGCAGAAAGTGCGCGACATCTCGCCCACGTCAACAGCCGACTTCGACGGCATCATGGTCGCGGGTCAGATCGTGTGGGCGCGCTCTAACGCCGTCCAAAACAGTCGTGCCGCTAGCCCCGGCAGCGAGATCGCCGCCGGGCAGGACGAGGTATTGCCTGACTCGCTATCCCCGCGCGACCTGGGGCTGGCCGCAGACGCCGCCGAGTTTTTGGCAGGTTACGTGCCCCTGTTGCGCCCACAGCAGCGCGTGCAAGTAGCCTCTTCTATGGAGAGAGCGTCGCAGCGAGCAGGCACGCGCGACCCGCAGCTTGTGAGCCACCTTAACGAGGCTGGCGCGAGCCTCCGCTCAAGTACGGAGAAGGATAAGGCGGCCCAGGACGCACTATTTGGCGTGGCGGAGCGCTTCCGGGCAGCCGACCAGGAGTACGAGTCTGCTGCCGCGATTGAAAACACCCTGGCGAAGCTGGACGAGGGACGGCAGAGTATCTCGCAAGCCGGTAAGCCCCCCACGAAGCGCGGCCAGGTTGGCTTCAGGCGGCAGAGCGGGGGCGATAGCCCGGACGCGGGCGCGGCAACCCCTAGCGGCCAAAATACTGGTGACGGGGGCGCGGATCCCGAAGGCGCAGGAAGCGAATCCTCATACAACGGCTCCAACGTCGGCGGGAATGCCGCGTCGTTCGGGGGGGCGCAAGCTGGTGGGCAGCAGGGTCCACCCGCAAACGGCGGCCAGCCTGGTCAACAACCCTCATCGGGCGGCGGACCTCCCGGCGGGCCCAACTCCGACGTGGCAGGCGGCACCGCTGGCGGTGGGCAGGACGACGGCGGCAAGGGCACTCTCCAGGGAGAGATCACCGGCCCGGTAGGCGGCGCGGGTGGCGCGATAAGCCGGGTGCAGAATCCGGCAGGCCAGGGCGACGGCGGCTCCTCGGCCCCCGCCCCGGCGAACGAGCAGCCTGCCGACACCGAGCAAGTCTACGTGCCTGCCCAGGATGGTGCACCCCCCTCTGCTGAAGGCTCGTCGGGTGCAGGGCAGGCAGCGCCGGAGCCACCCAACACGGACGGACTATCGGGCAGAGTCGGAGAGGGCGGTGGCGGAGAGGAAAGGCAAGGCCAGTCCGGACCGGGCACCCTCATGCCCATACACACGCCCTACAAGGAAGTCATAGGCCAATACGCCGAGCGCGCCACCGAGTCACTTGATAGGGCATATATACCTCCCGACGCGAAGGACTACGTTAGAGAATACTTCACCCAACTTGGCAAGTGAGGCTGCGGGTAGCGCGGCGTGCACACGTTGTTACTCTATTTTAGGAGCAATTAGTGGCTATCAGTCAACAGAACACACAGATGGGCCAGCAAGCGGTTGGTAAGGAGCAATTACCTGAGATCACCCCTGAGCAGTTCAGGGACAAAGCTATACGCATCGAGCATGAGATAGGCAAAGTCATCGTGGGCCAGCGTACGCTGATGCACCAGGTGCTGGTCTGCCTGCTAGCGGGAGGCAATGCGCTGCTTGAAGGGGTACCCGGTCTCGGTAAGACGATGCTGGTACGCACCCTGGCGAACGTCCTCGACTGCCAGTTCAGCCGCATACAGTTCACACCCGATCTGATGCCCGCCGACATCATCGGCACCAACATCCTTGTCGAAGACGAGCATGGGGGCCGCCGCTTCCAATTCCAGCAGGGTCCCATATTCGCCAACCTCCTGCTGGCCGACGAGATCAACCGCGCCACGCCTAAGACGCAATCCGCTCTGCTGGAAGCGATGCAGGAGGGCACGGTATCGGTGGCCCGGACCGTCTACACTCTACCCAAGCCTTTCTTCGTGCTGGCGACCCAGAACCCTCTCGAAATGGAGGGTACGTACCCATTGCCCGAAGCGCAGCTTGACCGATTCCTGTTCAAGCTAAACGTCACCTTTCCAACCGCCGCCGAGCTTGTCGCCATATCGGACCGCACTACCTCAGGCGTTGAGCCGGTAATAAATCATGTGGTGGATGCCTCCGAAATCGTGGCTATGCAACACCTGTCGCGGCAGACGCCCATCGCCACCCACGTTACCTCCTACGCCGTTCGCATATTGCGCGCCACCCACCCGGACAACCCGGAGGCCGCGACCATGTCGAAGCGATACGTGCGCTACGGTGGCTCGCCCCGCGCGCTCCAGGCTATGATACTGGCGGGAAAGATAATGGCGCTGCTGGACGGTCGGTACAACGTGGCCTTCCGCGACATCAGGACGGCAGCCCTGCCCGCGCTGCGACACCGCCTCATCCTCAACTTCGACGGCGAGGCCGAAGGCATATCCCCCGACGCCATAATCGCCTCGGTGATTGATGAGACGCCGGAGGAAGAAAGTACGCGTTGATTGTAGGGATCAGGGATCAGGGATCAGGGATCAGGGATCAGGGATCAGGGATCAGGGATCAGGGATCAGGGATCAGGGATCAGGATATACTGAGTAATATGCCCCTACGGGCCAGCACCGGCAATGATAATAGCGACAGGTTCTGATCCCTGACCCCTAACCTCTGACCCCTCATAACAGGTAGAACTATCTTATGGGATTACTCGCGCCCATTCTTGCCCTCGTGGTGCTGGTGCCCCTGGGCATTATCATAGCCCTGTACCTGCTCAGGTTGCGGCGGCCTATGGCCCCTGTGGCGAGCCTGCACCTGTGGTCAGTCCTCATGCGCGACCGCGAGGCGAACACCCTCTGGCAGAGGCTCAAGGTGACGCCCCTGCTGCTGCTGCAAGTCCTGGCCCTCCTCGCGCTTACTATCGCCCTGGCGCGTCCCTGGGTTAGCTCCTCTCAGCCTGTGGGGCAGAACCTTATACTCGTAGTAGACGTGTCGGCGAGCATGGGTGCCACCGATGCGCGAGAGCGTGGGTTGGAGACTCGCCTACAGGCCGCGCGAAGTAAGGCCCGCTCGCTCGTTGACGACGCGGCCCAGGGCACCAGCATGACGCTCATATCGTCTGACGAGCACGCTTCCATAATCGTGTCTTCTACCGACGACAAGGCTCGTCTGCGCTCCGCCATTGAAAATCTGGCTGTACGGCCCGCGGGCACCGACATGGCCGAGGCCGTGGAACTGGCTGCGGCGGTGGCGGCGCGGCAAGGCAATAGCGTCATATGGATAATGTCCGATGGCGCGTTCCCGGCTACGACTGAGCAGGCCGGGGAGGTGCAGGCCCAGGTACGCTTCTTCCCGGTGGGCACGAACAGCCGCAACCAGGGCATCACCGCCCTCTCGTTGCAGCAGGACGCGGGCAGCCTGAGCCTTTTCGTGCAGATTATGAACGCCGACGTGGTAACGGCCAGCAGGCGGCTCGATCTGGCGGTTGACGATGCGCCCTGGAACGCGCGCACGGTTAGCATTGGGCCGGGCCTCACGACGGAGTTGATTGTCGAGGACGTGCCTATTACGGCCAGGGTAGTGGCTGCACAACTGGCGCTGCCCGACTCTCTCCCGGCCGACGACCAGGCGTGGACTATAAACCGGGCGAGCGTGCCCGCTAACGTGTTGTTGGTCACGGAGGGCAACAAATTCCTTGAGCTGGCCCTGTCGCTGCTGCCTATGGTTACGCTTTACAAGGTCGCGCCCGCCGATTACCACCCTGCCGCGAAGTTGGAGGGCGGCGCTCCCGTTGACCTGACCGTGTTCGACAGCAGCGTGGCGACTAAAACGTTGGCAGCTCTTCCGCAAGGCAGCATATTGATGATCGCGCCGCATACCAGTAACGCCCTGGTGGAAGTGTCGGGCGTTCTCAGCCAGCCTGTGCCGTTGCTGGCCCCGCAGTTTGAAGCGGGAAACGGCCAGCCCGCGAGCCAGAATGGGCGAGACCCTTTGCTGCGATACGTTGATCTTTCAGGGCTGCATATCGCGAAGGCGTCCTTGTTGGCCGTGCCGAAGTGGGGCCGCGTGGTTCTGGCGAGCGAGCAGGGGCCGCTCATAATGGCGGGTGAAGAAGGAGGGCGTAAGGTAGCGGCCCTGGCTTTTGACCTGCACGACAGCGACCTGCCGGTGCAGCCCGCCTTCCCCCTGCTGGTGCGCAACCTCGTAACATACTTGTTACCGGAACCTGCCGGGGGGCTGCCTATCCTGGTGACTCCAGGCGAGGCCGTCGGTATCGAAGCAGTGTCGCCCCAGGTAGACAGGGTGCTTGTTGAAGACCCTCACGGCAAGGAATGGGTCTACCCTGTTACGGCTGCGAACCCCCGCGTGGCGTTCGGTGAGACGGGACTGCTGGGCGTCTACTACGTGACGCAATACAGTGGGGAGAATATCGTAGCGCAAGAGGCTTTTACCGCCAACCTCTTTTCCAGGGACGAATCGGTTATAACGACCAACCCCGCGCCACAACTCCCAACGGGAGTGAGTACCGCCACGAACCCCGGCGGGGCTGGCGGGCAAGACAGATTTCAGCGCGAGATCTGGCCCTGGATAGCGCTTGGCGGCTTCTTCTTACTTTTACTTGAGTGGCTGTACGCGCAGAGGATGGCTATCCGGCGCGCCGTTACCGAGAGACGCACCAGGCGCGCCCTGGAAAGGGCCGAGCGGGCGTGAGAGAGATAATGTGGACATACCATTTAGCATAAGCGAGCCTCGATTTCTCTTGTTGTTGTTGAGCCTCCCGCTCGTCGTGGTGCTGGGCATCCTGAGCGCGCGCGCCAGGCCGCGCGACCGGGGCCGTATCAACGCCAGCACGGTCATCCGCTCGTTCATACTCGTGCTGGTTACGCTTGCCCTCGCGGGTCTGCAATGGGTCTCCTCCGGTGGCCCTCTGAACGTCGTCTTTCTCGTAGACGAGTCGGCGAGCGTGCCCCGGCAGAGCAGCGACGCGGCGCGGGAGTACGTGCGGAAGGCCATAGAGAGCATGGGTCCCGAAGACCGGGCAGGCGTGGTACTGTTTGGCGAGCGGGCCATAGTTGACCGCGCCCTCTCACCGGATGCGGACTGGCAGCCTGTGGGTAAGCACCCCGCGGGCCTGGCGACCAATATCGCCGACGCCCTTCAGGTAGGCAACGCGCTCTTCCCCGAAGGTGGCTCGCGCCGCATCATCCTCTTGAGCGACGGCGCCGAAACGATAGGCAAAGCACGCGATCTGGCTGCTCGCGCCGGGCTTACCGGCGTGCAACTCTCGGTCGTGCCCCTGGGCGCGCAGTCGCAGAACGAGGTGGCCGTAGACAGGCTGGCAAGCCCCAACACCGTGCCCGCAGGACAGCAGTTCAACGTGCGCGTGCTTCTGAAAAGCACGTCCGCCCGCGCCGCCTCCGTGAGTCTCTTCGATGGCGCTGAGCCTGCGGGCCGCCAGGACGTGCAGTTGCAGCCTGGGGATAACGTGGTCGAGTTCAGCATGAAGGCTTCCGGCGAGGGCTTTCACGTTATCAAAGCACGCGTGGAATCGGTGGATGACAGGTACGTCGAGAATAACGAAGAGTCCTCCTTCACGATAGTGCGAAAGGCCCCTACCGTGCTGGTGGTGACGCGCGACCAGGCCGACGCAGGGCCGTTCGTGGAGGCGCTCAAGGCGAGCAATATAGTTGCGGAAGTAACGCCGCCTGAGGCCATGCCGCACAGGCAAGAAAACCTGGCGCGCTACGATGCGATAGTGCTGGCGAATGCGTCCGCAGATGGCGTGGGCGTAGAAGGGCAACTGGCGCTGCAGAATTACGTGCGCAACATGGGGCGCGGGCTTATCATGCTGGGTGGGGAGGTGAGCTACGGCGCGGGCGGGTACCTGCGCTCCCCCCTTGAAGAGGTGCTGCCCGTCAGCATGGATGTCAGGACTTCCGAGCAGCGCGCTTCGCTGGCGATGACCTTCGTACTCGATAAATCGGGCAGCATGGGACGCTGCCACTGCGGGGGCGCGCAGAAGTTTGACCCGGCTATGCGCACCGAGTTCGGTTTGAACAAAGTGCAGCTTGCTTCCGACGCCATCATCAAGGCCGCCGCGCTCCTGAACTCCGGCGACCAGTTTGGAGTAGTGGCCTTTGACGACGCGCCGCACTGGCTCATCAATCTCCAAAACAGGGGCAATATCAGCGACGCCGTGATGCAGCAGACGTTGAAAGAGGTAGTGGCCGAGGGGGGCACGGGTCTCCAGGCAGGCATGCAGGCGGGCGTGGATGCGCTCCACGCCTCAAACGCCCAGCTAAAGCACATGATCGTGATAGGCGATGGGTGGTCCCAGCGTAGCGATTTCTCGCAGGTGCTTGAGCAGATGAAAGCGCAGAACATCACGCTATCCACCGTAGGGGCGGGCGACGGGCCGGGTGAATTGCTCAAGCAACTGGCGGACCAGGGTGGGGGGCATTACTACCTTGCTCAGGACGTGCGCACCCTGCCCGATATTATTTTGAAGGAGACCGTGCGCCTCATCGGCGCATACTATGTTGAGGAGCCGTTCAGGCCCCTGGTGACGAGGGGCAGCCCCATCTTGAACGGGCTAGATGCCAACAGGCTGCCCCAACTGCTAGGCTATAACGGCACCACCGCCAAGCCCGACGCGGATGTGCTGTTGCAATCGCCGCGCGGCGACCCGGTGCTGGCGACATGGCAATATGGCCTCGGCAGGTCGGTGGCGTGGACGCCTGACGCGAAAGGCCGGTGGGCCACCGAGTGGGTGCAGTGGCCCCAATTCTCGCAGTTCGTCGGCCAGATGGTAGGGTGGACTCTGCCCCAGGATACGACCCCTGGCCTGGAAACGGCCTTCACTCTGCTGCCCGGCTCTCTGCCCGCGCAACAGGACGCCTCTATTCGCGTCGACTCGCGGGACAGCCAGGGTGCGCCCCGCAACTTCTTGAGCACGAGCGTGGTCATTTCGACTACGGGCGAGGTGCGCCCAAGAGAAACGATCTTCCAGCAGGCTCCGGGCGTCTATGGTGGCGTGCTCAAGGGCTTGAAGCAGGGGGTGTACGCCGTTGACGTGGAACAGACCGACCCTGTAAGCGGCGATGTCGTCACCAAGCAGAAGACGGGCCTGGTCGTACCTTACGCGAGCGAGTACAGGCTTTCGGACGACGCGGTGCGGGAAGCCCGCGCCCTCCTGGCCGATCTTGCACAGTTGGGTGGTGGCAAGGAGCTTGACATGGCCCAACCCTCCGCCGCGTTCAGCCACGATATAGCCTCGCAGCCCTTGAGCCTGCCCCTGTGGCCCTGGCTGCTTGGTGCCGCCATCTTCCTCTTCCCGTTCGATGTAGCTGTGCGCAGGCTGACGGTCTCACGCGCCGACCTTTCGCGCATGTTCGGGATACGCGACCGCCGGGTATGAGAAGCATTGACCTGAACTGCGACATGGGGGAGAGTTTCGGGCTGTGGCGGCTCGGTAACGACGAAGCTATAATGCCCCATATCACTTCTGCCAATATAGCCTGTGGCGCGCACGCAGGCGATCCCAGCGTCATGGCGCAAACCGTCCGGCTGGCCCAGGCTCACGGCGTAGCCATAGGAGCGCACCCCGGCTATCCCGACCTGCAAGGTTTTGGGCGTCGCCCCTTCAGACTGAGCAGGGATGAAGTAGTCTCCATGCTGCTGTACCAGCTTGGCGCCCTGTGGGGTGTGGCCCGCCAGTTTGGGGCGGAACTGCACCATGTCAAACCACACGGCGCGTTGTATAATAGTGCAGCGGTTGACCGGGAGCTTGCCGCAGCGATCGCTCAGGCTGTCCACACGTTCTCTCCGGCATTGATACTCTACTGCCTGCCGGGGTCGGAGATGGAGATGGCGGGCGCTCACAGGGGCCTCAACATGGCATGCGAAGGCTTTGTGGATCGTGCATATGAGCCAAGTGGCTTACTCGTTGATAGGCGCGAGGCGGGGGCGGTCTACGATGACACTCAGAGGGCAGCAAACCAGGGGGTTCAACTTGCGAATGGGCAGGTGACGTGCCGCGACGGCAGCATCCTGAACCTTCAGATAGATACGCTCTGCATACATGGCGACACGCCGCGCGCCGTGGAGTTCGCCCAGGCTACCAATGAATCCTTGAGGAGGTCGGGCTTCCGGGTGGAAGCAGTATCGAATGGAAGACAAAAATGAAGTATTTTCCCCACGAATAGAGCAGCTGGGCGAGGCCGCTCTCCTGGTGAGGCTGGGCAATGGCATCAGCGAATCGGTCAACAACCGGGTGCTTGCGCTCGATGAGGCGCTGCGACTCCGAGACGTCCAGGGCATCTTTGAACAGGTGCCCGCCTATTCGACCCTGCTGGTAACATTCGACCCGGCTGTGGTCCCTGAAGCTTATCTGCGGGAACAAATAGCATCCATTGTCTCGGCGGGACTGCCTCCTATCTACGCTGGCTCGCGCAGCCACACCATCCCCGTTCAATACGGCGGGGAGGCAGGTCCGGACCTGGATGAGCTTGCTGCGGCGCACAAGATAAAGCCTGCCGACGTCGTGCGCCAGCATACGGGCCGTGGCTACCGTGTGTACTTCCTCGGCTTTATGCCTGGATTCGCTTACATGGGCAGCCTGGCCCGCCGGATAGCCACACCGCGCCTGGACACGCCGCGAGTGCGCGTGCCGGCAGGCTCTGTTGGTATAGCCAATGCGCAGACGGGCGTCTACCCGTTCGCCAGCCCAGGCGGTTGGCGCATTATCGGGCGGACAGGGCGCAGGCTGTGGGACTCCAACCGTATAGAGCCGTCCCTGTTCGCGCCCGGCGACACGGTTACATTCGCGGAGAGCAAGGCAGAGGCTGAGCAAGATGCCGTCCAGCCTGCCATACCTCCATCGGAGCGCCCCGCCATCCGGGTGGTCGAGCCGGGAGCCTTCACGACGATACAGGACATGGGCAGGCCTGGCTACGCGCACCTCGGCCTCTGCCGGGGAGGGGCTTTCGACGCCGACGCGGCGGTGCGTGCTAACGCGCTGGTCGGCAACCCGGCGGGCGCTGCGGTGCTGGAGATAACGTGGTCCGGCCCCACCCTCCTCGCCATGCAGAACATCACCATCGCCATAGATGGCGCTGACTTTGGGTGCCGGGTCGAAGGCGCGGCGGTGCCGCCTGGCCTTTCCTGGCTGGTGCGCTCCGGCGCGACTATCCGCTTTTCACAATCTTCGCCCTCGCGCGGTGGAGCGCGGACCTACCTGGCAGTAGCAGGGGGGTTTGAGGTGCCTCGCGTGCTCGGCTCTCGCGCCACGTATCTGCCGGCCGGTATGGGCGGCTATTATGGCCGCGCTCTGAAGGCGGGCGACCTCCTCGATATGGGGCAGGACGCGGCATACGCCGGTAGCGTGGCCGGGCGGTACTGGCTGGGGGATACCGGGGCGACTCCGACGGGTGGAGTCGTGCTGCGCTTCGTGCGCTACCGGGGCGCGGGGGTGCCCTCTGCCCGCGTGTTCGAGGCGTTTATAGACGCCACCTGGGTAATGAGCGGCCAGAGCGACCGTATGGGGATGCGGCTGCGCAGGGCGGATGGCAATTCGATGGCCTCCGGTGGACGGGAGATGGTCTCCTTCGGCGTGGTGCGGGGGGCCATCCAGCTTCCGCCCGACGGCAACCCGGTCGTGCTGAACGTGGATCACCAGACCACCGGGGGATACCCTCTGCTGGGGGTAGTGGCGCAGGCAGACTGGCATCTCCTGGCGCAATTGCGGCCCGGCCAGCAGCTACGCTTTGAGGAGATCGGCGTGGAAGAGGCACGGACAGCACTCGCCAAGTCCAGGCGCGATCTTCAACGCGGGCGCGACGACCTAACCCTTCGCCGGTAGGATTTTCGACTGGCTGTACGGCCCCGTGCTGACGCGATGCGCCCTCCCGCCTGCTGAAAACTCCAGGTTCCGCATTATACCGACCTGCGCGCCAACGTCAACCGGCCTGCCCGCGGAGGCGACCCTCACGATGCTGGGCACGCCTGTGGCGGCCACTATGGACTTCACCCCTGTCCCCTGGCTGGTCGTAGGCTGCTCGCCGGGATTTATGGAGGGTCCAGTCCCATAGTCGGGCAGCGATCCCTCTCCCGTGCCGGGGATATTGTTCGCCTTCTCGTTGTAATAGCTATCCGGCATAATTGCCTCCCTAGATACCCTTTCTCTCATGGTACTCGCCAAAGACCGAGCGCAACACGTCGCTGATCTCTCCGAGCGTGCAGAGATTTTCTACGCTGTCAATGATGAGGGGCATGAGGTTGTCGCTCCCTTCCGCCGCGTTTCGCAAGCGTGCCAGCGCGCTCTCTACCTGCCCCGCCTCGCGCTCTTCTCTTAGCTGGCGCAGCCCCTCCACCTGCCGCGATTGGAGGGTGGGGTCTACCTTGAGAATGTGGGCGTGCGGGCCTTCCTCGACGCCATATCGGTTCACGCCTACGATCACGCGCTCTCCGGCGTCTACCTCACTCTGCCAACTGTATGCTGCCTCCTGGATTTCGTCCTGCTGGAAACCTCCTTCGATAGCAGCCAGCGTGCCGCCCATCTCGTCTATGCGGCCCAGGTAGGCGCGCGCTCTCTCTTCAATGCTGTTAGTGAGCGACTCGACGTAGTACGAACCTGCCATCGGGTCAATGGTCGAGGCGACGCCGGTCTCGTGGGCTATGATCTGCTGCGTCCTGAGGGCGATGCGGGCGGAACGCTCGGTGGGGAGGGCAAGGGCCTCGTCCAGTGAGTTCGTGTGCAGAGACTGTGTGCCGCCCAGCACGGCCGATAGCGCCTGAATCGCTACCCGCACCACGTTATTCTCCGGCTGCTGGGCAGTGAGGCTGGAACCGGCGGTCTGTGTGTGGAAGCGCAGCATCATGGATTGCGGGTTCTTGGCCCCGTACCGTTCTTGCATGATGTGTGCCCAAAGCCTGCGCGCCGCCCTGAACTTGGCGACCTCCTCGAAGAAGTCGCTGTGGGCGTTGAAGAAGAAGGCCAGGCGCGGCGCGAAGTCGTCTATGGAGATACCCCGCCTGAGCACTTCCTCCACGTAGGCGATGGCGTTCGCCAGGGTGAAGGCAACCTCCTGCACGGCGGTGGACCCCGCCTCCCTGATGTGGTAGCCGCTTATCGAGATGGGATTCCAGCGCGGCAATTGCCCGGCGCAATAGGTGATGATGTCCCCGATTATGCGCATTGAGGGCGCGGTGGGGTAGATGTAGGTACCCCGCGCTATGTACTCCTTCAGTATGTCGTTCTGCACCGTGCCGCTCAGAGAGGCTTCCGGCACGCCACGCTTGCGGGCGACGGCCACGTACAGGGCAAGCAGGATCGAGGCGGTGGCGTTTATGGTCATGGACGTGCTGACATTTTCGAGAGGGATGTCGGACAGCAGAAGCTCCATGTCGCGTATCGAGTCTATTGCCACGCCCACTTTGCCTACTTCTCCGGAGGCCAGGGGGTGGTCGCTGTCGTACCCCATCTGGGTGGGCAGGTCGAAAGCCACCGACAGGCCGGTCTGCCCCTGTGCAAGCAGGTATTTATAGCGCCTGTTTGATTGCTCAGCGTTGCCGTATCCCGCGTATTGCCGCATGGTCCACAGGCGGCCCCGGTACATGGTAGGCTGCACGCCGCGTGTGAATGGGTACTGGCCTGGGTACCCTAATTCCTGGTCGTAATCGAAGTCGGCAAGGTGCTCAGGCGTATAGAGCCGGTCTATGGGTATGCCCGACGGCGTTTGGAACTCACTCGACCGCTCCGGCGTGCGCTCCAACGCCGGGTCAAGCACTTTCTCTTCCCATTCTCGTTCCTGCTCCGACATTACCGCAACCTCATTCCAGCGTGACCAGGGGCTTGCCACCCTCCACGACTGTCCTCGGCTCGACGTGTACTTTGGAGACGCGGCCATTGCGGGGAGCGTTTATGTCATTCTCCATCTTCATTGCCTCAAGCACTAACAGCCTCTGGCCTGACTTCACGCTCTCTCCGTCCGCCACGAATACGCTCTTCACCAGCCCAGGCATTGGGGCCTTGACCGTAAACTCACCACCCTGTGCTGTGTGCCTAGGGGCTACCTTCATCAGCCGCCATTCGCGCTCAGTCAGTACTTTCACGTCGAAGCGGTGCCGCCAGATCGCCAGGCGGTAGCCGCCGTCGGCCTGCTCGACGTATAGCTGGTAGCTCATGCCGTCCACGATGATTGAATAGAGGCCCTCGCCCGTGTCCGGGTCGGAGTGCACTGCGGCGAAATCAACGTGGGAGGAGGTTGATTCGCCTTCATCTTCGATGCGCGTGGCTACTGTGCCTTCCTGGGTCTGCGTCACCTCAAATCCAACCTCATCGTCACCAATTTGCGCGTAATATCTCGCCAACAGAGTCACCTCAACGCGGCTTTGCGCCCGGCGACACGCCAGTTGCTGCCGTCACGCTCCGGTTGTTCGGAGTTATAGTCAGACCCGCGGGTAACCGATGCGCTACCCGCCAGCCTCTTCTGGTCAGCAACCAGCGCGCCTACCAGCGCGGATACGTCTTCCAATTCCTCGCGATCTTCTTCAGCTATGCGGCCCTCCGCGCCCAGGAAACGCTCTACGAACTTCGTATCAAGCCGCCCCCGCTGGAAGTCAATGGACTGCATGACGCCCAGGTGGAAGGGTATGTTGGTCTGCACCCCCACGATGCGGTATTCCCGGAGAGCGCGCCTCATGCGCAGGATAGCGTGCGCCCTGGTCGGCCCCCACACTATCAGCTTGGCGAGCATCGGGTCGTAGTAGATGGAGACACGCCCGCCCCGGTAGAGGCTGCTGTCGACGCGCACGCCCGGCCCGCTCGGCTCTGAGAGCGCACGGATGTCGCCCAGCGAAGGTACGAAGTTGGCGAACGGGTCCTCGGCGGCGATACGACACTCGATCGCGTGCCCCGTGAGCCGCACGTCCTCCTGGGTTATTCGGAGAGGTCTACCCGACGCAACGCGAAACTGCTCAAGCACCAGGTCAATCCCTGTTACCATCTCCGTGACGGGGTGCTCCACCTGCAAGCGCGTGTTCACTTCGAGGAAGTAGAAATTCTTGAAGCGGTCCACCAAAAACTCTACGGTGCCGGCCGAGGCGTAGCCTGCCGCTTTGGCTGCGGCGACGGCAACCGCGCCCATTCTCGCCCGCAGATCGGCATCCACAGCCACCGAGGGCGCCTCTTCTATCAGCTTCTGGTGCCTGCGCTGGATGGAACATTCACGCTCGCCCAGGTGGATGACGTTGCCGTAGTTATCGGCCAGCAACTGAATTTCGATGTGCCGGACACCCTCAAGGTACTTCTCGAAGTAGACCACGCCTGAGCCGAAGGACGATTGCGCTTCGCTCTGGGCCGTGCGTAGCGCGGCTGCCAGTTCGTCTCTGCCGCGCACCACGCGCATTCCTTTGCCGCCGCCGCCTGCCGAAGCTTTTATCAGGACGGGGTAGCCTATCTTTTCTGCTGCTTCGGCTGCGTGGTCCGGGTCGTCAACCGCAACGTCGCTGCCGGGCACGGTAGGCACACCAGCAGATTGAACGGCGTGGCGCGCTGTGAGCTTGTCACCCAGCAGGCGCATGGCAGAGGGTGGAGGGCCTATCCAGGTTAGCCCTGCGTCTAACACCGCATCAGCGAACGCGGCGTTCTCCGCGAGGAACCCGTAACCGGGGTGTACGGCGTCTGCTCCTGAGCGGAGGGCGACATCCAGCAATTTATCCATGCGTAAGTACGACTCGGAGGAAGGCGCGGGGCCGAGCGGGTATGCTTCATCTGCGGCCCTCACGTGAAGCGATGTACGGTCGGCCTCCGAGAAGACGGCCACAGATTGCAGCCCCACTTCGGCACACGCGCGCACCACCCGCAGAGCGATTTCGCCCCGGTTCGCTATCAATACCTTACGTATCTTCGGCAATGTTTGCTCCTATCGCAAATATGTTGTAGGGGCGAGGCAAGCCTGGCCCTGCCTGGATTCGCACGAATAGCTAATATGCCATCCCCATCAGGGCGACCCGCCGGGTCGTCCCTACGGATAGATTCTCTTTCAGGCGTTGGAGCCGCACTTCGCCAGGTGCGCTTGCAGGTATTTGCTCGCGGGCGGCTTGCCCAGCACACTCAAAATATAAAGCGAAGCCTCAGCTACCCTATCCAGGTTGACGGTACTCTCGATGCCCATGCCTTGAAGCATGTAGAGCAGATCTTCAGTTGCCAGGTTGCCGGAGGCACCGGGCGCGTATGGGCAGCCACCCAGGCCGCCCGACGAGGCGTCGACTGTGTTGATGCCCATTTCTAGCGACGCAAGCACGTTCGCGAGCGCGGTCCCGCGTGTGTCGTGGAAATGTACAGCCAGCTTACCTGCGTCAACGTTCGGAAGGAGCAGCCCCAGCAAGTCGTAAACCTGGTTCGGTGTTCCGACCCCGATAGTATCTCCGAGCGAGACCTGGTTGACTCCCATCTCAAGAAGCGATAATGTTACCTCCCGTACCTTCTCAGGAGGCACTTCGCCTTCATACGGGCAGCCGAAGGCCGTGCTTACGTAGCCCCGGACGGCTATACCATTATCACGCGCCAGCGCAAGCACCGGTTTAAAGTTGTCCAGCGACTCTTGTATGGAGGAGTTGATGTTGGCCTTCGTGAAGCTCTCGGAGGCTGCTGTGAAGACGGCGACATCGGTCGCGCCTGCTCCGAGCGCGCGCCGCATGCCTTTTTCGTTAGGCACCAGCACCGGGTACCGCACGCCATCCGCACGGTCTATCCCCGCCATGACCTCGGCGGCGTCCCCCAACTGCGGGATGGCGCGCGGGCTGACAAAGGAAGTCGCTTCGATATAAGGGAAGCCTGCCTGGCTGAGGAGGTTGACGTACTTGATCTTGGCTTCGGTGGGTACGGCCTGCTTTTCGTTTTGCAGCCCGTCACGCGGACCCACCTCGTAGACCGTGACGCGCTGCGGGAAGGAGGGGGGCATGCGCTACTTCTCCATCTCGGCTAGAATGTCGCCTACCGACACCTGGTCGCCCGCTTTGTAATGCATGGCGGCGACTATGCCATCGTGGGGGGCGCGCACAGTAAACTCCATCTTCATCGCCTCAATAATAACCAGGGGCTGGTCTTCGGACACAGTATCGCCCGGCTTCGCCAGCACCTTGAGCACCTTTCCGGGCATCGGGCTTTCCAGGGTGTCTTCGTCACGGACGTGAATCACCGTAGAGAGCGTTTCGGTCGATACGGGAGGTGCCTGGCGAACCACATACTCTCTCCCTTGCCAGGCGAGGGTGCATTCGCAGTCGCCCCGACCTGCCAGTATAACGTTGCGGAGGGCATCGTTGCCATCGAAGCGCAACCGGATGCTAGCTGCCTGGCCGGAGAAGCTGCCAGTGGCAACAGCATCATAGGGTAAGTCTATATCCAACGAGCCATCATAGATCGCCGTGTCGCCCTGGCTGATGTTTGCCTGCCAACGGCTCTCCTGGCCGGATATGCGCGACAACAGCGCGTGGTATGTTCTACCTTCGACCTGGAACCGGCAGGGTATCTGCTGCTGGGCCTGACGCCACGCTATGTTCGTCCAGGGGTCTTTTACGTCTTTATGCGATGGCGCCAGGGTAAGGATCGCCGCGCCCCCTACTAGTATCTCTATGGGAGGGGCCGCGAACGCGCCGGGCGTGTAATACCGTTCGATGAAGCGGGTCGAAAAGTCGCCCGACTCGAATTGCGGGTGCGCGACGAGCCACCGCAGGAAATCGAGGTTGGTGTTCAGGCCGCGCAATTCAAGGCTGCCCAGCGCGTCTCGCATCGCTCGTATCGCCTCGGACCTGTCTTCGCCTGACGCTATGATTTTGGCTATCATGGGGTCGTAGTATGGGCTGATAGCGTCGCCCCTGTCCACCCCGGCGTCAATCCTGATGTTGGGCCCGATGCGCGCGCTCAGTTGGGTGATCGTGCCTGTGGAGGGAAGGAAGCCGCGTTCCGGGTCTTCGGCGTAGAGTCGGACTTCAATCGCGTGCTTGCCGAAATGCACGCTCTCCTGGTCCAGCGCAAATCGCTCGCCCGCCGCGACCCTGATTTGCGCTTGCACGATGTCGAAGCCGATAGCTTCTTCGGTGACGGGGTGTTCGACCTGCAAGCGCGTGTTCATTTCGAGGAAATAGTATTCGCCGCCCTGGAAGATGAACTCCACCGTGCCCGCGTTAGTGTAGCCCGCGGCCCTGGCCAGCGCCAGCGCGGAAGAGGTGATGCGGGCGCGTATTTCATTATCTATGGCAGGCGACGGGGATTCCTCAACTACCTTCTGGTGCCGCCTCTGGATGGAGCAGTCGCGCTCACCCAGGTGGATCAGGTTCCCGTGTTGGTCGCCAAGCACCTGCACTTCGATATGGCGCGGCTCGGCCAGGTACTTTTCCAGCATGACGCTCCTATCACCGAATGCCGCCAGGGCTTCTCGTTGAGCGCCCTCTATGGCCTCCACCAGCACTGACGGCTGCTCTACTACGCGCATGCCCTTGCCGCCGCCGCCCGCAGACGCCTTCACCAGCAGGGGAAAGCCCACCCGCCCAGCCTCGGAAACGAGCCTGTCTATGGATTGCTCGTCTCCAAAATAACCGGGCACTACGGGCACCCCGTTTCGCTCCGCGAGCCGCTTCGACTCGATCTTTGAACCCATCAGCGATATGGCTTCGGGGGATGGTCCTACCCAGGCGAGACCGGCATCCAACACAGCCTGGGCGAAGCGTGCGTTCTCAGAGAGGAAGCCATAACCCGGATGGATGGCGTCGCAACTCGCAGCAAGCGCAACTTCTATGATTTTGTCCCCTCGCAGGTAGCTCTCTGCGGCGGGCGCGGGTCCGATGTAATATGACTCGTCGCAGGCGCGGACGTGGAGGGCCTGGCGGTCAGCGTCCGAGTATACGGCCACCGAAGTGATGCCCAGGGCAGAGCAAGCCCGCGCAACCCGCGCGGCGATTTCCCCCCTGTTGGCTATCAGCAGCTTCTTGAACATCACGTCGCCCAATCCGGCGTGCGCCTCTCCAGGAAAGCGCGCAATCCCTCCTGCCCCTGTTCGCTCACGCGCAATGCGGCTATTGTCTCGGTGGTGTGCCGCATCGCCTCATCAGGTGAGAGGCGCGGCACGGATGCGATGAGTTGCTTGGCGCGAGCGATGGCGCTGGGGGAACTGGACATGACTTCTCTGAGCACGCGGTCCACTTCGCCGTCAAGTTCTTCGGCAGGCACCACGTAATGTGCGAGGCCGACCTGTAGCGCGCGCTCGGCGCGGAAACGCTCTGCCGTCAGGAAAAGAGCTCGTGCATGGCCCTGCCCTATCTTGGCGAGCACGTAAGGCGAAATCACGGCGGGCGCTATGCCCAGCTTTGCCTCAGAAAACGCGCATACCGTACCCTCTGCCATGACGACTACGTCGCACACTGCCGCGAGGCCCATGCCGCCTCCGAGCGCGGCCCCGTGTATGCGTCCGATCACAGGCACCGGGCACTTATTGATCGTGTCGAACATGCGGGCCATACGCAGAGCGTCCGCTATGTTCTCCTCTTCTCTAAGTAGGAGGCTCTCGCGCATCCAGTTCACGTCGGCCCCGGCGCAGAACGATTTACCCTCTCCGGCCAGCACGACGGCCCGTACCTCCTCCGGCCCCGAACGCGCAGCCTTCTCGAACGCCTGCCTCAACTCTTCGATGAGAAGGCTATTGAAGGCATTGTGAACGTCCGGCCTGCTGAGCGTGACTCGGCAGACCTTGCTTTCGATTTCGACCCTGAGGTGTTGGTAATGCTCTGTCGCCATCTATAGCCTTACATTCGGAAGACGCCGAACTTGCTTTCGGGCACGGGCGCGTTCAGCGCGGCGGCGATCCCCAGGCCGAGCACCGTGCGCGTGTCCGCAGGGTCAATGATGCCGTCGTCCCAGAGCCGGGCGGTGGAATAATATGGGTTGCCCTCGCGCTCGTACTTTTCCAGGGTGGGCTGCATGAAGCTGTCGCGCTCTTCGCTCGTCATATCTTTGCCGGAGGCGCGGAGGTTGTCCAGGCGGACGGTCAGCAGCACGTTAGCCGCCTGCGACCCGCCCATAACCGATATGCGAGCGTTGGGCCACATCCATAGTTGGCGCGGCCCGTAAGCCCGCCCACACATCGCGTAGTTGCCCGCGCCGAAAGACCCGCCTATGATTACCGTGAACTTGGGCACCTGCGCTGTGGCGACGGCTGTCACCATCTTCGCGCCATCCTTCGCTATCCCGCGACTCTCATATTCCCTGCCCACCATGAAGCCTGTGATGTTCTGCAAGAAGACCAGGGGCACCCGGCGTTGAGCGCATAATTCGATAAAGTGCGTGCCCTTCAGCGCGCTCTCGGAGAAGAGTATGCCATTGTTCGCTATGATGCCTACGGGATAGCCGAGAATGCGGGCGAAGCCGCAGACCAGCGTCGTGCCGTAGAGCGCCTTGAACTCGTGGAAGCGCGAAGCGTCTACGAGGCGGGCGATGACCTCTCGAACGTCGTAGGGGCGGCGGGGGTCGCTCTCCACTATGCCGTAAATCTCCTGCGGGTCGAACGCGGGTGGCTCAGGGGCGTCTACGTCCCAGGGGTACTCTTTCTTGCGGAAGAGGTTGGATACGATGTCGCGGGTGATCGCTAGCGCGTGCGGGTCGTCCATCGCATAGTGGTCGGTTACGCCGCTCGTTCGGCTGTGTACGTCAGCGCCGCCCAGGTCCTCTGCGCTGACCTCCTCGCCGGTAGCGGCTTTCACCAGGGGCGGCCCGCCCAGGAAGATGGTGCCCGTGCCCCGGACGATAACCGTCTCGTCCGACATGGCAGGCACGTATGCCCCGCCCGCCGTACACGAACCCATGACGACCGCGACCTGAGGAATGCCCTGCGCCGAGAGGTTGGCCTGGTTGTAGAAGATGCGCCCGAAGTGCTCGCGGTCGGGAAAGACTTCGTCTTGCAGGGGGAGGAACGCGCCGCCGGAGTCGACCAGGTAGATGCAGGGAAGGTGGTTCTGGGCGGCGATCTCCTGGGCGCGCAGGTGCTTCTTGACCGTGATGGGGTAATATGTGCCCCCCTTTACAGTTGCGTCGTTGGCTATGATGAGGCACTCCTGCCCAGCGACCACGCCCACGCCTGTAATCATGCCCGCCCCAGGAGCATCGCCGTTATACATATCCCATGCAGCTAAGGCCGATAGCTCCATGAAGGCCGTGCCTGGATCGAGCAGCATTTCTACCCGGTCGCGCGCCGGCAGCTTATTGCGCGATTTATGCCTGGCGATTGCGTCAGGCCCGCCACCAAGGCGCACTATCGCAAGGCGATCTCGCAACTCCCCGACCAACTGAGACATATGCTCGTAGTTGGCCCGGTATTGCTCCGAGTTGCTATTGACGTGCGATTTTATGATGGACATCGTCTTTCTTTAGTACCGAGTTGCGAGTACCGAGTACCGAGTGCTGAGTGAGGCTGCGAGGGGCATGAGTGTCAGGGAAAACGCGCGAGAAGAGGGCCGACGGTGGCCCTCTTCGGCATATGCAGCGTCTACTCGTTGAAGGCGTCCTTGTTCTTGGCTGTGTACTCGGCGTACTCCTCCGGCACGTCATCTTCGGGGTAGATGGCGTTGACGGGGCACTCCGGTTCGCACGCGCCGCAGTCTATACACTCATCGGGGTTGATGAAGAGCTGCAAGGCGGCCTCGAAGCCCGGCTCGTCTTTGCGCGGGTGAATACAGTCCACCGGGCAAACGTCCACGCAAGCGGCGTCTTTCACGTCTATGCACGGCTCCGTGATTACATACGTCATTGTCTGGTCTCCTCCTCTTTGGATACCCGGCTAGGCAGGCATATCCGCCGCCTCCGCGCTCATTATACATTCGCCAGCGCACGTTCGCAACTGCTGGCAAGCAACTTTCGGACCAGTATGCTATAATGAGCCACTTGACGTAAGATTGAGATGCAACCGTCGCCACGCATAACCGTCATAGTGTTAGCATGTCCGGCACTTACACTAGCGAGGTTATTTATGCTGCGTCCCCACCTTGTACCACACCCGAACAGCATAGGCGCGCCAGCCCCCGCACGATGGTTAGCTGCGCTTTGTCTTGCGCTGGTGGCCCTCGCCCTGACTGCTTCGACAGCGCCCGCGCAAACTAAGGTATCAGGCGCACCCCAACCGGCGGACTCAACGGGCAACATCACTGCCGGTTTCCAGGCGGCAGCCAGGCATTGGAACGTGCCGGTTGAAGTGCTCATGGCTATAGGTTACGTCGAATCTCACTGGGAGCAGCGAGACGGCGCGCCGTCAATAGACGTGGGCTACGGCGTAATGCACCTCGTTGATGGCCCGGATGGTACCCTGGAACGGGCAGCCTCCGTGACCGGACTCTCAGCCGAGGCTATACGCAAGCACGCTACCGCCAATATAGAAGCAGGTGCGGCTCTGTTGAGCGACATATCCCATAAGAACAATTCAATAGCTAAAGTAACAAAACTCGCAGATTGGTACAGCGCTGTGGCGGTTTACTCCGGCGCGGAAGACGTGACTGTCCGTGATGCCTATGCGCGCCAGGTCTTTCAAGTCATACGGGACGGTGCCCAGGCTACGTTGACGACGGGTGAGGTGGTGACGTTGCCCGCTACCGACGTGGGGGTGGTGCCGAAGCCGTTGGCCCCCGCGCCGAGCAGCGAAGACTACGCCCCTGCGCTGTGGGTGGCCGCGCACCCCAATAACTACCGCGTGGGCAGGCCGTACGGGCCGTTGAACCAGATAATAATCCACGACACGGAAGGGTCTTATAACTCAGCTATCAACTGGTTCCAGAACCCTAATTCGGGCGTGTCGGCCCACTACGTTATCCGCTCCTCCGACGGCGAGATTACGCAGATGGTGAGAGAGGCGAACACCGGCTACCACGCGGGCAACTGGGACTATAACGTCCGCACCGTAGGAATCGAGCACGAAGGCTACATGAACCAGCAGGGGTGGTACACCGAGGCAATGTACCAAAGCTCGGCGGCGTTAGCCCGCAACATCGCCGACAAGTACGGCATGAAGAAGGACCGCGCCCACATCATCGAGCACGCAGAAGTACCCAACCAGAGTCACACTGACCCTGGACCGTACTGGAACTGGACCTATTACATGGGCCTCGTGCGCCGCGATTCGGCCATGTCCGCGCTCGTAGATAACACGGACGCAGGCTTCGTGCCGGTGCCCAGCGATATTACCCCGCAAAACTATTGGTATGTGCATGGGGGCGGCTATGGCGGCTCCAATTCTTACGTGACTACGTCGGTCTCCAACAGCCAGAACAGCGTCAACTCGGCCACCTGGACGGCGCAATTAGACACGACGGGTTACTACGACGTCTACGCATTCGTGCCCTGGGTGGACAATAACACACCCGACAGCGCGAGCGCCCAGTACAAGGTGTACGCGGCCAACGGCACCGTCTCGGCCACCACCAGCCAGAAGGCGATCACCGACAGGGGCACGGGTAGCTGGGCGCACCTCGGCAAGTTCTACTTCAATGAGGGAGCCGACGCTACAGTTTATCTCAACGACTATACGGGCGAGACGGGTAAGAACGTGTGGTTTGACGCCGTAATGTGGATCCCCTCCGAGGGGGGAGGCGCGCCACCTACCCCGGTTGCTGCCACGCCCACCCGCACAACCCAACCAACAGCCACACGAACTCCCACTTACACGCAGACAGCTCTACCCACAGAGACCTTCACGCCAGTAGCGACATGGACCCCTGGACCATGCGGCATGCGCTTCAACGATCTGCCGGACACCCATTGGGCCTATAGCTACATGGCCGATCTCTTCTG
Source organism: Chloroflexia bacterium (assembly GCA_036399775.1). GTDB lineage: Bacteria > Chloroflexota > Chloroflexia > QHBQ01 > JADMIH01 > JADMIH01. The sequence continues at coordinate 67,164 of DASWMJ010000089.1, read as the reverse complement.
CCGGGGCACCATATCGGGATACGATGACGGCACGATCAGGCCGAATGAAAGCAGCACGCGAGGTCAGTTCACCAAGATGCTCGTGTTGGGCTTCGGCTGGACCATCAATAATCCGTACTTTCCTACTTATAGCGACGTGGAGCCTGACAGCACCTTCTACCGGTACATCGAAACGGCCTCGTTGCGCGGCGTCATGGGCGGATATAGCGACGGCACTTTCCACCCTAACGCGCCCCTCACCCGCGCCCAGGCCGCGAAGATCCTCATGCTTGCCGGTGAGCTTTCCGCCCCGATGCCCGCCCAGCCGAGCTACAGCGACGTGCCCGCCGACGACTGGGCTTACACTTACGTCGAAACGGCGCGCAGCATAGGCATCATGGGCGGCTACGACGACGCCACCTTCCGCCCAGGCTTGCCCGTCACCAGGGCGCAGCTAGCAAAGATGCTGCTCTTGACCCTGCAACAGCCGCGCATTAGGGAATAGGGATCAGGGGTTGTTGCTCACTCCTGATCCCTGATCCCTGATCCCTGATTTCTGACCCCCTGACCCCTGATCCCTATGGTCCAACCTTGCCCACCCTCAGGTTCTGAGTTATAATGACCGCGCCTGCAAATACCGCGCTGGCTGACAACGCATTCGAGGGAGGGAAGCATGGATCTGGCGGAAAACACCGGCAATGGGGCCGACACGGCAGGCCACGATGCGCAATCTACGGGTGCGGGTCCCTCTGGGGGCATTTTTGATGTAACTATATTGGGCGCGGGGCCAACCGGGCTGTTCGGCGCTTTCTACGCCGGTATGCGTACAATGTCCGTGAAGATTATTGACGCGCTCGAAGAGGCAGGCGGGCAGCTTACCGCGCTCTACCCCGAAAAGTATATCTACGACGCGCCCGGCTTCCCGAAGGTAGTGGCTAAGGACCTGGTGAAGATGCTGGTGGAGCAGGCGTGCCAGTGGAACCCGGACTTGCGCCTGGGCGAGCGTGTCCTGACGCTGGATAGAGCTGAGGAAGGACATTGGGTGCTGACAACTGACAAGGGCCAACATCTCACCAGGACGGTAGTCATCTGCGCGGGCGTGGGCGCGTTCGCACCCAATAAACTGGTGGCCCCGGGAGTATCCGAGCTGGAGGGCGTGGGCGTACATTATTTCGTGAAGGAAAAGGTTGCTTTCAAAGACAAGGCTCTCCTTATCGTGGGCGGCGGCGACTCGGCCGTGGACTGGGCGTTGAACCTCCAGGGCGTAGCAAAGTCAATCACGCTGATCCACAGGCGGGACGAGTTCAGGGCGCACGAGAGCAGCGTTACTGAGATGAAGAATTCCCCCGTAACCATCCTCACACCCTACGAGGTCAAGGCGGTCTCCGGCGACGGCAAAATAGAGCAGGTCACCGTCTTCCACAACAAGACGAAAGAGGAAACCACTCTCGACGTGGACGCTATCCTGGTCAACATCGGCTTCAAGGCGGACATCGGGCCTATCAGGGAGTGGGGGCTGGAGCTTGACAGCAGGGGCCGGGGAATCATAGTCAACAGCAGAATGGAGACTAACCTGCCCGGTGTCTATGCGGCAGGCGATATCGCCGCAGAGGAAGTCAAGATGAACCTCATCGCCACAGGCTACGGCCAGGCCGCGATGGCCGTCAATGTCGCCAAGCACTTCATTGACCCGAAAGCGAGCATCTTCCCCGGCCACAGCAGCGAGAAGATGTAGTTATCATCCGTTAATGAACATAGGACATCTCGAATTTAAGATTTACCCTTAGGCAAGCGTAATTTCCTAGGTTCAACCAAAAGAAAAAAGCAGAAACTGGGCGGCGCAGCCGCCCAGTTTCTGCTTTTTTCTTTTGGTTGAAAGTCCCTCCCCTTTGTGCGGGAAGGGGTTGGGGAGGGGAGTATGCGTTCTTGTGTGCATGAAGCAGGCACGAATATAAAATTCGGGATGTCTTATGTTAATTGAACTGTTCCAGGTCTATTCGGGGTGGAAGGACCACTCGGCGGGCATGTAGAGGAGGCCCCATCGCTCAGGCAGGCCGGGGGTGGGCTGCACGACGAACGTGTAAGCGCGGTGCTGGTGGTCGAGTATGTCGGCCATGTCCGCGCCCGTGACCGCTACCGTAACGTCGTAGCGGCCCGCTAGCAAGGGGAGTTCGGCTATGTGATAGTCTACGTGGCCGGTGCCCTCTATGGCGGCGATCTCCAGCCCGGCAAAACGCGTGTTCGGGCCGTTCAGGTGGGTGCCGTTTTCCGTATAGAGCGCCAGCCCGAATATCGGCCCCTCAACTCGCTTCCTGGCTTCGTAAGCGATGCGGATCGTCAGAGGCTCCCCGGTCTTGAACAGTGGCTTCGGCTCTCCATTGGCGTCAACGAAAGTAACCCCGGTAATCTGCACGTCCCCTGTGGTCCACCTGCTGCCTATCACGTCGAGGTCCGGCCCGGCTTGCTCCTCGGCAAATTGTGGTGCGCCGTCTGTAGGGATTTCGCTTCTTGCGTCTCCGACTTCGCCCGCGTCTGCCTCTTCGACGTGCTGTGCCGCTTCGGGGCGGGCCATTGCCGTACCTGCGCCTGGCTCTAGTCCTTCGTACTCGGCGCGCAACCGCTCGGCGTGGCGTTCGTTCTCGTAAGCCAGGTAGCGATCTATCACCTCACCCGCCGGGCCGTCGGCTATCAATTTGCCATGATCGAGCCATATGGCACGCTTGCATAGGCCGCGCACCGCATCTAGCGCGTGCGAGACAAACACTATTGTCACGCCGCGCCTGCGCAATTCGGCTATATATTCGAGGCACTTGCGCTGGAAGGCCTCGTCTCCCACCGCCAACACTTCATCGGTCAGCAGGATGTTAGGGTCAACGTTGATGGCGACCGCGAAGCCCAACCGCATGACCATTCCCGACGAATAGTGCTTGATGGGCGTATCTATAAACTCGCCAAGCTCCGAGAAGTCTACAATGCTATCGTAACGGGAGGCCATCTCCTTGCGCGACAGTCCCAGCAGCGAGCCGTTCAGGTAGATGTTCTCGCGCCCCGTGAGATCGGGGTGGAAGCCGGTGCCAAGCTCCAACAGCGCGGAGACCTTGCCGCGCACCGACACGCTGCCCGTCGTTGGCTCAAGTATCTTTGAGATGAGCTTCAGGCTGGTGGACTTGCCCGACCCATTCTCTCCGATTATGCCTACCGCTTCCCCGGAGTATATGCTGAAGTTGACATCTCGCAGCGCCCAGAACTCTTCGTTTGTCGGGCTGGGGAGGCGCACGCCACGCTTTGACAGCGTTCGCAGCCCGAATAGGCTGACAACCATCTCCTGAAAGGAACGGGGCCGCTCGTGGTGCAGGATGAATCGCTTCGAGACCTGGCTGAACTTGATAACCTTCAGGGGCTTTGCCTGCGCCTGGGGCTGCGCGATTGCGGGGACGATCTTGCCTCTGCCGTTGCCGTCCGCGTTGGTTGGGAGATCTTGCTCATTCCCCTTGCCGTTGCGTGCTCCAGACCTGTCCAATGTGCGTGCCACTATATCTCCTCGCCAAATTTGCGGCTGGTACGCATGAAGAAGAGATAGCCCAGCACGAAAATCACCAGGCAGGTCACGAAAGTTCGTAGTATGAAGAGTGCGTCCGGGCTGCCTGCTTCGTTGTAGTAGAAGATGTTACGGTAGACAGCCACTATGGAGGCCATCGGGTTCAGGCGGTACATCAGTTCGGTGTAACCCGGCACCACATCCTTGGCGTCGTAGATGATAGGCGTCAGAAAGAACCAGGCGCTCAACCCGACCTCTACCAGCACGCTCGTATCGCGAAAGAAGACGTTGAGAGCGGCCAGGAAGAAGCCAAGTCCCGTCAGGAATAGGACCTGGATAACGATAAGCACGGGCAGCCAGAGCAGGTGCTCGTTCAAGCAGACGTGCGTGCAGCCATCGGTCACGACGACGGACCCTGCTTCCCATGGGTCCATTGTGGGAACGGTGGCGAAGCCGAGAGGTGGCCCGAAAGGTGAACTCAGCTCAGGCGGCCTCAATACAAGCATGAAGAACAATAGCGCGGGGAGCGAGAGCGCAAAGTTGATCATGTTGGAGATCACCACCGAGACAGGCAGCATCTCACGTGGGAAGTAGACCTTTTTGATGAGATGCGCGTTACCGATGATGCTCGTCAGCGTGCCGGAGACCGAGGTGGCGCACCAACTCCAGGGCAATAGAGCGCACAGAAAGAAGATGTGAAAAGCGGGGCGGGTAGAACCTGGCAGCAGCTGAGTGAACACAAAAGTAAAGACCAGCATCAGCAGGAGAGGATTCAGCAGCGACCAGAAGAAGCCGAGCACCGAGTGCTTGTAGCGGACCTTGATGTCCCGCACAACGAGGTTGTACAGTAGGTCCCTATAATTGAGTGATTGGCGCGCCCTGGCTAGCAATAAGTACCCTTCCCTGAACAATGGCCGCGTGTAACGGTATAATAACGGGTGTAAACTTTGCCGGTTCTGTTTCCGATTATAAGTAGCGAGTAACAGGGTGTCAAGAATAGAAGCCCCCACCAAGCACAACGAAGATGCTCAACATTCCACAGGATGGTCGCATGTCCACCTGTCGCGGGAGGAGTTACGCGCGAGCAGCCGCGAGAAGAATTGGGCCGCTACTACCTCTATGCTGGCGGCGGTGGTCCTGACTGTCACTAAGCTGACGGTAGCTCTGCTGACGGGCAGCCTGGGCATCTTTTCGGAGGCGATGCACTCCGGTATGGACCTCATCGGCACGGCGCTTAGCTTCGCCGCCGTGCGCATATCGAGCAGACCGCCTGACGCTACCCACCCCTACGGACACGCCAAGTTCGAGAGCCTCGCCGCGCTCTTCGCGGTCTTCTTGCTCGGAATCACTTCGATAGGTATCCTGCGGGAAGCTTTCGAGCGAGTCTTCGAGACTTCGGTCGTGCCCACCGGCACATTCTACGGCGTAGGCGTGCTCCTCCTCTCCATCCTGGTTGACTTCACCCGCTCCCGCTATCTGAAGCGTGTGGCGAAGAAGCACGGAAGCCAGGCGCTCGCGGCGGACGCCGCGCACTTCGAGACGGACCTGTATAGCTCCATCACCGTGCTACTCGGCCTCGGCCTGGTAGCGTTTGGCGGCGCTGCTGGCTGGTCGCCCCAGTGGCTTGCGGCTGCCGACGCGCTGGCCGGGGCATCTGTCGCGGTGATTATACTCGTCGTCGCGGGCAGGTTAGCCCTACGTGCAGTCAATTCGCTAACTGACCGTGTGCCCCCTAACCTGGTGGACGACGTGGTGGCTGCCGCGAGCCAGGCACCGGGCACTCTGGGTGATCCCTCGGCGCGGGTACGCTTTCTTGGCGATCAGGCTTATGCGGACGTGTCTATAGGCGTGCCGCGAGGCCTATCGCTGGAGCGGTCGCGGGCGTTGTCGGACGAGGTAGTGGCGAAAGTACAAGACGTTCTGCCCCACGCCGATGTGGTGGTGCGGGCTGTGCCTTTAGCGCCCGAAGCGGAGAGCGCCGTCCAGGCAGCCACAGTGACGGCTGCGCGCCTGGGCCTCGGTATACACCACGTACGCGCATTCCAGACCCCTCTCGGTTTGCGGCTGGATATGCACATGGAAGTTCCCGCGCATATGACGCTCGCGAATGCTCACGAGCAGGCAGATCGCCTGGAAGCCGAGCTTGCGCGGGAGATCGTCGGTGTGAACGCCCAGGTCCACATTGAGCCGCGCCACGAGGACGTACACACCCTTGTAGAAGCCGACCGGGGGGAGATACACAGGCTGGTGGAGCGCGCTGTGTCATCCGGCCAACACAGCGGCATACACGACATAGAGGTGTTGCGTTCCGAGCATGGCTACGTGGTAACGCTGCACTGCTACCTGCCTGCGGATATGCCAATCGCCGCCGCGCACAACGTCACTGCTGAGATAGAGAGAGCGATACGCGAGCAAGTGCCAGGCATCTATCGCATCACGGTCCACCCTGAACCTGCATAAGAGCTACATATCCCCTAAGCACAAGATACCATCCAAAAGAAACTTACTTGACACAGAAAGCCCCCGCTCCATAAACTGCAACTAACGACCAACTATCTCCCAAACCTCCAACACTAAGATAAGAGAGAAGCACCCCTTATGAGACACGACTCCGGCGCGCCTTCAAGCTCCGCGCGTTCCCAGCATCATATTCACAATATTCACAAGCTTACCACGAGGGGTAGGGCCTTATCGCCTCTGCTCCTTACGGTGGTTGTTGCTTTGCTGCTGACGGGCTTCCGTCCGGCTTCGAGCGCGTTGCAGCAGGCTCCACAGGACCTCTACGACGTAAGGGTGAACCAGGCCACGACTGCCGACCAACATGAGCCGACGCTGGCTGTGGACCCGACCAACGCCAACAACCTGCTCGCGGCGGCAAAGGACTGGCGAACCGGCCCCAAGCAGGTGTGGTACTACCGCTCGACCGATGCCGGGCGCACCTGGGCGGATGGGCATCTTGACATCGCAGGCGAATTGCCCAATCAGAGCGACCCTGTCATCGCCTTCGACGCCACAGGTGCCGCGTACCTCACGGTCATAGGCTACAACCAGAACGATTTGACGGTGGGCGGCATATTCGTCGCCAGGACAGGGGACCTGGGCAGGACGTGGGACAAGCCGGTGCTGGTGTCCGCCAACAGCGATAAGCTGTTCAATGATAAGCAGTGGCTCACCATTGACAGCAGCAATAATCCCTCTACTAAAGGCAACCTCTACCTTAGCTGGACCCTCTTCACCACTATCAGCCCTAATCGAGAGAGGGGGGATATAGTCGTTTCCAGGTCTACAGATGGGGGCAAGACCTTCTCGCCATACAACGTCGTCAGCCTACCCTCGCAGGCGGACAACCAGGGGTCATACCCGGCCATAGGCCCTAACGGCGAGGTCTACGTGCTCTACTACAGCGACAAGCTCACTGAGGGAAACGAAGGCAACGCGCTCTACGTCGCGAAATCCACCGACGGGGGCAAGACCTTCCCGCAGGTCCGTAAAGCGGCCAGTATAGCCCGGCCCCGCAGCCCTCTGCCCGGCAGCCAGTTTCGCGTCTTCGTGCTGCCCACCCTGGCGGTTGACCCCAGAAGCGGTGCGGTCTATGCCACCTGGAACGACTATGGCGCGGGCAACTCGGATACCATGCTCGTGCGCTCCACGGACGGGGGCCAGACCTGGAACGCACCCACTCGTGTCAATGACGACGCGGCACCCGCCAACCGCGACCAATTCTTCTCCACCATCACCGTAGGCACCGATGGGAGCGTACACCTGTTGTGGCTAGACCGCCGAGACGATCTTAAGAACAAGCTATACGCGCCTTACTATGCTCGCTCGACGGATGGCGGCACCACATTCACCCGGAATGCGCCCGTCAGCAGCTCGCTCAGCAATCCCGATGTGGGCTTCGAGGGCGTGCTGATAGGAGACTACATCGCCCTGGATGTGTCCGCCGACGCAAGCCGCGTATACGCCGCGTGGGTAGACACCCGTAACGGCGACCAGGACATCTATTTCTCTACCTTCAGCACGCAGACCGGACCGGGGGTTACAACGGCTCCAACGCCTGCCACCATGCCGCCTGTAATGGGGGTGCCATCGCCGCAGCCGCTTACGGGCTTCACTGATGAGTCCTTCCGCATGACCTGGGAGCGCACGGATCGCCCCGTGCTGCAAGGCAAGGCCAGCCGTCCCTGGACGTGGGGGCCTGTCAGCTTCGCGGCTGCGCTTGAAGCGTACTCCCAAGGCCGAAACGGCACCCGCGAAGTGCAATACTTCGATAAGGCGCGCATGGAGATAAACAATCCGGGCGGGGACCGCAGGACCACATTCTTTGTGACTAACGGCTTGCTGGTAGTAGAGTTGGTGGGAGGCCAGGTCCAAACGGGCAACGAGCAATTCGAGTCCCCCAGGCCACCAGCGCAGATCCCCGTTGCAGGCGACCTGAACAGCCCCGACGCGCTCACTTACGCATCGCTCGCACCAGTGGCTTCCCTCAACGGTGATAAGCGGGCAGCCGACCGCACCGGGCAGGGTATCACCGCCGTGCTTGACCGCGCAGGGCAGGTGCGCGAAGACCCCAGCAGGGCGGGCGCGATCAAGCTGGTAAGGTACGAGCCAAACATAGGGCATAATATCCCCGACATATTCTGGAACTTCATGAACGCCACCGGACCCATCTACAACAGCCGCCTGGAAAACTATTCGGAGGACCGCCTGCTCAACTGGGAGCGAGACCTGGGCTACCCCATCACCGAGCCGTACTGGACCAACGTCAAGATCGGCGGCGTATCAAAGTGGGTGCTGGTGCAGGCGTTCCAGCGGCGCGTGCTGACTTACGTGGCAGACAACCCGCCCGGCTGGCAGGTCGAGATGGGCAACGTGGGCAGGCACTATTACGACTGGCGCTACGGCCAGGCCGCGCGTCGTTGACGGTAGTGGAAAATAACAAAAATGGCGGCTAAGCCGCCATTTTTGTTATTTTCCACTAAAAGCTCTCAGGAAAGTTATCGAGAGATCGACACGGTAAGGTCGTTTGCTTTTGCGAGAAGGTTCACGCCGCCGTTCGTCATCTGCATATAGCTGGAGGGGGCAGGGTCGAAAGTGATGCGCGTGGTGGTCGCCTGATTGCCCACCACACGGAAGCGTACCTTCGCCACGACTATGCTCCCCTGTGGCGGCTCGCCTTGCAGGACACCCGCCGAGTAGCCTATCGCCCCCCCCTGCGCGTCAACCCAGTTGCCCATAACCGAGGGAAGTTCCACTCCCGGCTCAACGGCTTTGGCGGAGAACCCTGCCGCGTCAACCGGCATAAGCATGGCAGAGTCGAAGTGTAGCACGAACGACGCGCCGTCAATAGGTTGAGCGCCCGCCTCCGCGACTATATTGACTTCGACAATCCCACCTGGCTTCACGGAAGCGCCGGACGTTTGTAGGGACATCTGTAGCGTGCGGGGTAAGCGCTCAGGGTTGAGCCAGGGGGCCAGCGAGGGCGCAAGGTTAGTGCTCATGGCGCTGAACTGGCCGTCCGCCGAAATATCGCCGCACATGTCGAAGCCGGAGCGCAGCAGGCTAACGTCGCTCAATGTTACTTCACCATCATTATTTAGATCGGCGGCAGAGTTGAAGCCCGGCGTATTCTTGTTCGCCCCCAACATCGCCTGCACCACCGAGAAGTCAGCGACGGTTACGCAGTTGTCGCCGTCAACGTCCCCTTCGATCTGGGCCTTCATGTCTGCCTCAGCCGTCGTGTTGTTGCTCAAGACTATAGAGGCCCGCGCCGATTGGAGGCTGTGCGGACCCTTCACATGCACGTTATATGTGCCTACCGGTAGGCCCTGGAAGAACGCTACGCCGTTGTGATCGGTTGTTGACTGGTACTTGCCGACAATTGATGCGCTGGCGGGGTCCGATAGGGATAGAGTGATGGGCTGCACCCAGCTATCGCTTGGGGCCGACTGCCTGCCGAGCCAGCGCACGCTGACGCGTAATGTGGCGTTCCCTGCTTTCTTCTCCGGGGGCGGGGCCTGGATCGTAGGCGCTGGCGTAGGCGAAGCGCCTCGTGGAGCCATGTTGAACTCCAACCTGGCGGCACTATCCAGGCTGAAATACTGGATGCGAACATTGTGGGTGCCTGTCGCCAGGTCTATATTGTAGCTCTCCGTATGGAGGCCATCCCAATGCCAACCGTCCACCGCCAGCAGCCCATCAACCCACAGGCGCACACCGCTATCGGCGGCCAGCGTGAAATCGTAGGAACCGCCCGCGATCTCGAAGTTCCTGGTAAATTGGACGGACCACTCTCTCGCGCCCATACCCAGGCTTTCCGGCACGCGAGCCTCGGCGGACCAGTCGAAGTTGGGGGAAACAACTTCACGCACAAGGGCGGGCCATCCCCTCAAAGTGCGGGCAGGTGCAGCCTGTGGCGAAAAGACGTCGTGCCTGGGGAAGTATTCAGCTTTCCACGCACCAAAGGTCTCCGGCCAGGGCGTAAACTGCACCGACTGGCCGCTACCCGACAGCAGTCCCTTTCGGAAGCCCTGCGCGGGCAGGCCGCCCAGCTCAGCGCCTCCCGTGAAGGTATCGGAGGTCGGAGCGCCTACCCATTCAGGGCCGGGCGGTGTATGGTCAGCATATGCGGCTGCGATCTCGCCGGAGAGCATGTAGGCCGCATGCCCCGTCTCGTCCGTGCTTTTGAGTACGTCATATACCAACCAGAGCCTGCCGCCTCCCTGGGAGCCGCTGAACGCCTGTGCGACTACGTTATGCTCGGTCACATAGGGCAACCACCACCTGACCGCGCTCGTGGGGCGGCCCAGCACCTGCGCGCCGCCGTTGCGCTCGTATGCCTCCTGGAATATCTCCGGCTTCGTAGCGCCCTGCCCAACAGTGAAGTTAGACGACGCGGGAGCGGGCGGCGCGGGAGGCTGCGAGGGGCGCGTGGGTTGCGGTTGTGGCGCGGCGGTAGGTACAGGCGCGCCGTCATACCCTCCACCCGGAGGATTGGGCGTAATGGTCGCCCCCCTGTAGTAGAATTGGAGTATCCAACCCCAGGGCTTGCCCGCGTCGCCGTAGTAGGCTGAACCCCATTGCGTCATATACTGGTTGGACCACGGGCAATCGCCGGAAGGGTCGGGGCCGTAAGAACCTGCGCAGTATTGGGCCTGGAAGAGCACGCCGTTGCGTGTCATCGCGTAGTTGAAGGTGGCATCTACGGCGGCGTCGGTGCTGGCGTAACTCAGGTTCGGGTCGTACACCTGGTCGTCCACGTTGTCCTTAACGTCCGCGCCCAGGGCTACCTGCTTCCCACCCTGGCGCACCCAGTACCACGCGTAGCTCTTGACGGCCATCGCGCCCGCCTTGAGAGCGTCAGCAGACCACGTTGGTATCCACTCGCTGGGGAGGACGTGCTTCACGTAGTCCCGAAAGGGCACCACTTCTACCACCCCGGTAGCCGTCCGGTAGACCCTGATGGTGGCAGGGGGCGCTAGGGATGGAGCCGCTAATGCGTTGTCCGCGAAAACCTCATCAGGACTCGCAGCCTCCATGCCGTGAGCGAAGCTGAACGCGGCGGCGAGGGCCTGCCTCTTATATGCGACAAGGTCGGTAGGCGCGGCCTCGGCGGTATCCAGCCTGGGGTATATGCGGAGAGTATCTCCCGGATAGAAAATTGCGTCGTGGATAGACCAGGGGGCGTGCGAGCCTTCGCTGACAGACAGAGTGACCGGCTGGCCGTTATCCGAAGTCGCATGCTGGTCGGTGGCGATCTGGGCCAGGGCGAACGAGAAATATCCACTCTCATCAGAGATGGCCTCAGCTACGCCGTCCAGGGTGACAATCGCGTCCCGTATTGCCTGCCCGGACGACCTGTCCGTCACCCAGCCTTCGACGGCAGGCTTTTCAGCTTCGCCAACCTGTGCATCTCCAGCAGAAATAACCTGCATGGCAGGTAGCTCGCCGGGCGCAGATTGAGATATGCTGGAGTTATAGGAGAGTGAGGCCAGTGGGAGCGTGGAGAGCGCCAGCAAGAGTAGCACTAATAGCAGCCTGGCTGCGCGCGATAAGAGCAGAGAGTTCAAGGCCGGCATTCGCCCCCCATTGTTGAGCAGTGTGGTAGGGTTACAGCGTAGACCTTGTTTCGCGTGTAGCAAATAACAGGTCTCAGTAAAGTATGTTAACATAAGATTCTAGTCAATGCAATAGGTAAATCGTACTTATGTCAAAATGGGAGGACATTTCGCCGCGCTTACGCTGTTTAACGTATGGCATACTACAGGCTAGCGTAGTACGCAGTACGTAATTTGCAGTAGGCGGCTATTTGATATACTTGGGAGAACGTTGGAAGAACGATAGATGACTATTCTTACTCATACCTCAGATCAGCATGCCGCAAGTCAGCATGCCGCAACGGCCCGCGCCTTCAGCCTGGCCGCGCCCCTGTATGACGCTGAACACGCCGCCAATCCGATAGCTCGATGGACCCGCGCTCGTAGCCTTGCGGCGCTTGATGCTGCCTTCGGGCCTGGCGACACTTTGCTGGAACTCGGTTGTGGCACGGGGGCCGAAGCCATCCATCTCGCTTCGCGGGGGGCGAATATAGTGGCAACGGACGCCGCCCCCGCGATGGTCGCCCAGCTTGAAGCGAAACTTGAGCCGGGAGGTGCTGCGGCACACCTGGCAGGTAATATTACGCCTATGGTGTTGCCAGCAGGCGATGTGACGCGGCTAGTTGCTGACTTTGGGCACAACTTTGATGGCGCTTATTCGAGCTTCGGGCCTCTGAACTGCGAGCCTGATCTGCGGCCTGTGGTGGGTGCCCTGGCGCAGTTGGTGAAACCAGGCGGCAAGGTGGTAGTATCTCTTATCAACCGCTTTTGCCTCTGGGAGACCGCCTGGTATCTGGGCGCGCGCCAACCGGGCAAGGCATTTAGAAGGTGGCCGGGCCGTTCGGAGGCCACTGTCCGCAGCGCATGGCAAGATGAGCGAATTACCATCTACTACTGGACGCCTCGACAGGTTGAAAGAGCATTCAGTCCATACTTCACGCCTATGTGTCGCATGGCGCTCCCCTGGCTGGTGCCGCCGCAATACCTGGATCATCTTGTGCGACGCTTCCCTCGGCTGTTTCGTCGCCTGGCACGTCTCGACAAGCATCTTGCCAGGTTCTATCCCTTCTACGCTATCGGCGACCACTTTCTGATTGAGTTTATAAGGCTACGCGGGCGTGGGCTGTGACCTTCATTACAATGGGGAAGCGTCCACTGTGGAAGCGCGCGCTGGCAAGGCTAGGGAAGCAGGCCCTTGCCTGGAGGTTTCGCCACTTTCGGCCTGGTATGCAGCCGGAACGCTGGGTGCGGGTCGCGGGCATGCGGCTCAGGGTGGCATCTGGCGTCTTCGACCCCGGCATCCATTTCACGAGCGCGTTTCTTGCCCAATATCTCGGCAGGCCAGGCGTTATTTCTCCCACCGACCACGTGCTTGATGTGGGCACGGGCAGTGGCATTGCGGCGATAGCCGCAGCCAGGGCAGGAGCAAGTCACGTGGTAGCTGTGGATGTCAACCCACACGCTGTACTCTGCGCGAAAGATAACATAGCACGTATGGGCCTCCGAGGGCGTGTTGAGGTGCGCGAGAGTGATATGTTCGCCGCCGCGCCTGGAGAGCAGTTCGATCTGATAGTGTGCAATCCCCCTTACTTTCGGGGAGTGCCGACAAACTTTGCGGAGCGCGCATACATGGCTGGGGCGAATTACGAATGGCTCGATCGCTTCTCCCAGGAGGCCAGGGGCCACCTCCATGCCGGTGGGCGATGCTTGATGGTCATAGGTGATGCCGCAGATGTGCGAGAGATAGTACGCCGCCTGGGTCGTGCTGGCTGGAATGTAGCAGTGGGGGCAAAGCGGGATATAGTGGTTGAGGTGATTTATATTTTCATTCTGCAGTTCGCTGAATCGAATGATATGCAGTCTTACTGATACCCTACCTCCTATCTTGTAATTGACCCACGATAACTGTTATTATCGTGGGTGCTTTTGTGTATAAACATGTGGGGTTAGCATTCGGATGGTTATAATTCTACCATGAAGCATATTGAACCTACCCAGAATGTAATATCAATTAGCAATGGGCAGTCTACAGCAGCCGCCGGTATGGCGTTGTTGGAGGCGAACTCGTCCAACCCGATTGACCTCGTTGTTGCGGGTGTGCTATCGGAGCATAGCAGGCGCGCATACCTGGGGGATATACGCCACTTTATGGCGTTCCTGGCCGGAAGTGACATCGCCTTCGCACAGGTGAACAAAGCCGTCATGGTGGCATACCGGGCGCATCTCGCTCGCGGGTATGCTCCTTCAACCGTCAACCGGCGTCTGACGGTGGCTCGCCGATTGGTGACGGAAGCATGGGAGATGGGGCTGTTGGAGGGCCAGGCCAGGAACCCAGCCGAGGGCCGGGGCGCGGCTGGGTTGAAGGACGCCGGAGACAGGGGGAAGCCCGCGCTCACTATGGAGCAGGCGCGCACTCTTCTCAGCAAGACCTCCGAGGTGGGCGACCTTCCTGCTGTCCGAGATCGCGCGCTGCTACACCTGCTCATAGGCACGGGGTTGCGTCGCTCTGAGATAGCAGCCGCTCGTATGTCGGACTTACGCACGGAGCAAGGGCACATGATCCTCTCGGTGCTTGGCAAGGGCAACAAGCGTCGCCCGGTCAAGTTGACGCCGGGCCTCCTTTTAGATTTGATTGCCTGGTTTGTGGATAGCTCGAAGGGATATGTAAACTCATCGGGCCACATCGTCGCAAGCAACCCATCTGGTGCCCTATTCTCGCCCATCAAGAAGTCGGGGAGAGGGAAGCAGGCCCGATGGGTAGTTGTGCCACGCCCACTTTCAGGGTGGGGAATCTGGCAGATCGTCACCAAGCGCATCGCTGAAGCCGGGCTGGACGTAGACACCACGCCACATGGACTGCGCGCCACGTTTATTACGCTGGCGCTTGAGGGCGGGGCGAGCATATCGAAGGTGCAAGACGCTGCGGGCCACAAGGACCCGCGCACCACAGACCGCTACCGGAGACGCAAAGCTAACCTCGACGACAACGCCGCCGACTACGTGCATCTCTAATAAGTACCGAGTGCTGAGTGGGGCTTTTCAGGGTAGCACTTTATTGGTGCCGCTCAAAGGAGCGCAGATGGTGCAAGTAAATGTAATTCAGTGGCCGGGGATGGGACGTCCAACCGAAGCTGACATTAGACGTGCCCTGGATGCCGAGGGACTATCTGCCTACAAGTGGACCAATGGACCCGGAGACGCATACGGAGCGCACAATCATACGTACCACAAAGTAATATACGTGGTACAAGGCTCGATTACCTTCGGGCTGCCGGGTACGTCAGAGCAAGTATCGCTGTCACAGGGCGATCGCCTGGAACTGCCTGCAGGCGTTACTCACGATGCGGTAGTTGGCCCGCAAGGCGTGATCTGCCTGGAAGCGCATAGATGAAAAAGGGGTTAGGAGTCAGCATCTAAGGCCAGTTAGGTAGCCTGCCTACTCCTGATCCCTGATCCCTGACCCCTGGTCGCACTAGATTTCCCCGCGCTCTTCCTTCTCCCGCAGGTCGTCCAGGATAGTCACCCGATCTCCTTCTGCCTGGCTTGGGGTGTTGGAGAGTTCCGGTTCGACGGTCTTGCTCGGATCGCCTGGCTCGGTCGCCGTATCTATGTTGGAGGCTTCGCTGCCGTTCTGAGGTTGGTTGTCTGCCATCGCTCGCTCCTCCTGGAATTCTCAGGTGTTCGAGCACATTCTTCGATGTGCTCAGGCATGAGGAGCAAGGATTGTACCAATATCCGCCGGTGGCTTTAGAAGCTAATCAGACCGAGGCGCGCGCCTTTACTCACCGCGTCGGTGCGGCTTGACGCGCCTAGCTTGGTATAGATCGAGGATACGTGGAACTTGACGGTATGCTCGCTGATGCTCAGCTGTCGAGCAATCAGCTTGTTGGGAAGTCCCTGGCTGATGAGACTTAGCACATCGCGCTCGCGGCCCGTCAGCGGCTCAGGGAGACTCTCACCGACTACCGCCTGGACGGCACTTCTCTGGGAGACGGTCTGGTTGGCTATGGCAAGGGGCAAGACGACGAGGCCCTGCGCTGCGGCCACCACTGCGGCCTGAAGTTCAGAGGCCGGGGCATCGGGAGGTACTATCCCCCAGCCTCTCACGGGCAATTCGCGTAGGCCCGCCGCCGCTCCCGGATCGTCCGACAGGACCACCAGGGCGGGCGCGTTGTCATAACTCACCAGAGCCGTGCGGGCTAAATCATCTACGAGCGCGGACTCGTCTACAATCAGCACGTCGGGCCGGGAGGCAGCAAGGTCGAGGGCATCGAGACTTGCCGCCTCCCCAACTACCGCGACCGCATCGGCAGAGAGCATCGCCCGCAAACCCGCCCGCACCATCTGGGTAGGGGCGACGATGAAGACGCGCGTCACGCGTCGGACTCCGCGGCCCCCAATTCTACTTCAAGCTGTTGTATAGCCCCTCCGCGCATCATATGGAGGCGGACCCTCTCCTGGGCGGCACCGTGCGAAAGCATATCGGCCAGGGCATCGCCGTCCGGCACGGGCTGGCCTGCTACGGCAAGCAACACGTCGCCTATCAGCAACCCGGCTCGTTCGGCGGGACCCTCCGGCTCGACCGCGACCACCAGCAACCCGTCGGTGCGTCCCTCTCTACCCCATTCAGGGAGCGAGACCTGTAGCTGCACGGGCTGTACCCCTACCCCCAGGAAGACCTTCCTGCTCGGCGGGCCTGCGACCCAGCTACTTGCTACGTGGCTTGGGATGGCGATACCCATGTCGCCACCGAAGATCATGGCGTTTATGCCTATCACAGCACCCTGCGCGCTCAGCATCGGTCCACCCGAATTGCCGGGAGCCAGGTGAACGTCAGAGCGTATATACTGCGCCGTCCTGCCTGAGCCGGGCACCGTTACCGTCCCCAATCCGCTTACGATGCCCATCGTGACACTCCCCCTCTGGCCCCAGGGGTGGCCGACGGCGAACACCAACTCGCCCACGCGCAGCCGTGAAGAGTCCCCCACCAGTGCGGCAGGCAGGTCTTGAGCGTCCACTTCAAGCAGCGCCAGGTCCAGGGTGCGGTTGTGGCTGGCTACTTTGGCAGGGAAAGTGCGCCCATCAGCTAGCACTACTTCAAGGTTATCCCCTCGCCCGCGCCCTGCTACCACGTGGTAGTTGGTGATAATGCCCCCATCGGTACGCCATATTACGCCCGCGCCGCCTCCCCTACCGTGACTCCGCACTTCCACGATGCTTGGCGCGACCCGCTCTACCAGTTCCACGATCGCGCTGGACATACTCTCCGGCAAGAATGGAAACGTATCAACCAAATCAGTCTTCTCTCTTACTATCGTATCCGTAATCATATCATTACCTTCCCAATTATTGGCAACAAAGATATTCCATTTTCCTCAGCCAGGGGACGATCTACTGGGCACAAGCCCGCGCAGATCGTCCCTTATCTATCCGTAGCCAGTCTCCTAGCCACGCTCGCCTATAGTCACCTGAACGGTCTGGGCAGCGCCGCCGCGCAGCACAAGGACGGGTACGGCGTTCCCCACCCTATCGCCCGTGAGGAGTGCTTGCAGGCTGTCCGTGTCGGTGACGGGCTGGCCGTCCAGGGCGATGATTATGTCGCCCAGCAGCAGGCCACCTTTCTCAGCAGGGCTGCCCTGTTCGACGCGTACCAGCAGTAAGCCACTCTCCTGGGCCTGGCCGCCCCTCTGCGCCTCCGGCAACTGCACAGGCTGGCTGCTGATGCCCAGGTAGCCACGCTTGATCTGGCCGTGCCGGGCAAGCGTGTCAGCCACGCGCCAGGCTATCTCGGAGGGTATCGCCAGCGCGACGCCGTTAGCGAGGCCCGTCGTGGTGATACCCAGCACCGCGCCCGTCGCGTCAATCAACGGCCCACCCGAAAAGCCTGGGTAAGGTGTGGCGTCGGTGCGAATATATCGCTCAAGCATACCCCCACGCCCTGCGCGCACAGGCCCGCCTACCGCGCTGACGATGCCTATGCTCGCCATCGGCCCCTGGTCGGTAGGGCGGCCAACCGCCAGCACCAACTGACCCACGCGGGCAGGACCCGCAGTTTCAGCGACGTCCCCCGCTAACCCTTCGACCCTCAGCACCGCCAGGTCGCTCGACGGGTCGCGCCCCGCGAACTGCGCCGGGAGCGTCTGCCCGTCGGCTGTCTCAATCGTAAGGTCCTCTTCCCGTTCGAGGACATGGTCGGCGGTGAGCACGAGGCCCTCTTTGAATACTACGCCACTGGCTGACTGCCGGTGGCGCCCGTTTACCTTCACCAACGACCTGCCCGCGCGCTCGACGGCGTCGGCCAGCCCGTTGGATACTCCTGCTAATACGTCTCCGCTTGTGTTTGCCTGGTCCATGTTATCCTCCATATTGAACGTTTTCACTTTGAGCCTGTATGGACTATAACATCAGACCGTGCGCTGCCGTATCGCCCGTTCGGTTAGTGGGGCACCTGGAAGTTTGTCTAGTAGATGCCAGGGGTCAGGGGTCAGGGATCAGGAGTTTTAGGTTGGTGCTATCTTTATGGGCAGTGGTAGCTCAGGAGATATGTCTACTTAAAGCGGGAGATACTGGTTGAACCAGTCGGCGGCCAGCTTTGCTACCTGCTCAAGGGCACCCTTCTCCTCGAACAAGTGGCTCGCTCCCTGCACGATTTCCAGGTTTGTGACGCAATGCATCCGGGACATGGCGCTTTTGTTGAGGGCAATCACCTGGCGATCTTCTCCGCCTACTATCAGCAAAGTGGGCGCGTGTACGTCGGGTAGAGCAGCCCCGGCCAGGTCGGGCCGCCCACCACGCGACACCACCGCGTATATCGCCTCCGGGCGCTCGCTCGCCGCCACCAGCGCAGCCCCGCCCCCGGTGCTCGCCCCGAAAAGGCCCACCGGGAGACGGCCCAGGTCCGGGTGCATAGCCAGCCAGTCCGTTACGGCCACCAGCCGCCCGGCAAGCAGGGCTATGTCGAACCGCAGGTGCCGCGTGGAGATGTCTTCTGCTTCCTCCTTCGGAGTGAGGAGGTCAATGAGGAGAGTAGCGAAACCGGTAGCGTTCAGCACACTTGCGACGTAGCGGTTGCGCGGGCTATGCCTGCTGCTACCGCTACCATGCGCGAATAGCACAACCCCTAGAGGATCGGCAGGCATAGCAAGATCGCCGTCCAGGTTCGCGTTGCCGGCAGGCACCTGCACTTGCACCGTCGTTACCTCCTGGGGTCTTGCTCTCTGATTACTGCCAGGTTCGCTCTCCTCAACGGGCTTATCAAGCGCCTGCTGGGCGCTGGAGAGCAGGGCTACCACTTCCTCGTCGGTGGTCTGGTCGAAGTTGCGATACCAGAGGCCGACAGCGCCGAAGTTGTGCGGCATCTCGACGTACACGAGGTCGTCAACCTGCGCCCGAAGCGCCTGTGCGGTCTGCGGGGCGCACACCGGGACGGCCAGCACCAGCCTGGCAGGTGCCATCTGGCGCAAAGCGCGAATAGCCGCCGAGGCAGTCACGCCGGTTGCCAGGCCATCGTCCACAAGGATGACCGTGCGACCTTCAACGGCGGGCATCTCACGCTCGCCCCGGAAGCGCCTCATACGCCTCTCCATCTCGTCCAGCTCCCGCGCTGCTGACCTGGCTATCACGTCATCGGTTATGCCCAGGTGCTGAATCGTCTCCATATCCAGCACCAGCACGCCGCCCGGCGCTACCGCCCCTATACCCAGCTCAGGCTGGTTGGGCGCGCCCAGCTTACGAGCGATGAATACGTCAAGCGGCGCGTTCAGGTGGCGGGCGACTTCATAGCCCACCGGCACCCCACCACGCGGCAGCGCCAGCACCAGCACGTCCTGGCCCCGGTAGGCGCTGAGTCGTACGGCCAGACGCCTGCCTGCATCGAGCCTGTCATCGAAGACCCTGAAGCGGAGCGGTTCAGAAGCCGGTGGGTCGCCGCCACTCTCAGCCACGCCTTTTACCCTCGCGCTCAGTCATGCTCACCTACCCTTCACATTACATATATAGCTTAGAAAGTAGCAAAATGCATACCGAAGGCTAATCCCTGGGGTATTTTGCCCTTCTAAACCACCATATCAGGAGCGTTCCAACCAATACAAGGAGTGTTGCCACGCTTACGCTCGCAGAGATCATGAACCCTGTGGGTAGGTAGCTGAACACTACTGCGTGCTTGCCCGGAGGTAGAGGCACGGCCCGCAGCAGGTGGTAGGCGCTGTATACACGCACCTCCTGCCCATCTATCGTAGCGCTCCAGCCGGGGTAGTTAGGGTCTGCTAGCACGAGCCAGGTGGCCTCTGGAAAATCTGCCTCAACTGTGACGGAATTGCGCTCGTAAGAGATTATAGTCGCAGGCTGGAATCTTCCCACAGGCCCCTTAGCCAATGAAGGTGGCGCTTCCTCTTGTGCCAGCAACAATTCGGCACGTGGGTCGAAATCGTCCTCACCCAGCCTAGCTATAATTCCGTCGGAGGGCAGCGACCTACCCCAAGTTATGGTGAACGCGCGTGGTAGCGCCTCTTTGTTCTCATAGATGTGTATCTCTCCGGTGAACACAGGTCTGAACTGAGCAGAGGCGGGAAGCTCGCCCGCCGCTGCCACGTACCGGACGTTGAGGAGGGAGGCGACGGTTGAAGTGTAAGCCTGGGGCCGGATGAAAACGTTCGAGTAGGGATTGGACCTGCCCTTTGGAAGCACGCCAGGGTCTGCCACACCCCAGTATTCCTCGTAGCGCCTGGTGTGGAGTGAGTCGTAGCCACTCACCGAGTCGAGGCCATACAGCGTCTGCGTGTTCGGATTGAAGGCAATGCCAGGGCTGTCAACGGCCAACATGCGGCCCAGCGCGGGTTGCTCTCGCCGCCATTCAACAGATGGAGCAGACGGAATCAGGATACCTGGTTCAACGAAGCTATTGTAACCCGGCACGAGCGTCAGTAAGTCAACGAGCAATACACCCAGCATGACAACCGCCACTGTGGGGGCACCGAGGCCAGCCCATTTATACCGGGCAAACAACTGCGAATTGAAGAAAAGGGGCAAACCTAGCGCGACGAGTGCCCCTATTGATAAGAGCCAGCCCCGCCATAGTTGCGCTGCCTGTAGGCTGCCAAGCGCCGCATCAAGTGTTACTGCCTGGGCGAATTGAGCAAGCGCAAGGACGGCGATGAGGCCACCAGCAAGGCAGGCAAACAACACGAAGGCGCGTCCAGAGTGTTTCCGTGCGAAATCCAGCCACGCATCGTACCCCATGCCTGCCAGCAGAGCTACCGCCAGGATGAAGAGGTAGCCGATGCGCATGGGCAGTAGCGAATTGAGGCCGGGCAGCCAGCGCACATACAAGAAAGGACCGATACCATAAGTGACGAGTACAGCCAGCAGTGCAAGACCGCCCCAAAACCAAACGTCCTGCCTCCGCCGAAGGAGGATTGCCACTACGCACAAAAGCAGAGGCAGTATGCCTACCGACCACAGATCGTTGAAGACCATCGGCACGCCCACCGATGGAACAGCGGTGCCGAAGTACTCAGGTATGACAAGGCGCAGCAGGTAGGTCAGGGGCCACGAGTTTGACGAAACGCGCCCACCCGTGCGCGTGGCCTGGCTTATCAACTCCACGAATGGGGCCAGGTGAACGGCAGCCAACGCTATTGCGCCCAGGAGAATAACTGCTCCACGCAGGGCAGACCGTAGCGCAGCCCGCAGACCGTCGCGCCCCCAGGTTGACACGCTGCGCCAGGCGACCCAGCACCCCACCGCGAAGAAGCTGTAGAGCACCCATTGCAGGTGGCCTGCGACTGCTTGCATGCCACAGACCAGAGTAGCGGCGGCAAGCCAGGATGTGCTTCTGGTGCGTAGCGCTCGGTCAGCAGCGAAGAGCATCCACGGGAGCCAGCCGTAAACGGAGGCCACCCCCGGTATCTCGATCGCCAGTTGAAGCATGCCGCTTCCCGCGAATGCGAGACCCGCGACGAGCGACCCCGCCCTGCTGATTGCCAGCCCCCGGCAGAGCACGTACATGCCCCAACCCGCCAGGCATATGTTGAAGACCGCCAACACCTGTATCGCGCCGCTCAACGGCAAGAGCCAGAGCAGCCACGTCAGGGGATAGTAGAGTTGCGATTGCGAGTTGGCGGCGTATGGAAAGCCCGCGAAGGCAAAAGGGTCCCACAGCGGCCACTCACCGTCGGCCAATGCCTCCCTGGCAAACACCATCCAGGGGAGGTAAAGCAGGGACGCGTCGGCCAGGATGGGGTTCTTCACCGGCTCGTGAGGAAGCTGGCTCCAGGGTGCCCACAGGTTTAGGGTATCCGCCGCGATGGGCACGCGCCCCGCCAGCACAGGCGAACACAGGGCCAACGCGAAGGCCAGGATCACCACAAAAGCCGCCGCATCGCGCTTCAAGTCACGTAATCGTGATGAACGGGGCGCATGCAAGCTTAGAGGCGTATCCGTCGCCTGGGCCGGTTGAGTATCGGTCGTCATTCTTAGCTGCGATTTTGTACCGGTTGCGGGCGTTTGTCAACCACGCTCGAGGGGATGCGAGGATAGAAATGTTAACAGCAAGAAGGGTGGTCGCGTCGTGGCCACCCTTCCTGTTATCTCCACAATATCCTTATGACGAGTGCCTCAATACCCCGTCAATCGGTCAATCATGCCGCGCTCTTTGGCCTGGTGCTCGATCCAATTGTAGAAGAAGTACGCCAGGACAAGGCTGGCAACCGCGCTGATGGCGAGAATGACAAAGAGCTGCACGTTGTCGAAAGTTGCCAATATCGGGCTGACCGCACCTGTCGAACCGTCACCGCGAAGATTTATAACGCCGCCGGTGAGGGCGCGCCGCAAGCCTTCGAGCCAGTACGTGATTGGGTTGACAAGACTGATCTCCTTGAGGACGGGTGGCAAAATGTCCACGGGTGAGTAAGCACCGCTGAAGAGCAGCATGCTACCGCCAACGATCTCACCTATGAAGCCGCCATGCCGGGCCACCACCAGGGCCACCCCCGCCAGTATCAAGCCCAGCCCTGTCAGCACGCATATACCGAGCACGAAATAGACTGCGAGCCAGCCCCACTCTATCCTCGCAACATCTAGCTTTAGACCCAGGAGCAATATACCCGTCACGAGCAGTACCATTGTGGTGAAGAGGCCAATCGCGACCTTCGCCACCGCCCTGCCCGCGAGGTAGGCCAGCTTTCGCGCCGGTGACGTGTAGATGTACTTGAGCATCCGGTAGTTCTCTCGGTCCTCAAGGATGGCCCACGACATGCCGGACATTACGCTCAACACCACCATGAACATGGCGTTGCTGATGTACAGGTAGTCGAAGAAGCCGTCGCGCTGCCCGCCCGCGATCACCTGGTACATCACGAGCAGTATGAGGGCCGAGGCAACCGGACGCAAGATAACGAAGATGAAGAAGACGAGCGGGTCTGCCCAGTTGCTCTCCAATTGCCAGCCAAGCCAGGTAGCAATCTTGAGCGTCCGGACGTTCTCACGCCACTTGCGCTTACTGTCGCTCTCAGTCTTGAGTTCTATGCCTGTATCAACCACGATTCACCTCTCAAAGAAGTCAGAAATTAGAAGTCAGAAGGCGGACAATTTCTAGTTTCTAATTTCTCACTTCTAACTTCTCGTTTACTGCCATCTGAGGCTGAGGCGACCTTCTACCTTCGCCAGCCATTCCACGCGCTTGAGCAGAAAGTACGCGCCCGCCACGAATATTACGCCCAGAGCTGCCAGTATGTACATTTCCACGTCGGCGGGAAAGAAGCCCTCTATCTGCCCTGGGAAGAGCAGTTGCCGCATCGCATCAAGACCGAAGCTGATGGGCACGAGAGCCGATACCACGCTCAATATCCCCGGCACAGAGTTGAACAGCTTGCTGAGTGGGAAGTTCATGCCCGACATGAAGAAGACCGGCTCCTGCAACGCCATAGCTACCTGCCACGCCTCGCGGCCCCACATCAGGAAGGCCGAACTCATCAACATACCGAGCCCATATAATGCGAACATTGTCACCAGGAACACCAGGAGGGCGAACCCCCACTGGCTGGCGTCGAAGCTCACGCCGAAGACAAGAGTACCCAGGATGGCTATCGAGCCTGCCCGTAGCGTGCTCATATATAGCCCCCCCACGCCCATGCCTAAGAGAATAGCCATCATCGAAACGGGGGCAAGGATATATAGTTCGAGGAAGCCGCCCTGCTTGTCCCAGTAAAGTTGGGAGGCCATCATCCAGAGCACGTTGATCCAGTAGGTCGCCATGACGCCACCCAGCACCACAAAGCCCACGTAGGCTTCGGGGGCGTTCATCGCGCGGTACAGGAAGACGAAGGCCGCCGTGTTGATGAAGGGTATAACTATCTCAAAGAATACCCAGCTAGGCTCGCGGCTTGTGCCCCAGATGCGCGGGAACGCCCTCGCGCTGGCCCCCCGCAGGAATAGCTCCAGACCTCTGCTCTTTCTCATCTCGACTACTCCTTGCCGTCTTCCTCGGCGGTCAGGCTGCGCCCAACCAGCTTGATAAAGACGTCTTCCAGGGTCGGCTCATTCTTCTGCAAGTTCTTGATGCTGCTGTTGTGCCTCGTCAATTCATTCACGACAGAGCCGATTGCCGACTCGTCCTCCAGGATGAACTTCAGCTTATAAGTGCTGGCACTCTCGTCGGGGTCTCCCGACACGCGCACCACGCCCGGTGCCCTGCCCAGCGCGCCTATGACCGCTTCGTTGATGCCCGATGCGGTGATCTCGAAAACGGGCTGCTTCTGTAGCATCCTCTTGAGGTTGGCGGGCGTGTCGCAGGCCAGCACTTTGCCCTTGTCTATGATCGCGATGCGATCGCAAAGCTCGTCGGCCTCCGCCATGTAGTGCGTCGTAAGGAGGAGCGTCCTGTCGGGGTGCTTCTTGAGCCAGTCGAGGGTGAACTCGCGCACCAGCCGCGCGGCATGCACGTCCAGGCCCAGGGTCGGCTCGTCAAGGAACATCACGGTCGGGTCGGTGACGAAGCCCCGGCAGAAGTTCATGCGCTGCCTCTGCCCTGTGCTGAGAGAGCTAACGAGCGCGTTACGCTTGTCCTCTAGCTCTACCACCTTCAATAGCTCGTCAATACGCGCGTTGGCGTCCTTCCAGGTCACGCCGTAGAACTGGCTGAACATCCAGAGGTTCTCATGTACCTTCAGGATGCCGTAGCCACTCGTTTCACCGCCGCTCACCATGTTGATGATGCGCCTCACGTCGTCAGACTGCTTCACGACATCCAGGCCCGCGACGCGAGCCGTGCCGCCGCTAGGCGCGAGCAAGGTAGTGAGTATCTTGATAAGGGTGGTCTTACCGGCCCCGTTTGGCCCAAGCAGGCCGAACAACTCGCCCTCGTAGACTTCGAGGCTGACATTGTCGAGCGCAACCAGGGTCTTCTGGTCTTCTTTGGAACCCTTTGCCTTCGCCTTCTTATCCGGCTTGATCTTATATATGCGGCGCAAGTCTTCGACCTGGATCGCGAGCCGCCTTTCCTGACGGGTTGAGGCAGATGCCCCCTGTTCAGGGTAATGTTTGTAGGGTGCGGTCTGTTCAAGCTGTTGCATAACGGCGCTCCCGTTGGTCATCTTCGGTTCTCGAACGTCTAAGCTCATCTCTCTTTACCTCTCCACTCATTTGAACGCGCATCGCTCTCACACTGGTGCAGTATAGCCGGTGTCCTTTATAGTACCATGCGATACGCACATAAGCATCAGGCTCAGTACGCATAGAGGTCTAGGTCTGTGGTAGTAGATCGCGCGCCCCGCGCTTGTATGCGCCAAACGAAGAGAGGTTTTCTTTTATCTTTCGGGAGAAAATGGGCGGCTTCGCCCACATTTTCCTCGCATAGATAATCCCCTTCTTAGTAGTAAAGTGTTCTGGCGACTTTGACACAACCCTCGAAAGTAGCTACGAAAGTTGTAAAGCTGCACGCAGGGGTGTTATATTAGAGACTCTATTAACCTCTCAAAGACGAGATGTGGGGGTGGCACGATGCTGTTGGTTTACCTGGGAGTGGTAGTCGTCCTGGCTTACTTGATCGGCGCGGTGCCCATAGGCGCGCTGGTGGCCTGGTTCCACCGCATAGACATCAGCCAGCACGGTAGCGGCAGGACCGGCTCGACTAACGTGCTTCGCACGATCGGGCGCAGGGCTGCGGCCCTCGTGCTCCTGGGTGACTTTGTGAAGGGTAGCATAGCCGTTGGGGCGGCACGACTGCTTGCCCCGGTGTTGATACCCGGCGGCACCGTCAGCCTCCTCGGCGTTACCGTGTCGGCTGTAACCCTGGGAGCGGTGCTGGCAGCGTTCGCTGCCGTGGCGGGACACATCTGGTCGATATACCTGCGCCTCGTGCAAGGCAAATGGGGAGGCGGGCGAGGGATAGCCCCTGCTCTAGGGGCTATAATGGTTGTCAGCCCCTGGATCGTGCTGGCGGCTGCGGTAGTAGGCATACCTACTATGGTAATTTCGCGTTACGTATCGCTCGCCTCTATCCTGGGCACCATCGCGGCCAGCCTCACGGTGGTACTGCTGGTGCTCACCGGACAGCTAGACCAGATGGGCCTGCTCTTCGTTCTGCTTGGGGCCTTCCTGATCGCCGCGCACCGCGACAACATCGAGCGCCTGCTGAAAGGCACTGAACGGAAATTAGGAGAGCAGGTGAAAGTCTAGGCGCTCGCCCTACTTGAAGTTCGCCTCCTCGGCACTCACCAACCCCTCGCGCATGGCGTACACGGCGGCTTGCGTGCGGCTCGATAGACCCAGCTTGCTCAAGATGTTGCTGACGTGCGTCTTGGCGGTCTTGGGGCTGATGATTAAATGTTCACCAATTACCTGGTTGCTGTACCCCTTTGCCACCAGCTTGAGCACTTCTATCTCACGTTCGCTCAGAGCTTCCTGCGTGGGAGCGGGTCTCTGCCTGGATGGGTGTAGCTCCTCCATGAGCCGCCGCGCCACACGCGGGTCCAGGTGAACCTCGCCCGCCGCCGCGCTCCGAATAGCATGCACCACGTCGTCGGGGTCGGCATCCTTGAGCACGTAGCCGGTAGCCCCTGCCCGCATCGCGCCAAAGACCTTCTCGTCTTCGATAAACGAGGTCATGGCGATTACGTCCACATCCGGCGACGAGGCTTTTATTTCGGCGGTGGCCCCTATACCGTCCAGCTGGGGCATCACAAGGTCCATCAAGACCACGTCCGGCTTGAGCCTCTTTACCTGCTCCACAGCCTCCCGGCCATTCGATGCCTCCCCTACAACCTCTATATCCGCTTCCGTCGCCAGGAACGCCTTGAGTCCCTGCCGCACCACAGCATGATCGTCAACCAACAATATCCTGATAGACCCTTCCATCTCTCCCCCTCTCTGGTAATTTTGAATTATAAATTTTGAATTTTGAATTCTTAATCTCACCAAGGCAATTCAAAATTCAAAATTTATAATTCAAAATTCACACCGTTACTCTCGCCACTATTTCGCTGCCGCCTTGTGGGGCGCTGTTGATTTCTAGCTTGCCGCCTATAGCCTCGGCCCGCTCACGCATAGTGCTCGTGCCGATGTGGCTGCCTCCCCCGTTTTGCAGTTCGGTGGGGTCGAAGCCGCAGCCGTTGTCGCGCACCGACAGGCAGACTTCGCTCGTGCTAACCTCAAGGTCCACCCACGCTTCCGTAGCCTGCGCGTGCTTCACCACGTTGTGCAGGGCTTCGCGGGCGATCTGGTAGAGCGCCTCTTCGCTCTCGATGGGCAGCCGCCTCTCTCCATCTATTCTCAAGTGTACATCCAGGCCGCTCCGGGCGCGAACGGCGTCGGCGTGCTTCTGCAAGGCGGATGCCAGGCCCTCGTTCTCCAACGCCTGCGGGCGAAGCTCGAATATGAGCGCCCGCATCTCGGCGAGCGAGCCTTGCGCGAGTTCTTGCGCGCTCTCCAGCAGCTTGAGCGCCTGGCCGTGATCGGTGGGCAGCTTGCGCGTAGCGGCACGCAACGTCAGGTGCAGGCTGAAGAGCGATTGCGTGACCGAGTCGTGAAGCTCGCGGGCCAGGCGCGCCCTCTCCTCTACGGTAGCCAGCTTGCTACTCTTCTGAAGAAGCTGCGTATTGTAGACCGCGAGCGCCAGTATATTTGCGAAGCTCTGGTCAAGCTCTACTTGAGACGACTTGAACTGCCGAGGCTCGCTGAAATAGAGCGCCATCGTGCCCAACCTCTTGTCATGGACGCTCAACGGGAGCGCGATGAGCGCGCCGAGATGCCTGGTCGCCGCGACTGCCGCCGGGCTGGAGCCATCCAGAGCCAGGAAATCTAGCCAGGGCTGTAAGTATTCGGGCGAGGTCAGATCGGGGACGACCACCGGCTCCTGCCTTAGAAAAGCGTCCAGCACGGCAACCGGCCTATCGGGGGTCTCGTCAACCGGCACGAAGTGGCTCCTCCTGGCGACCACCTCCCAGTGCGCCGGGGTGAGATTGTAGCTGGCCGCGTACTTCAAGGCATTCTCTTTATCTTCATAAAGGAAGACCGCCGCCCCCGATGCGCCAAGCAGCTTGCCTATGTGCTCCATGCCGCCCACAAGGGTATCTTCGAGGCTGCGGCTGACGGTGACAGACAGCGCCAATTCGTTGATGGTCTCAAGCGTTTGCAGTTGCCTCTGGGTGTCGGAATAGAGGCGCGCCCGCTCGACCGCAACAGCAGCCTGGTTGGCGAGCAAAGTGATCAGGCGCAGGTCTTCGTCCGTGAAGTGCCCCGCCTTCTTGTTGAAGGTGGTGATCGCCCCGATAATCTGGCCGCGCGACACCAGGGGAACAGCAAGCAACGACCGCGCGTTCATCTCCTCGATGAACCGCCTGTTCAGGGTGGGGTGCTCGGCGGCGTTCTCGACAATCTGCGCCTCTCCGGTGGTAAAGGCCAGCCCACTGAGCGACTCGTCTACGCTTATGCGCGACGCTGATGGAAGCTTGCCGGGATTCCACACCAGGGCGGCTTCCAGTTGCCTGGGGTTGTCCGGGCAAGGCAGGAAGACGATGCTGCCTTCAGTACCCAGCGTGTCCGTGACCGAGGAGGCGATTGTCTGGAGAATTTCGTCCAAGCCGGCAGTGCCCGCCAAATCGCCCGCCACCCTTTGTATCGTCTGGCTTTCGAGCAGACGCCTCTCAAGTTCGGTGTTTGCCGTTGCAAGGGCGCGAGTGCGCTCGTCCACCTTGCGCTCAAGGGCCTGGTAGGACGATTGGAGTTGGGAGGCCATGACGTTGAACTGCTCGGCTAGCTCCTCCACCTCTGCGGGGCCGGAGATCGTCAGCCGGTGGCGCAACCGCCCGGCGCTGAGGGCGCGGGAGGCCGTCAGCAGCCCCGCTACCGGCCGCGTGAGGGCAGTCGCGCTGCGGGCCGTCAGCACAAGGGCGCATAGGAGCATCAAGGCCGCCAGAAAGAGGAGGCCAAATAATAGGGAATTGACAGGCGCGACTACGTTCGCCCAGGGTTCCTGAGTGACGACGTACCACTGCACAAGCCCAGGCTGAATATAGGTGCGCGGCAGCAAGAGTCCGAGGTTGAGCGGCGCGTAGCCCACGACCGATTGCACTCCATCCAGGCGGGTAATCAAAGCCCCGGCAGTGGAGGGGCCATCCGCCTGAACGGGCACAAACGTTGAATGCTTGCCCGTCAAAGCCGAGTCGGGGTGCCACAGCACGCGCCCCGTGCTATCTACCACGTACGACAGCGCGCCCGACGTGCCTGCGTCACTAACGTCGCTCCCACCTGAGTAGGTGTCGTTGAAAGGCTCGCTCAGTTTGGCGCTGCCCAGCGCGATTGCCCCCTCTACCACACCCGCGAACGCGCCCTGCTGGTCGATGTAACCTACCGAGATAACGATGGCTTCCCGCCCATCCTTCAACGTGCCCGTTCCCATAATCATCGGTATGGTGGACTGTTGGATCGAGCCGAAGGAAAACTGGCTGAGCAACGCGCCGCCCCTGCCTACGTGAGACTCCGCGATGACCTTGCCCGCCTTGTCGGAGACTTGTACGAGGTCGAAGTTCTGGATGACAGGCTCATTCCTCAGCGTGTAGTAGGCTTGTGTGGGGTCAACGGAATTGCCCGCTAAAACGGGCGACTCGGCAACGTCTTGAAGAGATTGCACGGACCTGCTGAGGTAGTCTCCCATGCGGGCCGCCTCGACCCGCGCGATTTCAGAGTTGCGGCTGCGTGCCAGCGATTCCGTCACCTGCGTGTAGCCTATCTGCCCCACGATGGCGAACGCCGCCACCAGGAGCGTCAGGGGAAGTAGCGTCCCAAAGATGAGTTGCGCGCGCAGGGTGCGAAAGACCGGCAGTCGCAGAAATCGTCTCTTCCCAGGCTGCTGGACTTGCTTCTTGGTTGTTACGGAAGCGTTCGCGGCGCGCATGATGCCTCAGACTAGCTATAGCTAACTTACAAAGGCCAAGCGTAAAGCGGTATGGCGATTATCACAACAACCAGCGAAGCCGCGAAAAAGATCGCCGCCTGACGCCCCCGGTCAGCCGAAGCGGTGGCCCTGTCAGAGCGCACTCGCCCAACGTGAGCCAAGCCAACTGCAGCAATCATAGCGAGCGGG
This sequence comes from Chloroflexia bacterium, assembly GCA_036399775.1. Taxonomy (GTDB): domain Bacteria; phylum Chloroflexota; class Chloroflexia; order QHBQ01; family JADMIH01; genus JADMIH01. Next base: position 36,974 of record DASWMJ010000089.1, on the reverse strand, counting down.
TGGAGCCAGCTAAGTGCAGTTTTGCTTGAGGACCACCGGCCCTCAACGACCCACAGGATGACACCTATCAGCAGTTGGAGGTCCATAGCAAGGGTGAAAAAGAAGGCCGTCCTGTCGTTCACAGCGTCCCACTCCCTGCGCCCAAGAGCCGAAAGGACGGCCAGCGTTATGGCCGCCAACGCAACCAGCAACACTACCCACCTGAACACGCTATGCACTTCAATAAGCCAATCCATGCTGCTACCTCAATGAGCCTTTGAATAAACACGGGACTACCCCTCTTTATTCTAACGGGGGGCGCGGCAAAGAGCAATACGCCGATGCGCCTATTAGCTTTGCCTGAAACTAAGCGCAACGAAGTATCTTCTTCAGCTTATGGGATATGTAGCTTGAAACGGGGGGGGGGCGAGATTTATTGCATCCTGAGAATTATTCCAGTATGCGGGAGAGGGTCTGCTTGAAGAGGGCGCGAAGCAGCTTTACCTTATAGCCATTGTGGGAAAGAGGGCGTGCGCTTTCAACGAGCGTCTCTGCGAGAGTATCGAGTTCCAGATTGGCGAGATCGGCACCTTCCAACTGCGCTTCAACTTTTCGTGCCCTTGTGGGGATAGGGGCAACGCCACTGAGGGCTATTCTTGCCCTGCTGATTTCCCCGCCCTGTTTCTCGAAGTAGATAGCTACACCTGCCAGCGCGAACGCCCACGATGCCCTGGCCATGGCTTTGTCGTAAGCTGATATGCCCGCAGTGGCGGCGGCGGGGAGCCTGATGCCGGTCAATACGGCCTCATGCGGTAGGGTAACAAAGCTGCGGCGGCTCTCTTTGGGGAGCGCGTAAAGTTCCTCGATGGGTAGCTCAGTTTCGCCTTGCGCTGTCTGGAAGGTGACCGACGCATCCAGGGCCAATAGTGCCGCCGCCGGGTCGGAGGGGTGCGCGCTGACGCAACGACTCTCTTCAGGAGAGGTGGCGAATATAGAATGGTATTCGTTCTCGCCGCCCCTGGCGTAGCAAACGTCGCCACCCTTCAGCCAGCAATCGTATGGTCCGCGATAATACCAGCAGCGCGTCTGCTGCAGAAGGTTGCCGCCGATGGTGCCCATGTTACGCAGCTGAGGGGTAGCGGCCAGGCGGCAAGCGTCAGACAGGGCAGTATATGACTGTTGGATCGCGGGATGGGAAGCAAGCGTGCTCAAGGGGACTAACGCGCCGATATTCAGGCCGTCCTCGCGGGCCTCCACTGCATCGCAGTCGGGTATAGCTGTTATGTCAATAAGCCTGTCGGGCGACCAGATCCCCTCCTTCATCAAGGGGATCAGATCGGTGCCGCCTGCCAGCAACTTGCTGCCATCCTGCTCTTGGAGCGCCCCCAGGGCTTCCTGGTGTGAGAGGGCGCGGCGGTAGCTGAAATTATCCATCCTGCTGCTCTTCCCCGTTGACCTCGGTCTTGTCGAGCGCCTCTAGCATGCGGCGGCGCGTGATGGGTAGCTCCCTGACGCGCACACCTACGGCGTTAAAGATAGCGTTGGCGATGGCTGCGGCGGTGGGGATGATGGGCGGCTCACCCGCGCCCTTAGAGCCGACGTGGTTGGCGGCGGTGTCGGGGATGTCTATGCCGCATGCGGTCATCTGAGGCGTGTCGGCCAGGGTAGGCACCTTGTAGTCCTGGAGGTTGGGGTTGAGCACTACGCCGTCCCTGCCGTCAACCACGCGCTCTTCCAGCAGGCCGTATCCCATCCCTTGCAGTATGCCCCCGTAGAACTGGCTGCTCAAGCCCTTGGGGTTGATAACCCGCCCCACGTCATGCGCGGCAGCCACCCTCAATACGCGCACCTGTCCCGTCTCGACGTTTACTTCCACCTCAGCGAATTGAGCGCCCCACGTTCTGAGCGGTTCAACCGGGTTAGGACCCCGGAAGCCCTTGCCCATAATCATGTAGTCCCCTACCTCGGAGAGCAAATCCGCGATGGTACGCTTGCCCTCCTTGCGACCTTCTATGCTAATCTCCCCATTCGAAATGGTGAGACGCTTGGCGGGCACCTCGAAGAAGTAGGATGCTACGTCCAGCAACTGCCGCTTTGCATCCTCGGCTGCCGCACGCACGGCAGGACCCATCGAGGGCACGGTTATGCTGCCCCAGCTAGCGGGCGCGTACGGCCCCTTCTGCGTATCTCCCAGCCGCAAACGCACGCTGTCGAGTGGCACGCCCATCTCCTCGGCTACTATCTGGCTGAGCGCGGTCTTGGTGCCCGTGCCTATGTCCTGGGTGCCCGTTAGCACTTCCACGTTGCCGTCAGAGTTGAGTCGCACGACAGCGTGGGCAGGAGGCCCACCCCCGCCGCTCCACGTTTGGCTTGCCATACCGATACCGCGCCGCCACGCGCCCTGCCCGCCTATCGATTCCTTCTTGGGCAGGGGCGCTTTGCCGTCCAGTGAGAGCATCTCGGCGGCTTTGTCGTAGCATTCCAGGAGGTGTTTAGACGTGTACTCCTGCCCGGAGGTCTGGTCCTTCGCCGCGTGGTTCTTCCGCCGGAACTCAAGGGGGTCCATGCCCAGCTTTTCGCAAAGCTCGTCAATCGCGGATTCCAGGGCAAACGTCCCCTCCACGAAGCCGGGGGCGCGGAAGGCGGCGTGCGTGCCCAGGTTGCTCCTCACGCCGATGAGATGGGCACGCACATTGGGGCACTGGTACAGCTCCTTCGCGGGGCCTGTGACCGTGCCCGCCCAACTACCGTAAGCGCCACACCCGTACAAGGCCACCACATCTATGGCGACGAGGGAGCCATTTTTCTTCGCGCCTATCTTGACCTTCTGCACAGTCGCGCCGCGATTACCTGCGAGCAGGTTTTCCTCCTGGCGATTCAGCATCAGCTTGCATGGCCGCCCCGCAGCCCTGGCAAGCAACGCCGCTATGACCGCCTGCTTGCCCGTGCCTCCCTTGCTACCGAAGCCGCCCCCCATGTACTCGGAGATCACCCGCACTTTGCTCACAGGCATCTTCAGCACGCTCGCGACCCGGCTGCGCGTCCCAAAGATGTATTGGGTCGATTCCCAGAGCGTAAGATCCTCGCCCTCCCACATCGCTACCGAGCCGTGCGTCTCGAACGAGTTGTGCAGGGCGGTAGGCGTCCTGTAGGTGGCCTCCACGATCACGTCCGCCGACTTGAATCCCTTGTCAATGTCGCCCCGCGTGTATAATTCGCCTTCGCTGCCGTCTTTCTCTTTGAGAACATTGCCGTCCGGGTGTATCTGGGGCGCGCCTGGCTTCAGGGCTTCTTCCAGGTCAACGACGAAATGCAGCGTCTCGTACTCAACCTCGATCAACCGCAACGCATCGCGGGCGGTATCCAGATCGTCCGCGACAACTGCGGCTACCTCGTCGCCAACGAAGCGCAACGTCCGGTCGAAAAGCCTGGTCGCGCCGCCGAACCAGCTAATATCGGGCGCATCCTCCGACGAGAGCACAGCGCGCACGCCTGGCAGACGCTCAGCCTTTGCGGTATCCAGCTTCACGATACGGGCGTGCGGGTGGGGCGAGCGCAACACCGCGGCGTGCAACACCCCCGGAGGGTAGATGTCGTAGGTGTAGCGAGCCGCGCCGGTAACGCGCTCCCGGCCATCCACCCTGTTGGCGGGCCTGCCGACGACGGCAAAGTCGCGCCCCTCCTCCCAGACCTGTGGCTCGTCGCGGTCCACGACCACCGTCTCTTCGGTGACTCGCCCTTCAACTTCGACCCTTGTCTTGACAACTCGCGCCATCAACCTGCCTCGCTCTTCTCGCCCGCCGTCGCCGCACGTTGGACCGCTTCCAGGATCCCCTGGTACGCCCCGCAACGGCAGAGGTTGCCCGCCATATATTCCTTTATTTCATCTACGGTGGGAGATGGGTTGTCCGCCAGCAACGCCGTCGCTGAGATGATCTGGCCCGGCGTGCAAAAGCCGCACTGGAAGCCGTCCGCGTCAATGAAAGCCTGCTGTAGTGGGGTCAATTCACCACCTGGGCCAGCCAATCCTTCAATCGTGGTGATGCTGGCACCTTCACATGCCACCGCGAGCGTGAGGCAGGAAAGCACCGGCACGCCATCCCGCAGGACGGTGCAGGCCCCGCAGTGACCCATGTCGCACACCTTCTTGGTGCCGGTCAGGTAAAGCTGGTCGCGTAGCAGGTCGAGCAAGGTCCGCCGCGAGGGGACCGTTTGCGTGTAGGATTCGCCATTTACCGTTACTGTTATCTCATGCCGTGCCTGGGGAGTGGGAAGCAAGGATAGGTGCGCCTGTTCGTCAAGTGACATTCAATGCTCCGGCGTGCTGCTACTTCTCGACGGTCACCACGTAATCGAATAAGCTTACCTGCCCGCGATACATGACCTCAAGCCACATCTTGTAATGCCCTTCGTGCTCGAAGTTATGTATGAAAATCACGTCGGGGCCAAAACCTACGCCAGGCTGCACAGCAGGGGTCTCCACGATAGAGACTTGGGCGGTCTGCTGTATTGGCAGGAACGTGGGTTGAGGGGCAGCCATAATCGTGGCGAGCGCGCCCGCCACAGCCGGGTCCAGTGGCGGCGGGGCAGGCGCATCGCTGACGTCGCCTGATTGCGGCCTCACCACAGCCGTCGAACCTGCGGGTACATCGGTACGTGCGGGTTGGGCCGTCGTGGTAGCGCCTGGGGTAGCGGTGCCTGGGGTGGAAGTGGGCGCGAACTGGCGCAACTCAGCCGCCCCGGTGAGGTAGGCAAAGCTGCCGCCATGCTCGTCAACCAACCAGAGATGCCCCGCCGCACCCAGGTACGGCCACAACCCTGACACGGGTTGGCCTCTCTCGCTGAAGTGAAACACAAACTCGGCAGGGATGCCCGCTTTGAAAGCGCCGGGCGGTTTGGCAAGCTGCACGCGCAGGCTGCCCGATGCCTTCATCAATTCCGAGTCGTCCACGAGTTGGCCTGGGTGAGTGGCCTCGCCGCTGGTGATGGTGGAAGTGAATACCTGCATCTCCCCGCCCACGGGCTTGTAAAGAGTGTAGGAGCTATAGCTGCCGGTAGTGGGCCAAAATTGGGCTATAGAGACTTCGTTCAGGAGGACGTTTTGTGCGTAGCTGTGGCGGAAGTATAACAAGTCGTCGCGTATCAAGACATTATGCATGAGGGCGCCCGCCACAGACTCGAATCCGCTGACGGGCTTACCTGTATGCAAATTCTTCACGCCGAAAGTGAGGGTGCCCAACTGAGGAGGATTGAGCGTAGCGGGGTCCATCTTGACGTAGGGCTCGTACATCGCCGACGGGGCTTGCGGCGTCACACTGGTCGGCCCCTGGCAGGCGGCCAGCGCACCGACCACCACGATACCCACTGCCAGCACGACCACGACTTTGCGCCCAAGAGCTACGATATCTGCCACTTATCTCCTCCTGCGCTGATACTCTTTTTCGACGTGGGGATTATATCACACAAGCACGCGGTTTGGCACACGCGCCTGCTTCACTTTCAGAGCGATTGAATTCAAAATGCGCGGCTCCCAAGCCAGATCTTGTCATTCTGAGCGAAGCGAAGAATCTCGTCCCTCGCGCAAATGTTTATTGTAGGGTTCTCTTGGTAGGAGGGGCATGCGAGGGACGAGATTCTTCGCTTCGCTCAGAATGACATGGATGGTGGGATTGCTATGGATAAAGCCGTATCCACCTGCATTTTGCTGCGCTTGCCCTGGTGCTATTCTAGCAAAAAGCGCGCCGCGCTCCCCTGGAGCACGGCGCGCACTTCGTTGTTATGTCAACCTTACGGCACCAGCAGTTCGCCTTCCACCAGCTTCGGCTCGAAGTGTTGCATAGTTATGCAATTCGTCGGGCATATCTGGGCGCATAGGCCGCACCTGATGCATAGCCATTCGTCCATAATCATGGCCGCGCCGTGCCGCCAGCGTTGCGCTTCCTGAAGGCGAGGCTCGTCGGGCCGCCCATTGACGCTCTCTATAAGGTCGAGATCGGCCATATGGAGCACGTTCGTCGGGCAGACCTCGATGCAGGCGTTACAGAGGATGCAGTTGTCGCCGTCCAGGAAGATGTTCAGCTGGCATTGCAGGCAGCGTTTCGCCTCCTGGAACGCCTCTTCCTTGTGGAAGCCAAGCTCGACTTCCGTCTCAAGGTTGAAGCGCTGGTTGAGCGGCAGCATCGGCATGTGCTGCCTGGGCACCGAGTCGTAGTCCTCTCCGTCAATCAGGCGGCGCTGCATCGTGTCAGCCGTCCAAATAGAGATAGGCTGCCACGACATACGCACGGTGGCATCGGGCGCGGTCTCTTCGCGCACCGTTTCGACCTCCGCCCACTCCATCAGCTCCCGCGTCACATCGAGGTGGTAGTCGGAGACGTTATCGAGGTAGGGCACGAGCGCGAAGTCCGCCTGTAGCTTCACCTTATCTAGCTTCGTGTCCGCGCCCTTGAGGTACTGGTCAATAGAGACCGCGACCTTCTGGCCCTCACCGATGCAGCTTATCAGGTTGCGAGCGCCGTACACGTAGTCCCCCGCAGCGAAGAGGCCAGGCACCGAGGTCATCCAGGTATCGGCGTCTATCTCCGGTCGCCCGCGCCTGTTGAGCTTGAAGGGTAAGCTCTGGACGCCCCAGGTGGAGTCGGAATTCTGGCCCGTAGCGGCGATGACTGTGTCCACGTTGAGCACGAACTCGGAACCTGGGATGGGCACAGGCGAGCGGCGGCCACTGGCGTCGGGGTCGCCCAGGCGATTGCGGATGCACTTGAGGCCAACAACGTGGCCGTTCTCCACGAGTATCTCCGCCGGGGAGACCAGGAAGCGAAAATCGACGCCTTCTATCTCGGCCTCGCGCGCTTCCTCCTCGTATACCTGCATCTCATTGCGTGAGCGTCTGTAGACCACGTACACCTTATCAGCGCCCATGCGGAGGGAAGAGCGCGAGCAGTCCATCGCGGTGAAGCCGCCACCGATCACGGCTACGCGCCTGCCCACTTCCACCGGCTGGTGCAGGTTGACCCGCTCCATGAACCACAGGCCGGGGTAGAGACCCAGCGCGCCCTCGTAGTCTTCGCCCGGTATCTCCATCGCCTGGGGCTGCTGCGTGCCCACCCCGATTACCACAGCATCATGCTTGCGCATCAACTCCCCGAGAGGTATGGCGCTCTTATTGGCGGTATCGGCCCCTGGATACGTGCCGAAACCAATGGGCGTATTGAGTTTAATTTCGACGCCGAGGGCCGCAAGGTACTCATCTATCTCCAACCTGCAAAGGTCGCGGGGCAAACGCCACTCTGGAATGCCCGCCGTGAGCATGCCGCCCGCTACCGGCAGCGCCTCGTAGAGCGTCACGCCGTATCCCAGCTTGGCGAGATCGCGAGCAGCCGCTATGCCGGTGGGACCGGAGCCGATCACCCCGACGGTCTTGTCGCTCGTCCTGGGTGGTCTGGGCGGGGGCGTCCAACCATCCCGGTAGTCGGCGGCGACCCGCTTGAGCCAGCAAATCGCGATAGGCTCGTCGAGGCGGCCTCGGCGGCAGGCAGGCTCGCAAGGCCTCGCGCACACGCGGCCCAGGATGCCGGGGATAACGTTGTCCTCAAGGTTAATCTGGTAGGACGCCTCGTAATCTTCAGCCGCGATGTGGGCTATGTATCGCGCAACGTCGGTGTAGGCGGGACAGGCGTACTGGCAGGAGATATTCGCAAGGAACCATTCGCTGTCGCCCGTGTTCAGGTTGTAAGGCGCGGCGCTCCTCTCGGCGTGCCCCACCGAACCCTCGGCCCGAACCAGCCCAAGCAACCTCATTCTCTCATCCGGCATATCGTTCTCCCTTCAACTTAGCTAGTAATACGGGTCAAAATATCGTCAATCCCCGATCCCCGATCCCCGATCCCTGATCCCTAATCCCTGATCCCTGATCCCTGGTCCCTATTTATCACGCGAGTGCAGCCAGTTCCAGCAGCCATCGCTCCTCTTTGATCGTGGTGGGTGAGCCGTGTCCGGGGTACACGCGCGTCTTGTCGGGCAAGGCCGCCAGCCGCAGCAGGCTCTTGTTGAGATGCTGAGGGTTGGCCCCTGGGAAGTCCGTGCGCCCCACGCCCATCCTGTACAACGTATCGCCGGTGAAGACCACGTTGGCCTCGGTCTCGTAGATGCAAATGCTACCCGGCGTATGCCCAGGCGTGTGCATCACTTCGAGGTTGCACTCCCCCAACGACAGCACTTCGCCGTCTGAAACGTAGTGGTCCGGCCTACTCGGCGGCACGGGAAGGGTAAAGTCGTCTTCCGAAGCAAGGTGTGGGTTTGCCATGCGGGTAGCGTCCCATGAGTGAGCGCAGAGGGTCGCGCCGGTGGCTTCTAGCAGCGCCACGTTGTCCGCGATATGGTCCCAGTGGCCGTGCGTCGTAATCAGGTAGAGCACCTTCACCCCGGCAGCGGCGATTACTTCCATGATTCGCTTCGTAGTACCCAGCGGCGCATCAATAATCGCCCCCACGCCTCCAATTCGGTCGTAGGCCAGGTAACCGATTGTAGCCAGGGGGCCGCCCGCGAATGCCCTGATTATCATCGCTCACCGCCTCCTTACGCTCGCCCGCTCAGCGCGCATGGCTACTAGCCTGAAGGGACCATCGCCTGCAGGAAGCCCAATCTTGCTGCCTACGGATACCGGCTTAGAACCGAGTACGATGCGTGGTAACGAAGCACCTGCGGGCAAAGTGAGCAATAAAGTGGCAACCGAAGGCTCTACATTCTCTATCCGGTAGTTGTGGCCCGCGTCCCACGTTACAACGTCTCCTGGCGAGAGTGAGACACGCTCACCGGGACCCGTGAACCTGGCTGAGCCGCCTACAACGGCGCACGTCGCAACCATCCCCTCGGTCGAGGGCGAATCGATATTCTCTACAGCGCGCCCGGCTGCCAGCACTAGTCGCGCCACGATGCCTTGCGGGCCATCGACCAGCAGAGTCAAGTATGGTTCCCTGAGAATTCGAGAGGAATTCCTTCGCAGCACGCGCAACCCGGAAGGTGGTTGCGGGACATGCTCGCGAGACTTTACCTCACTCCATAGAGAGGCAAGCGGCAGGCCCAGCGCCGACGCGATCCTCTGCAAGCTGGCAAGAGATGGGTTTGAGCGCCCGCTCTCAACCTGGCTGATGAAACCCTTGCTGAGCAAGCTGCCTTCGGCAAGTTCGGCCACCGTCATGTTCCGCTCAAGCCGCGCAGCCCTCAGCCGCTCACGTAGCCCCATACCGGTTCCTTGTTTAGTATGACTTATCATGTTTAGTGCTACTATAACAAGCAATTTCACGTTGGTCAAGTACCAGGCTTGCTAGTGACCACACAACTATGTTAAAATCTTCCTTAATGTATTGTGACGGTCTTAGGTGCGCGCTTACCATGCGTCCGTAACCCACTCCAGCAACCTGGCGCTTCCGCCTGTGCTATAGCGATGACTGCCAGGCCGCTGTGCGCTAACGCACTTTGCCCTCCGCTACAAAGGAGACGACCCACCGTTGCCGATAGACGATAATGTCAAAAGGGAGCCGTTCTGGTCGCGGCACCGTGTAACTTTGATGCTGCTTGCTATCCTGGCAATCGCGGCCTTCTTCCGGTTTTACGGGCGCGACTTCGACGCGGGCACCTTGCAGCACCCCGACGAGCGTTTCATAGTGATGCGGGCCACCAATGTTCGGTGGCCCGCCACTACCGCCGACCTCCTCAACAAGGCGACAAGCCCCCTCAATTTGAGGAGCACGGCCGTAGATCCGAACTGCCCGCCGGGAGGCTGCGAATACCCCTACGGCTCTCTGCCCGTGTATCTGACCCGCCTGGCCGGGTGGGTGCTCGACCTGGGGGTGCCCGAAGGCGACCCGCAAAAGGGGTATACCCTCTTCAACCTGCAAGGCGTAGCTACGGTCGGGCGGCATATGTCGTCCATCTTCGACCTGCTTACTGTCCTGCTGGTCTTCCTGATAGCCCGCCGACTCTATTCGAGCAGCGCGGCGCTCATTGCGAGCGCATTGGTGGCCTTCTCGGTAACGCATATACAGCTTTCGCATTTCGGCGCGTCCGATACCTTCCTGACCACCTTCATGATGGCCGCGCTCTATTTCAGCGTCATTATGATGCAGAGGCCGTCGTGGTGGGCGGCTGTGGGCGCGGGCACCTTCCTGGGGCTTGCCGTCGCCAGCAAAGTTACCATCCTCTTTTACGGCCTGGTCATCGTGGCCGCCGTGGTGCTCCGTGCCGCTTATCGCAAGCAAACCCGCCAATTGGGCGCAGAGTTCGGCGACCCGATAGGGGTCAAGCCCGCCTCGGCCCATGAGAGAGCCAGGTCGTTCGGCAGCCATTTGCTCGGCGGCATGCCGTATCTCATCCTAGCCGGACTTTTCTCGTTTCTTGCTTTCGCCGTCACAGAGCCATACGTGCTGTGGCAGTTCGACTATTCCATCCTCACGGGCGGTGGGGCGGACGTCATCACGCGGTTCCTGGATTCGAACTCCTGGTCGCGCCGTATACTGGCAGAGGCAAATACCCAGAGCGGGCGCGGCGACGTCCCTTATACGCGACAGTACGTCGGTACGGTGCCGTTGCTCTACCACTTGCAGCAGATGGTGTACTGGGGGCTGAGTCCGCTTCCCGGCTTCTTGACGGTAATCGGCTTCGCGGCTGGCTTGTGGAGAGCGGTGCGCCGCAGGCCGGCCGAAGTGCTGCTCATGGCCGGCGCGATACCTTACTTCTACAGCATCCTCACGTTGGAAGCGAAGTGGATGCGCTACATGCTGCCCCTGGTGCCGGTCTTCTGCATACTGGGCGCGGCCTTCCTGGTGAGGGGTACCATCTGGGCGCGCAAGCGGTACGCCCAGAGGCCGCGAGGGAAACGCGCTCCCGCGCTCACTTTGCAGCGCGCGCTCTTCCCGGCGCTTACCGCCCTGGCCGTAGGGGGCGCGTTCCTGTGGGCCGTCGCCTTCATGAATATTTACACGCAGCCTCACTCTCGCATCCAGGCATCTGCCTGGGCCTTCAGCAACATACCTGAAGGTGTGACGATAGCGAAAGACACAACCTGGGATGACCAGGTGCCTTTCGACCTGCCTCCCTCCAACGGCCAGGAACGCAGCATCGGCAGCAAACGGTGGAATATGGGGAACAACACTGAGCTGTACGATTATTTGCCCCCTGAGCAGGAATTGATGCGCATTCTTGACTGGCTGCGCACAGTGGACTACATTTCGGTGCCGAGCAACCGCGTTTATGGGTCGGTCACCCATATGCCCTGGGCCTACCCGGTTCAGATTAAATATTATGAGTTGCTCTACGGCGAGAAGCTTGGGTTTATAAAGGTGCACACCTCGCAGGTGATGCCCCAGCTTTTCGGCATGAACTTCAACGACCAGGCCGCCGACGAAAGCTTTACAGTCTACGACCATCCGCGTGTGGACTACTTCAAGAAGGTAAGCAACCTCAACGAGGACCAGTTGCGGACCCTCTTCTCAACCGCCCTCAACAGGCCGCCCGGCGAGTTCAGCGCGCAACGCCACGATAACGTCTCCGATGACAGGTCCCTTCTTTACGGCGACGTAATCAGCGACCAGCCCGTCACCGCTACGCCCGATCTGGGGGACTTCGCCTGGAATCCCCTGGCGCAAGAAGAGACGCAATGGATCGGGGTGTTGCTGTGGCTTATAGTTGCTTACGTGCTGGGATTAGTCGCCCTGCCCATAGTGTTCACCTTAGGCCGCAACCTGCCCGATCGCGCCTACCCTGCGGCGAAGGCAGTAGGGCTGCTGCTCGTTTCCTGGGGCACGTGGATGCTTGCGAGCGCGCGGCTGCTGCCCTTCACGTTCTGGAGCATCCTGCTCGTGGTGTTGATGGTAGCCGGGCTGTCGCTGGTCTGCTGGCGGCTGGGAGCGGGCGCGCAGATAAAGACTTTCTTCCGGGAGAAGCGGGCGCTCGTCATCTTCTACGAGGCCCTTTTCCTCTTGGCATTCGGGGCTTTCATCTGGCTGCGCGTCCAGGACCCCGACCTCTGGCAGCCTTTCAACGGCGGTGAGAAGCCCATGGAGTTCGGCATCCTCAACTCGGTGCTGCGCAGCCCCTGGATGCCGCCGCTCGACCCATTCTTCTCAGGCGGGTACCTCAACTACTACTACCAGGGGCACTTCATCGTGGCCTGCATGGTCAAGCTCACCGGCATGGACCCGGCGGTCGCCTTCAACGTTGCCATACCGTTCCTGTACGCCCTTACTTTCACCGGGGCCGCGACTATAGTTTACAACCTGGTGGCGTGGAGCCGCCGCAGGCGAGGCAGCACGCATGCGGTGTCGCGCGCGGGCCTGGCTTTCGCGGTGCTGGGCAGCGTGATGATGCTGGTGAGCGGCAATATGCACGCCCTCTTCCAATTTATGGTGATCCAATTCCCCCTATTAGGCAAAATGGCGATCAGCATGGTGCGCGGCCTGGGCGTGAGGCCGGTCGCGGAAATGTACACAAATTACGATTTCTGGGGGCCGAGTCGCATCATTTCGCCCGACAATACCATCAACGAGTTCCCGTACTGGTCCTTCTTGTTCGCCGATCTCCACCCTCACCTGATAGACATGCCGTTCACCCTGCTGGCTACCCTGCTGGCATTGAACCTTGCATTCGCCGGTCCCTTCCGGCGGTTGGCACGACGCGCAACGCGCAGGCATGTAGATGAGGCGCAAAGCGTATGGGAGCGGGTCCAGGCAGCGCTCGAATGGCTTTGGGGGAGAGGTTGGGCCGGCGTGCTGACATTTGGCGTTACGGCCATCACGCTGGGCACGCTCGTGGCCGTGAACTCCTGGGACTACCCCACGTTCCTGGCCGTAGTTGGCGGGGCCATCCTGATAGCTGTGCTGCTTGCGGGGCGGCTAGGCAGCGCCGAAGAAGAGAACGAGGGCGGCAGGGTGGAAACTTCCAACCGGCTGGCGGCGAGTGGGCGTCTCATCCTGGTCGGCACGAGCATAAGCTCAGCGGGCATCCTGGCGGTCGTAGCGCTGCTTGCTTACCTGCCATACTTCCTCAACTTCAAAGCGTTTTACACTCAGATCATGCCCCTCGTTGATGGGCAGCCCCTGGGCGGCAACCCAGGCGCGTACGTTATGAGCAGGACCGACTTGTGGGAGTTCCTGTTTATATGGGCACTCTTCGTCTTCATCACCCTCTCCTACCTTGTGATGAGGTTGTGGCAGTTCCCCTGGCGATACGCGCTCAGCAGCCTGGCGCGTATCGTGCCGTCACGGTCGGCGTCCATTCCGGCGACTCCTCTCCCGCAGCATGCGTTCGCGCCTATGCCCGCCCCGGCCCCGCAGCGCGCCGGGGGGTTGGCGCTCGCCGCCGCAAGCGCCACGCCTACGGGCGGTGGTGCTTCCCTGTTCAACATGGCCTTCCAAACAGACGCGGAGGGCCTGTCTGCAGTCAGGGACACAACGATCAGAGATGATGACGCCGCAGTCGCTTCGGAAATACCCGACGGAAACGGCTCGGACCCGGCTTCTATGGAGAGGCGCGACTGGGTCGTGGCAAATGCTGAGCAGCCAGGGGATGGGTCAGGAGACGGTATCGGGGCGGAGCTTGCCGAGAAAATTACGCCCGGCGGGGACGGCGCGGAGGATTGGCTCTACTACGGTGACGGCGACGGACGCGAGGACGGCACGCTATACGCCACCTCGCCCAACAACTGGGTCTCTGAAGCGCACACACAGGTACAGGTCGCTATCGCTCAACCTGCACGCATCGAGCAGCCTGGCGTAGTCCCTCTGTGGGCGGGCCTGGGAATGCTGGCCGTTACCGCCGCGCTGGTACTTTCGCAGCTTGCGACGGGCCAGTTCCTGTTTGCGCTTCTCATCGCGCTGATTGGTGGCATCCTGGCTACTTCCCTCTCGACCACTCGCTCTGCTTCCGCGCTCATCATCGCGCTGCTCCTGGTAGGTGCATGCGCGGTGGCTATGGGCGTAGAACTGGTTTACCTCGTGGACCACCTGGGCGGCGATTACTACCGGATGAATACGGTATTCAAATTCTACGTGCATGTGTGGATGCTGTTCGCAGCCGGGGGAGCCGGTGCCGTCTACTACATCCTCTATGGACTTCGAGACCGTGCCGCCAGGGGTGCTAAAGCTAATGAACTGGAGAGCGCAGCCGCGCATGGGTCGCAGTTGGACGGCCACTTGCAGGCCACCGAGACGCTAACCGCGTCAAATGACACGCCCTTCCGGCTAGAGCAGATAGCGTCACCCGCCGAGGAGGTTGCTTCTCCCTCGATTATTTCCACACACGCAACGCACGTCGAAGATGAGAACTGGCTCGTCTGGGCTTCGACGGGGCCCCTTAATGAACCGGGTGAAGTGGCTGGCGAAGACGCCGCGCAACCCCTTATACCCGCGCTGCCGAACGGCGTGTCGAGTCAAAGTGCGCCCGTAGCTGTGATCGCCGAAACTCGGGTAGAGAAGCCGGTCTCCTCGTTAGAGCCTAACTGGACTGTAACGCGGATAGCGTGGGCTGGCGTCTTTGCTTTGGTGCTGCTGGCGTCCCTGCTTTACGCGTTGCTCATTACCCCCGCCAGGCTGAATGATCGCTTTGCAGTCCGGCCTCCTATCGGCACGCTCAACGGTATGAAGTACATGACCGTTGCCACCTTCGGCACGGATGTATCGCCCCAGCCTATCCAGGCCAAATACGACTACGAGGCCATCAGGTGGATGAACGAGAACCTGAGCGGCGCCCACGTCATAGCCGAGGCACCCTACGGCTATTACCGGGAGTTTGGTATGAGGGCGGCTTCGAACACAGGCTTCCAGATAGTGATCGGCGGTTTGCACCAGGATGAGCAGCGAGCCGGTATATATGCGCGGCTGGTGTTTGATAGGCAGCGAGACATGGACGAGTTCTTCAGGACGACTGACGTGCAGCGCGCCCTGACCATCATGAGCAAATACGACATTGACGTCATCTACTTAGGGCAGCTTGAGCGCGCACGTTCTTACAGTGAAGGACAGGACCGTGCAGGCACACCGCAAGGCGTAATCAAGTTCGCCCAGATGGCCGACCCGAAAGTGGGCATCCTGACGGAAGTCTTCAAGGCCCAGGACAGCGCAAGCTCGGCGGGCACCACAATCTACATGGTCTCCAAGAGCCGCGAGAAGGACCCGAAGGTGGTAGTAGGCTCGCCCGTGGAAGGCTCCGGCATACCCGGCATCTCCATTACGCCCATGCCCACCCCTACCGCTACCCCGCAGCCCACGCCGCCGGTGGACGACCCCGAACTCAAGGCGCTGATTGACGCGACGGTGGCCGACCCGTTGAACCGCGACACCAGGATGAGGCTGGTTGACTGGTACCGCAACCACCAGTTCTTCCTCGACGCGGCGCGGGAGTTGCGTACCATCATAAGCCAGGACCCGCAGAGCGTGTCACTGCGCCACATCCTGGGCGACGCGCTACAGGCCGCGGGCAGGCCGGACGAGGCGCTCAAGGCGTGGGAGGAAGCGCGGGACGTGAACCCCAACGATCCTGCGGCGCACAATAAGGTAGGCATAGCATATGCCGAGCGCAGGCGCTACGACGACGCGATCAGGGAGTTCCAGGAGGTCGTGCGCCTCAGCCCGATATTCAACGAAGCCTGGTTCCACATGGGCGAGGCGTACGAAGCGAAGGGCGAGATCGACAATGCGAAGCGAGCCTACCAGAGCGCCATCGACAAGGCCGACGGCCCCAATGGCTGGGTAGATGCGGCGCGCGACCGCCTGGCAAAGTTGAAGTAGCATGGAGAGGAGTCTGCTCGTTGGCTGAAGCCGTAGTATGGTGGTTGGCGTTACAGATATTGGGCCTGGTGGCGATTCCCATAAGCGCCGTGCTATTGCGCGCCCTGCCCGACCGGGGTTATTCCACGTCGAAAGTGCTCGGCCTGCTGCTGGTGGGCTGGCTGGCCTATACCCTCTCGATGCTACAGATCGTGCCTTTCGAGCGCTGGCTGATCGCGTTGTGCGTCATCGCGGTGGCGGCATTCTCCGGGTGGCTCCTCTTCCGAAAAGACCGCGCCTTGCTGCAAGAGCTTCGGGGCCACTTCGGCAAGCGCTCCACCATCAAGTACATCGTGGCCGCCGAGGTGCTGTTCGGGTTGCTGTACGCGATCTGGACGATATTCAGAGCGTACAACCCCAACATCGTAGACCAGGAAAAGTTCATGGACTTCGGGTTCCTGAACGCCATCCTGAAGACCGGCACCTTCCCGCCGAACGATATGTGGCTGGCCGGGCACTCCATCAACTACTACTATTTCGGTTACGTGCTGATGGCCGCGCTCACCAGCCTGAGCGGCGTGCCCACCGAGATTGCATTCAACCTTGCGAACAGCGCGCTCTTCGCCCTGACGGCCCTGGGCGCGTTCGGCGTCGTCTACAACCTCATATCAGCCTCGCTCTTGCGCCGCACGGTCGTAAAGCGCGCCGAGCGAGCAGTAGTGGCCACAGCCATAGTCCCACGCAAGCGGGCCAGGAGCGCGAACGGCAGCGCCACCCCCCCCGAAGCAGCCGGGGAGGCCATCCCGGCCAGGAGGGTCAGGTCGCAGAGGGCGGGAGGCGCGACTGTCCAAGTTGCCTCAGCAACTGCTGTAGTCGAGAAAGAACCACCCCTACGTAGTGGCAAGCGTGCAGATGGACGCGCACAGCCGGAGGTTGTTGTACCCCCGGTTGAGAGCGTCGAGCCTGTCGTACCGTATCTCCCCGCCGAAGACGTAGAGGACGAGCCGCGCAGGGTGCCCTTCTACCTTTCTCCCTACCTCTACGCGGTGCTGGCGGCCCTCATGCTGGTGGCGATGGGCAACCTGACTACATCGTTCGCGGTGCAGGACGGCGACAGGATGGAGGCTTACGGGTGGCGGTTCTGCTTCAATTGTCAAACAGCAACCAACTTCAATTGGTGGAACCCATCACGTATCATCCAGGATTACCGTCTGGTACAGGTCCCAGGCCAGCCCGCGACGAAAGAGAAAGTGGGCTATGATAACATCTCCGAGTTCCCAGCCTTCTCCTTTGTGCTGGGGGACATGCACCCGCACGTCATGGCGCTACCCCTGGTGCTGCTCGCCATCGCCGCCGCGCTCGCGCTGAGCAGGCGCAAAGTCCTGCGCGGCAGCCGTTGGCGAGACGGGGTGCCGCCAGGCCTGCACTCCTGGCTCACGGTCATCCTGGCCGGGCTGATCGTCGGCTCTCTCTACACGACCAACACCTGGGACTTCCCCACCTACCTGGTGATAGTGCTGGCGGGCCTGGGCCTGCCCTACCTCGCGGCTCAGAGACGTGCCGAGCAAGCCAGGGGATGGGCCTGGGTACGCCCCTGGATAGTGCAATCTGCCCTGATAGTCCTCCTGGCGATAATCACGTTCCTGCCATTCCATCTCACCTTCAAGTCGCTGGTCGGCGGGCAGCCCGTACAATTGCCCGAAAACCTGGCGAACATACCTGTCGTAAGCTGGATATTGGAGAAGCTGGCAACCCTTCTCCTCGTCAACACCGCCGATAAGACGATCCTGGGCTTCCTGGTGGTATTCGGCATCTTCCTGGTGGCCCTCCTGGTGTGGCTGGCCTACGAAGCGGTGGGGTATGCGCGCCGCCGTTCCGCGGCGGGGGCCAATGGCAACTCGACCCTCTACGTCTTCCTGGGTGTGATAGCCGTCGCGCTCCTCCTGGCGTTACTCTTGAGGTTTCCTCTGCTCGCATTATTGCTGCCTATCGCGATTGTCTCCCTCTACATTGCCTGGAGGGAACCGGAGCGCACGGAACGCAACCTCGTGCTGGTCATGGTAGGCATGGCCGCGCTCATAGGGCTGGTGGTGGAGGTAGTCTTCCTGCGAGACAACTTCCAGATGAGGATGAACACCATCTTCAAGTTCTACTACCAGATCTGGGTGCTGTGGGCGCTCGCCGCCGGGTATGGGCTGTGGCGCACGCTGCACGCCGCCATGCGCGAGCGAGAAGGGCACGACGAGCGGGGCCGCATCACACTCACTACAGCTCCCGCAGGCCTCCGGGCGATGGCGGGCACGTGGGCCGTCTTCTTCCTGTTGCTGGCATTCTCCGGGCTGCTCTACGGCTACTACGGCCCGATGAGCAGGCAGGTAGCAGGGGGCGGTCAGAGGCTGCGCGGCCTGGACGGTACGACCTGGCTGCGCGACGCGTCCCCCGGCGATCACGCGGGGATCGTGTGGCTGAAGGCCAACGCGAGCGGCAACGACACCGTGCTGGAAGCAGGGCGTGACGAATATGGGAGGCCGGGCCGCGTCTCGTCATACACCGGCGTGCCCACGCTGGCTGCCTGGGACACCTCTCACGAGGCCCTCTGGCGCACCGGCCAGCCGGAGCTTCAGGCGGAACTCGGCAAGCGCAGACAAGCAGTCAACTCGATCTACCAGGGGGTGGATCCGTCGAATAACGCGCCACTAACGGCCCAAAGGCTGCTTGAGCTACTAAAGCAGTACAACGTCACATACGTGTTCGTGGGCGCGACGGAGCGCGGCGAGGCGGGAGCGGCACCCTCCAACCCCTCAGAGCAAGTCACGCCGTACGCGGAAGCCGTCTTCCAACAGGCCATGCCGGTGGCTTTCAGATCAGGCTCCACAGTCATATACGCGGTCAAAGAGGGGATAGCAGGCACTGGTGAAGCGCCGCCCACGCCCGTAGCCGGGACGACACCCCTCCCCGCCGGGCAATTCGACCCCAACGCCCCGCCTGCCGGTTTGTTCGACCACGTACCCGCCGGGCCAAATCGCGGCCAGTTCAATTTCCCACGAGGCATAGCCTCGGACGCGGAAGGCAACTTCTACGTCGTTGACACTCACAACCTGCGGATACAAAAGTTCGACAGGGACGGTAAGTTCGTCACCATGTTCGGCGCGAAGGGCAACGGCAACGGAGAGTTCTTGCCTTTCTCGACCGAGGCCGAGGGCACGGGTCCGGGCGGGATAGCGGTTGACGCGGCAGGCAACCTGTACGTGGCCGACACCTGGAACCACCGTATACAGAAGTTCGACAAAGACGGCAAGTTCCTCGCGCAATGGGGGTCGTTCATCAACATGGCCGACGTCGCCGCCACCGCCGACCCCGACGCCAATCGCAAGTTCTTTGGGCCGCGCGGGGTGGCGATCGGGCCGGACGGCAACGTGTACGTCACGGACACGGGCAACAAGCGCGTGCTTATTTTCGGCCCGGACGGCAGCTACATACGTCAGATAACGAGCGGCATGAGTCCCACGCGCACGGCGCCTGACTACCCCTTCAACCAGCCGGGTGAGCTAAACGAGCCTATAGGCATCGCGGTAGATAAAACTGGCAACGTGTATGTGGCCGATACGAACAACGGGCGCATCCAGAAGTTCGACCCCACCGGCAAGTACGTTGCCAACTGGGCTGTACCCGCCGGAAACTGGGCACCCGGCCCTTACCTCGAGCCTTTCCTGGCGGTGGACGGCGCGGGCAATGTGTATGCCACCGCGCCCACGTCCAAGAGCTTGTTGAAGTACAGTCCTACCGGCCAATTGCTTGGGCAGAAAGGCCCGGAGGCCACCAGCTTGACCCTGCCGACGGGCCTCCTTGTCGGTGGCGACGGCACAATCTATGTTGTAGATACGGGAAGCCATGCGGTCGTCAACGCTGGCAGTATACCCTAACATGTTCCCACCATAATTGACAAATATTATCCGACTGGGCGATCCGGCGGGTCGCCCAGTCGGGGGCGGCTGGCAAGCCTGATACGCTGTCTCTACCAGCCGACCCACCGGGCCGCCCCTACGGATAATATTCCTTTACAGTAACTTAGCATCAGGTCCCGACCCTTAATCCCCGACCCCTGACCCCTATTTTCCAAAGGAACTTTTACTTATAACCCAAAGTCTTGACAGCCGCAGTTTGATTGCTCTATAATGCGCCTACGCCGCCACACCTTGCACGGGCACTAACGCATGCTTCCTACACAGGTTGGCGTTGAAGTCTAGGCTCCGATTCTGCCGAGCAGGACACACCCTAATGAGGGGAGGTGGTAAGCCCCGTCACACTCCGATGCCTCATCTGACTATCTCGCGCCTACTGGGTTTGGGCTACCCGGAAACCGGCGTTATGATTAGAGGCGCTCGTGCGCCCCAAATATGAGGCCCCAAATTGCATTCACTAAGTTAATGGAGGAGAGTTTCTAACATGAAATCTACTAAACTTGGGTTTACAGTGGTAGCCCTCATGGTGGTTTGCAGCATGCTGCTGGCATCATGCGGTGGCACCGCCTCCCCCGCGGCAACCCCCGTTCCGACCACAGCCGCCGCGACCACAGCCGCCGAGCAGCCTACAGCTATGGCGGAAGAGACACCTGCGGCTATGGAAGATACTCCTGCCGCGATGGGCGATGAGGGCACTATCAAGATCGTTAGCTCCCTGCCTCGCACCGGCCTCTCCAAGAGCCAGACTGACGACATCGTCGCAGGCTTCAACATGGCCCTGGATGAGAACGACCACAAGGCCGGTAACTTCAAAATCGAGTATGAGGACCTTGACGACGCCACCGCCCAGGCCGGTAAGTGGGACGCCGCTACCGAGCAGGCCAACGCGACGAAGGCCGCCAACGACCCCGACGTGATGGTCTACCTGGGCACGTTCAACTCAGGCGCTGCTGCCATCTCCATCCCCATCCTCAACAAGGCTGGACTGGCGATGATTAGCCCCGCAAATACCGCGCCTGAACTGACCAAGAAGGGCTTCGATGACAAGACCTATGACTCCCTGTATACGGCAGGCCCCAAGAACTACTTCCGGGTAGCTACGGCTGACGACGTGCAGGGGGCAGCCGCTGCCAACTGGGCCACAGAGCTTGGCTTCAAGAAGGCATACATCCTCAATGACCAGGAAGTGTACGGCAGGGGTGTAGCCGGTGTATTCGAGAAGCAGTTCAAGGCTAACGGCGGTGAGGTCCTGGATAACGAAGGCATCGATCCCAAACTGTCCGACTTCAAGTCCCTGATGAGCAAGGTCAAGGACTCCGGCGCCGACCTGGTCTACTTTGGTGGATTGGTTGACACGGGTGGACCTCAGCTTCTCAAGGACCTCAAGTCCGTAGCGCCTAACATAGCGTTCATGGGACCCGACGGCATCCAGACCCAGGCTTTCATTGACGCTGCTGGCGCTGACGTTGCCGAAGGCGTGTACGCTACGGTTGCGGGCAAGGACATAGCCGACCTCGGTCCGGAGGGCAAGGCTTTCTTCGAGACGTTCAAGAGCAAGAATGGCCGCGACGCCGACCCGTATGCAATCTTCGGGTACGAGTCGATGAAGGTCGCCTTGAACGCCATCGAGAAGGCGGGCAAGAAGGACCGCGCCGCTATCCTCGACGCAATCCGCAACACGAAGGACTACAACGGCGCGATGGGCACATGGAGCTTTGACGAGAACGGCGACATCTCCCTCGATGACATCCGTGCGTTCAAAGCCGAGGGCGGCAAGTACGTCTTCCAGAAGTACATAAAGGCCACGAAGTAACCTCACCGGACCTTTACGTACTCCAACGTACACGAACGCTGGGCCGGGGGTGCAAGCCTCCGGTCCAGCATTAAACCTCTATCTCCAAGCAGGAAACCCGACTTATGAACCCTGATGTTTTTCTGTCGGCTGACACGTTCTTGCAGACCCTCCTCTTCGGCGTGACTATAGGAGCGGTCTACGCGCTTATCGCGCTTGGCTACACCCTCGTCTACGGTATTATCGAGCTTATCAACTTCGCGCATGGCGACCTCTTCATGCTGGGGAGTTTCGGCGCGCTGACGATCCTTGAGATCACAGTCGTCAACCGCAACCACCTGCCCATTCCGCCCTGGTTGGGCGTTTTCCTCGCACTCGTCATCCCCATGGCGTTCTGTGCCACGCTGAACGTGCTCATAGAGCGGGTGGCTTACCGGAGGCTCCGGCACGCCCCGCGCCTGGCACCCCTCATCTCTGCAATCGGTATGTCTTTCATCCTTATCAATATCGGCCTCTGGTGGCGCGGCGCTAACCCGCAGAGCTTTCCCTTGCTGCTGAACGTCTTTGGCAACGACAACCTGCTTGGCGGCCTGACTGGCCCCGATTTCGACGTGAGGTTCACACTCAAGGACCTTACGGTCATCCTGGTCACGATACCGCTGCTCCTGCTGCTCAATTTCGTGGTATTCCGGACAAATATAGGCAAAGCTATGCGAGCCACCGCCCAGGACCGTGAAGCGGCTGCCCTCATGGGCATCAACGTGGACCGCACGATTGCCTTCACCTTCCTGTTAGGCGGGGCGCTGGCGGGCGCGGCCGGCCTCATCTTCGGTATCTACACCGGGTCCAGCCACTTCCTGCGCGGCTTCGACGCAGGCTTGAAAGCCTTCACGGCAGCCGTGCTTGGCGGCATCGGCAACCTCTACGGTGCGACCCTGGGCGGCTTCCTCATAGGCATCATGTCTGCCTTCAGCGACCGCGTCTTCGACAACAGGTGGACCAACGCCACCATATTCGCCATCCTCATCATCGTGCTTGTCTTCCGTCCGAGTGGCTTGCTGGGCGAGCAAACCGTAGAAAAAGTCTAGACCCAGAGATCAAAATGGGAGTCTCACTATGAAGGAACGGCCTACCGCACCGACCCCGGCCATGCCAACCGCGAGCGGCGGGAGCAGCGGCACGTACCGCAGTAAGACCGAGCAGCGCCTCAAGAGCATGTTGAGCAACCCCCTCGGTATGCTCGCCCTAACCCTGGTTGGGCTGCTCCTCCTGACCTACCCCTTCATTGATGAGTGGCTGAAGTTCCGCAAGATTACTGACATTATCCCCATAATAGTGCTAATTTTACTAGCGCTTGGCTTGAACGTGGTCGTGGGCTACGCGGGCCTGCTCGACCTGGGATATGCCGCCTTCTTCGCAATCGGCGCATACGTGGCGGGCTTCATGACCTCGCCCCTGAGCTTCCTGAACGCCAACGGCATGCAGTGGTACTCCAATTTCTGGGTGGCTATCGTAGTGGCCTTCTTCGTGGCAATCGCCGCGGGCGTAATATTGGGCGCGCCTACCCTCAGGCTGAGGGGCGACTACCTAGCCATAGTAACGCTCGGCTTCGGCGAGATAGTGCCGGTGCTCTTCCGCAACGCTGATACGTACACATATGGTGAGAAAGGCTTGCGCGGCATCACGAAGCCGGAAATTGACCTGGGCTTCCTGGGTTGGCAGTACGAGTTAGGCGGTGGCCCAGTTTTCGGGCTGGGAGCCTGGAGCTCGCTCATGCCCTGGTATTACTTCCTCCTGGCAATCGGCATACTTACGGTCTTCGGGTTGCGGCGGCTGCAAGACTCGCGCATTGGCCGGGCATGGATGGCGATGCGAGAGGACGAGATCGCCGCCTCCGCGATGGGCATCAACCTCGTCACCACCAAGCTATCGGCGTTCGGCATGGGCGCGTCCCTTTCCGGCGTTGCGGGGGCGGTGTTCGGGGCGTACATCGGCTCCATCTTTCCGAGCCAGTTCGAGTTCTCCCTGTCCGTTATCCTCCTGTGCGCCGTCATCCTGGGCGGCCTCGGCAATATCTGGGGGGTCATCATCGGCAGCTTCATAATCCAGTTCTTTGACCGCATTATGTCGTTGGAGCTAACCAAGTTCCTGGTGAACTTCGGCAAGGAAAACCACATAGATTACCTGGCGTCTATCCAGTTGAGCAACTGGCGGTACTTCATATTTGGGATAGCGCTCGTCATCCTGATGCTGGTCCGGCCCGAAGGGTTGATACCTAGCGGCAGGCGCAAGGCCGAATTGCGCCCGGAACTGGACATGCTACAGGGGGACACTATCGGGGAGCCTGGCCTTGAGCCTATGCCACAGCAGGCGCAAGCGCGGCAGACGTTGTACGAGTCCCGCGAAACTGCCGAGAGCGCGCAGGAGGAGAGATGACAGCCCCCGCCATAAACCTCCCCACGCCTACCACGTTTGATAAGGGGGAGCCTCTACTCGAAGCACGGCAGTTTACCCGCCGCTTCGGGGGTTTGGTTGCGGTCAACGGCGTGGACCTCGTGCTCACGAAAGGCTCCATCCTGAGCGTCATAGGCCCCAACGGCGCGGGAAAGACCACCTTCTTCAACATGGTTACGGGCCTTATCAAGCCTTCGTCGGGGCAGCTTATTTTTCACAGGCAGGACCTTCCCACGGGGCCGCTGCCTATCAATATCACGGGCAAGCCACCCCATTTCGTGACGGCGATAGGCATCGCGCGAACGTTTCAGAATATACGCCTGTTCGCTAACATGACGGCCCTTGAGAACGTGCTGGTCGGGATGCACAGCAAGTTGGGCGGCACGGTAGTCGGCGCGCTATTCCGGCCACCCTGGACGCAGCGTGAAGAGCTCAAAGCAGCAGAGCGAGCGCAAGAGATCCTCGATACCGTCAACCTGGGTTGGGCTGCGGGCTACGCCGCCAAGAGCCTGCCTTACGGCGACCAGAGGCGGCTCGAAATTGCTCGTGCGCTGGCAAGCAATCCCACGCTGCTGCTGTTGGACGAGCCGACGGCGGGTATGAACCCACAGGAAACGGCCACCATGCAGCGCTTCGTGAAGCAGTTGCAAGTGGATCGCGGCCTCACCATTCTGCTGATTGAGCATGATATGAAGGTGGTTATGGGCATATCGGACCATATAGTCGTGCTGGATTACGGCACAAAGATCGCGGAAGGCTCGCCCGCCGAGGTACGCGCCAACCCGCGAGTGATCGAGGCGTACCTGGGCAAGAGCGCGCAAATCGGCGGCGAAGCGCCCCGCGATGAGGGGGATGCCTGATGGCTGTGCTTGAAGTCCGAGACATCCACACCTATTACGGCAATATCCACGCGCTCAAGGGTATCTCCATCAAAGTAGAAGCCGGGGAGGTGGTCACGCTGATCGGCAGCAACGGCGCGGGCAAGTCAACCACGCTCAAGACCATCTCAGGCGTGCTCAAGCCCCGCGTCGGCAGCGTCCACTTCGAGGGCAAGCGGATAGACCAGATAGAGCCTGATGAAGTGGTAAAGATGGGTATCGCCCAATCGCCTGAGGGCAGGCGCATCTTCAGCCGCATGACCGTCATGGAAAACCTGGAAATGGGTGCCTACTCACGCAAGGACCGCGCTAACATACACAACGACATGGAGCGCGTTTTCATGCTCTTCCCCAGGCTCAAAGAGAGGCTGAACCAGAAGGGCGGCACGATGTCGGGCGGCGAACAGCAGATGCTTGCCATCGGGCGCTCCCTCATGTCGAGGCCGAAGGTCTTGCTGCTCGATGAGCCTTCAATGGGCTTGTCCCCCATCCTGGTAGAAACCATATTCGGCGTGATCCGCGACATCAATAAAGATGGCACGACCGTGCTGGTGGTGGAGCAGAACGCGTTGATGGCCCTACAGGTCGCCCACAGGGGATATGTCTTGCAGACCGGCACAATCGTCATGGAGGATACCAGCAAGAACCTCATGCAGAGCGAGCTTGTTCGCAAGGCGTACCTGGGCGAAGACTAGAGGCATGTCACCTGGATACTCCAAACCGCGCTAGAAGGCAGATCGGCTGGGCCGAGGCTGTCTTTCTAGCGTTTTTCATTTGCCTCCTGGCAGCATGCTCGCCTGAGAACCCAACTGAGCTGCCCCCCGCATCCCCAAACACGGTCCGCATCGTCTCCTCCCTGCCACGCAAGGGTCCGCAAGCCGCCCAAACGGAGATGATTTCGCAGGCTATAGATTTGGCTATCAAGGAGCGCCAAAGCGATCTCGATGGCTTAACTATCGAGCATGTCGCCCTCGATGGCGGCTCAGAGGAGACCGGCGAGTGGTCCACCGAGCGCGAGCGAGGCAATGCGCTGGCTGCCGCAGGCGATCCCTCGGTTGTCGCCTACATCGGGCCGTACAATTCGGGCGCGGCAAAGATTTCGCTCCCCATCACCAACAAAGCCGGGCTGTTCCAGGGTAGCCCTACAACTACCTGGCCGGGGCTGACCAAGCCGGGCTGGGAAGAAGGCGAGCCTTCGATTTATTACCCAACCGGCGAACGCAACTTCGTGAGATTGATGCCCCGCGACGAGGAAGAAGCGGTTGCCGCCGCTAAGTGGGCCGCCACGCTAGAGTTGAAGCGTGCATACGTGCTCCATGACGGAAGCGCGTACAGCACTGGTCTGGCGCGCCGCTTCGTCGCGGCTGCGCCTGCGTATGGAATAGACGTGAAAGAAGAGAGCGGCTACGAGCCATCCCAGGCGGGGCAGGTGGCCGAGGAGATCGCACGCAGCCAGGCTGACTTGCTGTTCTACGCGCCCAGTTCTACATCTGCGGCTGTGGCCCTGGCAAAAGCGTTGGAGAAAGCGGGCGCGGGAGTAAGCGTAATTGCCTCCGATACCGCTATTAACGACCAATTTGCCGAAGCAGTGGGCGAAAGCGCCTCCGGCTGGCGGTTCATCCAAAACTACGCGCCACTACCGGAGGAGTCGGACAAGGCGCAGGCTTTCGCGGGCGCATTCCGGCAGGAATACGGCACTCCGCCCTCTCTGTTTGCGGCCAATGCCTACGACCTAGCCAATCTCATCCTGGACGCAGTGAAGCAGTCACGAGGAAAGGACCGCGCAGCCATAATCCGCCAGGTCCGCTCTGCCAGGGGCTACGCCGGAGCCGGTGGCACCATAACCTTTGATGAGAACGGCGACAGGCTCGATTGGTCAATGAGTGGGTATATGCTGGCGGGCGGCAAGTTCGTGGTGGACAGGTTGCTGGCAAGCGCACCTTGAAAATGTCGCCATGAGCAGATAACGGTAATTTGGTGCCAGGCAACGTTCACTGACGGGTCATCGTATATGACTATGTCTATAATATTTGCCCGGTTGCTGCCTAATAAGAGCAAATTTGCTCATTACAAAAACGAATTCCAGGGTTATTATGTGAAAGAGCTAGTGCTCACCGCAACTCGCAATTCCATTATAGAAGTCAAAGGAGAAGAAAAAATATGGCGAACCTAGCTAATCCTCCCCTTTCCTGGTCCGCGCCTGGTGATGAGCCAGGCGCAAATAGTCTAAACGCTGAACACCCTACGTCGGGTGCAACGCACGAAGATCACGGCGATCAGGTAGGCAATACAGAGCCGCACGAGACTGACCAGCCTCACATAGAAGCTCACCCACACGATGGGCATGGAAAGGACCAAGAACCGAGCGTCGCCACTGAGAGCAATCACGAGCAACGACTCGACCCGCACAGCCACTCCGGCCTGGGGGAGCAAAACGATCCCCACAGGCATCCTTATCCCGAACCTGACGGCGACTATCATCCGGGCCCCACGCATCACACTCATACAGGGTAGATGTCGTCAGGGGAAGCCGTGGATGGTAACGTGTAAAACGAGCAATCCACACCTCCTGAGGCGCATAATGAGCGCTATACGAAGTTCTGGAGGGATTGCCATGGAAGGGATTACGATAGAACCGGGGATGCCCGATGAGGACTTATTCGGGCGAGATACTGAACAGTGGCTAAGGAAGTACAAACCCGACTGGAGTGATGAGCAGATTCGGGAAGAGCTACGGAAGATGAGGGTGAGAAGCTTACTTGAATTCTATGAGGCGGCAATACAGCGTCACCCCGATCTCGAAGAGGATTTACCCTTACTTCCAGCTACCCCGTCCAGACCTCCCAAGTCACAGAAGCCTGGAGACACAGTCTAAGCTCTAGTGCAAGAGAGGTCAAGGATCACTGCTCAACCACAACAGAATTAGCAGCGAAGAAGCTACAACAGGGTACTCCCCACTGGCGAAGGCTAGATAATAGCTAGACACCCGGTGGGGAGTACTCGTTAATGAGTAAATACAACCATCCCAGGACGCGAACTTTATCGTACCATGGCGATATGATAGAAATGAAAGAGATTGAACAACCCTTCGAACCAGCTAGATGCGCGCATATATAGGTCAGTTTGCAACAACGTAGCGCCATTCTGCAAGGCATAGATTTGGGGGCAATTCACTTATGAAACGGGGTTCGCTGTTGGAGCGTATTACAGGAAAACAACCATTGCGCTGAACAAGAAAGAACAAAATTGCTCATTACAAGACTCCATAAGATGAGTATGCTATTACAGGAGAGGTGGAATAGCATACTCATACTCAAATTGGAATCTTTTGGAGCCACCCTCCCGGCCCGCTCCACGTAACCACCCCAATCATAATATCCCTTGCTCGTATCAATTACATAGACACCTCAAATACTTCTCACAATTTCGTAAGCAAGGCTTTTAAACCGCACCAGATTTCATTTTTACTCCTCGGCGTGTCCTTCAATATTCATTCGTAGCATAGACTGTATTCAATGGGGAGGCCAGTCATGATTTCTAATAGCTTCCGCGACCGGAATATAGAGCCGCTCAAGCCAAGAGAGATAGAAATCGCCATCGCAAGGGAATTGGATATGACGATTGCAGAAATTGCAGACTGGCTTGGTTTAGCGCCCAGCACAGTTCGAAACTACATGAATTCTGCAAGACAGAAGTGTGGGGTGAAAAGAACTGAAGCAGTATATTTCCTTGCGCGGGAAGTATACGGGATGATTTCCGACCAGGACATAGAGGACGTCATAAATAGCCTTCGTGACGGCGGTTTTCTATCTTAATCCCCTGGTTGACTTTACACAGAATATTGGCCCCAAATTCGTCCTTAGAGTGGCCGCATCTTAGACGGCAGGTATGTAGTGGCAACAACCGGCCTGTAATTTAACGCCGTCAGCCTATTCATTCCAGCTTCAGTGAACAAGCCTCTAACCTTCCTGGTCAAGCTCGCGGTGCAGCGTTGCGATCCGCCCTCGAATCTCCGTAATGCTCGACACCTCAAGCTCTCCCATACGCTCGCGCAAATCGCCGGGTAAGGCAGCCTTTGCGCCATCCTCTGTGATGCCTAGCTCCTCTAACTCTTCAAGCAGGCTTTCCAGGTCGTCCAGCAGCACCAGCTTGCGGTACGTTCCATCGCCATCATCCTGGGCCTGAGTGTCGCTATCCATCTTGTTACTCCTACTGGGAAAAAGCTGAAAGGAACACCACTACCAACCCCAGGGCCGCGACCACGCTGAACTCTACGACCACCTGGCGCGTCAGCGTGTGGTCCACGTAGTGGGATGCGATGCCGTACATGACGTAGAAGACCACCAGCAGGAACGCCCCGCCGACGAGCGTGGGTAGCGCGGCCCAGTAGTTCAGCCCCCAGGTAACCTGGCTGGCGACTACACCCGCCGAGAGTGACAGCAACACGAGCGTGGTACGCCGCCCCTCGGCAGGTAAACTCAACGCCTGGTGCCACGCCGCGTCCCTCGAAAGCATCTCGTAAATAAGCAAAGCAGTAACGATACCGACCGCCGGGGCCGACAGGAGAGCGCGCACTTTGAGGCCGTAGATCGCGCTGAAGAGCAGAAAGGCGGTCAGGTGCGAGATGATGTTGAGCACGGACTGGGCGAGGCCAAAGTACCTGTCCGACGTGTCCGCGCCCCGCACCTGCGCCCAAAAGACCCCCGCGAAAGACAGTCCGGCCAGCCCGACGACCGCCGCCTGCACGATGCCGTCCTCGAATAGCTGCAAGAAGATGACGAAGCCTACCACCAGCGTGGCGGGCACTATCACTTCCAGGGGAACGGGCACGACCGGGAGATTGGAGCCGGGCAGAGAGGTTGACGTAGCAGCCTGGGCGCTGTGCCTCAGCCAGAGCGCGCCCGCCCCGGCCACCAGTACCAGCGTGAAGGCAAGCACCCACAGCAGGGTGGCAGGCTCCTCCAGGCCGCGCCCCAGCAGCCCGCGACTGATAGCGAGCGTCATCCCCAGCCCAATTGCGAGCAGCGCTGTAAGGGTAAATATCCTCTCCGCACGATACAGGGCAGGCACGTTCAGACGCCCTTCAGAAGAGCACGGATAGCAGCCTCGCTTACCGCCCCCTGCCGCAAGATGGCAGGAGGCTCCACCGTACAATCGACAACGGTAGACGGCACGCCGCCCTGCACCCGCCCGCCATCCACTATTATGTCAATACTCTCCCCAAAGTAGCCCGCGACTTGCCCCGCGTCCAGGGCGTCGGGCTGGCCGGAGAGGTTCGCGCTCGTAGACGCGAGTGCCCCGCCGCACGCCTCTATGAAGGCGCGCAGCTCGTCGTGCGCGGGCACCCGGACGGCGATAGTATCCCCTCCACCCAGTTCGCCGGGCAAGCCGGTTGCGCGGGGCACGACAAGGGTGAGCGCACCCGGCCAGAAGTGTTCCCCCAGCCTGGCCGCCGCATCAGGTAGCACGCCTGCCACCTGAGCTAGCCGTTCCCGGCCCGAAAGCAAGAGAGGCAACGCTTTCTGGTGCGCGCGCCCCTTTATCTGGTAGATCGCGTTGATAGCCGCAACGGAATACGGGTCACAGCCGATGCCATAAACGGTATCAGTCGGGAACGCAACCACACCACCCTCAGCTATAGCCTGGGCTGCGAGTCGCCACGTTTCGGGGCTGGCTTCGCTAACTGGCATCATCTAGTGCTGTCGGGCGAGCAAAAAGGTCGCCCACGTACTCAGGAGGCGCTTGTAGTGGCTCTCAGCCAACGGCGCAAGCAAAGCGATAGCCTGGCTAATAAGCGAATTAGCCAATTCATTCACCCGCTCCAGCGTGCCTGTCGTCTCGAATATAGACAGGACTTCCAAAATATCGTCGCTGCTTGCGCGTGGGTTGCCCAACGTCCGCAAGATATGGCTGCGCTGGCGTTCATCGGCTGACGAAAGGGCCTTGTACACGAGCAAGGTACGCTTGCCCTCCCTTATGTCCGAGCCGACCGGCTTGCCCAGCAACGCTTCATCTGCGGTGAGGCCCAGCAGATCGTCGTGGAGTTGGAATGCCGTGCCGCACAGGTACGCGAATCGCCCCAGGCGCGAGGCAAGGCCGTCGGGGTCCGGCCCGCCTGCCAGTCCAATGGTGGCCCCACACCAGGCAGCATATTCCAGCAGCGCGCCAGTCTTCTTGCCCAGCATATCCAGCACGCGCTCTTCGTCCAATGTGTCAGGGGGCATCAGCGAGAACTGCACGTCAAGCAGTTCGCCCTCCATCAGGTGAGGCGTAAGCGAGGTTGCCATACGCCGGATTAGATCGAGCACCAGGCCATCGGCAACCCCTCGCTCTACAAGATCGCCCAGCAGCGCGTAACACCAGCTCTGCTGCAAATCCCCCGCCAGTATCGCCAGCGCGGTGCCATAATGCGCGGCTTCCTCCGGGCCGACTCCGTGGCCGTCACGAGCGTGGGCCGCGAAACGAGCATGCACCGTAGGGCTACCCCGGCGCGTCTCATCGCGGTCAATAATGTCGTCGTGGACCAGCGTCCAGGTATGGAACACCTCAACAGCCGCTGCCGCCGGTAAGGCCTGCGCTTCGTCGCCGCCTACAGCCCCGCAACTCAGCAGCACCAGCAATGGACGCAACGCCTTCCCCCTCTGCTTGATATAGCTGAAGAGCGCGTCGTGGATGTCGCGGGGCCTGAACTGCTCGGCCCCGGGCCACTTGTCGAGGTAGTCGTAGACCAGGTTGCGGCGCGACGTGAGCGCGTCACCGAATGCCGACCACTCTTGCTCCTGCCCTTCCGGCAGTATCAACACTTGACCGTGGGCCATTATAGATGCTCCTTGAGGCTAAGCGCGGCTGCCCTATCCATGCCCTTCACGGCCAGTAGATCTTCTACGCTCGCGGCTTTGATAGCCTGGAGCGAGCCGAAGTGTCTCAGCAACGCCTTCTTTCTCACCGGGCCGATGGAGGGCACCATGTCGAGCCTGCTGCGAGTCGCACGTTTGCTGCCGAGCTTCTTGTTGTATGAATTAGAGAAGCGGTGCGCCTCGTCGCGGATGCGTTGCAGCAGCTTCAAGCCTTCCGAGGTAGGAGGGAGTATGATGGAAGTTGGCCTTCCCGGCAAAAATATCTCCTCTATCCGCTTGGCGAGCGAAATGATGGGAACGTCCGTCAGCCCCGCCTCGCGCAAGACGGCATGCGCCGAGGCTAGCTGCCCTTTGCCGCCGTCTATCACTACGAGGTCGGGCAGGACGGCCCACTCGCTCTCTTGCCAGGAAGTAGCCGCACTCGCACCGTCGGCTTCCAGCCTCCGTTCCTTGACGGCGATCTCCTCGATACTGTCACCCAGGCGGGCATCGGTTGTGGCGTTAGACACATCCTCTTCGCTACGAACAGCCGCTTCGTGGTCCGCGCCCGGTGCCGGGTCGCGCCTTGCACCCGCTCGCGCCAGGGCAAGAGCGCCCGCCCGCTCTATGGTGGAGCCGGACGCTGCCGGACGCCTGAAGCGCCTCCCCAGCATCTCGGCCATCGAAGCGTAATCGTCGTTGCCCGACGTTTTTATCTTGAAGCGGCGGTACTCCTTCTTCTTGGGCAGACCTTGCTCGAACACCACCATCGCGCCCGCCGTGTCGGTGCCCTGCAAATGCGCCACGTCGTAGCATTCGATACGCTGCGGCCAGACCGGGAGATTGAGCACTTGCTGTAACTCGGTCAGGGCTGCGGTGCCCTTCTGCTCGTCGCTCAGCCAGCGCAGCCGGTACTGCTCGAGCGTCTCGGTGGCGTTGCGGGCGGCCATCTGCACGAGGTCATGCTTCTCCCCGCGCCTGGGCACGGTTATAGAGACCTTGTTGCCGCGCCTCTCGCGTAGCCAGCTTTGGATAATGTCCGCGTCGCTTACGTCGTGCTGCAAAAGCACGTTGGCAGGCACGTAGGCGGCCTCATCGTAGAACTGGCCCAGGAAGCCTTCCAGGATTTCGCCAGGCGTAGAATCCGCCGCGCCTTCTAGGAAGAAGTGCTCGCGGCCCAACAGTTTGCCCCCGCGTATGAAGAAGACCTGCACGCACGCTTCGTTGTTGTTCTGGGCGAACGCGATCACGTCCTGGTCGGTGTTGGCTGTGGTGAAGACCTTCTGCTGCTCAAGCACGCGCTCAAGCGTGCGGATGCGGTCGCGGAAGACGGCTGCTCGCTCAAACTCAAGGTTTTCAGCCGCTTGCTCCATCTTCTTGCGCATGCTCTTGATGAGCGCGGCCTGCTTGCCGTCCAGGAAGAGCACCACCTGTTTGATAGCGTCGTTGTAGGCGGCTTTCTCAGCGAGGGAGGCGCACGGGCCGAGGCACCTGTGGAGGAAATACTGCACGCACGGGCGGCTGTCCTTGCCCGTGATCTCCTTGTCACAGGTGCGGAACGGAAAGAGCTTGTCGAGCAATTCAATCGTCTCGTAGACCGTGCCCATGCCCGGATATGGGCCGAAGTACGCCGCGCCATCCTGCAACCGCTTGCGCGTGGGTATCACGCGGGGCCATTCCTCCTGGATAGTCACTTTGATGAAAGGATAGGTCTTGTCGTCCTTCAAGCGAATGTTGTAGTGAGGCTGGTGCCTCTTGATAAGCTGGTTTTCGAGGAGCAGGGCTTCAAGTTCCGTGTCGGTCACGATATACTCGAAGTCGTAGACCTCATCCACCATGCGCCACACTTTCGGCACCTGGCCGTGCAACGACCCGAAGTAGGAACGCACGCGATTCTTGAGCGAAATGGCTTTACCAACGTAGATGATGGTGTTGGCGCGGTTTCGCATCAGGTAAACCCCAGGCGAGTGTGGCAGCGCGTGGAGGCGCTCCTCGAAGCCGGGGGACCGTTGTGGTGTTTTCGATGGGGAAGGCATATTTGATCGCCAGGGATAAGATGATGGCTTACAGATATTCTAACAGATTGTGCGGACGCGGGGCAATCGGCTTATTAGGGGTCAGGGGTCAGGGGTGAAAATAAGCAAGGCGTCGCGTTACCCATAATACTTGGCGGTATCTTGGCGCTCTTGGCGTCTTGGCGGTTCGGTCTTAAGTTGTGTTACATCTTACACCAGCTTGCGTGGTCGCCCCGCCGCTATCAACGCAACTCCTATCACTATGAACGCGGCAAAGAGACATCCGGCGACAAGGAATGTCGTAGCGCGGAAAGTATCCACACTTTCTACTTCGGCGGGGTCCGCGCCAAGCAGCATAAGGCCAACGAAGCAGGGGCAGATGAGGAGATTGCCGAAGAGCGCAAAAAGACCCACCCAGAAGAGCGCGTTAGCAGGCTTATGGCTGCCCATCGCCTTCAAGACGCTATAGCCCGACATAGGAGAGTAAGGATATTGGACGGCCTGCGGAGCGCCAGGAGGTGCAGGCTGAACAGGTAAACTGGCCGCGCTGTTGCCGTAAGATGGCGCGGGCGGTGGCGCAGGCATATTGGGGGCGGGAGGCGGCGGGATTGCGCCCACCGGAGAAACCTGTTGTAACTGTAGCCCACACGACATGCAGAAGCGCGCCTGAGGCGTATTGTGTGAGTGGCATCGTGGACACTGCATGTTCAAGGCGCTCCTATAAGGTGCGTAGCTTTCGCCCACATTATAGCAGAGGGTAAAGCATTACGCAGGCAGGCACCGCCCTGCGGCTCATGAACATTACCAAAGTAACCGTCATACCTGCCACCCAAACCAGGCCGCTATGCGGGCTTCGTATACGAAGCCCGCAGATTTATCTGCCGGGCGGTCTCGCCATCGCGTATGATGTTTATCCTGTTAATCTTCACTATTCGCCAGGCGGTGCCGAAGAGGAATTAACTCCCAGGTACGCGACCGCAAAGCACGTTTGCTGTTATACTATGTACTGTAGAATACGAGCCGGCCTTACTCCTGGCTTTTTGTGTAGAAAGGGTTGTTCAGTCCATGCATTTCGTTGTTTCACTCTGCGCCTCATCTAGAAGGCGAATCGTGCATCTGTGTCTCGCGCTCGTCGCTTGCCTGCCTTTGCTGGCCGGATGGTGGCAGCCGCTTGGCGCAAATGCCATTGCCGGGCCTGCTGGCTTTGCTGCCTCCGAGTTTGAGAGCCTGTGGGCGCGCACTGACGGGCTTGTCGCCGGAGGGCAAGTCTCGCGCGGCTGGCTTTGGGGGCCTGCTCCCGGCGTGCACATGGACGAGCCATACGCCGGGCAGGTCCAATATTTCGACAAGGCCAGGATGGAGCTAAACCAGTCGGTCAGCGACCCGGCATCTCCCTGGCGCGTAACGACGGGCCTGCTCGTCAGCGAGATGGTGAGCGGCAGGATACAAACGGGCGCGAAGGACTTCTCCCCCGCCGCGCCTTCCTCCCAGATCGTGGCAGGCGACGCCGGGCTGCGCTATAGAGACTTCGAGGCAGTAGCGAAACTTAGGTCCACAGATAGAACGGGCGAAACGCTGACCGATAGCTTGGCGGCAGGCGGCGCAGCAGCACCCGGCAGTCATGGTTCCGCCCAGGCAGTAAAGTATGTCGCGGAGACGGGGCACAACATCCCCGGCGTGTTCTGGGAATACATGACGCAGGCGGGTAAGGTGCGTAGCAGCACAGGAGAGATAGTCGAGGAGACCCTCTTTGACTGGGTCTACGTCATGGGGTATCCCATTACGGAAGCATACTGGACTACGATCAAAGTCGGCGGCCAGGAGCACACAGCCCTGATACAGCTATTCCAGCGCCGCAGCCTCACTTACGTCGCGGACTTCGCGCCCGGTTGGCAGGTACAGATGGGGAACGTG
This sequence comes from Chloroflexia bacterium, assembly GCA_036399775.1. Classification (GTDB taxonomy): domain Bacteria; phylum Chloroflexota; class Chloroflexia; order QHBQ01; family JADMIH01; genus JADMIH01. The sequence goes on along the minus strand of DASWMJ010000089.1, from coordinate 1,383 downwards.
GGCCAGCACTACTTTGACTGGCGCTACGTTGAGGCTAAGCAGCCCGGCAGCGTTCCGCAGGCAACGCCCACCGCCCTACGACCCAGGTTCCCCGCTGCAGGCAAGTTCGTCGGCATCGAAGGCGACGATTTCATTTACCAGGGCAACGCGGTCAAGCTGAAGGGCACAAACTACTGGCTGAGCAGCACGCCATTCTCCGGCACATGGGCGACCTGGAACGGGCCTCAATTCCGCGATGAGTTGGGCAAGGCGAAAGAGCTTGGCGTGAACACCGTTCGCATCGGCCTGCCCTACGACCACCGCGATACGAGGGATATAGTTTGGGGAGATGGCAGGCGCATGGTGAGCATCAGCCCCTGGATAATCAGCCAGATGACCCAGGTCTTGCAGATCGCGGCGGGCTACGATATGAAGGTGATCTTTGTCTTGTTCGAGTGGTACGACGAGCAGCCCGCGCCTGGCACGCCGGACGCCGAGCTTAACCTCACCTACCTCAAGGGGATAATCGGGCCGTTCGCCAACGACGACCGCGTGCTGGCATGGGACCTCCACAACGAGCCTGACCACTACGACAACTGGAAGGACGGCAAGCAAGATCGCGTGATAAAATGGCTGGAGCGCATCTCGCATCACGTCCGGGAGATAGACACGCGCCACCCCATCACGGTAGGCGTGGGCGACTACACAAGCCTCTGGTACCCGGCCAACGACGGCACGACCATACTCAGCTTCGTGGATTTCGTGGCCTTCCACACCTACTCGGCTGGCGCGCTCTCCGGCCAGATAAAGGAACTCAAACGGCGCACCACGAAGCCGGTCTTGCTGGAAGAGATGGGCTGGCCGACCTCACCGGGGAGCCAGCCGCCGACTCCGGGCGCTGTTTATGACGAAGCCACGCAGTCATTCCTCTATAAAAGCATGCTTGCCGACAGCAAGGCCCTCGATATAGCGGGTGTCGTCCAGTGGACGCTGTGGGATTACGCGCCAGGCGCGACGGTCGAGCGCAACTTCGAGGAGCACTTCGGCCTGGTCCGCAGAGATGGCAGCTTCAAGCCCGCCGCGCAAATTTTCAGAGAGCAATATACTGCCGTGCCGCTGGGCAGCGATATCCGCACCAACGTGCCACTCGACACGGCAGATCGGCCCAGGCACAAGCCTTAATTATTGTACCTACGAAATTATAGAGGAAGGCCGACCCACTTCCCCTGTCATCCTGAGCGAAGCGGAGGATCATCCTCCCTGGCTATCTCTCGCCCCAACTAATCCTTCGCTACGCTCAGTACAGCACTAACAAAGAAATGTCTGCGTAGGGGCGACCCGGTGGGTCGCCCTGGTGGGGATGGCGAACCAACTTTACGCGTGACCCTGGCAGGGCGACCCACC